>JASJAU010000089.1 GCA_030066855.1 Paracoccaceae bacterium | reverse complement strand
ATTTCTGCGTTACAAACCAGAACTCCGCAGTTCGCTTGGCTTCATCTCGTGTTAAGCTCTGCCTGGGGAGGTCCCGAATGAAGCTGAATGTCCAGATGCTCGGACAATTCGTCGTGCGCCTCGGAAACTCGGATGTGCCGGTTGCGTTCCCGCGGCACAAAGCGGCGGCCTTGTTCGCCATATTGGCATCTGCGCCCGGCAAGCAGTATTCACGCGAGACTCTGGCTGATCTTCTCTGGGGAAGAAGAGGCGACGCGGCCGCCCGCAACAATCTAAGGCAGACGCTCTTCCTGATCCGTCGAGTGTTGCCGGAGTATTCCGGTCTTTTGGCCAGTCCTGAAAGCGTGGGCCTGGATCGGACAACTGTCGTAACCGACGTGGACGAGTTTGAAACGAAGGCCAACGGAGAGACAGCTGTCGAGCTTGAGGCCGCGGTCAGCTTATATGCGGGCGACTTCCTGCAAAGCTTCTATGTTCGCGAGGGATCATTTGAGGAATGGCGGACCCGGACAGCCGAAAGGTTGAGTGACATCTGCCTCTCGGTTCACGAACGGCTGATGCTTTCTTACGCGGATCAGAAGCGTCATTCTGAAGCAATTCGTTTAGCCACGCGGGCTCTCAGAATTGACCCCTTTCATGAAGCGGCCCACGAAACCCTTGTGGTTTCAAACGCCGCGCAAGGCAGGGTAACCAGCGCGCGACAGCTCTATGACAGGTTTGCAAATCTCTTGTCGGCTGAGCTTGGGTTGACACCGAGCCGGCCTCTTCATGATCTTATGCATGCCGGACAGAGCATCCGTCGGGACTCCAAAGTATCTGAAGGCGGCGCTGCTTCCCCCGCACTTGGCGCGGCTCTCACCGAGATCCCCATTGCTGTCGTTCTTCCGTTCGAAAGCTCAGGGCCTTCGTCCTCGGACGTGGCCCGAGCTTTGGTTCCGAACCTGATCGGTGGAATTGGAGGCGCATTGCCACTTCCGGTCGTCGGCACCGGCCAAGTCTCCGGTTCGGAGGCAGACAATGCCCTTTCGCCGGATCAAGTCTCGAGATCCGGCGCGCGGTATGTCGTGCAAGGCCATGTGTGGTCTTGGGGTGATCAGTGGAGGGTCGATTATCGGGTCGTCGATGCCGTGACCGATCGACAGCTGATTTCGGGATCATCTGAACACACGGGCGAAAGCCCTTTTCGGGTCGTAGATGTGCTCGGAGCTAGGATTGCCGCATCAACGGTCAGTGCGATTGAGCTTTCCGAGAGAAAACGACTGGGAATGGGAGCGGCGGTGCCATTGGACGCCTGGGACAGCATTTGTCGCGGATTAGCACTTCTTGACCAGTTGTCATGCAAGACCATCCTGAGCGCACAGGAGAGCTTCCGGGAAGCGATGGAGATCTCTCCCAACAACGCGCGCGCCTTGGCTGGTCTATCTCAAGCGATCTTGCAGGAGGGCATTTGTCACGTCGGCCGAACTCGTGAGGAGACCTATTCGGAAGCGCTGAGACTTGCGCATCGTGCTTGCGCCCTCGACCAACATGATCCCTTTGTGAATCTGTCTCTTGGAAAGGCGCTGCATCGCGCGGAGCGCTTTGAGGAAGCCTTAGAGCCGCTGCAGAAAGCGCTATCAATTGTTCCGGATAATCCGGACGTCTGCGGCACATTGGGCAATCTTCTGAGCTTCATGGGCCAGCCGAAAAGGGGCATTACGTTCATACAAACTAGCCTGAAATCCACTGACGCGTTTCTGGCGCCCATGGCGAGGTCCTACCTCCAAATGGGCGACTACAAAGAAGCGCGCGCTTGGAGCGAGAGGGCCTTAGCAGCGCACCCAGAAAACTCTTGGGCTTATGTGCTACTCGGTTCGTCTTTGGGGCATTTGGGCGAGAAAGGGGAGGCATACCGCGCGTTGAACAAATGCGAGGAAATCCACAGTGGCCGGGTGATCGCGGAATTTGAGACCTCTCCTAGTCAATATGGAAACCCACACGATCATGACCATGTCTTGGCCGGTGTCGAACTCTCTGGGTGGCGACACTAGGTGTTCAGTTCCGTGACGAATTGAACGTCTGCTGCGGGCTCACAGGGAGCACATGCCACAAACAGTTGGCTCAGGGGATCGCTTCTGTCAGGCCGATGTCCCCATCGCGAACTTCGCCATTGCTTGCCTTCGCAGAAGTTTTTTGGCCGCTTCACATCGGCCGTGTCGCAACGACCATCATTGAGACGAGCCGCCCTTCTTGAATTGACTTGGCGCTATTCCCGGTGCGCATCGGCATGTCGTCTCCCATCGCAGGCGCCGCGCCAATCGTTCCCGGCTGCGGACCGCCGCCCGGCTTGGAACGCGCTTGGCTGGCTCTGTCCTCGATGCCGGTGAAGCCCGCTGCAGCAAGCGTCTGGAGGATCGTCTCGGGGGTCTCAAGGAAGCTCGTCTCCGGAGTACGGGCCCAGGGCAGCGGATAGATGGGCGAGCCGTTCGGGCCTTCAGCAAGGTGGCTGAAGGTGTAGGCGCCACCGGGCTTCAGAACCCGAAGCGCCTCTCTGAACATCGTCTTCTTGTCCTCAACGTTCATGGTGACGTTCTGGCAGAGGACAACGTCGAACCGCTCGTCTTCGTACGGCAGTTCGGTGACGCTGCCGACCGTCAGTGAGATGCTTTCTCCAAGACCGACCTTGTCATTCAATTGACCGGCGATATCGACGTATTCGGGCGTGAGATCGATGCCCTCCACTTGGCAACCATGGGCGCCCGCCAGGTATCGGCTTGGGCCGCCGATACCGCACCCCGCATCCAGAACGTGGCTTCCGCGCGGGATTTCCGCCAGCTCCACTTGAACTTCCGTGGTCGCGAAGCCGCCACCGTGCAAGTGGTCGAGCTCGCTGAGCGTCTCGATTGTCGGCTTGTCGGGATCATGCCCCGCGGCGGACAATGCCGAGCGGATGCGGTCCATCAAGTTGTTGCGCGTATAGTGATCGACAACGGAAGCAGTCTCACGTCCCATGCGTCCTCCTGTGTGCTGTCGAACTCTACCACACTTGGCGAATTACCGGGGCGGTAGCTCGGCTCAGAGGTTCGCTGACAGCCGGGCGGTCGGCTGGTATTCCTTGCATCAAAGCAAAGGTGGGGGAGCTTCAATGGTCGATCGCATCACAGACCCGATTGAGCCCGAATCCACCTATTCCAGCATGCTCACGGAGTCCCGGTTGTGGAGCCGCTTCCAACCCAGGCCCGGCGATGTGGTGGTGACGACCCCGCCGAAATCCGGGACAACTTGGATGCAGGGCATTCTGGCGTTGCTCATTTCCGGGGATCCGATGGTCGACGCGAATCCTTCGGAAATGTCGCCTTGGTTCGACAACAAGATGGCGGACATGGAGGAGAAGGTCGAACGGCTTGCCGCTCAAACCGGACGAAGACACGTCAAGACCCATACACCGGCGGACGGCATCCCGATCTGGAAAGAGCTGCGATACATCACTGTTTACCGCCATCCGATTGACGTTCATTTCTCCGCGCGAAAGCACGTTGCCAACTACAGCCCGGAAGTCGCTGAGGCGTTCGGCCTGGACTTCGAATTGCATCCAGCGGACCCGAGAGACAGTTTTCGGATCTTTCTCGGCGAAGGTGATGTCGAGCACGGGTCGCTCAAAGGCATCGTGAACCACTTCCTTCAGACCCTGAAGGTCGAGCCGCAAGAGAACTTCTTGCGGATGCACTACTCCGACATGAAGCGCGATCTGGCCGCTCACATGGAACAGGTGGCAGAGCACATCGGCGTCTCCCATTCGCCAGACGTCATGGCGAGCCTCGTGGACGCCGCCAGTTTCGGGAATATGAAAGCCAACGCCGACCGGTTCGCCCTCGTGGCTGGAGAAGGATTCTGGCGAAGCGACTCCGGCTTTTTCGACAGCGGCACGTCAAACAAATGGGAAGGCATCCTGACTGACGAAGATCTTGAGGCCTATGACGCCGCGATTTCCGAGCTTTTAGGTCCTGAAGAAAGACGCTGGCTTGAATGGGGATCAGGATAGCGGGTCTTGTCAGAAGAAACCGGTCTGCTAGCCTCACCACCGGTTGTTTGCTGATCTCGGTGGCGTTCTGAAGGGAAAATCTCCTTACAGACAAGATATTTGCGGCCTCGATTTCAAGCAGAGGGCGGGAAGTGGCCGCCCGGATTCACTCCTCTGACAATGCCCTCAATGCCATTGAGCTCAAAGCGCATTCGCGTCGACTGAATATAGCCTTCGGATACCCACACAGATCACGGAATTGGATGGACGGTTACGGAAGCTCGACAAAGACCCGACCGCTTTCGACCCGGGCCGGGTAAGTACCGAGATTCACGCAAACAGGTGCGCCGAGGGCCTCGCCTGTGCGAATATCAAAGCGACCGTTGTGTCGCGGGCACTCGACTATGTAATCCATCACGAGTCCGTCCTCGAGATGGACCTGTTCGTGCGTGCATAGCCCGTCTGTACAGAACACCTCTTCACCCTCCATGCGATAAATTGCATAGGTCCTTTCTCCATGGTCGAAGCGCAGCAGGTCTTCCTCGTCGATATCGTCCAACGCACAGGCATCGATCTCGGGCATAGTTTCTCCCGTATCCTGCTATTCTGCCGCCTGGCCCATGGGGCCATACGACGGCGCACCGGCACCCGGCGGCAATTCGGGGCGAATGAAGTGGCGGGGGTCCCGCAACTGCCTAAACACACAGGGGATGATCTCCCGCCAAGCTTGCCAGAGCGATGTCGAAGCCGGCGCGCAATCATCTTTCACGGCTTCGTGGAGGTCAGGCAGCCTGTGATAGGGGACCATCGGGTACATATGGTGTTCGACGTGATAGTTCATGTTCATGTACACGAACCTTAGCAAGCGGTTCATGTAGATGGTGCGGCTGTTGAGCCGGTGGTCGAGAACATCCTCGGCCAAACCCAGGTGCTGCGGCAAGCCCATAACCAGCAGCAACCAGATCCCATAGAGCCTGGGCAGTCCGATCAGCATGGCTGGAAGGATCGAGCCGAAGGCTATGCAGGCCAGAAGAGTGACGGCGTAGATTGACATGTGCACCCGGGCCACACGGACAGCGCGCGGGCGTTCACTTTCGGGAACGAAATCGGCTTCATCAGCGCTGAGCATACCCAACGCGTTGCGAAAAATGGCCGCAAAGCTCTGAGGCGCGGCCACGATACCAAAGAAATTCAGACCAATGATGATCAACTGCGGAGGTCGCATCCCAGAAATCTCCGGGTCGCGACCAACGATGATCGTATCGGTGTGGTGTCGCGCGTGGGACCAACGCCAGACAACCGAATTCCGCATCATCAAGAAGCTGGCGATCTCGTAGATGGCGTCATTCATCCAACGCGTGCGAAACGCCGTGCCGTGACCGCATTCATGCCAGCGGCTGTCTGCGGCTGAGGCGTAGAGCACGCCGTAGACTATGAAGAACGGCAACGCCCACCAACTGCCCCACAGCAGAGCCCCGATTCCTCCGGTCGCCAGCAAAAGCCCAAGCCAGATCGCCGTGTCGCGCATTGCCGGGTTGTCTGAGCGCTTCATCAAGCCCTTCAGAACCTTGCGGTCAATGGGGCTCCGATACCAATCGGCATTCGCGAGCCCGGCCTCAACCGCACGTTCCGACTCAGGGCCAGTCAAGCTGTAGCTTCGTTCCATCGGAATTGTGATCAGGCTCAAAAGGCCCATGGGTACTGTGTCCTCATTTCAATTTCTCGAGCGCGTCGTGAAACGCGCGCAGCTCGTTCTCTTCCATCCCAACCAGCTCATTTTGAGCCGGGAAGGAGCCGCTTTCCACGTCTGCCCGGAACTCGCCAAAGGCCGCGACGCGTTCCTGGTGAAGGCGCGCGTGTTCAGCCGCGAAGTCACGATAGGCCCGCGCATGGCGCGGCATTCTGCCCTTGGTTTCGCCCAAGACATCGACGGCAAAAAGGTATTGCACGTCGCAACCGCTTCCAGAGCCCATGGAGATGACCGTAAGAGGCGTTGACCGACAAATGGCGGTTGCAACGGGTTCGGGCACAACTTCCATTTCCACAGCAAAAGCACCGGCGTTCTCATAGCATTTAACGTCGGCCAGAACGCCTAGCGCTTCGTTGGCCGTTTTGCCAACCGCGCGGAACCCGGTCCAGCGCGCCTTTTGGGGGATCAGGCCGACATGCCCGACCACGGGGATCGCATCCCTCGCCATGGCTTCGACAATGTCTGGGTTCATCGCGCAATAGATGCTATCAGCTCCGGCCTCCATTGCTTCAAAGGCAGCGCGGCGGGCTTCATCCGCGTTAACTTGTTGACCGTAAATCAAGCCGAAACAAAAGTGCGTGTTGGGGGCTGCTGCCCTATACGCGGCTCGATTTGCCAGGTTGCCCGACACGATCATGTCGATCCCGGCCGCCTCAGCAGCGGCCGCATGTTCCACGCAGGCAACGTTCAGCTCTGTTAGCTGACGCCGACCTTTCAAAGTCTGGATTTCGCCGACAGTCAGCATCGTCATACGCGCCTGGCCGGTGGAAGGTCGCTTTCGCGCGCAATAAGTGTCGCGTCGACCAGTTCCTGCAATCGGCTTTGATTTCCGCCCAACTTGTTCAGGATCATCCGACCCATCCGCATACCCAGAGCATCGAGGTTCTGGCTAAACGTTGTGAGTGCCGGCTGGGCTGCGGCGGCCATGGGCATGTCGTCGCAGCCGATCACGGCGATGTCACGTCCCGGCTCCTGCCCGAAGGTGCGCATTGCCTCGATCGCAGACAAGGCGATCATATCGTTGCCGCAGAAGATTGCGGTTGGATCATGGCCCGAAGACAAGAGGTGTGTCATCGCATCCGCCCCGGTTTTGCGCGAAAGGTAGCATTCGACCTCCAACGCCGGATCGTGCGCAATCTCGGCAGCAGCAAGCGCCGCGCGATACCCATCACGTGCGTGCCCGGAGTAGGTATAGCGGTACGGCGTCGCGAGGTAGGCAATGCGGGTGTGGCCCAAGCGGATCAGACGGTCGGTTGCAGTGCGCGCGATCTTGTAGTGGTCGCGGTCGATCCAGTCGTGATCATTCCTTCTGGTTTGGCCAATTGTGACAAATGGAAATGCCTTGTCCTGAAGATAGTCTATGCGTTCATCGTCGGGTCGGGTTCGCCCGAACAAAAGGGCGTCGCAACGATTGCGTTCCACTGTCCGGCGTATGACCTCGATCTCGTTTTCGAATTCACGCGCCATCACAACCTGCAGATCGTATCCTTGGGCCTGCAAGACCATCTCGATGCCATCCAATAGACCAAGAAAGAACGGATCAACGAACTTGGTCCAAGGTTTGGAGACCATGAAGGTCACGGTTTGGGTCTGGCTTGATCGCAAGGTCGCTGCCGCAAAACTAGCCCGGTAGCCCAGCGTCTGAGCCGCTTTTTCGACCTTCTTTCGCGTTTTGGCGTTTACGTCGTTGTACCCGTTCAGTGCGCGGCTGACCGTGGAAACTGACATTCCCACATGTGCGGCTACATCGCGGATGTTCGGTTTTCTTTGGAGTTGGTCCGTCACGGTGCCGCCTCCGCGATCCAATAGGAGTAAGGAGCGATCTGACCGCCCGCATGCTCACCAGCAAGTGTTTTCCCGTTGGGCGTGATTGGTGTTGCACGCGGTGTATCACCAAAGTTGAAGCTACAGAGTACGCTTTGGCCATTGTACCTACGCCAAAACGTCAGCCCGTCAGTATCAGCCTCGACAGTTTCGAATTCACCCAGGCGCAAGGCAGGCGCTTCCCGACGAAGGCTGAGCATGTCCCGGCAATGAGCAAGTGGTGAGCTGGGGTCATCTATCTGTTCGGAAACGGCCAGGGGTGCGTGAGCCGGCTCGGCAGGTAACCAACCCTGTGCATCGGAAAAGCCGAGGCCCGGAGTATTCTCCCAGGCCATCGGCGAACGAGCACCATCGCGTCCTCGATGGTTGGGCCAGAAACGAATTGCCTCCGGGTCCTGAAGATGCTCGCGAGGCACGTCGCTTTGCGGGAGACCAAGCTCTTCGCCCTGGTAAAGGATGACCGAGCCCCTCAAACACAAAAGTAAGGCCTGAAGGACTTTGACCCGCTCCGACCCCCACCGACTCGCAACGCGCGGTACGTCGTGATTGGAAAACGCCCACGTTGGCCAACTGTCTTCGGTACCTGCCTGTTCGACGGAGCGGGAAATGTGGTTTCCATCAAGCGTTGGTCCAAGGAACTCAAAGCTGTAGGCAGTGTGAAGCCGTCGGCCCTGGGTGTATTCGGCCATACGCTCGACCTGCCAGTCGCAGCTGATTTCTGCCAACAACATCCGGTCACCAGCAACCTCGCGCATTCGTTCAAGAAAGGGCAGATTCTCCGGGCGCGACCGGTCGTAGAGGCGCTGCTGCAGGTAGTAAGGATTGGCCGGCAAATCTGCGAGCGCCGCGGGCGGATTATCACGTAACTCGGGGTCGTGCATAAAGAAATTCGCAACGTCCAGCCGCAGGCCATCCACACCCAGATCGAACCAAAAGCGCATGATATCCAGCACTTCGTCCTGCACCTCTGGATTGTGTAGGTTGAGGTCGGGCTGTTCGGTTAAGAAGTTGTGAAGGTAATACTGTTTGCGCTCCGCCGACCATTCCCATGCAATACCTCCGAAACGCGCCAACCAGTTGTTCGGCGGGCTACCGTCGGACTTAGCATCGGCCCAAACATACCAATCGGCCTTTGGGCTGTTGCGCGAAGAACTGCTTTCGATGAACCACGGGTGCTGGTTCGAACTGTGGGAGTAGACTTGATCAATCACCACCCTCAAGTCGAGAGAATGGGCCTTTTCGGTCAGCGCACGGAATTCATTGAGTGTTCCAAAGCGCGGATCGACGGCACGATAATCTGAGACATCGTACCCTGAATCCCGCATCGGAGAGGGGAAGAACGGGGTGATCCAAATGCCGTCCACGCCCAAGTCGGCAAGATATTCGAGGCGCTGAGCGAGGCCTGCCAAGTCGCCCTCTCCGTCGCGATTGGTATCCTGAAAGGACCGCAGGTAGACTTCATAGAGGCACGCGCCCCTCCACCAGTCATCCTTGGCTTTGTCCATCCGCGCCCTCATCGCATGTCGTGAATACCTGCCAAAACCAAAATCGTTTTTGGACATTTCGTCAAGAGCGCACGGGGAGCTGCTATGTCTTGGGCGATTTTCGCAAGATTTGCTTGACTGCGCGTCACTCTAAGGCAAATCATCCCTCAGAAATCAAAAACGATTTTGGAGCTCGAGTGCATCACAACGTGCTCATCAAAAGGGAGGTAAGCATGCGAAAAACTGGGACTTTTCTGATTGGAGTGGCGTCGGCCGCTGCACTGATGACAACCGCCGCGACGGCGCAAGAGGCCGGCTGGTGCTCGGATCAGACGATTCGGGTCTTTTCGGGAGGTCCGGCGGGTGGCGCCTTCAACTCTATCATCGACCGGGGTGCGCTTCAGGCCGCCGCTGATACCGGCGCAAATGTCGAG
>JASJAU010000088.1 GCA_030066855.1 Paracoccaceae bacterium | reverse complement strand
GACTCGCCGATGTTCTTCTCAAAGATCTCGCCGTAGTTTCCGGCGACTCCGATTGCCCGCTCGGCCCAGTCACCGTCCAGCCCGAGCATTCCGCCGAGATCGCCCTCGGTACCCAGAAGCCGGTTGATCTCCGGGTTTTCGGTTCCACCCGCGAGCTCTTCCAGGTTAACCGAGGTAACGCCAAGCTCTTCAGCTGTGATGAGCGCATTCAGCGTCCAGCGGACGATGTCGGCCCATTCGTTGTCGCCGTGGCGAACGAGCGGTCCGAGGGGCTCTTTCGAGATGATTTCGGGCATGATGACGTGCGCCGAAGGATCTTCGAAGTTCGCGCGCTGCGCGGCGAGCGCCGAGGCGTCCGTCGTGTAAACGTCGCATGCGCCGGCGTTGTACTGCTGAACAGCTTCAGCACCGGTTTCGATCGGAACCGGCTCGTAGCTGATGTTGTTCGAGCGGAAGAAGTCCGCGAGGTTCAGCTCGGTCGTGGTTCCCGTCTGGATACACACGGTCGCACCGTCGAGATCCTTCGCCGACGTCACTCCAAGGTCCTTCGGGATCATGAAACCCTGGCCATCGTAGTAGTTCACGCCGGTGAATTCGAACTTGAGGTCAACGTCACGGCTGAAGGTCCAAGTCGTGTTCCGAGCCAGCATGTCGATCTCACCAGACGCAAGCGCGGTGAAACGTGTTTTACCGGTCGTGGGAACGAATTCGACAGCCGTCGGGTCGCTCAGCACAGCCGCTGCGACCGCACGGCAGACGGCAACGTCAAAGCCCTGCCAGACGCCATTCGCATCGGGCTCTGCAAAGCCCGGCACACCGGTGGTCACGCCGCAGTTCAGCTTGCCGCGCGCCTTGACATCGTCAAGCGTCGCGGCGCCGGCCACGCCACCTGCAACTGCAGCGGCCGCGAGCGCGCCAATAAATACGGTTTTCTTCATTTTTACCTCTTCCTGAGTTGCCGTTCGTAGAACGGTTTCTACAGACCCTCCCAGGCCCTGATGATTGCGCGGGCAGAGTGATGAGCCCAACGGCGGCGATTTTGGGCTCAATCGCTTTGGAAGGTCAAGGGCGCGACATGGAAAACCTATGGTTTATTGGACGATAGCCGGAATGTCGGCTTTCAACGCGGAAATGCCTGATGGCGCCTATTTATTTGGCAATTCCAATGAAATCCGCCCCGTGAAGGAAGGCTGCTTGACGCAACGTCGCGTGCTCCGCCGCTTCCTCGTCTTCGCCCCACTGTTCGATCTGCCAATCCTCGTCAATGCGGGACGCGCGCCAAAGCGCCTCGGGCGATTCTCGGCCTTCAAGGACCGCCAGCGCGATGAGGAAGGACCCGGAAAGCGTCACGAGGTCATGAAATCCGGTCAGTTCGAACTCTGTCAAAGGCGCCATGGTCTGGCGGAACCGCCCGAGCGTTTTGTCGGGCTGTTCGACCGGCATGACCCCGGAAGTTACATTCAGCGACACGTCAAACCGGCTGGCGGCCCAGTCGATCAACGGGTCCCAGTGAGCCGACTGGCGGGCGGCAAGCCCGACCGGTCCATCCGCCCGGTAGCAGAGGTGGTCGGTTGCCGCATAGCCGGCAAGATGCGCTTCCACTTCGGCCCGCTGCGGCCCGACCTTATCGACCGCCGAGTTTGCGGACCGGGTCCAGGGCATTGCAGCCGGATCGATTACGCCCTCCTGCTCATCCCATTCCCGCGCCACCCGCTCCGCCATCGCCTCGGTCGGCATGACCAAAGCGCGCTTGGCTGGCGTCCGCAGCGGTCGGTCGTCCAACCAGACCGAGAACCCGGCACCGTCAGCGGTCACGCCGACGTCTTTCCAAAACCGCTTGGCGGCCCATTCGCTCATGCGAGGTCCTCGAACGGATCGGCGGGAACCTCCGCCGCACTCCAATCCAGGATGTCCCAGGTCCGCGCCATATGCGGCGGCAGCGGAGCGGTGATCGAGACCCGGTTTCCCGTCACCGGGTGCGTGAACGACAGGCTCCGGGCGTGAAGGTGCAGTTTGCGGCTGATCTCGCCGCCCAGCTGCGCGCCCCAACCGTCGCCCAGATTCTCCTGGCCCGAACCTCCATACTTGCCGTCTCCGACGATCGGATGGCCCATCGCCGCCATATGCGCCCTGAGTTGGTGCGTCCGACCAGTGATCGGGACCAGCGCCACCCAGCTCGCGCGCCGCGCCAGCGCGGACAGCACCGCATAGTCGGTCGTCGCGTGCTTGGCGCCCGGCTTCGCCTCGACGTCCCGGGGATCGATGGCCAGCATCTTCTCTCCCTCGCCCTTGCCCCCGTGACCCGGCGCTTTGACAAGGCCGTAGCGAATCGTTCCCATCTTCGGGCTCGGCACGCCCGCGACGGCGGCCCAGTAAATCTTGCGCGTCTCCCGGTCCCGGAACGCCTCGGTGAGCCCGCCGGCGATCCGGCGGGTGCGGGCCAGAAGCAGAACGCCGGAGGTATCCTTGTCCAGCCGGTGGACCAGCCTCGGTTTTTCTTCAAAACCGAACTTCAGGGCCTCGGCGAGACCGTCAATGTGCCGCGACTGTTTCGAGCCGCCCTGCGTCGGAACGCCCGGCGGTTTGTTCAGCGCGATGATGTGATCGTCCTTCCAGAGAACCGCGTTCCGCATCATTTTCGCGTCGGCGTCACTGACCGTAGGTTTGCTCGGCGCCGGCGCGGCCGCGTCAGGCAAGGGCGGAACCCGCACGATCTGACCCGCCTCGACGCGCGTCGCGGCCCGCGCCCGACCGCCGTTCAAACGGATCTCGCCTTTGCGCAGCATTTTTTCGATACGGCCGTGCGGCACATGCGGGAACCGTTTTCGAAACCAGCGATCAAGCCGCTGATCCGCCTCATCGGGCGGCACCTCGATGTTCTGCACCCCGCTCACGCCAGCATCCCCCGCGCAACCCACAGTCCCGCGACGAGACCGGCGATGGACAGGCAGACCGAAAGCGTCACGTAGAGCGCCGCCAGCCCAACCGCGCCACGCTCATAGAGCGTGACGGCCTCAAGCGAGAAGGCCGAGAAGGTCGTGAACCCGCCTAGAAAACCTGTGGCCAGAAGCGGCGACAAATGGGAGAGCCCCCTTTGCGCGGCAACCGCGATGAAGACGCCCATCAGGAACGAGCCCGCCACATTGACCGTGAGGATGCCCAACGGGAACGCCGTCTGCCCCATAACACGCGCGATCGCGACGCCCGTCAGATAGCGCAGCGAGGCGCCAAGAGCGCCTCCGACAGCCACGGAAAAAAGCGGTCCCAGCATGGGCCGGTCTCTCGCCCGGAGAGGGCGTGATGTCAACTCTGGCGCTTTGTCCGGAGCTTGGCGAAATAGTCGAGCCTGCGTTTCAACTCCCGCTCGAAGCCCCGCTCCACCGGCTGGTAGAACTCGCCGCGCTTCATGCCCTCAGGGAAATAGTTCTGGCCCGAGAACGCGTCCTCGGCGTAGTGATCGTACTCATACCCGGCGCCGTGCCCCAGGTCCTTCATCAGCCGCGTCGGCGCATTTACGATGTGCATCGGCGGGGGCTCGGATCCTGTCTCTACGGCGGAGCGCCGCGCGCTCTTGAACGCGACGTATCCTGCGTTCGATTTCGGCGCCAAGGCGAGGTAGATCACCGCTTGGGCCAGCGCGAGCTCGCCCTCGGGGCTGCCAAGCCGCTCGTATGTCTCCCAGGCGTCGACGCAATGCGCTTGCGCCTGCGGATCGGCGAGACCGATGTCTTCAACCGCCATGCGCGTCAATCGTCGGGCAAGGTATCGGGGATCCTCCCCGCCTTCCAACATGCGAGCGAACCAATAGAGCGAGGCGTCCGGGTCGGACCCGCGCACCGATTTGTGCAACGCCGAAATCAGGTTGTAATGGGCGTCGCCGGACTTGTCGTACTTGGCCGCCCGTCTGCGCAACCGTTGCGAGAGCGCGTCGGCATCGATCTTCGCAACGAGTTCCCAGGCCATGACCTGCTCGAACAGATTCAGAAGCGCCCGGCCATCGCCATCCGCCATTTCCAGAAGCAGCGCGCGCGCCTCGCCGGTTAGCGGAAGCTCCTTTTGCAGCTCTCGCTCGGCTCTCTGCGCTAGCAGTTCAAGCGAGGCGAGCGACAGCCGTTCCAGAACCAGCACCTGAGCGCGCGAGAGAAGGGCCGCGTTCAGCTCAAAGGACGGGTTCTCGGTCGTCGCGCCGACGAGCGTGATCGTTCCGTCCTCCATGAGGGGCAGGAACCCGTCTTGCTGCGCCTTGTTGAACCGGTGGATCTCGTCGACGAAAAGCAGCGTGCCCTTGCCGTTCTGGCGTCGGATTCGCGCCGCCTCGAACACCTTCTTCAAGTCGGCGACGCCGGTGAAGATCGCGCTGATCTGCACGAAGGTAAGATCGCTCGCATCGGCCAGGAGCCGGGCGATTGTCGTCTTCCCGACACCCGGCGGCCCCCAAAAGATGATCGAGGAAAGCTGCCCGGCTGCAAGCATCGCTCCGAGCGGCGCGGTCGGTCCGAGGACCTGATCCTGTCCGATCACCTCGTCCAGCGACGCCGGCCGCAGCCGGTCAGCCAGAGGACGCGCGCGCGTCTCGGCGCCCTTCGAGGTCGTTGAGTCGAACAGGTCCGCCATGGCGAGAGGCTAAGCGCCCGCCGCCATGGCGGAAAGCGAATTCCGCTCAGTGCAGCTTGGTCGCCAGTCCGATATTGATGCAGACGCTCCGGTCGCCGTCATCGGTCTCGATCACCGGGCCAGCAGGGACGCAGTCGATCCCGGTGCGCCGAGCCAGTCGCGGCGAATGCTCCGGCACGATCCCGATCAGCGACGTGGCGCCGAGCGTCCTGGCCGAGCGCACCATCTCGTCGATCAGGGCGATTTGAACGCGAAGACGCAGCTTGGACGGCACCGCGTCAGACACGAAAACGCGGCTCGATTCCCAGATGTGCGGCGCCACAGGCGCCTCCTCGAACAGGAGATCCGACGGAATCGAGTCCAAAAGACCGAGTTGAGCGTCCCGGATCATGTAGCTGTAGATGCCGCAGCGCGCCGTCGTAGGGGTCAGCCGCACGCCGGCCAGAACCTGCCCGAACTCGTGAACCGCCACCCACCGGCTAGCCGGGGTGTCGTACTGGTCGTACTCCATCCCGTCCGCGACGGGCAGATCCCAGCGATTACGCTCGACGAAGGTGCGGAAACGCGCGCGAAGCATGTTCGAGAAGAGCTCGCCGTGGTTGTGCATATTGGAGAAAGAAAGGGTCGTGACTTGCATTGGATTAGCCTCCAGTCTGGGTTGAAAACAAGCCAGTGAGAGGGCTAACCACCTAAAGGAGTTGGTATTCCCGGGCTTTCCTCAGCGCCTGCGCCGTCGTTCGCGCGCCCAGTCGGACGCGCGCCGACTGAAGCCGCGCCTTGAAGGCGCTTTCCGAAATGCCGAGTTTCGCCGCGGCGGCAGTATGCCGGTCCCCACCAGCCAACAAACGCAACGCCTCAATCTGAGCGCGCGTAAGTTCCGTCGGGGGCTCGGCCGCCTCGTGCAATGCGTGTACGATCCGGACCGCATCCGCGATTTCCGCGTCTGTGAACTCCCGATCCTCCCTGGCGAAACCAACGATGGACCTGGACGTGATCGGACCGTGTGAAACGACTGCCCCGAAATTCAACCCGAATGCTCGGGCTTGTCCCATGATATTGAATGGATCGGGCAGTTTGATCGCGCTCCAGCGCGTGTGCCCTTTAACCCCTAGACCCCAGAATACCAGCGGGTCGCGGAGCGCATATGCGTTCTCGTCGTAGATCTTCGTCCAGGCGGACTCGTAGGTGCGCACGTAGATCATGGGCGATGCGAAACGAATATGAAGGCCTGCGGAGAAGCCCTTGGGCGCAAGCGCGCCCAAAGCATCCAGGCACTCCTCAAGGCCCGGTCTCTTGACGCTTTGCGACGAAAGCCTTTTGCGTTCGCTTGCAAGCGTTTCGAATTCGGGATCATCCCGCCACATGTGCGTCTCCTGAAGGCGTTTCCGTTCGTAACATGCGCGATCGCCTGATTCGTGTTCAAGCGCACCGTAAACAGACCGCCTTCACCTGTACAATTAGACAGGTTGGCAGAGCGCCAGTCAACCTTAAATTGTATTCCACCAGGATCATGATGGTTAGAGGCGACTATGGCATCTGAAAGAGAATTGATTGCCCTGCTCTCAGAAGTGCCCGAGAAGCACCGGCAGGAACTTCGCGGCTTTCTGGCGTTCAGCGCGAGAAGCGGCCGCTCCGAACCGTCTGAGACCGAGCAGGAGCTGTTGGCGACTCTGTCGCAACTCTACCAGCGCACTGCCGTAACTCAATGAAAAGGCCGCCCGAAGGCGGCCATTTCTACAGTTCCTCGCGTCTCACTCTTCCTCGAAGGCCTCTTCGGCCTCAAGCCGGGCGCGATCGGCCGCGCCCTTGGCGTCCGGATCGCGATCGACGAACTCGATGATCGCCATCGGCGCCATGTCACCGTACCGGAACCCGGCCTTCAGGACACAGGTGTAGCCGCCGCTCCGCTCGGCATAACGAGGGCCGAGCACTTCAAAAAGCTTCGCAACATGCGCGTCCTGCTTGAGCTGCGCGGCCGCCTGGCGACGCGCGTGCAGGTCACCGCGCTTGCCGAGCGTGATCAGCTTGTCGGCGATTCGCTTGAGCTCCTTCGCCTTGGGCAGCGTGGTTTTGATCTGCTCATGCTCGATGAGCGAGCCGGCCATGTTGGCAAAGAGCGCCTTGCGGTGCTCGTGGGTTCGGTTCAGACGGCGATAGCCTCGCGCGTGACGCATTTTCTTTCTCCTTCGTGCCCTCTACGGGCGATTTTGCTTTGTCCGGCAGGGGATGCGTGTCCCCTGCTCTCCTTGGGGCGGAACGCCCGGGTGCGAGGACCAGTTTAGAACTGGTCCTCGAATTTCTTCGCCAGATCCTCGATGTTCTCCGGCGGCCACTCCTCGACATCCATGCCAAGGTGGAGGCCCATGCCCGAAAGCACCTCTTTGATCTCGTTCAGCGACTTCCGGCCGAAGTTCGGCGTGCGCAGCATCTCGGCCTCGGTCTTCTGGATGAGGTCTCCGATGTAGACGATATTGTCGTTCTTCAGACAGTTGGCGGACCGCACCGACAGCTCCAACTCGTCGACCTTCTTGAGAAGGAGCGGGTTGAACTCCAGCCCCTCGTCCTCGTCCTGCGCGCGGGCCGCTTCCGGCTCGTCGAAGTTCACGAAGATCGACAGCTGATCCTGAATGATCCGCGCGGCGTAGGCCACGGCGTCGTCCGGCGTGACCGATCCGTCGGTCTCGAGCTTCAGAGTCAGCTTGTCGTAATCCAATACCTGGCCCTCACGGGTCGGCTGCACGTCATAGCTGACTTTGCGCACCGGCGAGTAGATCGCGTCGACCGGGATCAACCCGATAGGCGCGTCCTCCGGACGGTTCTTGTCGGCGGCGACGTAGCCTTTGCCGGTGTTGACCGTGAGCTCGATGAACAGATCGGCGCCCTCGTCGAGGTGGCAGATCACGTGATCCTTGTTCAGGATCTCGATCCCGGCCGTCTCGGTGATGTCGCCGGCGGTCACGACCTGCGGGCCCTTGACCGAGATCGTCAGGCGCTTGGGGCCTTCGACATCCATCCGTATCGCCACGCCCTTGAGGTTCAGGACCACGTCGGTCACATCCTCGCGCACGCCGGCAATCGAAGAGAACTCGTGAAGCACGTTGTCGATCTGCGCGCTGGTGATCGCGGCGCCCTGCAAGGACGACATCAGCACGCGGCGAAGCGCGTTGCCAAGCGTCAGGCCGAAGCCCCGCTCAAGCGGCTCGGCGACCACGGTCGCCTGACGCGCCGGATCGTTCCCGGGCTTCACCTCAAGCTGGGTTGGCTTGATCAATTCCTGCCAGTTTTTGTGGATCATGTGGCTCTCCTCAATTCTGGTCCGCGGCCCATGTCCGAAGACGGCGGACGCCCCGAGGTTTCAAAACGACGATGTCGGGCCGTGCGAAACGCAGGGTCCGGCCGAAATCTCACAGTCCTTAAACGCGGCGGCGTTTCGGCGGACGGCAGCCGTTGTGCGCGATCGGCGTCACGTCGCGGATAGACGTGATGGTGAAACCGACAGCGGCCAGTGCGCGGAGCGCGGACTCGCGGCCCGAACCCGGACCCTGCACTTCGACCTCAAGCGTGCGGACGCCGTGCTCCTGCGCTTTCTTGCCCGCGTCCTCAGCGGCCATCTGCGCGGCGTAAGGCGTCGACTTCCGCGAGCCCTTGAAGCCCATGGTGCCGGCCGACGACCAGGCGATCGCGTTGCCCTGAACGTCCGAGATCAGGATCTTGGTGTTGTTGAAGGACGAGTTCACATGCGCAACGCCGGTTGCGATGTTCTTCGAGACCTTCTTTTTGCCCCTGCGGGTATCACGTGCCATGTCTCAGCCCACCTATTTTTTCTTGCCGGCAATCGGCTTCGCCGGACCTTTGCGGGTGCGGGCGTTGGTGTGGGTGCGCTGACCGCGCACAGGGAGGTTGCGGCGATGGCGGAGGCCGCGGTAGCAGCCGAGGTCCATCAGACGCTTGATGTTCATCTGCGTCTCGCGGCGAAGGTCGCCCTCGACCGTGAAGTTGGCGTCGATATGCTCGCGGATCGCCAGCACCTCGGCGTCGCTGAGCTCATTGACCCGGCGGCTTTCATCGATGTTGACGGCTTCGCAGATGGATTTGGCCGAGGTCGGGCCGATTCCGGTGATGTAAGTGAGGGCGATAGGAACCCGCTTTGCAGTCGGGATGTTCACGCCGGCGATACGTGCCACGTATGTCTTCCTTTCGTTGCGAGCCCGTGATTCCAGGCCCTTTTTTCACAACGCAAGCCCGAGGCGATTGCCACGGGCTTGGTGAGCGATTCTCATCAGAGATGGCGGTATGTATGGCGTTGCGCGGCACGCGTCAAGGCCGGGCGGAACGCTGTCAAGGGAATTCTCGCAGGCGCCAATTCTCTTTGTCGAGAATTGGAGGTTTCTTCGGCGGAACATCCGTCCCATCACGCGAGCCAAGCCCCCGTCAATCATTTGTTTACCAAGACTCCCTAGCCCGATCGCAGGCTTGCAATCTGGGGAGATCGCTCAATGTCGCACAAGGAGCAGCGCGCGCTCGTCCAACACGTGCGGCGCCACCTGCCCGAGTTCTTCACCCATGCCAGGGTGCTCGAGGTCGGAAGTCTGGACGTCAACGGCTCCATCCGCTCGCTCTTCAGCGACTGCGACTACACCGGCACCGACGTCGCCGGGGGCGCGGGCGTGGATCATGTCGTCGCCGG
>JASJAU010000087.1 GCA_030066855.1 Paracoccaceae bacterium | reverse complement strand
CCAGCTAAGGGAGAATGAAGGTGGACAAGCTCAAGCTGCTTTTGACGATCACTCTTCTTGCATTCGTATCGGCAAGCGCCTTGGCGCAGACCGCGCCCGCCGCTGAGGAGCCTTCCCGCGCCGAGACAGGCGGCGCGATGACGCTGGAGGACATTCTGCGTCGCCAGCGCGGAGAGGAGGTCGACACTACCTTCCGTGAAGGGCTTATCGGCGATCCGAACGCGGCCGCGCAGCTCACCGATCCGCTCGGCACGCTCGGCGGCGCATCCGACCCGGAGCTTTGGCGCGCGCTGCGCTTCGGCTCGGCCGACATCACCAGCCAGGTGCGCAACCCGGGCGCCACACTTCTGGTGCAGGACACCGGTATGAACTGGACGCTGTTCCGAGAGGGGCCGCTTCGCGTCTATGGCGGTTACTTCCTGTTGGGCGTGCTGGGCCTTCTGGTGCTTTTCTACCTCTTGAGAGGCCGTGTGATGATCGAGGCCGGAAGGTCGGGGCAAACAATCGTCCGGTTCAAGTCCATTGAACGCTTCGGCCATTGGCTCCTGGCAGGCTCTTTCATTCTTCTCGGCATCACCGGTCTCTTCACACTCTATGCGCGCGTGTTCTTGCTGCCGCCATCAGCCGGCGCGCTGAACACGGAAGCCGAGATAGTGGCGCGGCAAGCCGAAGGCCCGCTGGTCGAAACCCTGCTCGAATACGCGAAATGGGTGCACAACAACGTGTCCTGGGCGTTCATCGCCGCGCTGATCCTCGTCTTCGTGATGTGGGTCGTTCACAACCTGCCCAGCCGTCACGACGTCAACTGGATCCTCAAAGGCGGCGGTTTGTTCTCCAAGCACTCGCACCCGCCCGCGAAGAAGTTCAACGCGGGCCAGAAGCTGATCTTCTGGTCGGTGATCATACTCGGCGGCTCGATCTCGGCATCCGGTCTTTCGCTGCTTTTCCCGTTCGAACTGCCGATGTTCGCAAAGACCTTCGTGATCCTGAATTCGATGGGCATCCCGTCGATGCTCGGCATGGGGCCCTTACCTGAGGTGCTGACGCCGCACGCGGAGATGCAGCTCGCGCAGGCCTGGCACGCCATCGTCAGTTTCGTTCTGATGGGGATCATCGTCGCCCATATCTACATCGGCTCGGTTGGCATGGAGGGCGCTTACGACGCGATGGGTTCTGGCGAGGTCGACCTGAACTGGGCGAAGGAGCACCACAGCCTCTGGGTCGAGGAGGTGCAGGCGAAAGAAAAGAAATCCGCGCCATCGGGCGCGACGCCTGCCGAATAGCGCCTTGCGCTGGACTTTCCTGATCCTGGCGCTCGCCACCCCGGCGGGCGCCGCCGATTTCCGGCTGATGGTCGGCCATGGCGGCCCGATCATGGCGACGGCGGTATCCGAAAACGGGGCGCACGCGCTGACGGCCAGCTTTGACAACTCGGTGGGCTACTGGGCGCTTGGGAGCGACCAGGTGACGTGGCTTGAGGGACATGAAGCCGCTGTCAAAACGGCGGTCTTCATCGATGAGGTAAGCGCCGCCTCGGCCGGCGACGATTTCGATATCATTCTCTGGGACCTGGAAGCGGGCAGCGCCCGGCTGAAGCTCGAAGGGCATCAGGGACAGATCAAGGCGCTCGCGGTCTCGCCGGATCGCCGGACGCTCGCCTCCGCCTCCTGGGACGGATCGGTCGGGCTTTGGGACATCGCCTCCGGCGAGAACCTTCATCTAATGCGGGGTCACGAAAGCTCGGTCAACGACGTGGCATTCACCGCGGACGGTGCGCTGATTTACTCAGTCTCGGCAGACGGCACGATCCGTACATGGGATCCGGTGAAGGGAGAGGAGACGCGCCTGCTCCTTCAGCACGGGTTTGGCGTGACGGAACTTCTCCTTGGCAAGGGATGGCTCGCTTACGGCGCGGTCGATGGCGGGACGCGCATCATCGACACCGATACCGACGCGGTCATTGCCGACCTGACGCTCGAGCGCCGCCCAATCCTGGCGCTGGCGGCTTCGCCCGACGGGAGCGAGATTGCGGTGGGCGACGGCGAGGGATACGTGATGACGGTTTCGACCGAAAACTGGCGCATCACTGGCGACTTCAAGGCAGCGGCCAAGGGTCCGGTCTGGGCGCTCTCATACACGGCCAACAGCGAAAGCCTTGTTGGTGGCGGGATCGACGACACCGCATATGTCTGGCCCGCGCAAAACCGTCTCCCCGCGCCCATCATGGCCACGGTCGAGCGCGACTTCCTGCGCGACCCCGACGCGATGTCGAACGGCGAGCGGCAGTTCATGCGCAAATGCTCGATCTGCCACACGCTGGCGGACGACGGATCGCGTCGCGCGGGCCCCACGCTCGCGGGCCTCTTCGGACGGCCGGCGGGCAGCCTGCCGGGATACGCCTATTCCGATACTGTCGCCAATCTCGGCTTCGATTGGACCGAGGAAACGGTGGATCAACTCTTCGATCTGGGGCCGGACCACTTCATTCCAGGCTCGAAAATGCCTATGCAGGTGATTGTAGAGCCGGATGACCGGCGGGATCTGATCGAGTTCCTGAAAGACAACACCTGAGAAAGGGCAAGCTCGTGAAAGCCATGTTGACCTCATTCGCCGCAATGGCCGTCATCGCGTTTGGCGCGTATTACGGCCTCAAGCTGTATGCGGGGTTCGAGTCGGACGACCAGTTCTCCAGTCAGGACGTGCGGCTCGACTGACAGAAAGATCGGCTGATGGCCGACTACCTCGGAATCGCCTTCATCGGCCTTGTCGCGCTCAACATGTGGGCGCTGATCGACGTGCTGCGGTCTGGTCGCGCCTGGACCTCGCGGCTCGTATGGGCGGCCATACTTATCTGTCTGCCAGGTATTGGATTCGTCGGCTGGTTTCTTGCAGGGCCCCGCGCCGCCTGACGCCGCTCATCGCGCCTCGGACTTGCGGACTTCTGCGGCTCCCGCCGGAGTTTTGTCCGCCTCCTCAGGCAAATCCCCTTCCTCGAGCCGCGAGACAAGCTCGGTCTCCAGCTCGGCGTTCAACTGGCGGGCGCGCTCCATGTAGGCCTCGTTCTCTGACACCGGCACGCCGGGTTTCCAGAACTCGGCCAGCTCGCGCAGCCCGTCGCGATCCCGACGGAAGAAGACGTGCTCGATCCGCGCGGCCTCGCCGTCGGTGAGCCCCATGTTCTCGAGCACGTAACGCCCGGCCCTGAGGGAGGAGTCGAACATCTCGCGCACCACGTCATTCGCCCCCGCCTGGACCAGCTGATAGACGTGAACCCGGTCGTGGGCGCGGGCGACGATGTGGAGGTCCGGCCGTTGGGCGCGGGCGTACCGAACCAGTCGGACAGCGGCCTCCTTGTCGTCCACCGCCACAACCAGCACCCGCGCGTTCTCGATCCCCGCCGCATGCAATAGTTCGGGCCGCGTGGGATCGCCGAAGAACCCCTTGATCCCAAACCGCCGCATGGTCTCGATGGTCTCGAGGTTATGATCCAGCACGACGGCCCGGAGCCCCGACAGCATCAGAAGCCGGTTCACGACCTGTCCGAAGCGCCCGATCCCCGCGATGATGATCGGTTGCTGTTCGTCGATCTCGTCCGCCTCGCGCGTTTCCGCCGGGCCCTGCATCCTGTGCTGCGTCCGCTCGTAGACGATGAAGGCCAGCGGCGTCAGGAGCATCGAAAGCGCGACGATCAGTAGTAGCCGCTCGGCTGTATCCGCTGGCAGGACCGAGAGCTGCTGCGAGAAGGTCAGAAGGACGAAGCCGAACTCGCCCGCCTGCGCCAGTCCGAGGGTGAAGAGCCACCGGTCTCTGCCTTTGATGCGGAACGCTAAGGCGAGCGTGTAGAGCACGATCGCCTTGATGAGCATCAGGAGCAGGGTCAGCCCGATCAGGTCCAAGGGCGCCCGAAAAAGCACCTCAAAGTTGATGCCCGCGCCGACCGTGATGAAGAAGAGCCCGAGGAGCAGGCCTTTGAACGGCTGAATGTCGCTTTCGAGCTCGTGCCTGAATTCAGAATTCGCAAGAACAACGCCCGCCAGGAAGGCGCCCAGTGCGGGGGAGAGCCCGACCAGCGTCATAAGAAACGCGATGCCGACCACGATGAGAAGCGCGAAGGCCGTGTAGAGCTCGCGCAGCCGGGCGAGATGGACGAAGCGGAAGAGGGGGCCGGTCGCGTAGATCCCGATCAGGACGACGGCGGCGACGGCGCCGAGCGTCACAAGGGTGACGCCCCAAGCCGGCAGGCCTTCGACCAGTGACATCGCGACCGCGCCATGCTCGCCGCCATGCGCCTCCTCCCCGGTTCCGGGACGCTGAATCGATCCGTCCGGTCCGAAGCCCGCAACGCCGGGCAGGGCCAGCAAAGGAAGAAGCGCGAGCATGGGAATGACAGCGATATCCTGCGCCAAGAGGACCGAGAATGAAGCGCGCCCGCCGCCTGTGCGCATCAGCCGCTTCTCGGTCAGGGTTTGCAGCACGATCGCAGTCGAAGAGAGGCCGAGGATCATGCCGATTGCGAGCGATGTCTGCCACGCGAAGCCGAACAGGTAGATGCAGAGCAGCATGACAGACGCCGTCGTCAGGCCGATCTGCAGCCCGCCGAGACCGACGAGCTTGGTCCGCATCTCCCACAGCGAGCGCGGGCTGAGCTCGAGCCCGATGAGGAATAGCATAAGCACGACGCCGAACTCCGCGAAATGCTGGAAGTCCTCGGTGTCCACGATGAGGCCGAGCACAGGTCCGATGACCACGCCTGCGAAGAGGTAGCCGAGGACCGAGCCCATGCCGAACCGGACCGCGACCGGCACCGCGACGATGGCGGCGAGAAGGAAGATCACGGCTTCGAAGAGAACGCCTTCCATCAGGCTCCCCAGGTCAGATCGGTAGCGGCGCGTCGGCCTTGAAGTGATCCATAACGATCTGACTTTGCACGCGCGCGACAGCAGGATGGGGCAACAGCGTCTCCTGGATGAGTCGGTTCAATGCGGTCAAATTCTCACAGTACACTCGCAAAAGATAATCCGCCTCTCCGGTCATTGTCCACGCGGCGGTGATCTCGGTCCTGGTTTCGATGATGCGCAGCAAGCTCTTGATCTCGCTGGGCGCGTAGCCTGAGATCTGGACCGAGACGAAGGCCTGCACGCCCAGCCCGACCTTCGCGGGCGGAACCCGCGCCCGATACCCGTCGATATAGCCTTCCGCCTCAAGCCGCTGGCGCCGCCGACCCGCCTGGCTGGGCGACAGGTTGAGGTGCTGGCCGAGCGCCTCGGACGTCATCTGCGCGTCCCGCTGAAGCGCTCTGAGCAGGCGGGCGTCGGTGTCGTCAATCTCCATGCGAAAACCATGCGTTGAAATGAAAGAATACGCAATACTCACGCGCGAAAATCGAAGCATAGCCGCCATAACGCTCGGAATCCGCGCGGGAAAGGCCTTATCTACGCATCAAGACCGTGACCAGGAGATTCATCATGGGCCCTTTCCCCCACGACGCCCCCCGATCCGAGATCACCAAGGACAATCCGGGCGGCACCGACGGCTTCGAGTTCGTCGAGTTCGCCCATCCTGACCCGGACGCGCTCCGGGCATTGTTCGGCCAGATGGGTTACACCCATGTCGCAACTCACAAGTTCAAGGCGATTGAGCTCTGGCAGCAAGGCGACATCACTTATGTGATCAACGCCGAGCCCGGCACCCATGCCGCCCGCTTCATCGAGGAGCACGGGCCTTGCGCCCCGTCGATGGCCTGGCGCGTGGTGGATGCGGAGCATGCCCTGAAACACGCAGTGGCGCGCGGCGCCGAGGCCTACGAAGGTCCCGGCAAGACCCTCGACGCGCCCGCCATCGTAGGTATTGGCGGAAGCCTAATCTATTTCATCGACAACTACGTCGAGGAAAGCCCCTACAATGCCGAGTTCGATTGGGTCCATGACGCCCACCCCGAGGGTGTCGGCTTCTACTACCTCGACCACCTGACCCACAACGTCTTCCAAGGGAACATGGACGTTTGGTTCCGCTTCTATGGCGACCTGTTCAACTTCAAGGAAATCCGCTTCTTCGACATCGAAGGGAAGTACACTGGGCTCTTCAGCCGCGCGCTCACGTCGCCCTGCGGCAAGATCCGCATTCCGATCAACGAGGACCGGGGCGAGACGGGGCAAATCGTGAACTACCTGAAGAAGTATAAGGGTGAAGGCATCCAGCACATCGCCGTTGGCGCCCGCGACATCTACGACGCAGTCGACGCGATCTACCAGAACGGCATCCGCTACATGCAGCCGCCCCCGGCGAGCTACTACGCGCTTTCCAAGACGCGGGTCGAGGGCCATGAGGAGCCGCTCGACCGGATGTCCGAACACGGCATACTGATCGACGGTGAGGGGGTCGTAGATGGCGGCGAGACGAAGATTCTTCTGCAGATCTTCTCGAAGACCGTGATCGGCCCTATCTTTTTCGAGTTCATTCAGCGGAAAGGCGACGACGGGTTCGGCGAGGGCAACTTCAAGGCGCTCTTTGAATCCATCGAGGCCGAGGAGCTGGCCAAGGGTGAATACGGAGACGTTGCTGCCGAGTGAGTCGCGCCGGGCGTCGCCTGTAGCGACGGCGGGGGTCGCTGCCCACGCGTCCGCTGGCGTATTTGGTCCAAGCGGAAAGCCGCAACGCGCTTGCGGCGGCTCGCGGTGCGCTGTAATCACCCCGCCATGACACGCATATTTGACATGGACGATCGCGCGCGGCTTCCGTGGCGCTTTTTCGGCGCGTCGCTGACGGTGTTGGCGCGCCTTTCCTGACGGCTCGCCCGCGCCTCCGCGCGTCAAACGTCCATGTCAGTCAGGGAAACCAATAGATGACCAATCCAAGAACGCTATACGACAAGATCTGGGATGATCATGTCGCCCATGAAGCCGAAGACGGCACTTGCCACCTCTATATCGACCGCCACCTCGTGCATGAGGTGACCAGCCCGCAGGCCTTCGAGGGTCTGCGCATGGCGAACCGCCCGGTCAGGGCGCCCGAAAAGACCGTGGCCGTGCCCGATCACAACGTGCCGACCGACCCGACCCGGCTGGAAGGCATCAAGGACGAGCAGTCGCGCATTCAGGTCGAGGCGCTGCGCCAGAACGCCAGGGATTTCGGGATTGAGCTTTACGACATCGACGACGCCCGTCAGGGTATCGTTCACATCGTCGGGCCGGAGCAGGGCTGGACGCAGCCGGGCATGACCATCGTCTGCGGCGACAGCCACACGGCGACCCACGGCGCCTTCGGGGCACTTGCGCACGGGATCGGCACGTCAGAGGTCGAGCACGTGCTCGCGACGCAAACGCTGATCCAGAAGAAGGCCAGGAACATGCTGGTCGAGGTCGAGGGCGAACTGGCCCCCGGCGTCACCGCCAAGGATATCACCCTGTCGATTATTGGCGAGACCGGGACCGGCGGCGGCACGGGGCATGTTATTGAGTATCGGGGATCGGCCATCGAGGCGCTCTCGATGGAAGGGCGGATGACGGTCTGCAACATGGCTATCGAGGGTGGCGCCCGCGCCGGACTTATCGCGCCGGATGAGAAGACGATCGAGTATGTGAAAGGCCGGCCTCACGCGCCAAAAGGCGGACAATGGGAGATGGCGGTCGCCTATTGGAGGACGCTGTTCTCCGACGAGGGCGCGCATTTCGACAAGATCGTCCGGCTCGACGCCGCCGAGATCGCGCCGGTCGTTACCTGGGGCACGTCGCCCGAGGACGTTTTGCCGATCTCGGGCACGGTGCCGAGCCCCGGCGACTTTGACGGCGGCAAGGTCGGAGCGGTCGAGCGGTCGCTCGACTATATGGGGCTGACGCCGGGCACAAAGCTCGCAGACGTCGAGATCGATACCGTCTTCATCGGCTCTTGCACCAACGGCCGGATCGAGGACCTGCGCGAAGTCGCGACGATCATGGAAGGCCGCAAGGTCAAGGACGGCATTCGCGCGATGATCGTTCCCGGGTCGGGCCTTGTCCGCCTGCAGGCGGAAGAGGAGGGGATCGCGCAGAAACTCCAGGAGGCGGGATTTGAGTGGCGGATGGCCGGATGCTCTATGTGTCTTGGCATGAACCCCGACCAGCTGGCGCCGGGAGAGCGCTGCGCCTCGACCTCGAACCGGAATTTCGAGGGCCGTCAGGGCTATAAGGGCCGGACGCATCTGATGTCGCCTGCGATGGCGGCGGCGGCTGCGGTGACCGGGCGGCTCACGGATGTCAGGGAGCTGATGTAATGGACAAATTCACCACCCTCACGGGAACCGCCGCGCCGATGCCTCTTGTCAACATCGACACGGACATGATCATCCCGAAGCAGTTTCTGAAGACGATCAAGCGGACCGGCCTCGGCGCCAATCTCTTCGACGAGATGCGGTTCGACCGGGAGGGCAACGAGATCCCGGATTTCGTGCTGAACACACCCGCTTACCGAGACGCGAAGATCCTCGTCGCGGGGGATAACTTCGGCTGTGGATCCAGCCGGGAGCATGCGCCTTGGGCGCTGTTGGACTATGGAATTCGGTGTGTGATTTCAACGTCTTTCGCCGACATCTTCTACAATAACTGCTTCAAGAACGGCATTCTGCCCATCGTCGTTTCGCCCGAAGATCACGCCAAGCTGATGGACGATGCCGAGCGGGGCGCGAACGCCACGCTGACGGTCGATCTCGAGGCGCAGACGGTCACCGGCCCGGATGGTGGCGAGATCGCATTCGAGGTGGATGCCTTTAAAAAGCACTGCCTTTTGAACGGGTTGGATGATATCGGCCTGACCATCGAGAACGCCTCGGCGTCGATCGACGCTTTCGAGAGGAAGTTGGCTTCCGCCCGTCCTTGGGTATGAGCTAACACGGATCGCAAGATGTAGGGCCGTCCTGAGGGGCGGCTCTTATTGTTTCGCTTATTGATGCAATGTCGCACCAATCCTTCCACAAAAACGCCTTGAATCAACAACATGGTTAATGCGGCGCTTGCTGGTTGGACGGAAAGAAGGCAGAAATTGGGCAAAATTGAGGCAGCTCGCCGCATTCGGCGGGTCACAAGCAAGAGCGGCTGCGGCACGAGCCGACAGCCCGGAAAGATGGGGCAGAACCGGTGATCTCCCGGCTGGCAGGAGCGTTCCTTCGCGCGTTGTGCGTTGTGCTGTTGATTGCCACGCCGTCGCTGATCCTGCCAGGCTTCAATGCCGACACAGCCCAGGTCGTCGCCCTGGTCGCGTTGTTCGGCGCCAGCCTGACCTTCTTCGAGTACGCTTCCTCCTATCCCGGATTGGTGGAGTTCCGCGACGCGCCGCCCTTCAATCG
>JASJAU010000086.1 GCA_030066855.1 Paracoccaceae bacterium | reverse complement strand
AGCGACAGGTAGGATCCCACCAGCACGCCATCTATGAGGTTCTGGATCATGCCGGGCTGAACCTCTTGCCGCCGAGGTAGATGTCCCGCACCACGTTGTCCGCTTTCAGCGCCTCCGGCCTCCCATCCACCTGGTTCCGGCCTTCGGCCAGGATGTAAACGTGATCGGCCAGGCGCATCGCCTGATTGACGTTCTGCTCGACCAGCAGCACGGCGACACCGCTTTCCGTCAGCTTCCGCGCCTGCGCCAGCACCTCCTCCGACGCTTTCGGCGACAGCCCGGCCGAGGGCTCGTCCATCAGGATCAGCCGCGGCTCTACAGCAAGCGCCATTGCCACCGCCAGAAACTGCCGCTGCCCGCCCGAAAGCGTGCCCGCCTTGTCGTCCCGCTTCTCGGCCAGCACCGGGAACTGGTCGAAGAGCCGCTCCTGCCGCGCCCCTCCATCCGCAACCCGCCTGAGCGACAGCGCCAGGTTCTGCCCCACCGTCAGCGACCGGAAGATGTTGTCGGTCTGCGGCACATAGGCGATGCCTGCTTCCGCCAAACGGTCCGGGCGGAGGTTGGTGATCTCCCGTCCGTCGAAGATCACACGACCCTCTGACACCGGCAAAAGGCCCGCAATCGACTTGATCAGGGTCGATTTCCCGGCCCCGTTCGGTCCGATGATCAGCGTCACATCGCCTGACCGGACCTTGACCGACACTTCACGCAGGATCGGCAGGTCCGGCACGTATCCCGCCGTCACGCCCTCCGCCGTCAGCGTTACGTCACCCATCGACCGGCGCTCCCAGATAGGCATCAACCAGCACCCGATCGGCCATCGCCTCCTTCGGCGTGCCCTCAAACACGATCCGCCCTTCGGCCATGGCGATCACAGGATTACAGTGCCGCATGACGAAGTCCATGTCGTGCTCGATGATAACGAAGGTCCTGCCCTGCGCGTTCAGCGCCCCGATCTTCTCGATCAGCACCTCGGCCAGCACTGGATGCACCCCCGCCGCTGGCTCATCGAGAAGGATCACCGACGGATCCCCCATCAATACGCGCGCGAGCTCCAAAAGCTTCATCTGCCCGCCCGAGATCTTCCCCGCCGGATGATCGGCCAGATCGGCGAGCGTCAAGAAGTCCAGCACCTCCAGCGCTTTCTCGCGGATCGCCCGCTCCTCTGCCCGGACTGCGCCGCGTGACAGGAACGCCCCGTACACGGTCTCGCCCGTCTGCCCGTTGGGCGCGAGCATCACGTTCTCCAGAACCGACATCCGGGCGAAGGGTCGGGGAATCTGAAACGTCCGCCCCAGCCCAAGTGCGAACAGCCGGTCCGGCGACAACCCAGTCACGTCGGCCCCATCGAGCTGCACCGTCCCGGACACAGGTTTCAGCGCTCCGGTCAAAAGGTTGAAGAACGTCGACTTCCCGGCTCCGTTCGGTCCGATAAGCCCCGTAATAGACCCTTTCTCGACGTCAACCGACACGCTGTCCACGGCCCGGAGCGACCCGAACGCCATCGACAGGCTGTCGGTAGAGAGGATCGCGTCACCCATCGACAGACCCCAGCACCTGATCGTCCGGCCTGGCGTTCAGGTTGTACTTCATGATCCGCCCGTGACGGCCCGTCCTGTCCTTCTCCAAACCATATACCGGCCCGTTCGGCCCCTTGGCCTCGGCCAGCAACGCTCCGATCTCCGCCCGATCCGCATTGTCCATCGCGAAGGCGAAGACCCCAAGCGTTTCCGGCAAATGCCGCGCGTAGCGCGCGCCCACAATCGCCGCCGCAACCTGCGGCTGATCCAGCACCCAGCGCGTCGCCACCTCCGAGAGTGATACGCCATACCGGTCCCCCACCGACTTCAACGCGCCTAAGAGACGCTGAAACCGCTCCCAGGGCGCGAATTCGTCAATGACCAGGCGGTATTTCACCAGCGACCGGTTCTCGAACGCGAAGCCGGGATCCGGCGCGCCCAGCCAACGCTCGGTCAGGAATCCGCCGGCCAAGGACCCGTAGCAAAGCAGCTGGATGTCATGCGCCGCGGCCCAGTCCGACAACCCATTCGCAGGCCGGTGATCCAGAACCGAATACTGCACCTGTGTCGATACCAGATCAAACCCTGCCTCCACGAAGGGCGCCGTTTCCGCGATGTCCCAGTTCGTCACGCCAAGATGCGCGATCTTCCCATTGTCCCGGCACCGCTTCAGCACCTCGAGCGCCTCGACCGGCCGGCCGATCGCGACATCCCACCAGAAAAACTGCACCAGATGCAGGCGATCGACCCGCAGCCGCTTAAGGGACCGGTCCACAATCGCCTCGATCTCGTCGGGGCGGATGTCCTGAAGCCGCCCCAGATCCGGCACCAGCTTGGTGTGGACCTGGACGCGATTCGCCACCTCCGACCCTCGCCTCGCCCGGATGTCGCCAATGAAATCGCCGATCATTTCTTCGACGCCAACATAGATATCCGCGCAGTCGAAGGTCGTGATCCCGGCGTCGAGGAACGCCTCCATGTCCCTGATCGCCGCGCCCCGATCGACCGCGCCGTGATCCCCGGCAAGCTGCCAACCACCCTTGATCACTCGGCTGATGTCATATCCGGGCCGGAGCGCCCGACGGGCCACCTCAGCCATCGCCGCCCTCCCGCCAGTAGGGCGTCCCGCGCGCATTCGGCAATCCAGTCGTGGAATCGTGACTGAACCAGCGTTTTTGGCCCCGAATGATGCGAAATCGCCCGCCGCAATGCGGGTCGGGGCAGGCGACTTCGGCATCGGTCGACACCCAGTCGTCCGGGTTGGTCTCGCGCTGCTTGACCGGGAGCAAGGGGAGCAGAGCGGCCAGCGCGTACATCGACACCTTCTGCCCTTGCTCAAAGACCAGGCACTCGCCCTCGACCCGAAACCGCTCGCCCTCGACATGTCGGCACACTGGTGTCCGGCCGTCCAGAACGGTCTCGACGGTGAGGTCATAGAGCCAGAAGCCGCGCTCCTTATCAGACATCCGCACCCTTTCGCTGGACTGGTCCGCGCCGCCAGTGTTATCTGTGATATGTTATCCGATGTATCGGCCCTGTGAAGACCGAAATCGGCAAGGGAGGGACCAAATGGCGGCGCCGCATATTCAGCGGATCGACCACAGCAATCTGCGCGAAAACGCCTATGCGGCGCTCCGCGACGCGTTCACGGCCGGCGCCTTCGCCCCCGGCGACAGCGTCAGCCTCCGGGCGCTCGCCGATCAGCTCGGCACGTCGATGACCCCCGTGCGCGAGGCCGTGCGCCGCCTTGTCGCCGAAGGCGCCCTGATAGACACGCCCAGCCGCACCCTTGCTGTCCCCGATTACGACGAGCAGCGGATGCGCGATCTCAAAGCCGCCCGCCTCGCGCTCGAATCGCTTGTTCTCGACCAGGCGATGAATGTGATCACACATGAGGACGTTGACAAACTGGAGGCATTGATCACAGCCCCACCCGACGTGGATGGCCCAGACCTGCAACGCAATTACGAATTCCATTTCGCGCTCTACCGCCTCGGCGGCTCCAGGGTGCTCCTGCCCATGGTCGAGGCGCTCTGGCTTCAATACGGCGCCTACCTGAATCTCGTGATCGGGCGGGAGGAGGCCCGGCAGATCGACGAGCACGCGCATCACCGCGATATCATCGACGCGCTCCGCCACCGCGACGCTCACGCGGCCCACGCCGCGCTGAACCGCGACATCGAGCGGAGCTTTCAGATCCTCCTTCCGGACGGCCGCTAATGCGCCCCGACCGCTTTGACCTCAGCGACCAGCTCACCATCAGCCGGGTCCTCACCGGCCTCTGGCAAGTCGCGGATATCGAAAAGGATGGCGATACCATCGATCCCGAAGAAGGCGCCGACGATCTCGAGGACTATGTCCGCGCCGGGTTCGACACCTTCGACATGGCCGATCACTATGGCAGCGCGGAGATCATCGCGGGCCACCTGCTCGCCCGTGATCACAAGGCGCGCGCCTTCACCAAATGGTGCCCGCCCCCCGGGCCGATGACCTCGAAATCTGTTCGCGCCGGCATCCAGGAGCGTCTCGACCGACTGCAGACCCATCAGATCGACCTGCTCCAGTTCCATTGGTGGAGCTTCGAGCACCCCGCCTGGCTCGACGCGCTCCATGAGATCGCCAGACTCCGGGAAGAGGGCCTGATCAAGGAGATCGGCGTCACCAATTTCGACGCCGCGCATCTGAACCTCGCGCTTTCCGATGGCATCCCGCTCCTCACCAATCAGGTCAGCTTCTCGCTGATCGACCGCCGGGCCGCAGGGCCGCTCTCGGATCTTTGCACGGCACGGGGCGCGAAGCTTCTCGCCTACGGCACGCTCGGCGGCGGCTTTCTGTCCGAACGCTGGCTGAATCAGCCAGAGCCTGCCGTCATCACCGATTGGTCCAAGATGAAGTACAAACGCTTCATCGACGTGACAGGCGGCTGGGCGCCGTTTCAGGGCATTCTCCGCGCGGCCGATCAAATCGCCAGGAAGCACGCCGTCTCGATCCCCAATGTGGCGACCCGCTGGGTTCTGGAGCACCCCGCTGTCGCCGGTGTCATCGTCGGCGCCCGCCTAGGCGAGCACGCGCATCACGCGGACAACGCTCGCCTCTTCACCTTCGCCCTTGACGAAGAAGATAACGCTCAGCTGGATGAGGCATTCGGCGCGACAGCACCAGTTCCCGGCGATTGCGGAGACGAGTACCGCAAGCCGCCGTTCCTAACCGCCAGCGGCGATCTATCCCACCACCTCGACACCGTGCCGTCGGCCTATAGAAGCGAAGACGGCAAGGTTCTTTCCGGCTCTAAATGGGAGGATATCGCGGGATATTGCCGCGCCCGGAGCGAGGGCAACCGCATCCTCGTCTCGGGCACCACGGCGACCCATGGCGCGGATCGCATGGTGGCGCCCGACGATGCAGGCGCGCAGACCACCTACATCCTCGACAAAGTCCTCGCCGCGCTCGCCCCACTTGGCGCCAAAGCTGAGAGTGTCATCCGCACGCGCGTCTACATCACCGACGAGGCCGATGTTGAAGCCGTCTCCCGCGCGCATGGCCGTGTGTTCGGAGAGATCAAGCCGGCCAACACGCTGGTCGTCGTCGCGGGATTGATTGGCGGTTACAAGGTCGAGATCGAAGCGGAAGCGCGTCTGCCCGACTGAACAGAGAGGGGGTCCGCCATACCCTTCCGGCGGCCACACCGGCGTTTCAGCCTCCGGCCGCGCTTCAAACGGGTCATCGACTTTGAGCCAGTAGCGTCCGCTCCAACTGGCGAACGGAATGTCGTAAAGCCTCGGCGGCATACCGCCGCTCTGTTCGCGCGCTCTAAAGCGCCGAGTTCGCCCGCCGGGACAAGTCCGACACAGAATAAGGCGCATCCGCATCTCTGAGCTGATATCCCACAGTGTCCGGGGTAGCATCCCAATGCTGCCGCCGACCCAGCGTCGGGATTGGCCTTGGACCGAACCCATCTGACGGGCGGCGCTTTCGCATATCAATTGAAGAAGAAACCGCCGCCGCTCGCTGTACAATGTTATGTCCAATAATCTTGCATTATCGGACATAATTCCGATACCTTCCCAAAACATGCCGAAACGACCCGAAAATGCGCCCCCAGACGCCGACAAATCACGCTCTACGCCAGGCGATACCTTGAGGGCGGCTCAGCTCGACGAGAACGCGCCCTCTCATTCCCCTGAGATCGCCTTGCCCGCCCATATGGCCGGATCAGGCGCCCTCGATCGGCTGGTGGAAGCGGCGCGCGACTACGCCAAAGCCTCGACCGCTGAGAATACCAACAGGGCCTATGCCGCCGACTGGCGTCACTTCGCAGCCTGGTGCCGGCGGAAAGGCGCGGACCCCCTGCCCCCGTCACCTGAATTGATCGGCCTCTACATAGCCGACTGCGCCGCGTCGCTCTCCCCCGCGACGATCGAGCGGCGCCTGTCGGGACTGTCGTGGAACTATGCGCAACGCGGGCTGGTGATCGACCGCACCGACCCCCATATCACCAGCGTCCTAAAGGGCGTGAAGCGCCAGCATGGGCGACCTCCACGTCAGAAGGAGGCGGTCCTTCCCGAAGACATTCGCGCGATGACCGCCACCCTCCCCTTCGATCTGCGAGGCCTTCGCGACCGCGCAATCCTGCTGGTCGGCTTCGCGGGCGGCCTGCGTCGCTCCGAGATCGTGTCGCTAGACGCGGGGCGTGAAGATACAATTGACAGCGGCGGATGGGTCGAGGTGATGGAAGGCGGCCTTCTCGTAACGCTCAAAGGGAAGACCGGGTGGCGCGAGGTTGAGATCGGCAAAGGATCCTCCGAACAGACCTGTCCAGTCCACGCGCTGGAGCAATGGAAAGCCTTCTCGAAAATCGACTTTGGACCTTTGTTCGTGACGGTTTCACGCGACGGCAAGCGCGCGACAGAACGCCGGTTGAGCGACAAGCATGTAGCCCGGCTGATCAAGGCAACTGTTCTGAAGAGCGGCATCCGGTCCGACCTGCCCGAGGAGGAGCGGCTGTCGCTTTTCTCGGGCCATTCGCTCCGAGCCGGGCTCGCATCAAGTGCGGAGGTGGACGAGCGCTACGTGCAGAAGCAACTTGGGCATGCTTCTGCCGAAATGACGCGGCGCTATCAGCGCCGACGGGACCGGTTCCGGGTCAACCTCACAAAGGCGGCGGGGCTGTGAATTTCACCCCCCCCCCCACTCCAAATCTACCACATTGTTTTCATTAATATATTCTGACTATTACCAGTTGGTAATTCCGCTCAAGTCGCCGCGCCAGGCCGAAAATGCTGGTCAAGCCAATCCATGAGCGCCGCCCGGGCTTCGGCCGATGTCAGGTCCGCCGGAAACTCGAGCCGGCAGGTGGCGCCGCGCTTTGTGAAGGTCATTCCACGCGCCTGCGCCGCTCCTTTATAGACCCGCGCCTTGGACCGGCGAGGCTTGGGCGCTTCAGTGGACGCCCTGAGCAGGCTGATCACGCGGGCAGCGTCCACAAAGGCGCCCTGCCCGGCTCGCGCAGCCTCCTGGCGCTCGGCTAGGTCCCGGGCCGCCGCTAGGATCGCGTCGCGGCTTTCGGGAAGCTTCAGCATCGGCTTAAGCGTCCGCGCGTGCAGTTCCTTCACGTCACGGATCGTCGGGAAAGCCTGGACGACCTCCTGCGGCAGCCTGGCGAGCTCCAGATAGCGCGAGAGCCAGACAGCGCTGACTTCCAGCCGCTCGGCCATCGCTTTTTGTTTGCCGCCGTAATAGAGCTTCACCGCCTCGGCATAGTCCTTGGCGCGCTCATAGTCCGAGATGTCCTCGCGATCGCGGTTCTCGATGTCGGCAAGACGGAACGCCTCCTCATCCGAGAGGTCGCGCACCTCGACGAGGTACCTGAACTGCGGGTAGTTGTTGGCGCGAAGCCAGGACACCGCGAAGTGCCGCCGTGCGCCGCAGATAACCTCGAACTCCTCGGGTCCCTCGACTCGCCGGACAATCGCGGGAAACTCCTGCTTGCCCTGGGCGCGAATGCCTTCGATCAGATCACGGCAGTTCTCCTCCGTCAGCAAGCTGTAGTCCCGGTTATGCCGCGCCCACATGCGGCATTGGTCGGGATCGACCCAATGCAGGGTCTTCTCCTCGTTCTCGCCCGAGAGCCGGTCGCTGATGGCGTTGCCGCGCTTGAGGAAGCGGGCCGCGCCCCGCGCTTTCGCAGGCGCCTCATCGCGGGCGGTCGGCACGCCGGAGAGCACGGCGTCGAAGATGTCGTCGTGGCGCTTGGTCATAGCAGCCCCTCCATTTCCAGGGCCCGGTGGTGGCTGGGCCAGGTCTTTCTGATCAGGATTTCAACCTCCCGACCGACCGCGTCGAGATAGGCGCGGCAGCGTTTATGCGTCTCAGTCCGCGCGCCCGGCCCCGTCACCTCGTAAACCGTGCCAAGGTTGGCCGTGGCGTTGTCGATTTCGGCACTATCTTTCAGCACCGATTGCAGCATCTCTTCGGGGAAAACCGCATCCATCATCCGCTTGATGGCGGCATGTGCTGATTTGTTGTCGTTCATCTTAGTGGCCAGAATCCTAACGAACGCATAATCCCGCGCGCCACCGACCTCAGCCAGCTGCTCGAGGGTAGCGCTCATCATCTTGAGGAAGTGCGCGGTGGAGCCAAAATCGATGTTGTTTGGAGGCGCCGGGATCAAGAGCGCGTCCGCGGCGCGGAGGACGGAGAGGGAGATCATGCCGAGGGCAGGGGGCGGATCGAGCAAAACAATATCGAACCGGTCCTTAATCGTTGCGATACCCTGACGAAGCCGATCGAGCACGAAGTCGCTCTCGCGAGCCATGCGGGCGGCGAATTCATACTCAGCGTCGTAGAGGCCCAGGTTGGCGGGGATCAGCGCGATGGCGGGCCAGTAGGTGGCGCGGAGCGCGTAGGAGAGATCCGACGGCCCGCCATGGCGGAAGAAGGGGTAGAGCGTGTCCTCATCCTCGTCCACGTCCACGTCCGGGTTCAGACCAAAGACCGAGGTCGTGGACGCCTGGCTGTCGCAGTCGATCACGCAGACCCGGTAGCCCTTGAGCGCGAAGTTCTGAGCCAGATGGCAGACCAGAGTGGATTTGCCCACACCCCCTTTGAAGTTCTGCACGGCGAGAACCAGCGGGTCCTCGTTCGGCTCGCGATGGGGCAGGGCGCCGAAGTGTCGCCGCATGGCGTTGACCTGTGCGAGCGTGTAGCCAGTCCTCCGCCCGGTTTTAGGGTCTTTTTCAGGCTCTGTAAGCTTGCCCGCTGCTTCCGCCTCGCGGATCGCTTTCTCGGTCCGGCCGACCATTTCGGCCGCCGTCTTAACGTTGAAACGGATATTCAGACGTTTGCGGCTGTCTGGGGCGTAGACTTGGTCCCGCAGCCGTTCGATGATATCGCTGGAGCGATCGGACAGGCGGTTCAAACGGTCGAGACCGACCGAATCGTGGGGATGATCGAGGGACATGCTGCTCTCCGGTTCGTACGCGTCCGCGTGTTTGCCTCAGGTTCGGTTTTTCTCGCGTTAACCGTCTTTTTCCGAACCTGCCGCGAGTCTAACCCGGAAGTTCAAACGCGGCCAAGGGGAATGATTGGGTGAGTCCAGGTTTTTGAGGCATGAAGGGGAGGTTTCAGTTGAGTCCGTACCCGCGAAAAAGCTCAAGTGAAGAACACCAAAGTTCTTACTTCTAGTGTTCGTTATTCATGCCCACTAAAACACTGACAATAAACAACTAATCGCTTTTTCTCCTACATCTTGGGATGGTATCGCCTACCTTTCGGGACACCAAAACTTACCTGCCGGGGCGGATGATCTTACGTTTCGGATGCGCCTTTGCGCTTACATATCGGGACGATTCGAGACGAGAATCT
>JASJAU010000085.1 GCA_030066855.1 Paracoccaceae bacterium | reverse complement strand
GATCGTGGCATTGGAACACATCCTTGAGGAACGCCGGCAATGCGATTTCACGTCAAAGACCTGATCGATTTCGAGACGTATCCGATTTCGACTCCGGGTCCGTCACGGGATGCGATCTTGGAAGAAGTCCGCAAAGCGCTCACTGCTCGGGGCTGTGCGGTTCTCAAGGGTTTTCTGACACCTGCGGGCATAGAAGCCGCGGTCGCCGAAGCGGACGGCGTTGCGGACAAAGGCCACCGAAGTTACTCCCGGACCAACGCCTACTTCACAGCAGAGGACCCCAGCCTGCCAGAAAGCGATCCGCGCCGCAGGTTCTTTGAACGGTCGAACGCTTTCATTCCGGCCGATAACTTCAAAACCTGCGGCGCGTTGCGGACCGTTTTCGATTGTGAAGGATTTGACACCTTCATACGGGAATGCTTGCAGGAGCCCGAGGGTCGTTTCTACCGATACGCAGATCCGCTGGCCGACGTGATCGTGAATGCGGCGGGCGAGGGCAATGGGTTCCCCTGGCATTTTGACACCAACGATTTCACCGTGACGCTCGCCCTCCAAAATGCGGATCGGGGTGGGGCCTTCGAGTACGCGCCGATGATCCGCAACAGTAGGGACGAGTGTTTCGAAGACGTCTCGAAGGTCCTCGATGGAAACTCAGACAAAGTGATTTCGCTCGAACTTGGACCTGGTGACCTGCAGCTGTTTAAGGGGCGGTACTCTTTGCATCGCGTCGCGCCCTTGGAGGGATCAACACCTCGATATGTGGCCATTTTTTCCTACGTTGACGCGCCTGGCATGGTGGGCAGTGTTGAGCGCACAAAACAGCTGTATGGTCGTACGCTTCCCATTCATCATGAGATGGCGAAACAGCGCAATGACGCGCTGATCGACTGATCGATCGGGTACCGAAGGATCGCTGTGCGGACTAGGCTGCCCTTCGCGATGAATGGGAGAGTTCGAGCCGAATCGCAGCCCCAAATAACTCTGGAGGTCTTGTTAGAAGAAACCGGGCTGCTGACCTCAGCACCCCTTGTTTGCTGATCTCGGTGGGCTCTGAAGAGCTGATCTCCATGCAAAACGGATTCCTGTGTCCTCGACTTCAAAAAGGGATCATTGTTGGCTACTGAACCATTTCACCACAGAGCCGAATTTGGGGCTTGCCAATGCTAAAAGTCGCAGTCGTTGGAACAGGGAATATCTCGGCGCAACACATGCCCGGTTGGGAGGTTTCTCCGCACGCTGAGGTCGTTGTCGGAGTCGATTCAGATGAAGCAGTCCTCGCCGCTTGGGGCAAGGAACACTCGGTTGGAAGACTCACAACCGATTTCGGCGACGTCCTGGCCGATCCGACGATCGACATCGTTGATATCTGCACGCCCAATATGCATCACACCCCCCTGGCCATTGCCGCACTCGATGCGGGCAAGCACGTGATCTGTGAAAAACCACTTGCACCAACTCCACGTGAGATCGAACAGCTCATCGCCGCGCGCGATTCAAGCGGTAGGGAATTAATGACCGCGCAGCACCATCGGTTTTCAGGAACTGCGCGGGCCATGAAGGCCGAAATTGACGCCGGGGCGCTCGGCGACGTTTATCACGCGCGCGCCTGGATGCTGAGAAGAAATACCTTCATTAACTCGCCTACCTTTGTAGAAAAGCGGCTCGCAGGCGGCGGTGCGTGCATCGACATTGGCGTCCACGTGCTTGATCTTGCGCTTTGGCTTATGGGCAATCCCAGCCCTACAACGGTGAGCGGCGTCGCTCGCACTGAGCTTGCCCGAATTCCGGGCATGTGGAGTCGCATAGGTCCCGACACGCCGGTTGGCGACAACTGGGATGTCGAAGAATTCGCGAACGCCTTTGTCAGATTCGAGAACGGCGCGACACTCATGTTGGAAGTCGCCTGGGCGCTTCACCACGATACGGTTGAGGACGACATCCAAGTCTGGCTTCACGGAAAGGACGGTGGAGCGCACTATCCATCCGCCGAGTTTCTTTCCACCAACTATGACACTCGGCAGCACTACAAGCGGAAACTCCAAAACACGGAACAAAAGCTAGCGCCACACGCTTACGAATGCGTTGAGTTCGCCCGCATTCTTCATGAGGGAAAGCCGTCGCCCGTGCCCGCCGAGCAGTCACTGAATGTGATGCGAATTCTTGACGGCATCTACGCGAGCCAGGAAACCGGGCGCGAGGTTATGCTGAGCACATGAAGATTTCGCTCTCTACGCTGACTTAGTTGAGACCTTCGCCTGCTTTTGAGCCATGGCAGCCATCTGACGAGTTTGACTAGGCTCTGACCACCCCAGGCGAGGCGACTGAATGCTATGACGAGGGAGCCGTTAATGTCCGGCGCATGTGCAGGAGTGCCTGGGATCAATAGCCAATCCAAGTTGGCTGATCGAAATACTCCGCTAACTCTCTCCACATGAGTGAGGTGACATCTCTATTCGCGCGCAAAGTCGTTGGCGTTGCGGGCGACGCTGTTGATGCCGACGATGTCCTGCGATCCGTCGGGCTCGATCCTGATGGCGCTTGGGACCCAAAGCACATGCTCGCCGAAGATGTCTACTATGACATGATCGAGCGCATGGCGATGCAGATGGACATCACGCCCCTTCCCCTAGTCGTGGGCGATGCGATGCGGACCGATGAATATGGCGCCCTGGGGCTCGCGTGGAAAGCGGCGCCGAACCTTCTTGGCTCCTTTTCCCGCGTCGCGCGCTACGCGCGACTGTGGACCAGCATCGTTCAGTACGAGGTTGAAGATACCGACGAGGGCATCCTCTTCATCGAGCATCGCAAGGGGCCGCGCCGATTGGGCATGCGGATTTCGATCGAGGCGGATCTGGCCAGCGGCGTCTCTCTAAGCAGACAGGTCACGACGCCAGACTTCGCCCCGATCGAGGTGTGCTTCAAACACTCGGCGCCCAAGACAACAGATCATCACACGGCGTACTTCAGGTGTCCGGTCTATTTTGGCGCTGAGAGGGACGCGATGCTGTTGTCGCGTGAATCTTTGGCCGTTCCAAACGCGCTTGGCGACGAGGGCATCACTCGGTTCCTGATCTCGCACCTCGATCAGGAGCTGTCCGAGATTGATGACGCGCCACCGCTTGAGGTCGCAACCAAAGACGCCATCGCACGCGCCTTGAGCGAGGGGCTGCCGAAGATGGCTGATGTGGCGCGGGGTCTTGGGCTCAGCGCCCGGTCCTTTCACCGACGCCTTGCGGAGCATGGTTTGACGTTTCAGACCCTCACCGAAGACACGCGCCGCGAGCTGGCGGTGGGCATGCTTCGCGAGGACCAATACTCGTTGTCAGAGATCGCCTTTCTCACCGGCTTTTCTGAGCAGAGCGCGTTCACCCGGGCGTTCAAGCGGTGGACTGGCCAGACACCAGCAAGCTACCGGAAAGACCAAACCGTCGCGTGATCGCGATTTGGCGGCGTCGGTCAAGATGCTGGCAACGGCGGTCAATACGGGCGCGAGGCGCGTTTCCTATCCCCTTGGCATCAACAGCAAACAAGGGAAACGAACCATTTCTGACAAACCCATTCTTGTCATCGGCGCTACCGGAAAGACCGGAAGCCGTGTTGCCGCCAAGCTTGACGCGCTCGGCCTCTTTGTCCGTCGCGGCTCCCGACGCTCGGAGACCCCGTTCGATTGGGAAGCCCCGGAGACTTGGGGGCCTGCGCTGAGTGGCGTCCGCGCCGTCTACGTCACCTACTTTCCTGACCTGGCGTTCCCCGGCGGTGTGGAGAAGGTCGGCGCTCTTGCCGGCATGGCCAAAGAGGCCGGTGTTGAGCGCCTTGTGCTTCTGTCAGGCCGGGGCGAGCACCATGCCAAGCTGGGCGAAGAAGCTGTGCGGGCAGCTCACCACAATGCCACGATCGTTCGATCGACCTGGTTCGCGCAGAACTTCTCTGAAGGCTACTTGCGCGATCCGATTCTCGCGGGTGTTCTGCCGATGCCCGGAGGCGCGATCACCGATCCGATCATCGACATCGACGATGTTGCTGATGTCGTCGTGGCGGCCCTGACCGAAGAGGGCCACGGTGGTGAGGTCTATGAAGTCACCGGGCCGCGGCTGATGGGCTGGGCCGACATGGCCGAGGAACTCAGCCGAGCCGTCGGTCGGCCGATTCAGCACGTCCCGATCTCTTTCGAGGACTTCCACGCCAACGTGGCGGCCTCCGGCGGCGACTTTGTGGCCGATGTCTTCACCGCCATCGCGCGGGAGACGCTGGACGGACGCAACGAGCAAGTCTGCGACGGTGTCGAACGCGCACTTGGCCGTTCGCCGCGTGATTTTACCGAGTTCGCGGTCGATGCCGCCAAGGCGGGCGCCTGGTCCGAAGCCGCATGATCCCGAACAACTTAAATGAAGCGGCAGGAGAAATTTCTCCTGCCGCACCTTCCTGAACCAATGCTCGCTTGCGAAGCCATGCTATTGCCTCGCAGGAACGTCCGCCTTGGGCTCATAGCTGAGATCCGACGGTTCCGTTCAAGCACTGAGCGTCGCCTGTTACTGGTCGACTCTGAATAATAAGGCCTCAGCATCGACAGCCAGCCACCTACTATGCAGGAAAGAACGCGCGACGATGGCGCCCAAGTTAAAGCAGCTAACCACCATCTGGTTTAGCTTGGAGGAACGCCATACCAGTATCCGCTGGTAGGCGGTTTGACCGGGTTGTGGAATTGGCTATCGTCACTTCGCGTGGGTTGTGCAGCTTGAGCAAAAGTCCTGAAACGGTTCCGAATGAGTTGGAAATGGCGCTCCGCATCTCGTTGGGGGCGCGCCTAGGCGATCCGGATAATTGGGTCTTTCAAACGGTCTCACGAAAAAACAATCGATCTGTGCTGCAGGTCACGCAGAAATCGTCAGGGCGGCGCTTTGCCTTGAAGTTCAACGATTCACGCCGGAAGTGCCGCGACCAATTCCGCGCGCTCGAGGCGATGGGGAAAGCTGGACTGAGCTGTGTTCGACCCTTGTTCTTCGACAGCAAGGGCAAGTACCTGTTGATGGATTGGGTCGATGCTCCTCTTTTGGTCAAAGAGCTTGAAACCGAGCGACGCGAAAGCCTTTTGTACAATTCGGGCCGCTGGCTTGCGGACCTCCAGCGCACCACCGTTGGATCGGCTGGCCTGTTTAGTCGGACTCACCGACTGCAGGTGCCGAAGATCGATGGCAGCGAAGCCATCAAAGAGGCTGCGACAAGACTCAAGCGGCGGTCCTTTGAAGTAAAATCTCCGAGGCGGCGGCTTGTCAGGCTCCACGGAGATTATCACGTTCGGAATGCGTTCTGCACTTCCGATCGATTGATTGTATTCGATCCTCAGGTCGACAGCTTCGGGCATCCGTTCGTTGATGTCGCGCGGTTTTTGGTTAGCGCTGCGCTCCATCGACATGTAGCGGAGGAGGTTGGACAACGATGGCCTGGAGACGCAAAGACAGACCGTTTGCTATTCCTCCGCGGCTATGGCGCAGTAAACTCGGAAACCTCAAAAGAGTGTGATTTTTTCGAGGACTACACCTACCTTTCGGTCTTGCTTCGGATACGACGAAGGGCTCCAAACAGTCTTCGATGCCGCTTCCTCGAGCAAGAGTTGAGAGCGCGGGGCGTTCTTTAGTGGGCGCTCGATTTCCGAGGTGATCCTGGCCCCATGTGACCATGGGCTTGAGCTTCATTTGAATCGTATGGGTTGTCTCTTTCTTCGCCGCGATCGCATGGAATTCGAAGTGGGCGTTTGGTTAATGACGAGAGATTGCTCACTGTTGGGGCTCAAATCCCAGAACACCACTGCCGCGCGCAAACGAGGCATCTTATTGCTTTGATCTGAAACGATAAAAGCCGCGAGAGAGGGGCGTTGTGCTTTCCGTTTTTCAGACTGGCGATGGGCAACACTGCAATCTCAGGCTACGGTCGAGGCCGCAGCGCGACGCGGTCTTATCGGGATCAAAATTGCGTAACGCAATGAAGCTGGTGACCGAGCGATGGTCTCTGGCAGCTCGATTATCGCCGCGTGGTGCCGCCTAACCAATAAGTTTCTGGGTCAACCAGTATTGGCCGCAGTACTTACGCGTGTTCACGAAAGCAACTCCCACTGCCATACTGTTCACTTTGTGACTCAGTATGTTTGTCCGGTGCCCCGGTGATTTCATCCAGAGATTGACCGAATGGCGAGCAAGGCTGGCATAGCTGTGAGCACGCACAAGCTTGCCCTTCTTCGCAAACTGGCACTTGCGCCGATCGATTGTTTTGAACCGGCTGTTGTCGATTTGGTAGCGGTGCACCATGACGATGTTCTCAGCCGCGGCGCGATAGGTGGTTCCCGAGGCTCTCACCCGTTCACCCAGCGACTTTAGGCCCGGTATTGTGTTGACGTGGCTAAGCTTCTTCGTTTTGGCCATCCAGGTGGAGTGCTTGGCCGCCACTTTCGTCAATTCGCTGCCTGCGTAAGTAACCGCGCCAAGACCTGCACGACATCTGTGATAGTTAACCTCGTTGCGGATGGCGGAGTTGAGAAGGGCATGGTCCACACCTGCCGAAGGCACAAGGGTCGATGCCGCGGTCGTTGAAACAACCCTTTGGCATGCTTCTGCCGACAGCCCGGAGGCGAACAGAGCAAGCAGCAGCGATGAGGCGAAAGCCATTGATTTCACTGTAGCGCACCTCTTCACAGATCTGTCTCAGATCATCCATTTCACCAAAGTGTGGCAAAACTCCGTCTGACACTGGCAAATTTGTCGGCGCACCTGCTGAGGCTTGCGTGGCCGCTGACTGACGACGGACGTCAATTTGCCAACCGACGGTTGTCGAAGATCCGATTTTTCGCACCACCGTTCCGAATGACATTCACAGTCGGGCTGTTCACAAACATGTTGCCGGCGACGGTGTTGGAATCCGCGAAGTTCGAGTTGTCGATGCCACTGCCAAATCCGATATCGCGGTCCTGTGGGCACAAAAAAAGAGTACGCCCTATGCTCTTGTAAGATAACCAGATTGTGGGTCGTGTCGCCTGAGTGGCGGTGTAGAGAAAGCGGTTGTTCCGTATTTCGTTGAAGCGCGGTTTTTGGTGCCGAGCGGAGCCGCCTTCACCGCAATTGCGATAGACATAGATGCCGCCGAGATTGGATGTATGAAACAGATTGTCGACGACAATGTTGTGCGCCGAGCCGTCGATCGACAAGATTTCTCGGGGCGACGAAACATCAAAGATATTGCCGGCGATAGTGTTGTAGGCGCTTTCGGCATCGAGATAGATGCCGGAGCTGATGGATGTTCCGCGAACAGTGCTGTCGACCAGTCTGGAATGCGTCACACCGGGTGCAAAGTAGACGGGAACGCGACCGTCACCGGTGATGGTGAGATTCCTGAGTATGATGCCCGTTGGTGCGGATGCTTGCGCGAAACGCGTGTGATTGGACCGGCGTGAGGATCTTGCGACCCCTTTTGCCTGACCGTTCGGACCCAAGCCCATGATACGTATGGCTCCGTTTACCGTGCAGCCATCGATGACAACGTTCTCTGGCGGGCTCCACTTGTTATCGGACAACCTCGCCGAACGAATTCTTATCATGTCTTTGCGGTAGTTCAGTGATCTCCGACCAGGGGATCCGATGACACCGCCACGGCAGCGTAGTGTCAATCCACTGGCTTCCGCGCCTATGATCCTGATTTGCCTGGTGACAGTTTCGCCTTCATCCAGGGTTAGACTGCACCGAAGCCGAACAGCGGTGTCGCCCGGCACGGCTGGCTGAAGGACAAGACGTTTCTCGGGGGAGGTGCATTCGCGGGCGTTCGCTTCAGTGACCGTTGCAAAAAGAAGCAATGCGGCAGTAAGTAACATTCCACGATTCACGAGCGTCATTCTTTCAATTGAGCGCTGTAACGCGCGAAGCTACAGGTTGTGGAACCGCCGCAAAAGGTTGAATGCGCGGTGTTTCGTCTTGACGGGGCTCCAATTGAAACCTCCAAGGAACGAATAGTAGAGAACCGAGAGCTTGTCCTCGACAGGTGGGAAGCGACTACGATCGACTTCTGAGAAGTCCTCGAGGTACCTCCTGAGTGGAACATCCGTGCGGTCGTCCGTGGGCGGGTCAAAATCGAACCCAAACGTCTCGGAGAGTTATCGATGATCCAGTTCCCAAACAGTGATAAAGTCCCTGGATTAGGCCGGATTGATTTTTGGATCTGAGAATCGGGAAACAACCTGCCTCACGAGTTTGCTTCGCGACAGCTTGAACCGATCATCGAAGAAGGTGACTGACCCCTCCTTGTACCCCACCTTGTTGAACAGGCGAAGGAGATTGACGGCCGACCTTTTCAGCCCCTGAATGGCCCGCTTGATCTCGGCGGGCCTAATGCCGGAGATTTTGCAGAAATCCTCAACAACACAGCCATTTACGAGAGACCCTGGGGCGATCGTGCGCACAGCTTGCGAGCCTTCAGGCAGTGCGGGCCGTAGATCCTTCAGATGGATTCGGAATTTGGCGTCAAACGGCTCGAAAGGCTCTCCGCTTCCCTTCACGTTCCGTTGGTAGGAGGACACCGCGAGCGACAGATTCTCGCGCACGTAGCAGACCACACGGACCGCGATACCACGCTCCCCAAAACACCCTAGAAGCGCCCACTTGTCGGGTGCGTCGAACCGCCAGATGTTGTCCGCGCTCATGATCATCTGACGACGATCATGACGGTCGACCTCTGAATCGAGTGCGCGCCCATAGTCGTCACGCAGTCTATCGAGCACGTCGCCGTAGATGCCCCGTTTTCTCCAGTCGAGTGCTCCGGCCCGGTCCATCGCGAAGATCGTGCGGACGGGGGCGGATTGGTTTGCGCCTAGGTTTGTGTAGAGAGTTTCGCCGTCATTGAAGCCGGCCAAGGTGTGCTGAATCGAACTGCTGCGGGTTTCGTTCGTGCCGATATGCAGGACGACTTGATCAATCATTTGCCACCTGCCGTTCTTGTGATTGAGACGCAGTGCGAAACACTTGGCGCAAATCCGAACGCTTCACGTCTCATCTTGAGCCATGTTTCTGGTAAGCTCGTCGAAAGCCCTTGTGCTTCATTGCCTGCGCCAGCAGCTTTTTGGCCTGTGATCGAGCTGCCTTCAGATCATGATCAAATCTGTTCTCGAGAAGTGTCTTTTTTCCAGGCCCGACAAAGTGGTCGGCGAGACCTTGAACAACGAACCCGC
>JASJAU010000084.1 GCA_030066855.1 Paracoccaceae bacterium | reverse complement strand
TTGAGGATCACCTGACGCCAAACCGGACGACCTTGCTTGAAGCCGATCTCGTGAATTCCTTGAGAACTCTTCGGAAACCCTTCAAAACCCTTGAGAAGGCCGCGCCAGAGCGCGAGATTGGCTGTTTCGCCCCAGATTGTCCGCCGTCTGCGGAAGCCAGTAATCTATCTTCCGAACCGAGTCGCGCCGGTACTTACAAACGGCGGCGCAGGTCTTCAGAACCGAGACGTCGGACGCGCTGTTTTTCCGCCCCTCCATGCGCCACTGGTCCGAGAGCGATATTAGCCGATCAGTTTCCGGCGGGCGCCGATGACGAAGCGCCGCAAATCAACCAGATGCTCAGCACCGCGAACGTCAATCCAGCGACCTGGTTCAGTGCAAGGCGCTCGCCGAAAAACAACGCTCCGATGCCGGAAACCAGAAGGATCTGGGTCATGCTCGAAAGCACCACCCCCTGTCCCAAACCGCGAGCCAGGATTTGCGCGAAAAACAGGTTGGCGATCGCGAAGATGCCGAAAGACATCATCAAGTCCGCGACCGCGCCATTGTCTGCGAAACGCTTCAGGAACACGCTGCCCGTTGCGAAGCCGAGGCTCGACGCCCCAAGCAGGAGAAGTGGTGATGTGAACATGGTTGGATACTCGTTTCGCTTTCGCCTGTTTGTCAGAGCGTCTTGGTCAGCAGAAGAACGTCGCCCGTGTAGTAGGGCTGGCACGGATGAAGTCTGACGGGGCTGCGCCCGCGCTCGGAGTACCCAAGACGCCGATAAAGCCGGACCGCACCAAGGTTCTGCTCGAAGACCTGAATGGTCATTTGCTTTTGCCCTGCGTCAGACGCAGACCGCTCCGCCGCTTGCATCATCCGGGCGCCGAGGCCTTTGCCGCGATGCTGCGGGAAGACGGCGAGCGCGTTGACGTACCAACTGCCGACGGAATCGGCCTCCAGTTCGACGAATGGCGCGATGGGCGCAGCCAAACCCTCGACGTCCTCCTCGGGCGCCTCTGTGATCGCATAGGACAAGACCATTCCAAGGACGCCCCTCGTATCGTGAGCGACCAGAGCATTGGAATAGGAGAAGCCGCCGGTTGTTCTTTCTGCCCGAGCGACCCCGACATCCAGCGGGGTCTGACCGGCCCGCGTGCTTTGCGCCCAGAGCCAGGTTGGAATTCCCTCTCCTGCGATGTCGATGAGTTTGGCCAGTTCCCGCGCATCGTCAGGTGTTGCCGCGCGAAGTCGTGAGATCGTCATGTCTGTCATTGTTTCGTTTCCGTTCGTGTGGAGACGCCAGGGATTCCTGTCGCCTCCACTCAATTGCGTTTGAAGAGTAGCCGGGTCCCTTCGGCAACTGACCCGGCGAAGAGTAGGCGGCATTAACCAGCGGCCGCATCCACCGCGGGTCCCGCGGGAGAACCGGAAGCCCACTCGAGTTGTTCCTCTGCGCGCTCGTAGCGCGCCGGAGCGCCGATGCGGGACGACCCTGGGATGACCGATGCTTGATCATCTTCCTCCGCATCGATGCGGAAAGTGGCGTTCACGGCCATGTGCTCGTTGAAACCCAGCAGGGTCTGCGCGACAGCGCTGTCCCATTCGGCGAAACTGCCGGCCGCCCCGGTGATCGGCCGCAGGTTTTCGACGCCGATGTCGACGATTTCCGTGCCTTGGGTGACAATCACGTCGCCATCGCCGAAATCAAAAACCTGGCGGCTGATGATCCACACGCCCGTGGTGGCGTTTCCGCCCTCGCCGACGAAGTAGCCATCGCAGGTCCACGTGCCGAGGACGAGCTTGGGAAAGGCCGGGCTGCCGTCGGTGTTGACGCCCGCCGTATCCGCGTCAAGCGTGCCTTCGGGATAGATATAGCCCTGGCTTATGAAGGCGTTGCCGTGCGCTGGCATTCCGTTCTCGTGTAACGGCGCGGACGCCATGAAGATACGCGTATGGTCTTCGGCCACGTCGAAGGCCATGGGGCTGTCGGCAACTGCCGATTGCGTCAGCGATAAGGTTAAGGCCGTTGCGGCCATAAGTGACTTTAGCATGTTAGTTCCTTTCGGTCTGGGGTGGCGCGGCTGGTCGTGTTCGTTCAAGCGGACCCAAACGCGGTTTCACGCCGGTCATGCGGGCCGCCAGCCAGTGATCAGAGCCGCGACAGCCTCTGATCGCCTAGAGTCTGTGAATTCTTTACAAGGACGAATCTCCTCTCGCTTTCAGCAACGGAGCTATGCGAAGCGCGAATTCTCGGGTAGTTGTCGGCCGGTACGGTCGCGGCAGGAAATTTAACTGCCTAATTTCAAAGTGTTGCGGGGCGGTCGATCTTCACTCGCTCGCATTCGCAGACAACAACTGGACTCACAGTCCAGTACATTCGGTGGCAAAATGGCGGGAAAGGCGGACACGCGGGCGCGAATACTGGACATCGCCGAGGCGGCGGTGCTTGAGAAGGGTTTCGAAGCGACGTCGATCGACGAGATCGTCGCTTCGGCGGGGATCTCCCGCGGCGGCTTCTTCTATCACTTCCCGGACAAAAACGCGCTGGCCCGCGCGATGCTCGAACGCTACATCGCCACAGAAGACAAGCTATACGATGATATATTCGCGCGGGCGCGCGCGCTCGACGACGACCCGCTCCACGCGATGCTGATCGGACTCAAAATGCTGGCGGAGGCGCTCGAAAACATGCCGCAAGGTCATCCCGGATGCGTCATCGCATCGACGGCCTATCAGGACCGGCTATTCGATCAGGGTGTTCGCGACCTCAACCGACAAGCGATACTCGGATGGCGCGCGCGGTTTCGCGCGATGTTCGAAGAGATCGAAAGCTCCTATGACCTCCGCGAGACCGTCGATCTGGATGCGCTTGGAGACATGGTGTCGAGCGTGGTCGAAGGCGGGCTGGTCCTGCAAAGAGCGCTTCGCGAGCACAATGCAGCGTCGCAGCAGATCATGCTGCTCAGGAGCTACATCAAACTGCTGTTCGCGCCCCGGGCTTAGCGAGCAACGCTGCATTGGTCACCACTGGGCCTGCCGGAGGCGGAAGGCGGCCGGCAACCACACGCGCTTGACGCTTGATCGTCAGTGAAATATGCCGCGACTTGCTAAGCGGGCGTTGTGTAGTGGTAAGACCTTAGCCTTCCAAGCTAATGACGCGGGTTCGATTCCCGCCGCCCGCTCCAAAACCAATTCCACGCTTTCAATGACTTGTGAGCCGCGATCCTCGCGGTTATTCGTTTGGAAACTCAGGGGACCGCGGATGGCCGACCCAGGCTTTCAGGCGAGCGAGGAGCGCGCGAAATCAAAGGACGTCAAGGCGCTAAGGGCGCTTTGGCCTTTCGTGCTCCCGTATCGGGCGTTGCTCCTCACCTCCGCGCTGGCGCTGGTGATGACGGCGGTCATCTCTCTCATACTGCCCTTGGCGGTGCGCCGCGTTGTCGACGGCTTTGAGACCTCAGCGACCTTTCTGCTCGACCAGTATTTCACGGCGGCCCTGGGCATCGCGCTCTTGCTCGCTCTTGGCACCGGGCTGCGCTACTACCTCGTGACTCGGTTGGGCGAGCGGGTTGTGGCGGATATCCGGAAAGCCGTCTTCGACCGCATGATCGGCATGAGCCCGGCGTTCTACGAGAGGATCATGACCGGCGAGGTGCTGTCGCGCATCACTACCGATACGACGCTTCTTCTCGGCGTGATCGGCTCGTCGGTCTCAATCGCTGCGCGAAACCTCCTGATCCTGATCGGCGGGCTGGTGCTTCTTTTCATCACCTCTCCCAAACTGACTGCTCTTGTCCTTCTGATCGTGCCGGCGATCATCATTCCCATCGTTGTCCTGGGCCGGCGCCTGCGAAGGCTCAGCCGCGAGAACCAGGACTGGATCGCGGCCTCCTCCGGCAACGCCTCCGAGGCGCTCCTGTCGGTTCAGACGGTGCAGGCCTATACCCACGAGGCGCCAAGCCGGCTCGCTTTCGACGAGGTGACCGAACGCTCGTTCGATGCCGCCCGGAAGCGCATTGGAACGCGGGCCGTTATGACGGTCATCGTGATCAGCCTTGTCTTCGCGGGCATCGTCGGCGTCCTCTGGGTCGGCGCCCGCGATGTCCGCGCCGAGATCATGACGGTCGGAGAGCTCGTCCAGTTCGTGATCTACGCCGTAATGGTCGCCGGCGCGGTCGGCGCCCTATCGGAGATCTGGGGGGAGATCCAGCGCGCCGCCGGCGCGACCGAGCGGCTGGTGGAGCTTCTTACCGCGGAAGACAGCGTCTCCGATCCCGCCGCGCCTGCGGGAGCGCCCGACAAAGTGAAAGGCCAGGTGACGTTCGAGCATGTGACATTCCACTACCCTGCGCGACCCGCCGTGGCTGCGCTGGAGGGCATATCACTGGATATCCGAGCGGGTGAGTCCGTGGCTCTTGTCGGTCCGTCGGGCGCGGGCAAGACGACGGTGATGCAGCTGCTTTTGCGATTCTACGACCCCGCCAGCGGGACGATCCGCATCGATGGTCAGGACATTCGCGAGCTCGCGCGGGAGGATTTTCGGCGCTTCCTCGCGCTCGTGCCGCAGGACCCGGTGATCTTCGCCGACACGGCGCGCGAGAACATCCGCTTCGGACGACCCGGCGCATCGGACGAAGAGGTCGAAGCGGCGGCAAGGGCGGCGGCGGCCTATGATTTCCTTACCGCGCTACCAGACGGATTCGAGACCTATGTGGGCGAGCGCGGCGTGATGCTTTCGGGCGGCCAGAAGCAGCGCATCGCCATCGCTCGCGCGATCCTGAGGGACGCGCCGATCCTGCTGCTCGACGAGGCGACGAGCGCATTGGACGCGGAAAGCGAACGCCTGGTGCAGGAGGCGGTCGAGCATCTTGCAGAGGGGCGCACGACCATCATCGTAGCCCACCGGTTGGCGACCGTGAAAAAAGCGGACCGCATCCTCGTCTTTGAAGACGGAAGGATCGTTGCAGAAGGGAGTCACGATGCGCTGGTGGCCGATGGCGGTCTCTATGCCCGATTGGCGCGTCTGCAGTTCACCGACGGCATGGCGGCGGAGTAGCGCGCCGACCAAGTGGGCCCTCCGCTCTGGCGGCTTGCAGAGAGGCGCGGGCGCCTGCAAATAGAACGGAGCGCGCGCAGTACGGCGAAGGGAGGAAGGGCGAATGGACAAGTTCACGTCAATGGACGATCGAAATGCGATCGAGGCCGCGATGCCCTGGGCCGACAGGCCTGTTCCGAAGACGGTTTACGAGATGCTTACGCGAGCGAAGGAGGACCACGGCCGCCGAAACGCCGTGTCCTACCAGATACTGTCCGGTCCAACAGACAAGGCGGAAACGCTCACCTGGAGCGAGCTGCACGCCCTGGTCACGCAGGCCGCCAACCTTTTTCGCAGGCTCGGGGTCGGCGAGAACGACGTCGTCGCCTACCTGTTGCCGAACGCAAACGAAACGGTCGTGGCGCTGCTGGGCGCCATGGTCGCCGGCATCGCCAATCCAATCAATCCGCTTCTCGAGAGCGAGCAGATCGCCTCGATCCTGCGCGAGACCGACGCCAAGGTCCTGGTGACGCTCAAGGGCTTCCCCAAGACCGACGTCCCGCAGAAGGCGGCCGAGGCCGTGCGTCACGCGCCGAATGTGAAGACCGTGCTCGAGGTCGACCTGAACCGCTACCTGACGCCGCCGAAGTCGTGGATCATACCCTTCATCCGGCCGAAGGTCCCCGCCCGGCATCGCGCGCGGGTCCTGAGCTTCAATGCCGAAGTGGCCAAGCAGAACAAGACGCTCGATTTCGAAGACGCATCCGAGGACAGGGTCGCCGCCTATTTCCATACCGGCGGCACCACCGGCATGCCCAAGGTCGCGCAGCACAAATATTCCGGCATGGTCTACAACGGCTGGTTGGGCAGTGATCTTCTCTTTGATGAGAAGAGCGTGGTCATGTGCCCGCTGCCGCTGTTCCACGTTTTCGCCTGCCATGTGATCCTGATGGGGATGGTGGCGTCCGGCGCGCACATGATCTTGCCGACGCCGGCCGGATACCGGGGTGACGGCGTTTTCGACAATTTCTGGAAACTGGTCGAACGCTACAAGGCGACATTCCTCATCACGGTCCCGACCGCGCTATCGGCGCTGATGCAGCGGCCGGTCAACGCCGACATCTCGTCCGTGAAGACGGCGTTCTCGGGGTCGTCGCCTCTGCCGGTCGAGCTTTACAAGCGCTTCGAGCAGTCAACCGGCATCGAGATCATCGAGGGCTACGGGCTTACGGAAGCCACCTGCCTCGTGTCGATCAACCCCATCGGCGGTGAGAAGAAGATCGGCTCGATCGGAATCCCCTTTCCCTATACCGACATCAAGGTGCTGCAGGACGCGCAAGACGGCCCTGCGATCTGCGGACCGGACGAGATCGGAGAGATCTGCCTGGCCAATCCCGGTGTCGTGTCCGGCGCGACTTACACCGAGCCGGACAAGAACCGCGATCTTTACCACGAAGTCGGAAATCAGATGTACCTGCGCACCGGCGACCTCGGCCGGATCGACCAGGATGGCTATATCTGGATCACCGGACGTGCGAAGGACTTGATCATTCGGGGCGGCCACAACATCGATCCCGCCATCATTGAAGAGGCGCTGGCCGGCCATGACGCCATCGCGATGGCCGGCGCGATCGGGCAGCCGGACGCGCATTCGGGCGAGATACCGGCAGTCTACATTGAGCTTGTGGCCGGCGCGACGATCACGCCGAAAGAGGTCATGGACTACGCGGGCGAAAAGATCACTGAGCGCGCGGCCCTTCCTAAGCATATCGAAATCCTGGAGGAGCTTCCGAAAACAGCGGTCGGCAAGGTCTTCAAACCGGATCTGCGGCGCCTGGCGATCACGCGCGTCTATGACAAGGCGCTGGACGAGGCCGGATTGGACGCGCGGGTGAGCGAGGTCATCGAGGACAAGAAGCGGGGGCTTGTGGCCCGGCTGTCGGGCGGCAGGGAAGACGAGGCTAAAATCAAGGAAACACTTGGGAATTTCACGCGTCCCTGGGAGTGGGCCAGCTAGAAGCCGGCGCGCCCTCGAAGCCTTGGCGCGTTTGGTCCCGCCTCAAAACCGCCACATTCAAGTGTGATTTCGCCCAAATCCGGCCACGATGGGCCGTCAGACTGGCCTCGCTTGTTCGGGGTTTAGTAATGACACACGGTATTCTTGGTTTCGGAATTCTTGGGGCTCTCTTCTCGTGCAGCTTTGTCGCCTGGGCGACCGGATCGTTCTGGCTCGCCGCGCTGGCCTATGTCGCCGGCGGGATGCTCGTTCTGGGGACCGTGCTGCTTCTGGACATCCTGGCGACCCGCCCAGTCCAGGACGACGCCGACGGATCACGCGTTCTGCCAGAGCAGACCGCGGCCTGACGGCTGCAAGCTTCGTTTAAACGAGCGATTTTCTGGCGAGTTGAATGGCAAGAAATGAGCCTAAAGCACCGTTCTATGACGGGCCACCCTGCGCCAGGAACTCCAGGGTGGACGCCATCACACGCTGAAACACCGGGTCACTGCCGATGAAGATCGTGTTCGAGCTGTCCACCTCAACGAACTCGGCGGACGGGATGCCCGCTGCTACTCTGCGTCCTTCCGCGACCGGATGAATCGGGTTGAGTCGCGAGTGGATGACCCGCGTGGGCGCATTGACACGCTGGAGGTCATCGGAAACATCTAGCCGATCGATCATTGTCCGATGATGCAGCGCCGCCTCGGCCGGGCCGGAATGCGCGATCAACCGGATCAGCTCGGTCGTCTCCTCCTGAGAGGCCATGGGCAAAACCATGGTCGTCCAGGCGCGCATGAAGCCGTTTTCCGGATCGCCCCAGCCCCCGCTTTTGAGGAGCGCTATGAAAGGATCGTTCTCAGCTATATCCGGCGCCCCGGCCCTCAGCGCCCGCCCGCGGGCATAGGCGTTGTGGAGCACGAGGCGTGACACTCGGTCGGGAAAGAGCGCCGCGAATCGGATGGCGACCGCCGCCGATTGAAGCGTCGCGACAATTGGAAAGCGCTCCAACCCGGCAGCGTCCGCCACGGCCTTCATGTCCATCACGTGATTGTCGAGCGAGGGCTCGGCGGGAATCGGGTCGGAGAGCCCGGCCCCCCTGATGTCGTACCGTATTAGGCTGTGGCGCTCTGACAGCGCGGCGAGTCCAGGGCGCAAAATGCGGCTGGTCCAGTCCTGTTCGAGATGGCTCAGATGATGCCAGGCGTAGAGAACCGGCGGCCCGTCCCCGGCGCGGGACCAGGCGATGCTCGCGCCGTCGGGGCTGGACGTGTAGCGGATGACTTGTTCAGCCGACGGGCTTGCAGGCCGCGCGTCCGGGGTTTCGGTTCTGACAACCTTCGCCACCATCTGAAAGCCACGGCGCGACACCGTTCTGATGATGGTTTGCCGGTTGCCGCTGTCGCCGACGGCGGCCCGGGCAGTGGATATACGGGCGCTTATGGTCGCGTCCGAGACGATCCGTCCTTCCCAAACGGCATCGATCAACTCGTCTTTCGTGACCATTTTCCCCGCTCGGTCTGCCAGGAGATGCAGGATATCGAACACCTGCGGTTCGACGGCGATTTCCTTGCTCTGCCGGCGCAGCGTCCGCGCCTCAAGGTCGAGCGCGCAATCGGAGAATTCAAAACGCATGAGCCAATCTCGCGCTCTGGCGCGGCCTTCTCAAGGGTTTTGAAGGGTTTCCGAAGAGTTCTCAAGGAATTCACGAGATCGGCTTCAAGCAAGGTCGTCCGGTTTGGCGTCAGGTGATCCTCAAGAGACCAGGAGGACCAGATGACCGACACTCAGACCATCCGCTACCGCCAGGACGGCTCGATCGACACCGCTTACTACGTGGCCCTTGGCCGCGCCCGCCGCAGTGAGGCGGCGCACCGGATGGCCAAATCGAGCGCGCGTGCGACGTGGACCTTTTCAGCGCTGGTCGCGCTGGCGGCTGCCTGGCTTCCCGTCTTTG
>JASJAU010000083.1 GCA_030066855.1 Paracoccaceae bacterium | reverse complement strand
CCGAAACTGTCTGTCGTACGCCACGCCTCGGCAATGTCACCAAAGGCGAGGTGCGCCCGGTTTGTGTATGTGCCAAGCCCGTTGAATCGGCCCAACGGCTCGGCTTCGACAAGAGCTGCGGTGGCCTCGGTATCGACGGTCGTTGTTTCTTCGCATCCGAAGGGGCCGCAGTTCTCGGTCACGATCAGAACCTGTTCGTGCTCGATGTAAAGCGACTGGATTGCGACCGAGACGATGGGCAACGCAATGAAAAGGATCATCGCCGACAAGGTTGGCAGGATGAACCAAAAGAATGTGCGGTGTTTCATAGCCGTCGCCTCGGGTTTTGGACTAGGTCCGGAGCCCGGCGAACCGGGCCCCGGTAGTTCGGATTATTCCAGGAAGCCCGCTTCCTTGGCTGCGTCCCGATACGCGGCTTCGATATCCGCCAGTGTCTCTTCTGCAGACTGGTCGCCCTTCAGGAAGTCGGGCACTTCCGCCGAGGCGGCGTTATGCATGAAGTTCATGTAGGGGATCATCGGATAGGGCCGCGCCCCGGCCCGAGCCGTGGCCGACACGCCTTCTGCGGCTGGTCCAGGCTTGTAGCCGTCCAAGAGCCAGATCGCATCGTCGTTGTGTTCGGCAACCATTTCGGGGCTGAGCGCGCTGGCGAGGGCCGCAAATGTCGCCTCGGCTTCTACATCCGAGATGTTGGTGGCGATTGTGAACCCGTCCCACCAAAGCGTCGCGGCCGGGATTTCACCGCCGTCCAAAGTGGGGGCCGCGGCCAGAACGGTGTTCTCGGTCACTTCCGGTGACGAGCCTTCGTCGTCCAGGATCGCGCCGCCGCGCGACCCCCACATGATGCCGAGAGCCGCCTGCCCGGCTTCCCAAAGACCCTGCGTCTCATTCGACGCATGGCTGAGATAGTCGGGATGCGCGTACTCGGCCAGTTTCGCGATCGCCTCAAGCGCGGCAACGCCGTTCTCGTTATTGACGCTTGGATTCGCCGTGCCCGACTCGAAGAACTGCCCGCCGGCTGCAAAGAAGAACAGGTTGAACAGCTCACCTTGGTTCCACCCGCTCGCGTTCAGCGCAATCGGATGTTCCATGATGCCGGCGGCGCGAATGGCCTCGGCCGCCGCAACGACTTCATCGACCGTGGTCGGGAGTTCAGTGATGCCAACCTGCTCAAGGATGTCCGTGCGGGCATAGAGATGCTGCGAGTTCGCCATGAAGGCCACAGCCATGACATTGCCACCAATGGTGATCATCTGGTTTTTGCTGATGTTCTGGCCGTACTTCTCGATCAGGTCATCAAGCGGGCGCACAAGCCCGTCGTTCATCAGCTGGGTCAGACTGGAGTTGGCGACAACCACAGATGTGTATTGCGCCGGGTTCGGCGTTTGCGCCTGGTTCATCATGTCGCGCGTATCGTCGCGCAGCGTGATGGTGAACTCAGATGAAGAACCGCCGCAAGCTTCCTGCGCCTCTGCCGTTACTGCTTGAATCGCCGGGAAATCGCTTCCCAAAACGCGGATCGACTGGCCGTCCGGCCCACAGTTGGCGTGCCCGCCGGCGAATGCCGCCGAGCCCATGAGACCCACGGCGGCCCCTGCGATAGCTATCTTTTTCAGAAACATCTACGTCTCCCTGTTTCCTGTTCTCAGGCGCGCCTTGCAATCGCGCGCCCTTGGTTGACCCCGGCCGATCACGCCAGGGCGTCTTGTAGTGAGGCTAGGCCTCAATTCGCGCGCCTGTCCGACCGTCGAACAGGTGGCAAATCTCAGGTGGAATCGAGATCGACACAGTGTCGTCGATCTCGGCGCGGTAGGTCTTGTCGGTTTTCACCGAAACCAAGGCGCCAGCGATGCGCACGGAAGCCATCGCCGCGTCGCCCAAAAGCTCGAGCGTGTAGACCGGCGCGTTGATCTGGCCGTTCGAGGGCACGACGGTCGCGTCCTCGGCCCGGAAGCCGAGCGTGACCGGGCCGTCGGGCGCTGAAAGGCCCGGAATCGAGGTGTGTTCAGCCGTGAACACGCCGCCTTTAACCTCGCCGTCCATCAGGTTCATGGCCGGGCTGCCGATGAAGCTGGCAACGAAAGTGTTCGCCGGATGGTCATAGATCTCGGTCGGGCTGCCGACTTGCTGGACGATGCCCTTCTCCATCACCACGACGCGGTCGGCCAGCGTCATCGCCTCGATCTGGTCGTGCGTCACATAGACGGTGGTGACGGCCAGCTCGTGGCTGAGGTTCTTGATTTGCGCCCGCGTCGAGACCCTCAGCTTCGCATCGAGGTTCGAAAGCGGCTCGTCCATCAGGAAGACGTTCGGCTCGCGCACGATGGCGCGGGCCAGCGCCACGCGCTGGCGCTGACCGCCGGAAAGCTCGGCCGGCTTGCGGTGCAGGAAATCGTCAAGCTCGACCATCGCGCTCGCGCGCCGGACCTTGGCGTCATGCGAGCCGGTATCGATGCCGCGAACCTTCAGCGGAAAGCGGATGTTGTCGTAGACGTTCATGTTCGGATAGAGCGCGTAGCTCTGGAACACCATCGCGACATCCCGGTCCTTGGGCTCGAGATCGTTGACAACCTTACCGTCAATCGCGATCTCGCCATCGGTCGGATCCTCAAGGCCCGCGATCATCCGCATGGTCGTGGTCTTGCCACAGCCGGAGGGTCCAAGCAGGACAAGAAACTCTTTGTCGGCGATGGTCAGGTCGAAGCTGTCGACCCCCACGAAGCTGCCCCAACGCTTCGAGATGTTGCGGAGCTGGATTTCCGCCATGCGCGCCCCCCTGTCGGAATCACCGCGTATTGCATACGCTTGCAAACAGCCTAAGCTAGGCTGCGACATTTTGGCAAGTAATTTTGCATGCGTATGCAAAACAAGAAAGATAGGGGCGGCGCATGGCCGGATTACAGGAAGAAAAACAGCTGGTTAGAGACTACTACCGGGCTTTGGATGCAGCGCGCGGTCGTGAGATCACGGAAGTCTTGGAGCGGTTCTGCGCCCCGGACCTGTTCTGGCGCGGCTACCATCCCTTCCATGAGCGGACAGGCCCCAAGACCGTGGCGGAAGTGTTTTGGGAGCCGCTGCATGCAGCGCTTTTCTCGCTTCAGCGGCGACAGGATATCTTCTTCGCCGCCCGCAATTCGCTTCATGCCGGTGGGACCTGGGTGGTCTCGATGGGGCACCTCATGGGGCTTTTCGACGAGCCGTTCCTTGGCATCCCTGCGACGCGGCGGATCGCTATGCTCCGATACTGCGAGTTCAATCGGGTCGAGGGAGGGCGAATTACGGAGGCGGCCTGCTTCATCGATCTGCCGCAGCTTATGCGGCAAGCGGGGCTGGAGCCGTTTCCGGCGCCGACGGGGGTTCATCTAATCCAGCCGGGGCCCATGACCCATGACGGGCTTCTTTACGAAGACCAGCCATTGGACGAGGGCAAGCGCACGTTGGACCTGATCAACACAATGATCGGCGACATCAACCACCATGAGAGCTACGCCTCGGCCGATGAGGAGCTGCACCACACCTGGCATGACGACATGATCTGGTGGGGGCCGGACGGGATCGGGGCGACCTACACGATCCCGCGTTACATCGAACAACACCAGGGGCCGTTTCGGCAGAAGATCGTCAAACGCGTCTACAACGGCCACGTCTGCCGATTGGCCGAAGGAAATTACGGGGGGTTCTTCGGCTGGCCGAACCTGACTTTGACGCCCTCCGGCGGCTATCTCGGCGGGCCGTTCGAGGGTGAGGGTCAGGCAGACATGCGCGTGATCGACATCTATCGCCGGTCGGGAAGCAAGCTGGCTGAGAACTGGGTCTTCATCGACATCCCGCATTTCCTGGCGATGCAGGGCAAGGACATCCTGCCGAAGGTGTGAGGGCCGCGACGTCGCGCGACCCTCGGGTTTCGCATCAGGCGAGGTCGAACCGGTCGGCGTCCATCACCTTGGTCCAGGCCGCCACGAAGTCCGCCACGAACTTCTCTTTCGCGTCGTCCTGCGCGTAGACCTCGGCCAGCGCGCGCAGCTGGGAGTTCGAGCCAAAGACGAGGTCGGCGCGGGTTGCCGTCCATCTCACCTCGCCGGTGGCGCGGTCACGGCCCTCGAACGCCTGCTCGGTCTCGTCGGTCGCCTTCCACTCGGTCGAAATGTCGAGGAGATTGACGAAGAAGTCCGTCGTGAGCTGCCCCGCGCGGTCGGTGAAGACACCGTGTGCCGATCCGCCATGGTTCGCGCCCAGCACCCGCAGTCCTCCAACCAGCACCGTCATCTCCGGCGCGGTCAGCGTCAGAAGCTGGGCCCGGTCGACGAGGAGCGTCTCGGACGGTACCGAGTACTCGGCCTTCAGGTAGTTGCGAAAACCATCTGCCGCGGGCTCCATCACGTCGAAGGAATCGACATCGGTCTGGTCCTGCGAGGCGTCGGTCCGGCCCGGCGTGAAAGGCGCCTCGACTTTGACACCCGAATCCGCCGCAGCCTTTTCGACCGCCGCCGTGCCGGCGAGGACGATCAGGTCGGCGAGCGAGACTCCCTTGCCGCTGGACTGCGCCGCGTTAAACTCGGCCTGAACGCCCTGCAGAACGCCCAGCGCCTTGGCCAGTTCGGCGGGCTCGTTGACCTCCCAATCCTTCTGCGGCGCGAGCCGGACGCGGGCGCCGTTGGCGCCGCCCCGCATGTCGGAGCCGCGGAAAGTGGAGGCCGATGCCCAGGCGGTCGAGACAAGCTCGGCTACCGTCAGACCAGAGGCCAGCACCTTGGCCTTGAGGTCGGCAATGTCAGCGGCATTGATCAGCTCGTGATCGACCGCCGGGACCGGGTCCTGCCAGATCAGCACCTCGTCCGGCACCTCGTCGCCGAGGTAGCGGGCGCGGGGGCCCATGTCGCGGTGGGTCAGCTTGAACCAGGCGCGGGCGAAAGCGTCGGCCAGCTCGTCGGGGTTCTCATGGTAGCGGCGTGAGATCTTCTCGTAAGCCGGGTCCATTCGCATCGCCATGTCAGCGGTCGACATGAAGATCGGCACCTTCTTGTTGGGGTCGGCGGCGTCGGGCGCCATGTCCTCTTCCTGAAGGTCGATCGGCGTCCAGACATTGGCGCCGGCCGGGCTTTTGGTCAGCTCCCATTCGTACTTGAAGAGGACGTCGAAATAGCCGTTGTCCCAGGCAGTCGGGTTAGACGTCCAGGCGCCCTCGAGACCGCTGGTGATCGTATCGGCGCCCTTGCCGGAGGCGTGGGTTGAAAGCCAGCCGAGGCCCTGCGCCTCGATCGGCGAGCCTTCGGGCTCGGGCCCGACATGGGCGGCGTCGCCCGCGCCGTGCATCTTGCCGAAGGTGTGGCCGCCGGCGACGAGCGCGACGGTCTCCTCGTCGTTCATCGCCATCCGCGCGAAGGTCTCGCGGATGTCATGGGCCGAGGCGAGCGGGTCGGGGTTTCCGTCCGGGCCCTCAGGATTCACGTAGATCAGACCCATCTGCACGGCAGCGAGCGGGTTTTCCAGGTCGCGCTGGCCCGAATAGCGGCTGTTCGGCTTGTCGGAGGTGGCGAGCCATTCCTCCTCGGCGCCCCAGTAGATGTCTTCCTCAGGCTCCCAGACATCGACCCGGCCACCGCCGAAGCCGAATGTTTTGCCGCCCATCGACTCGATGGCGGCGTTTCCGGCGAGAATGAGCAGGTCGGCCCAGGAGATCTGGTTGCCGTACTTCTGCTTGATCGGCCAGAGCAGGCGGCGCGCCTTGTCGAGGTTGCCGTTGTCAGGCCAGGAGTTCAGCGGCGCGAAGCGCTGCGAGCCCGAGCCGCCGCCGCCGCGCCCATCGGCGGTGCGGTAGGTGCCGGCGGAGTGCCAGGCCATGCGGATGAAAAGGCCGCCGTAATGGCCGTAATCGGCCGGCCACCAATCCTGGCTGTCGGTCATCAGGTCATAGAGATCCTGCTTCAGCGCCGTCAGGTCGAGCTTGGCGAACTCGGCGGCGTAGTCGAACCCCTCGTCCATCGGATCGGAGAGCGCCGAGTTCTGCGCGAGAATGCGCAGGTTCAGTTGGTTCGGCCACCATTCGCGGTTCGTCCGCGCGCCGAAGGTCGCATGCATCACCGGGCATTTGCCGGCGCTTCCGAAATCATTGCCGTCCATCAGGAGTCTCCGTTCGTGGCTATTGGAATCTTTCTAAAGCCGTCTTCCGCGCCCCGCTTTGCCCGCGCGCGCAATCGCGTTTCTCAAACAGCGGATCGCGCAGCACGAAGGCGCTGGACGCGCTTTCCTGACGGGCTTCTAGCAGCCTCGTTGCATTAGAGAAAGTTGCAATTTCTGATGTGGATAATAGGATTACCTTATGGAAAATCTGACGCTCAAGCAGCTTCGCTACTTTGACGCCTTGGCGCGGCACGGGCATTTCGGACGGGCCGCCGTGGCGGCGTCAGTGTCGCAACCCGCGCTCTCGGTTCAGATCCGAGAGATGGAGCGGGCGCTCGGCGCCGAGCTGGTCGAGCGAGGTCCGCGGCAAGCCCGCCTGACGCCGCTGGGCGAGCAGGTGCGCGATCGCGGGCGCGAGATTCTCCGCGCCGTTGACGAGTTGGGCGAGCTCGCCCGCGCCTCGCGCGATCAGCCATCGGGGCGGCTGCGCCTGGGGGTCATTCCGACCATCGCGCCATACCTGCTGCCCAGGCTGATCGGGGCTTTGACGGACGCGTTCCCCGGTTTGGACATCCGAGTGCGCGAGACGCTGACCGAGCGGCTGATCTCTGAGCTGCAGGAAGGGCGGATAGACACGGCAATCGTAGCGCTTCCCGTGTCGGAGCCCTCTCTGACCGAGACGCGGCTCTTCGACGAGGCGCTGCTTTTGGTCCGTCCGGCAAAGGACGCCGCCGAGCCGGTACCAAGCCGCGCGGCGTTAGGAGAAATGCGGCTGCTCCTTTTGGAGGAGGGACACTGCTTTCGCGATCAGGCGTTGTCCTTTTGCGAGTCGCGGCCCGGCGCGGCCCGCGAAGGGCTGGACGGGACGTCGCTGGCGACCCTGGTGCAGATGGTCGGCGCGGGTATGGGCGTGACGCTTCTGCCGGAGATGGCGGCGGGGGTGGAGACGCGCTCGGCGGCCGTATCCGTCGCGCGGCTCGGCCGCCCGGAGCCGCGGCGGACGGTGGGTATGATCTGGCGGCGGACCACACCACTGGACGCTCAGTTGAGGGCGGTGGCCAACGTGGTGCGTGAGGTGGGCGCAACCGGCGCGCTGGCGGAGGCCGGCTGAGCGGCCGCACCGGTCCTGGCCGCATGGGCGGCAAGGTATTCGATTGCCCGGAGCTCGGCAGCGCGATGGTCGTCGCCAACCATGCGGCGCCAACCGGTCTCGTCCGGTATTTCCGCTGGGCGGAAAAGGGCCGCGTCGCAGCCGTCGAGAAAGCGGCGCCGGACCAGCCGGTTTTCCGCTGCGAAGCGGTTTTCGAGATGGCGGATTCGGTCTGGCGAGATGGTCAGCTTCTGTTGCGGCAGCACGCCCTCTATTCGGTGCAGGCTCTCAAAAACGCGGAAGAACCCCGAGTCATCGACACCGATCTCGTTGAGATGCCGCAATAGGAGCGTGTGGAGAGCTGGCAGCGTCGGATGCGCGACAGTGTTGTCACCAGGACCCGCGACCAGGGGGAGATCGACCGCTGTCAGGAAGTCGCCGATCGGATCGCGGCGGACCGGCTGACCCTTCTCGAACACGCGTAGATGCAGCGCCTCCGGCGCGAAGTGCTGGTCGAGCGCCTCCAGGACGGGCAGGTAGGAATACCAGTCCTCGACCCGGTCGAAATAGGCCGCCGGGGGTTCCGATATCCGCTGATGCGTTACGGCGGTATAGTAATTGGCGTTCATCGCCTCGGGCTGCGAGCGGAGCGCAACATAGGCGGTCGTTGTTTCGGGCGCGATGCGGGCCTTCAAAGCCGCCAGCCGCTCGACCCCGAAGAGCGCCTCCGACGACAGGATGAGCGTGTCGCAGGGCGCTGCGGCGAGCTCGCGCGCCAGCGCCTCAAGAAGATCGTCCAGCTCCGGCTTCGCGCCGCTCGCGCCATCGGGGAGCCTGAGGGCGATCTCGTGATGCCCTTTGGCGATATCTTTCGACGCGGGGATTCCGGTCTCGGGGTAAAGGATGCCGCGCGCGCGCAGGTCCGCACGGTTGCGGTAGAGGTAGTTCTGCAGGCTCGACGTCCCTGTTTTGGGAGAGCCAGGGTGCAGGATCAAACGCCTGACGGGAATGGGTGTCACTTCGGCCCCCTCCCGGTTGTCTTGGAGGCGGTTGGGCGGCGCACCTCATTCGCCACAAACTCCACCGCCGCCGCCATCGCTGTATCGGTTTTGGGAGCCGCGCCGGCCAGCGCGTTCGCCTTCCTCGCCGAAACATCCTCGGCGCGATCGACGGCGAGCGCGAGGCCCTCGGCAATGGCTTCGGCCGTCAGGTCGACACTGATTAAGTTCCCGTTTTGTTCCTTAAACCAGTCTTCGGTCCGCAGCTCGGTCTTGTTGGTCAGGGTGGGGAGGCCGAAAGCAGCCATCTGGAAATGGATGATCCCGGGATGCGGCGTGGAAATGAAGGAGGCGCCGATGTCACCGGTCAGCAGAAAATCCTCGTACTCAGCCTTCGGCAGCTTCGCGCGAACGTCGAGAACGTGGCGGTCGCCAAGCGGTACATCGCCCTGAAAAGCCAGCGATCCCAGACCGATGAACTCCCAGGGATGGCCGTCGAAGACCCCCCGATTCAGCGCGCGCTTCAGCCCCAGAACGAAGGTGGCGAACATGTTCCGGGCGGCGTGCCCCTCGGGTCGGGCGTAGAAGACGAGCCTTCGGCGCGCCGTGTCTGACTTGGGCGCGATCCGGTCGAGCTGCGCCTTCGTAGGGCGTTTGAGCGCGTTCTCCAGCGTGGCGCTTGCCGAGGGGCTATCGGGACCGACAAGACCGCTGCGGGTCTCAAAATAGGCCCGTAGCATCGCAGAGTTGTAGACCGCCAGATGCGGCGTCTGAAAGGCGGACCGGACGAAGGCC
>JASJAU010000082.1 GCA_030066855.1 Paracoccaceae bacterium | reverse complement strand
GGCGAGAACACCATCGACATTGCAAACGCGTCCCGCGCGATCCGCGAGAAAGAGATTCAGGCCTGCGCCGACGCCGGCGTCACCGACATCATCGAAGTCCGCATCGGTTATGATGGCATCGTCTTCGCCAGCCAGATCGACGGCCCGGCCTACACCGCCTTCACGCCGTCGGACATCTTCAACGCGCTCGCGCCGAAGGTGATGGTTGACGGCGCGCTCGTGGACAACCCGCATCAGCAGTGGTCGGATTTCAATGGCGAACTGCCGGCCTCGGACATCCTCGCCTTCATCCCGGGCACCAAGCACGGCACCCGCGAAGTCTTTGAGGAAAAGGTGATCGCAGCCGGCTGCGAAGCCACCGGCGCCTTCCAAGCGATGATGGACGGCGGCATGTCGGAAGACGACGCCGAGGACGCATGCCTCGAGGTTCGCACCGACGGCAAATCGGTAGACATCGACGGCGACTATACTGAAACGCTGGCGCGGATCGACGCCAACTCCAACGGCATCGGCGTCTTCGGTCTCGCGTTCTACGAGAACAACACCGACAAGCTGAAGGTCGCGACGATGTCGGGCGTCGCTCCGTCAACCGAGACTATCTCGACCGGCGAATACCCGGTCTCGCGTCCACTCTTCTTCTACATCAAGAAGGCCCACCTCGGCGTGATCCCGGGCCTGCAGGAATACGCCGACTTCTTCGTCTCGAACGAGATCGCCGGTCCGGACGGCCCGCTGGCCCAGTATGGCCTCGTCTCCGACCCGGAGTTGATGAAGACCCAGGAAGCCGTGTCGAACGGCATGACTATGGGCAGCGGCTCCTGAGCTGATTCCGCGTTCAAGGGGCGGCGCGTTTTGCCGCCCCTTTTCTGACTTTTAGTCTGTTTTCAAGGCCCTGGGGGTCGCAATGCCTGTCTTCTGGCTTGTCATTATCGTGCTTGCTCTGGCCGCGGCGGGGTACTTGCTGGGTCGGTCCCGAGCTCTGCAAAGCGCGGGAGGCGACAGCCGGAACCTGCACTCGCAACCCAACTACTACGGCTCGCACGTCATCATGTGGGTCACGGTTCCTGCATTCGGCCTGATGATCGTCTGGCTGCTTGCGCAACCTCTGTTGATTGACGGCCGCATCGCGGCCCAGCTTCCCGACACAGCGGTCTCGGAAGATACGACACTCGGTCTGGTCATGTCGGACGTGCGACGGGTGGCGGACGGGCTTGACCGCGCTGTCGGGCAAGGCGCGATGACCGAAGAGCAGGCGGGATCCGTCGCCACAGAGCTCGCCGACTTGCGCGAGCAGCTGGCCGAAGTCGGCGTCGCGCTTGGCTCGAATGTCTCTTCCGACGTCTTAAACGCGGCGCAGCGGTATCGTGACTTCAAGGCGACAGGCAGCTTGCTGATGGGCATCGTCGTCATCGCGCTCGCGATCGCCGGCCTCATCCTTGCGCTGCTTCGGACCACCAACGAGTTTCGAGCCCGAAACGTAGTGGAGCGGGGCGTTCTCACCATCCTGATGTTCGCCGCCTCGATCGCCATCCTGACGACCATCGGCATCCTCTTGTCGCTCGTCTTCAACACGATTGAGTTCTTCCGGCTCTACTCGGCTTGGGATTTCTTCTTTGGCCTGGAATGGGCGCCCAGCTTTTCCGGGCGGGGCGGGGCCTCGAGCCTCGGCGTCCTTCCGCTCCTCTGGGGCACGTTCTACATCTCGCTCATTGCGCTCCTGGTCTCGGTGCCAATCGGGTTGTTCGCCGCGATCTACCTCTCTGAATATGCAACCCCTCGGGTCAGAGCGATCGCCAAGCCGCTCCTCGAAGTGCTGGCCGGCATTCCCACTATCGTCTACGGCCTCTTTGCCCTCCTGACAGTCGGTCCGATGCTGGTCTCGGTCTTTGGGCAGAACACGGTGGGCTGGATGTCGGGCGGCACAGCCGTAATGACGGCGGGCCTCGTCATGGGCGTAATGCTGATCCCCTTCGTGAGCTCTCTCAGCGACGACATCATCAACGCGGTGCCCCAGGCGATGCGCGACGGCTCCTACGGGCTCGGCGCCACGCAATCTGAGACGATCCGTCAGGTGATCCTGCCCGCCGCGCTACCGGGCATCGTCGGCGCGATCCTCCTCGCCGCCTCGCGCGCCATCGGCGAGACGATGATCGTGGTTCTCGGGGCAGGGGCCGCCGCCCGCCTGTCACTCAACCCGTTCGAGGCGATGACCACGGTGACCGCCAAGATCGTGAGCCAATTGACCGGTGACAGCGATTTCGCCTCGCCGGAAGCGCTTGTCGCCTTCGCGCTCGGTACAACGCTCTTCGTGCTCACACTCGGATTGAACGTCCTCGCGCTCTACATCGTCCGCAAATATCGGGAGCAGTACGAATGATCGATATGAGTGCCGACGGCAGCGCTCCCGCGCCGGCAAAAAACTCGCTCCATGCCGCGGATGAACGCACGCGCCGCCGGAACGCCGCCGAAAAGCGGTTTCGCGCCTATGGCGTCGCGGCGATCGTCACCGGCCTTCTGGCCCTTGTGTTCCTCGTTTACGCGATCCTGTCGAACGGTCTTCCGGCCTTTCAACGGACGGTGGTGAATATCGAGTTCACCATGACGCAGGAGCAGTTCGACGAAGCCGAATCCGCGTTGCTGAAAACCCGCGTTTACACGGACTTCTTCATCGGCGCTTTGACCGATAGCCTTGAGACGAGGGGGCTTGATGCCGAATTCGACGGCGGCACAGTCGAGCGGCTGCTCGGCAAAGTCGGCGGCACCCTGCGCTCCCACTACCGCGAGAATCCAGGCGATATCGGGCAGGCCATCTCGTTTGAGCTTCCCGCCTCCTCCCGCGTCGACCGCTACTTCAAGGGCACCTTCACGCGCGAGAGCGTGGGCGAAGGCAACCGCTTTATGCAGCCGGGCGACCTCGATCTTGTCGACGCGCTGGCAGAGGCGGGCGTGATCATCCAGACCTTCAACTGGCAGTTCATTACCGGCGTCGATACCGGCGTGGACAACCCGGGCGGGGCAGGGATCGGCGCTTCCGTCCTCGGGTCCTTCATGATGATGATCGTCGTGCTCGTCCTGTCGCTGCCCATAGGCGTTGCGGCGTCGATCTATCTCGAAGAGTTCGCGCCGAAGAACTGGTTCACCGATTTGATCGAAGTGAACATCTCGAACCTCGCGGCCGTGCCGTCAATCGTCTTCGGCATCCTGGGCCTCGCAGTCTTCATCCAGTTTATGCACTTGCCACAGTCGGCGCCCCTGGTGGGCGGCCTCGTGCTGACGCTCATGACGCTGCCGACGATCATCATCTCGACCCGCGCCTCACTCAAATCGGTCCCGCCGTCGATCCGCGACGCCGCGCTGGCAGTCGGGGCCTCGAAAATGCAGTCGGTCTTCCACCACGTGCTGCCCCTCGCCATGCCTGGCATTCTGACCGGGACCATCATCGGCCTGGCCCAGGCCTTGGGCGAGACCGCGCCGCTCCTCCTGATCGGGATGGTCGGTTTTGTGGCGCGCTATCCCGAGACCTTCCTGGAAGGCTTCGAAGGCCCGAACTCGGCCATGCCCGCGCAAATCTACAATTGGGCGTCGCGCTCGGACGCCGTCTTTACCGAAAAGGCCTGGGGCGGCATCATCATCTTGCTGATCTTCCTTCTCAGCATGAACATCATCGCTATTCTGCTTCGCCGCAAGTTTGAGCGCCGCTGGTAGGGGAGAGAGCTATGAACGACATGAGGCTCACGGAACGGGCGACGGATATGAAAGAGATCAAGATCACCGCGGAAGGCGTCGACGTCTTCTACGGAGACGCGCACGCGATCAAGGACGTCTCGGTCGAGATCGAGGATAAGACCGTCACCGCCTTCATCGGCCCCTCGGGCTGCGGGAAGTCGACCTTCCTGCGCTGCCTGAACCGAATGAACGACACCATCGACATCGCCCGCATCGAAGGAGACATCCTGATCGATGGTGAGGATATCTACCATCCGAAGGTCGATCCGGTGCAGCTTCGGGCCAAGGTGGGCATGGTCTTTCAAAAGCCAAACCCGTTCCCAAAGTCCATCTACGACAACATCGCCTACGGCCCGCGCATCCACGGGCTCGCCAAGACCAAGGCCGATCTCGACGACATCGTCGAAAGGGCGCTGCGCCGGGGCGCGCTTTGGGACGAGGTGAAGGACCGTCTGCAGGAGCCCGGCACCGGGCTCTCCGGCGGCCAGCAGCAGCGCCTGTGCATCGCGCGAGCTGTCGCCACAGAGCCCGAAGTTCTTCTGATGGACGAGCCCTGCTCGGCGCTCGACCCAATCGCCACCGCGCAGGTCGAGGAGCTGATCGACGAGCTCAGGCAAAACTACTCGGTCGTTATCGTCACCCACTCGATGCAGCAGGCGGCGCGGGTCAGCCAGAAAACCGCCTTCTTCCATCTCGGCATCCTTGTGGAGTACGGCGAGACCGGCGAGATCTTCACGACCCCCAAGGACAGCCGGACCGAGAGCTACATCACGGGCCGCATCGGCTGATCGGACGGACGAATATGAACGACCAGCACATACAATCGGTTTTCGACCGCGACCTCGAATCGATCCAGGCACTCATCATGAAAATGGGCGGCCTCGTCGAATCAGCCATTCTCGACAGCGCGAAATCACTCGAGCAGTTCGACGTCGAACTGGCCGACGCAGTCCGCAAGAACGACAAGGCTATCGACGCCCTCGAAGAACAGGTGAACGAGGAAGCCGCCCGTCTGATCGCGCTTCGGGCGCCGATCGCGTCCGATCTCAGAACCGTTCTGACCGTGCTCAAGGTCAGCGCGAATCTCGAGCGCTGCGGCGATTACTCGAAAAACATCGCAAAACGCACGCCCGTCCTGGCCCAGACGCCGGCGATTGAGGGCGCCCCGGCCGCGCTTCGGCGTATGTCTCGCGAAGTGCAGCTGATGCTGAACGACGCGCTCGACGCCTATATCCAGCGCGACGAGACACTGGCGCTTCAGGTCATCCTGCGCGACGAGGATGTGGACCAAATGTATAACACGCTCTTCCGCGAGTTCCTGACCTACATGATGGAGGATCCCCGGAAAATCACGCCCTGCATGCACTTGCATTTCATCGCTAAGAACATCGAGCGGATGGGCGATCATGTGACGTCCATCGCGGAGCAGGTCGTGTACTTGGTCACCGGATCGCTGCCAGATGACCAACGTCAGAACCACGACAAGACCCCCTACGTAAGCGAAGGGATCTGATCGCCATGGCGTCATCCCAACCCAGCGTTCTCATCGTCGAAGACGAACCGGCCCAGCGGGAGGTCCTTGCCTATAACCTTGAGGCCGAGGGGTTTCGCGTGGCCACGGCCGAAAATGGCGACGACGCGCTCGTGGTTTTTGACGAGGCGGCCCCGGACATTGTCGTGCTCGATTGGATGCTGCCGGGCGTCTCCGGCATCGAGATTTGCCGGCGCTGGAAGTCGAGCCCGAAGAGCCGCTCCGTTCCCATCATCATGCTTTCGGCGCGGAGCGAGGAAGTTGATCGGGTGAGGGGGCTTGAAACGGGGGCGGACGATTATGTGATCAAGCCCTATTCGATCGTCGAGCTGATGGCGCGCGTGCGCAGCCAGCTCCGCCGGGTGCGGCCGTCGACAGTGGGCATTCGTCTTGAATACGACGACATTGTGCTGGATGCCGAGACGCACCGGGTAACGCGGGGCGGCGACGAGATCCGATTGGGACCGACAGAGTTCCGGCTGCTGTCAACATTCATGGAGAAACCCGGACGCGTCTGGTCCCGAGACCAGCTTCTGGATCGCGTCTGGGGACGCGACATCTATGTCGACACGCGCACCGTCGACGTTCACATCGGGCGCCTGAGAAAGGCGCTTGGCCGGCATGGCGGCGGCGACCTGATCCGGACGGTCCGGGGGGCGGGCTACGCATTGGGCTGAGGCGCTGCTCCCAACCCGCGGAAACCGTACAGGCGTATTCGCATAATCTGTATTATGGTAAGTTGACCGCAGCACCGTAGCGTCTTTGTTATCAGCGCGCTGCCACCCGCAGCTCAACCAAAATCACCCTTCACCCATCCCTTCGCAAATCCGAATGCCCCCCGCACAGCCCGACCGCGCCGCCACACTAAAGCTCTGCGGCGGCGCGCCACGCGACGTGACGGTTGCTGCAAGCGCCTGAATGTGATGCTTTTGCGCTGCCATGCCCTCAATACTCGTTCTCAACGGCCCCAACCTGAACATGCTCGGCAAACGCGAGCCAGGATTGTACGGCGCCAAAACCCTGTCGGACATTGACGAAATGTGCCGCGCCACCGGCGCTCAGCTCGGCCTCGAGGTAGACTGTCGGCAATCGAATCATGAGGGCGAGCTCGTCGACGCCATTCAGACGTCCGCCGGCGCATTCGACGGCATCGTACTGAACGCCGGCGCCTATACGCACACCTCGATCGCGCTCCGCGATGCGATCCTCGCCACGGGCGTTCCTGTCATCGAGCTTCACATCTCGAACGTCTACGCGCGCGAGGATTTTCGCCATGAGAGCAAAATCGCGCCTGTGGCCGCCGGGTTGATCGTCGGGCTCGGTCCCGATGGATACGCGCTGGCCATCCGTGCCTTCGCCCAGCGGCTGAACGCCTGACGCGCATGTCCGACCCGCTTGGCCGCATCGTCGAATGCCGCTCGGTCGAGGATGTCTGGTCTGTCCTAGCTGCCGAGATGGCGTCTTTCGGGTTCGACCGGCTGATCTACGGATACACCCGCTTTCGAACGCCGAACGGTCTCGGCAGCCAGGATGACATGCTGATCCTGACCAATCATTCGGACGCCTACATCAAGGGATTTTTCGCCGACGGCATGTTCGAAGACGCGCCCATGACCGAATGGGCCAGCCGAAACGAAGGCGCGATGTCCTGGTCATACTTGATGAGGAATGGTGCGCAACTTACTGATAAACAAATGAAAATTATTGCATTCAATCGCCGCCACGGTGTCACCGCTGGTGTCACGATTTCCTTTCCCGACAGTTCGATCCGCCACAAAGGCGCGATGGCGCTGACCGCCCGCAAGGGTCTGTCGCAAACCGACGCCGACGCGATATGGGACGCGCGTGGCGAGACGATCAACTTGCTGGCGCAGGTCGCGCATCTGCGGATCATGTCCCTCCCCTTTCCCGAAACGAGCCAGCGCCTGTCCAAGCGGCAGAGAGAGGTGTTGGAATGGGTCGGCGACGGCAAGACCATCCAGGACATCGCGACTATCATGGGTCTGAAGTCCACGACCGTCGAAAAGCACCTGCGAAAAGCGCGCGAGGCGCTTAACGTCGAGACAACGACCCAGGCAGTGATGAAGGCGTCCCTTCACCGCCAGATCTTCGTGCTGGACCGCTGACGAAGTTATCCACAGAAAGGCGTCCCAGGGTAAGGAATTCCTTACTTCCCCAAGGTCACCTTCCACGCCAGAATACAACCGTTCCGTGAGTGGTGGCATTGGCCAGGGAACATCCCTCCGCAACAGCCCGTAATACCGGGTGCAACAGGAGGGACGTCGGGAAACCGATCGCCGGCTGGAGGGCGCATATTCCGTCCGATGGCCGGCAACTGATCAGAACGAGTGACGCCCGCGCCAATACCTCATCCCCATTGGTCGCGCGTCGGGTGGGTAAAAAGTAAGGGCGGCTCCGCGTCCCGGCGGCGCCGCCCTGATCTTTTTGAATGACCCTCGGGTCAGCCTTGCGCGACTTTCGCCACTTCGGCTGCGAAGTCTTCCTCTATCTTCTCGATCCCCTCGCCCACAGCCATTCGGACGAAACCGGTGATCTCGACGCCCGCATCGGCAGCGGCAGCGCCCACAGTCTTGTCCGGATCGACCACGAAGGACTGGTTCAGCAGCGTCGATTCCGCCACGAACTTCTTCATGCGGCCTTCGATCATCTTCTCGATCACCTGCTCCGGCTTCCCGGATTCGCGGGCGATATCCATCTGGATCTGGCGCTCTTTCTCGACAACGGCCGGGTCCATGTCAGCCTCGCTCAGCGCGGCAGGGTTCACGGCGGCTATGTGCATGGCGACTTGGCGGGCAAAGCCTTCGTCCGAACCGCTGTAAGCGACAAGCACGCCAATTTTGCCCATGTCGGCGGCGGCCGGGTTGTGAACGTACTTGGCAACGTTGTTACCGGTGATTTTGGCCATCCGTCGGATCGACATGTTCTCGCCGATCTTTGCGATCGCATCGGTCAGAACCTCCGACGCAGGCTTGCCGCCCATGTCGGCAGATTTGAGCGCCTCGATGTCGTTAACCAGAAGTGCTGTATCCGCAAAGCTGGCGACCATGGCCTGGAACTCGGCGTTCTTTCCCACGAAGTCCGTTTCCGAGTTGATTTCAACCGCCACGCCAACGCCGCCGTCCGTCTTCACGGCAACAAGGCCTTCAGCCGCCGTCCGACCCGACTTCTTGTCGGCCTTGGCGAGCCCCTTCGTCCGCAACCAGTCCACGGCGGCGTCCATGTCGCCGTCGTTCTCAGTAAGCGCCCTTTTGGCGTCCATCATACCCGCGCCTGTCTTGTCGCGGAGCTCTTTCACAAGTGCAGCCGTGATGGCCATCTTGTCTCTCCTCAAATTCGGATAGGTTCGGACGCGGGTTATGCCGCCGCGTCCCATCTCGGTCGCGCGGCAGCCGGAACCGGCCGCCGCCAAAGATCAGCTTTCCGCCTTCTCTTCTTCGGCCGGAGCGTCCTCAGCCGGAGCTTCTTCAGCAGGTTCCCCAGCCTCGGCCTCAGGTTCGACAACCTCTTCGGTCGCGTCCTCGAAGGCACCCACGTCCACGCCGGCCGCGCCAAGCTGCGCCGACATGCCGTCGAGCGCCGCACGGCTCGCCAGATCGCAGTAGAGCGCGATCGCGCGGGCCGCGTCGTCGTTGCCCGGGATGACGTAATCAACGCCCTCGGGCGAGCAGTTGGTGTCAACCACGGCCACGACCGGGATGCCCAGCTTGCGGGCTTCGGCGATGGCGAGGTCTTCC
>JASJAU010000081.1 GCA_030066855.1 Paracoccaceae bacterium | reverse complement strand
GATCCCGGCGTTGTTGATCAGGATGTCGACGCTTCCATAGCGGTCGGCGGCGAAATCCATCAATCCAGAGACATCGTCCTCTACCAGAACGTCGCCGCAAAAGGTTGCGGCCTCTCCGCCCCCCGCGCGGATCGCGGATGCGACGGTTTCCAGGTCTTCCGAAGTGCCCACGCCGTGAGCCGGGGCGATTTCTCCCTTGGTTTCACCGAGGTCGTGCAGCACGACCCGGGCGCCATCCTGAGAAAGCCGGGCCGCGATCCCCTGGCCAATTCCACCAGGTCTGCCGGCTCCCGTGATCACCGCGGTCTTCCCTTGAAGTCTCATGTCTTCCTCGCATTCCTTTCACGATACCCCGCGCCTCGCTGTCTAATGCCGCGTCGAGACAGGCTCTCCTCCTTATTCGTGATCGAGCGTGTTGGGCCCGGCCATGTAAACAGCAACGGCAGAGAACCGTTCCCCGTCGAATTCAAAGAAGTTGCAGTTCGACTTCCGCGTCAGGCTTCCGTCTTTTTCGGTGTTCTCAACCTGAAATCGCGAAGCGATGCGCCCGTCGACCGGATCTGGAACGTGGACGAACTGGTGGTGGCGAACAGCCTTGTGATTGTCCCACAGCCGCTTGAACATGGCCGCAATGGCGTCGTGTCCTTCCAGTCGAACGCCGTGAGTTTCGACCGTGAAAACGCAGGTTTCGGTCAGAATGCTCAACAATGCGGGCAAATCCTCCGCGTCGACTGCAGCGAAGTAGTTTTGGACCAACGCGACTTGTTCTTGGGGAGTCACGCGTCACTCTCCCCGGTGGCAAGAAGGTCAAGAAGGGTTGTCGCGCTTGCCTCTCGGTCCAATTCCAGACAGGCAGACCAAACATCTTCCGAATGGTCGCGAGACCATTGCCGCGCGGTGAGCGACAGGAACTTCTCGTGCAGTTGGTTTTCGGTGAACGGATCCCGCCAATCTCCGCGGTTTGTGCGGGTCTCTGCCGTCAATTCCCGACCATCTCGCGTCGTCAAGCTGATCCGCGCGGGCCTTTCGTCAGGCAATCGCGCGCTCATCCGCGGATCTTCGCGAAGCTCAATTCTTCTGGCGAGCGCCAGCGTCGCTTCGTCATTCACTCGCTCCGCGGCAAAGCTCTCAACCCCGGACGAGCCCGTTGTAAAACGAGTTGCGATCGCGAAGGGCACGGAAAACTTTGCCGCCAGGACATTGCGAGGTTCCGGGTCGTCCAATTCTACGGCCAAGCCATAGGTGTCGACGGTGATCTTCGCGATCTCGTCGGTTCGGATGTCCGTCTCGTCTGCGAGGAGCAAGTCGACCGCGTCCAGCGCCGCATGGTTGAATCGGCAGCAGGAGTGCATCTTGAAGTAATTTCTCATGACTTCCCAACGATCGCCAAGGTCGCGGCTGAGTTCGGTCTCGTCAAAGGTGTCGGAAACGGTTTGTCCGAAGACCTGCGCCACGCCCTCGCGATCCCCGGAAAACCCAGAAGCCGCCAAATCAGATACGAGCAGCCCCATCTGGTTGGAAACGCCGGCGAACACGTTCCGAACAGTTGCGCCCTCAAGCATCGTATTGCGCGACGGCGTTGATCCAAGGCTCGCGGCCATGTTCATGGCGTCGCGGTGAGTTTCCGCCGGTAAGTCCGACATTCGCAACACGCCAACGGCCGCACCGATCGCTCCCCACGTTCCGTGCGGATGCATCGACGGTCTAAGCGACGTCGCTACTCCGACCCGCGCCGCCGCCTCATAGCCCATTGTCACCGCGTTCAGCAGGTCGCGTCCCGTGCATTCTGTGGTTAGCGCTACGGCGAGGATCGCGGGGATGACGTGGATTGCCGGGTGACCCTTCGCGAACTGATGACCTTCGTCCATTTCGAGCGCCGTTCCGGCTGTGCCGTTAAGAAGGGCTGCGATCCTGGGCGTTGCGCGCCCGCCCGATCCAATGACGAACGCTGCCCCGCCATCCTCGCCAACAAGTCGATTGGTCAGCGCGCGGACTTCGGCTTCCGCCGAACCGCCGACGATTGCGCCGACTGTGTCCGCGAGGATCAGGGCGGATTTGGCTCTGACCTCTTCCGGCGGGGTCGCAGTAGCCGTCGCGGCTGCAAGACATCCCAAATGATCCACTGTTGATCGCTCCCGGTTTTCCTGTTTCGCTACGCTGCGGGCCTGTGCTGGAGGTCCGCGGAGAATTGGCTCAGAGGTGCTTCAAGTTGAAAAGGGTCCTTGTGATCGTTCCGTTTCCAATGACGGAGGAGAACCGTGATTTGAGGCGGGCGCAGCTGGATGCGGTCAAGCTGGGGCCCGACATCACTTTCGAATTCCGGTCGGTGCGCGCCGCTCCAAAAAACTACGTGAGCGCCTCCGATATGGCGCTGGCCGAGATTGGCGTGCTCGAGGCCGGACTGAAGGCCGAGAGCGAGGGATACGAAGCAGTCTGCGTAGATACCGTGAGCGACAGTGGTGTCGCTGCGCTTCGGTCCGAGTTGTCGATCCCGGTGATCGGGCCGGGAAGGGCCTCGGTCCTGATGGCGTTGTTGCTCGGCAAACGGTTTTCGATACTCGCCATGTGGCCGCATTGGCGGCACTTCTATGAAAAGACCCTTATGGAACTGGGTGTCGGCCATGCTTGCGCTTCGATCCGGTCTCTCGATGCGATTCCTGACAATCAAGGGCTGCTGGGCGGTAAGAAAGACGAGACTTTCGAGGCGTTGGCGGAATTGGCGACGAGTTGCGTCAATGATGATGGCGCCGACGTAATCCTTCTCGGCTCGACGACGATGCATCAGGCGCACGCCTACCTCTCCAGCCGGCTTTCGGTGCCGGTCATCAATCCTGGTCCGCTTTCGTACAAGCTGGCCGAGGCTGCTCTTGGTCTTGGCCTTAGTCATTCCCGCGCCGCTTTTCCGACTTCTCCGGCCTCGCAGGCGGACCTCATTCACCGAATGCTGGATGGGGCCTGACCTGGCACTTCGATCTTGTGAATTGGCCGATGAGATATGTCTCCCGTTGGTCACCTTTCTTGCTCAGGCGGATTTGATCAATTCGAGTAGGTTCTCGGCGCTTGAAACCTCGAATGGAACTGCCTGTGGCGACTTCTCAAACCCGGGTTCAGCGATCATCTGGGTGATTTCGCCGTTCTCGACCAGCATCGCGTAGCGCCAGCTTCGCATTCCCATACCCACAGCGGTTCGATCGACGAGCATGCCCATTCCACGGGTGAAATCCGCGTTTCCGTCCGGCAGCATCGTGACTTTCTCGATGTTCCGCGATGACGCCCATTGGTTCATTACGAAGGTATCGTTGACGGCCAGGCATGCGATCGTGTCTACGCCCAATTTCCGGAACTCATCAAAAAGTCGTTCGAAACCGGGAAGATGCTGGTCAGAGCAAGCCGGCGTAAAGGCTCCGGGAACGGCAAAGAGCGCGACCTTCTTGCCGCCAAAGATGTCAGCGGTGGTCAGCGTAGTCCATTCGAATTCGACGTTTCCCCCAGGAGAGGTCGCGCGCCTTCGCAATCGGAAGGAAACCTCAGGAACTCGTTTGGGTGTCATTTTCAGATCCAGTCGTCTTGTTTCTGAGCCGCTCCGACAGAGCGGCGAACGCGGGTTCGCCGTGCCCTTTCGGTCATTGCGCCGAGTACCCGCCGTCCACAACGAGATCCGCGCCGGTCATGAAGCGCGATTCATCCGATGCGAGGAACACCGCAGCGCCAACCAGATCGTCTGGCATTCCGATGCGACCGAGGGGGTATTTCCCTGTCAGGGCATCCCGCACCGCAGATTCGGAGCCATAGACGCCGACGAGGCGCTCGGTCAGGACCGCGCCGGGGGAAAGGGCGTTGACACGAATGCCCTCGGCTGCGTGATCGAGCGCCATGGCGCGCGTCAACTGGATGAGTCCCCCTTTCGAGGCGCAGTATGCGGGGTTGGCCGGAACAGCGACCGAGCCCAATTGCGATGCGACGTTGATGATCGCGCCACCCTCGCCGGATGCCATTGCCGGAATGGCAGCGCGGCTCATAAGGAACGCTCCTGTGAGGTTTGCCGCCATGACGAGGTTCCAGCCGTCAAGCGTCATCTCAGTGACGGCGCCTCGGATTCCATCGGCTGCGGCGCAATTCACAAGGACGTCGATCCGGCCAAAGATATCGACTGTCTCGGCTACAGCGTCGGTCACTTGCTTCTCGTCGGCCACATCCACGCGGCGGGACAGACCATTGGTTGGCGGGGCGGGCGGGTTCAGGTCAAATGCAGCAACGCGCATCCCTTCAGAAACGAAACGCTCGACGATTGCTGCGCCAATCCCTCTTGCGCCGCCTGTGACGATCGCGGTCTTGCCGGCCAATGAGGTCATGTCCCACTCCCTTTGGGCCTGCTTCGGCGTTCTAGTGTTATCCGAAGCCGCTCTGCCTTAGCCGTTCCTCGAGGGCGTTACGCGTCCATGGGATAAGAAAGTGTCGCATTTGACGGCCATGGCGGGTTCACGAATCGATGGGTCGACAGCATGAATTGTTGACCTAATGATATAACTATATAATTTATTTGAAAGTCTAGATTGTGAGGTCTTCGGGTTTCTCGGAGCGTTTAGCGACAGAATGGCTCCGGACCGGCGCCGTGGCATGCCGAAGTACACGGGAACACGAGCTTCGTCCGTCATTGATGCCAACCCGCCTATGGGCAGAATTGAAGTGCGCGGCGCGACCGGCAGAACACGAAAAACAACTGCGGGAGGTCTTGTCTGGTGAATTTCGGCGACTTGCGAGATGACCTGTTGGCCGGGTTCCACATTCTCGATGAAGAGGGACAAAACAGCGGTATTGCGGGGCACGTGACCGCGCGCCTTCAGGATCGGGAACGTCTTTTGGGGCACCGATACGGTTACGCGTTTGACGAAGTTCGGGCGGGCGACATTTTTGAAGCGGACTTCGATCTCGACACTGGAACCGAAGACCGTGTGAGTCCGTCACTCGCTTTTCATGTGTCAATCTACCGGGTGCGGGCTGATATCGGAGCCGTTGTGCACACGCACGGATTCCACGCGCTCGCACTTGGGGCCGCCGGCGAGGCGTTCCGTCCGGTCTATCAGAGCGCCCTGATGCTTTGGGACCGGGTGCGTCTGTATGATCGGTACGACGGGATCATCGAGAATGACGAGGTTGGCCGGCACATGGCGGCGGCCTTGGGCGATGGAAGCGTACTGGCGCTGCGCAATCATGGGATCGTCGCCGTTGGCCGCAACGTGCGGGAGGCGGTGTGCGCTGCCGTCATCTACGAGGAAAACTGCGCTATTCAGCTGGCGGCCTTGGCGGGGCAGAAGATCAAGTCACTTGGCGGCCCCGAAGCGGAGCAGGCTCGCGACTTTCTGGTCAGCGAACGCGTGATTCAGATGCGTTGGGATCAATTGCGGCGAAAGGCTGCGGGCACTCGACCGTTTCTGACGGAGGCAATATGACCTCCAAGGCGGAATTCCTGTCGATCCTTGAGCGCATCGGGTTGAACCCTGACGATCACGATGTTGACGAGCTCCACGCCGCTTATGTTCGGCTGGGAAGTCTCTTCCTATACTTGAAGACGGAGCAAAGTCGAGAATCGGCCAAATCGCTCAATCGGTTCGATCCGCGGGAGCCTCTTTGACATGGAGGCGTTGACCGACCTTACCCTGCGCCAGATGTCCGCGATGATTGCGGCTGGCGACATCAGTTCGGTCGAATTGACCACAGCCCACGTCAAGCGGATCGAGCGTCTGAACCCGGTCTATCGCGCCTTCGTTCTCCCGACGTTTGAGATCGCCTTGGAGATGGCGCGGGAGGCGGATGAAGAGATCTCGAGAGGTCGCCGGCGCGGACCGCTTCAAGGAATTCCCATCGCGCTCAAGGACGCGTTCGACACGGCCGGCATTCCCACAACCGTCTGCTCTCGCCTCTATGCGGATCGGGTGCCGGACCGCGACGCCTTCGCTTGGGCCCGTCTGAAAGACGCCGGCGCGGTTCTGTTAGGAAAGCTCGAATGCGCGGAACTATGCCTGGGCGGGCCGTCAAAAGATTCGATGGCGCCTAATGCGACCAACCCGTGGGACAAAGGACGTTATGCCGGAGGGTCGTCTTCGGGCGCAGGCGTTTCGCTGGCGACAGGAATGGTTCCGGGCGCGCTGGGCTCGGATACCGGCGGCTCGATCCGGATTCCGGCAAGCTTCTGCGGCGTTGCCGGGCTGAAGCCAACCTATGGCCTAGTCAGCCTTTCGGGGCTGTTCCCTTTGGCGGGGTCGCTGGACCACGCCGGTCCCATGGGGCGGACGAGCGAGGATTGCGCGCTCCTGCTCGACGCGATCGCGGGGTACGACCCGGCGGACCCTGTTTGCGTCCCATCTGCGCAGTTGAAAACTGCGCCGACGCTCACCGAAGACCTGACCGGTGCCAAGATTGGATATGTCCGCCAATTCGCGGAGCATCCCGCCGTCAGCGAAGAAGTGAGAGCGGCCACGGAGCAAGCGCTGAAAGTCATGGCCGATCTTGGCGCTGAAGTGCGAGAGGTATCCATGCCGGACATCATGGAGTTCACCGCCTGCAACTCGATCATCATGATGTCCGAGGCTTTTGCTGTTCACGGCGCGAATCTCCGAAACCGTGCCTCTGAGGTGTCCGAGATGTCCCGAAAGCGCATCACGCTCGGAGCCTTCATCCGGGCAGAGGACTACGTTCGGGCGCAAATGAAACGGCGCGAGCTTGCGAGGGCCACCGCAAAGGCGATGAAGACGGTAGACGTTTTGGTCTACCCGGCGGCGCTGGGCGATCCGCCCAAACTGGAAGAGATCGAGCCGTTCTATTATCTGGATTCACCTCTAATAACAGCGCCTGCAAACGTCGCCGGCATTCCTGCGGCCTCGGTCAGGGCTGGCATGTCGCGTGCGGGCTTGCCGATGGGCATTCAGATCACCGGTCGGCTGTTCGGAGACGCCGACGTTTTGCGTATCGCGCACGCGTATGAACGTGCGACGCCAGAGTTCAACCAAACTGCCCTTACGGAAGCATGACGGCTTAGGCGGCGTTCTGGGGAGGCGATGCTTTTGGCGAGCGCATGACCACCCAACCACTCAGAACAATAAGAACGATGCCAAGGCCATCCATGAAATCCGGCTGCTCGGCAAAGAAGAAAAGGCCTATCAGGATTGCCCAGACGATCCGCGCGTAGTCAAGTGCGCCGATCAGCATGGATGTTGCAAAGCGGAAGGCGAACGTGACACAGGTATGGATCCCAAGCGCCAAGACGCCAAGCGCCATGTACAAGCCGAACTCGGTTGCTGTCGGCATCCTCAAAGACGGGCCGCCGATCAAAGCGTAGAAGATCGCCCCGAAGAGACTGAGATAAAACACGACTGCGTAGTTCGAGCTGCGCGCCGGCATTCTTCGCACCGCCAGGTTCATGCCGGCGGCGAGAATGGACCCTACCAGTACGACCACAACATCGAGGCCAATGCCGCTGGCGTCGGGGCGTAGAATGAGGATTGTTCCAAGAAACCCCGCGCCCATTGCCGACCAGCCTGCAAGCGAAACGCGTTCGCCGAACAGGAGCCAGGCCAGCAGAAGCGCGAAGATCGGCGTCGTGAAGTTGATGGACGTGACGGTCGCCAGAGGCAGGGTTCTGAGCGCGAAATAGAAACATGCCATGGTCGCGATCGCAAAGGCCGCGTGTATCGCATGCGCGCGGATGTCGGCCGTCCGCACGGCCTCCCGATGCTCGGCTTTGAGAAGAAAGGGCAAGAGCAGGACCAGCACGATTTCCGCCCGCCACGTCAGCATTTCGAGCGTGCCGACATCCATCTCGGCGAGAGTCTTGACCGTTGCGCCCATGATGGGGATCAGCAGCGTGTTGACGAGCATCGCGGACGCTCCGACCGCGGGTCGCGGCTCCATTACCCCGGAATGGCTGCTCATGAGTCTGGCACGGCTCGCCAGATCGGACCCCGCGCCTTTACCTGATCGAGGAGGCTCTCGTCGAAGGGAGGAAGCTCGTAGCCCAAGGGTTGGGGCGGTCGGTTTTCGTATCCGCAGACCCGTTCTATCACATCCCGTACCTCCGGGTCGGTGTAGTACGCGTTGTAGGCGAAGGACACGACCGAGCCGAAGATTGCGGGTTCATCGGTTTCGATCTCACGTAGCGCGGCCTCGCGGGCATCCTCAGGCAAGTCGTTGAAGCCAGGAGGCAGCATGGAGATCATGGTGCTGATCGCCTGCTCCCCATCCGGCTGTAGTCTGGCCATCTCCCAAGTTTTGTCTGCGAGACCATGCGCGCCAGCCGCCGGCCAATCGATGCCGTCGCCAGGCATGAGCGTGTCAAGCAACGCGACGAGTTTGGGGGTATCATTCATGAGACAAGCGCCTCGCAAAGGCCAAGCCTTGCTCGCATAGCTTGCCCGGCACGAAGAGCGACTGCCTGCAGTGTCGGCGTTGGATTCACGGCCGCCGCCGAGGCGAAGAGGGAGCTATCGGCGAGTGTGAGATTGGCTATCCCATGCACCCGGCCGTCGCGGTCGGCGATGCTTTGGCCATCGTCGCAACCCATCCGTGCCGTGCCCATCAGGTGGAAACCGGCGGATTGGGACAACTCGGTGATCTGGATTTTCCGCGCTCCAGCGGCGGTCAAAGCTTCGCTAGCCCTCTCGATCCCGAAACGCAGCATTGCTCTCGTATTGTCCCCAAGGCGATAGACCATTTTCGGAAGCTGTATTCCCCAGCGGTCTTTCTGATTGGCGACGATTTCGATCCTGTTTTTGTCTTCAGGCAGGTCGTCGCATGTAACGGTCAGGCTGAGGGTGCGCCCGAAAGCCTCTGAGAAGGCCGCCGAGTGGGCCTTGCCCCACGGCAGCGCCGTGCCGTAGCCGCCCTGAGCGGTGGTGAGGGGCCCCGGACCCCGC
>JASJAU010000080.1 GCA_030066855.1 Paracoccaceae bacterium | reverse complement strand
CAGCCATGCGCCGGAAGCATCTTGGGCACAGATCATAGTCGAGCCCGCCATGCTCCGCGATCTTGTTGGGCGGGCAGCTAAGAGGCTTTTCCGCCTGCGGCTCCTTCGCATGAGACATCCAGCTTGAACGTCGCATTGAAAATCGCGACAAGTCCCGTGTGTCCCGGTGGATCAATTGGATAGGGCAGCCCCCTCCTAACGGGCAGGTTGCAGGTTCGAATCCCACCGGGGTCGCCAAGACCTGACCGCGCGCGCCGCGTGCGAGCCGAAGGAGCGGGCGTGGAGCTGGACGATATCTGCAGGCGCTTCGGCATCCGCACGGACTACGGCCCGGACGCGCCGGTGCCTGACGCGACGAAGCACGCAATCCTGACCGCGCTCGATGCCGATCCGGAGCGCCCGCCCGAAGCGCCGCCCTCCGAGCCGGTCGAAGCGACTGAGGGTGTCGCCTGCTATTGCCCTGACTGGTTGATCGAACGCCCAGCCTGGGGGGTCTTCTGCCAGCTCTACGAACTGCGATCGGACCGGAACTGGGGCATCGGCGACTTCCGGGATCTGGCGGACATGGCGCGGATCGCCGCCGCCGCGGGCGCGGATTTCCTTGGGATCAACCCGGTTCACGCGCTCTTTCCCGCCGCTCCGGGCCGGCGCAGCCCTTTCATGCCCTCGAACCGCCGGCTTCTGAACCCGATCTACATCGCGATGGACGACCTGCCGGCGCAGGCGGCCGCCGATTCCGCCGCGCTCGACGCTGCGCGGACCGGAGATCTGGTGGATTACGACGCGCTTCTGACGCTGAAATACGGAGCCCTACGCCGGGTGTTCGCCGCGCGACCTTTCGGCGGCGTGCGGTACACCGAGGCGGCGTTCAACGATTTCGAAAGGGCTGGCGGCGCGGCGCTCCGCAACCACGCGCTTTTCGACGCGCTGTCAATCCATCTCTCCTCGCTAGGCCATGATGCGGGCTGGAAGGCCTGGCCAGAGGCGTTTCGGGATCCGAATGGTCCTGAGGCGGAGCGCTTCGCCCGTGAACGGGCCGACGAGGTCGCCTTCCACATCTGGCTGCAATGGATCGCCTCGGTCCAACTGGCCGCCGCCAGAGACGCGGCAAGGGAGGCCGGGATGCGGATTGGCATCTATCTCGATCTCGCGGTGGGGGAGGCGCTGGACGGCTCGGCAAGCTGGTCTTCGCCCGAGAGTCTGCTCGACGGCTTGACCGTCGGCGCGCCGCCGGACGTCTTCTCGCAGACAGGGCAGAACTGGGATCTGGCGGCGCCGTCGCCTGTCGTTCTGGCCGAGAATGACTTCGAGATGTTCCGCCAGCTCATCCGGGCGCAGCTGACCTACGCCGGCGCGTTGCGCGTCGATCACGCGATGGCGCTCTGGCAGCTCTTCCTGATCCCGATGGGCGAGGAAGCGTCCACCGGAACCCATCTCCGCTATCCCTTTGAGGGTCTCACCCGCGTCCTGGCCGAGGAATCCGAGAAGGCGGGATCGGTCATGATCGGCGAGGACCTGGGCTGGGTTCCGCCCGGGTTCCGCGAGGCCACGCAGGCGCTCCGTCTTTTGGGCTACCGCATCCTCTACTTCGAGCAGGAATGGTGTTTGTTCAGGCGCAAGGAGACTTATCCGCAAATGTCGCTCGCCTGCCTTTCGACCCATGACCTGCCGACACTCGGCGAATGGTGGCGCGGCAGCGACACGGCGCTGCGCCGTGAACATGGTCTGATCGATGAGGAGGCTGCCGAGGCCGACCTCGCCCAGCGGAGCGACGAGCGGAGGGCACTGGTCGCCGCCTTGATCGACGACGGACAGGAGAGTGTCCGGCCCGAGGACGGCGAGGCCGACGACCTCCCCGAGCGCGTTCTGATCGCCGCGTACCGTTTCCTGGCCGGGACCCGGTGCCTCCTCACCGGTGTCCGGCTTGCCGATCTGGTCGGCCCCGCGGAAGCGACCAACGTTCCGGGAACGGTGGAGGCATACCCGAACTGGCAGTTGAAGGCTCCCGTCCCGCTCGAAGAGATCGCTGCGCAGCCCGTCTTCCGGTCGGTGACCGCCGCGATGCGAGAGGTCCGGCCAAAGGGCGCGTAGCCGCGCGGCGCGAGGGCCCTACCTTACCGCCATGGGCATGATCACATCGCTCTTCGCGCGAAAGATGGTGGCGGCTGCAGGACCGGACGTGGATCAGCGGGGCCTTCTCGCCTCGGCAGGTCTCGATATCGAATCCCCGACCGACCCCAAGGTCATGCTGGAGGACACGGTCTACTACGACCTGCTTGAACGGATTGGCGAAGAGACTGACATCACCGACCTTCCTCTGAAGGCGGCCAAGCTTCTCAGCCCCGACGACTATGGTGCGCTGGGCCTTGCATGGAAGGCGGCGCCGACGTTGCTTGGCTCGTTCTCCCGGGTCGAGCGCTACGCGCGCCTCTGGACCAGCGTTGTCGAGTACGAGCTTCGCTCGCATGAACGCGGCACTCTGTTCATCCTGCACCGCTCGGGCGAGCGCCGGCTGGGCCTCAGGCTGTCGAACGAGGCGACGTTGGCGAGCGCGGTGTCGATCAGCCGGCAGGTCAGCCCCGTCGCCTTCTCTCCACTCGAAGTGCTGGTCAGGCACGGTCCGCCAAGGACGCTCGCGCTGCACGAAGACTACTTCGGCTGTCCGGTGCGCTTCGGATCGGAGCTGGACGCGCTGCTCCTTTCCCCGGAAGCCCTGGCGCAGCCCAACATGCTGGGCGACGAGGGCATCACTCGTTTTCTCCTTTCGCATCTCGATAGGGATCTGAGCGAGATCGAGGGCGATGAGACGCTCGAAGGTCAGGCGAAGGACGCCATTGCCCGGTCTCTCAGTGAGGGCGCGCCCAAAATGGCGGATATCGCCGAAGGGCTCGGAATGAGCGCGCGCTCGTTCCACCGACGTCTGGCCGAGTACGGCTTGAGCTTCTAGATGCTCACGGAACACACTCGGCGCGAGCTGGCGGAGGGGCTATTGCGGGACGAGCGCTACTCGCTCGCGGAGATCGCCTTCTTAACGGGGTTCACCGAGCAGAGCTCCTTCACCCGCGCCTTCAAGCGATGGGTCGGTCTGACGCCCGCCAGCTACCGCAAGGACCGCCCGGCCGACTGATCCAAGCCGCTGGCGGCGTCAGTCAAAACTCTGGCTTCGCCGGTCAATACCGAAAAGCGCCGAGAGACTACCCCTTGGTCATCGCTTCAACCAAGGGCGGCGCGGAGCTGCGCGGTCCGTCCTCAGACTTCGAAAGGACACCTCATGAGCACCTCATTCCTCTTCCTCGCCCAGTTCTCGATCATCGCCTACGCGCTGGTGGGCGGCGTCTTCCTCGCCTTCTCGGACTTCATCATGCGATCGCTCGCGATCACCGGCGGCGTGGGCGGCGTCGAGGCGATGCAGGTCATCAACCGCGAGGTTTTCCGCTGGGTCTTCATGGCGCTCTTCCTCGGTATGGCGGCGGTGTCGCTCGTCATTGCCAGTTACGGCGCACTGGGCCTGAGCGGCCCGGCGGGGACGCTGATAATGGCCGCGGGCCTCGTCTATTTGATCGGCTGTTTCGCTGTGACCGTCTTCTTCAACGTGCCGATGAACGAGGCGCTGGCGGGCATGGACCTCTCCTCCGACGCGACACGTGACTACTGGACGCAAACGTACCTGCCCCGCTGGACCTTCTGGAACTCGGTTCGGACCGTCGCTTGCGCCGTTTCGGCGGCGCTGCTGCTATTCGGACTACTCTGGGTGGCGCAGGGGCAAGCTGCGCGCGTCTGAGACACCGGAGGGCGGCGCTAGCCGCCCTTCCCATGCCAACAAGGGAGAGCCGCCATGAACACGCTTGAGAGGATCAACCTCGCTATCCTGCTCGCGACGATTTCCTACATCATCGCCATCGACAACCTGCTTGCCTCGGTCGATCAGATCGAGCCCGAGGTGCGATGGTTCATCACCTTCCTGACCAGCGTCGGCATCTTTCGGATCCTGATCATCCTGGTTTACTGGATTATCAGGCGCTCCGACTTTCTTCTGGGCATCTATCACGGCGGCAGGTTCCTGAAGGGCCTCTGGACTTACAGCTACGTCGCCGGCGGCGTCCGCCATGTCGGCGTCTGGCGCGTGGCGCAGGACCTCTCGTCGATCTCAATCACGGGGTACGGGATAGACGCCGATGGAACGACAGATTCCCATTTCCGAAGCATCAGCCAGCTCTTCGAGCATCAGGGGGTGGATGAGATTATGTTCGCGCGCACGGAAACGGATACCGGCGATGAGCATTTCTCGAAAACCACCCTTTACGTGGACACGCTGAGCCGAACCTCCCGCACATCGGGGCCGACGAACATGCGGGCGCAGTCGACGCTCTATGGTTACGAAGAGGGGGGCGTTCGGCATGCCGACATCTTTCTCAAGCGCGCGGCGCCTGGAAAAAGCGAGGCCGAGGTGGCGCAGGAGCTTTGCGACGAGTTGGCGCGGTCGCATACAGCCACCGTCGTTCCGGCAGCAAGTTGAGATGGGTCAACGCAAAGCTCGCTTCTTGCGCGGAAATTCGGGATAACCAAGGACGGGGCGAAGAGAGCGGCATCATGAAGCGTTTGAGTCTGGTTTTGGCATGCGGCTTGGGAGTCATGATTTCGGCGGCCGCTGCGGAGAACCGCTACGCCTGCGTTGATCCGCTTTTCTCGGTTGAGGGAGCCACGGAGAACGAGGCGCCCCGCGTCTGCGCTGATGCAATATCGGCCAAGAAGACTCTCAGTCTCTGCGGCATGGAGCAGGCGCGGCCTGTCACGTTTGAGTTGCGCGACAGCATCGACTCCCCGGTGGATCATTGCGCCGGCCTCTACCAGCCAGGATCGGACAGAGTGCTCCTGATCTCTCGATCAAAAGTCGGCTCGGTTCTGCCGGACGAGAGCGTTTTCTCTGTGCTGGATGACGAGACGTTCTACGCGAGCCTGGTTCTGCACGAGCTCTCTCACGCCGTCATGGATCAAATGGTGGGAGAGGAGGGCAGGTGCGGTGCCGACTATGAATACGTCGCCTACGCGCTGCAGATCGAAAGTCTTCCCGAGGACGCGCGCCAGAAGGTCGTGTCGAACACCAAGGCGAGCGGCGCAGTCGATGTCTCGCGTCTGAATGACGTCCTGCTCGGCTTCAAGCCGGACCTCTTCGCTGTTCGCGCGTGGAAGCATTTCAGCGAGGAGGGAAACGGGTGCGACTTCGTCTCCGATATCCTTAGCGGCGACGCTTCCTTGGCGTTGCCGCATTGGTGACGACGCGTCCTGACCGCGCCCTCTGCCCGATCACACCCGATGCCGCCCGAAGTTCCGCCCGACATCGTGGAAGACCGCGTGCAGGTGCTGGGGCTGATTGCGGAGCGTGGCGAACTCGATCAGCAGGTTCTGCCCGGTGATCCGGTAGTAGATCGACCCATCAAGGTTCGCGCCGCCCCAGGCGAAGCGGAGCCCGTCAGAGTCCTCGCCCCTGGTCCGAGCATCTTGGGTGAGGGCAAGGTCGCGGGGCAGGACCTCGCTCGTGTAGACCTCGACCAGGCGCATCGCCTTGTCCCTCGCGCCGACCGGCAGGTCGCCCAGCGGAATGCCCGCGTTCTCCTGAAAGACGCCCATGTGATTGCCGCGCGTGGACCCTATGTTTCCGGGCGACCGGTCCCAGACCCGAACCGCGTTCTGATCACGCGCGCTCAGCCCGGTATAGAGCGCCCGGCCCAGCGTTTCCTCCTCTTTCAGCACGACGAGACCGCGATGCGGGCCGGAGGGAACGGCGTTGGGTTCAGAGGAAAACGCGCTGGGCGTTGTCGAGACGACCTCGTCGCCGACAAGCGTGAAAGTCAGCGAAAGATGGTGCCCCTCCCACCGCCAGGACCAGGGGGCGTTAGCGGACGGGGTTCCGAAGATCTGAACCGAAAACCGCTCGCGGTTCCGGTCGGGCGACCCCTTGCCCCATTCGTCACGCAGGATGTCCTGTTGGAGCATGATGTTTTGGGCTTTCTCCAGACCGAGGGCGGAGGTTCCGGTTGCCAGGAGGTCGAGCGCCGCGTCCTTCTGCGGTGCGCTCATCGCCTCAAGCGCCAGACCGGGCGCGGGCGACGATCCCAGCATGAAGTTCCAGTCCCGCCGCGCCCGTCCGTCGAATAAGAAGAGAACGGAATCGCGCTGTTGCGCATTTAAAGAGGCGAGGAAGCTGCCGGTCCGCTCAAGCATGGCCCGCCCGACCGACTCAGTTCGGGCCGAAGCTGCTTTGGGCAGTGCGGTCGATAGTCCGGCGGCGGTAGTAGCGGCGACCATGGCGCGGCGTGTCAGGGTCATGGGTCGGTTCCTGTTCTGGGGTAGGACAGAAGATACATCTGTGGCGCGCCCGCGCGTTTCACAGTGGCGTGAGTTTCGGGGCTTCCGCCGGACCTGACGCAGCTTTTTCTGGATCGCCGGTCAAAGCCGGACGATAGTGGCCCGAACAGCCCCTTTGAGCCTTTGGACCCCATGAGACGCCTTTTCATTTTCGCCGTCACTCACGGTATCGCTCTGGCCGCCGGTTTCGCGCTGGGCATCTACCTGCTTCCTATCCTCACGGCCCCCGATTCCCCGGATCAGGCGGTCTTGGAAGAGATGGCCGCCGACGCCGTCTACACCGCGGAACTGAGCCGCGAGCTGCGCGGCAACGACCTGCTGCATTGGGGCGAGGGGACAATCAGCCTGACCTCAAGTCAGATCGTGCACGAGGGGCGGCTGGCGCCGGGGCCGGACTACAAGGTCTACCTCGTCACCGAGTTTGTGGAGCATGAGGACGAGTTTCTGCCGCTTAGGGACGCGGCCCTTCAGATCGGGGATGTGAAGACCTTCGAGGGCTTTATCCTCGACATTCCCGAAGGCGTGGACATCGAGGCTTACAACTCTGTGCTGGTCTGGTGCGAGGCGTTTTCGGAGTTCATCACGGCCGCCCAGTACCGCTAAGAGTCAGGTCATCCGGATCGCGTTCTGGTCGATGGCCAGCATGTATCCCTGCCGCGCCACTGTCTTGATCAAAAGCTCACTGACCATCTGATTGCCGAGCGCGTCCCGAAGCCGCTTTATCCGGGTCGCGCCCGATGCCTCCTCGCATTCGCTGGCGTCCTTGCCGGAGATCATCCCCTCGATCTCGGCGCCGGACAGCACATCGCCGTCCATCCGCGCCTCGGCCAAAACGGCGAGCGTCTCAATGGCGGCACCGGTCAGCTTGAACTCCATGTCATTCAGTAGGACCACGTTCTCCTCCCGGCTGATCACCAGCGACGAGACCTGGATGCCCTGCCGCTCGATCGCGCCGATCCGGCGGTTCAGCAGAATGATGGTGACGACAAAGACGAGCGAGGCGATCAGCAATCCAGTCGCGAAGAGCATCAGGACGAAGATGACAACCCTGTAGCTGTCGAGCGTCTCGGAAAAAGCCGTGCCGGACTGCGCCAGGATCTCGAGAAGCTTGATCTCCGCCTCCGAGGTCAGGTCCGCGTTCTCAATGAATAGCTGCTCGACCCGCGCGTTGAAGGCGCCGGCGTCTGGCAGTGTCCAAAGCAGGAAAGCGGCGGAGGCGCCAAGGATCACGACGACGGCGGCAATTCCAATGGCGACGACACGAGTCCCAGCCGTGCGGGCGTCAGAAACGGAGGTAGAACTCACCTGCATCGGCTTTCTTTGCTTCCAGACCGCTTTCGTCAAAGACGGATTGGACCTGGAGAAGCATCCAGCCGCCCGCCGCGACTCGCTCTTCTACCACGCGTTTCACGTCCTCGGACATAGCGCATGGCGACACACCCACCTCGATCACGCCGTAGTGAAGTCTGAGCGGGTCGTCCTGCTTGGCCTTATAGTCGGCATAACAGGCCGCCTGACTGGCGGTGGCCGCGAGCGTCAGCGCGACGGTGGCGATTGGAAACAAAGCACGTGTCATGAAGCTGACCCTGCGTCCGCTTCCGGACAAAATCAATAACAAGAGGAGGTTCCGCGCTTGTTATCCGATAGCAGGGTGGCGCTATTGTCTATCTCGCTCCCCCGACTTCAGATCGATTACAGGCTACGGCGCTGCCCGTGACCAGAGACAAGTAACCCAATTGGGGGGAGACGCGACATGAAAATGCTTCGAACAGCCATAGCAGGACTGACGGCCGCCGCGCTTCTGGCCGCGCCGGTCCAGGCGCAGTCGCGGTCGAGCTCAGACGATGTCGCCAAGATCATCGCGGGCATTGCAGCACTGGCGATCATCGCCAAGGCGGTGGACGACCGGAATGATAGGAAAGTCGCATCCTCTGACCCCAACAGATGGCGCTTCGGGTCTGTTGACCGCCGCGACCGGGTGATTGACGGACGCATCCGCCGCTACCACGACGACGATGACGACCGCAGGAGAACGAACTACAAACGTCGGCCTTTGCCGCGCGATTGTCTCGTCGTCGTCGAAACCCGCCGGGGCGACCGGCTGGCATATGGCCAGCGCTGCGTGAACCGGAACTATCGCTACGCGAGCCGGTTGCCGAACCAGTGCAAGGTCACGGTGAACACGCGGCGCGGAACGCGCGCGGTCTATGGCGCCCGCTGCCTCAATCGCGACGGATGGCGCGTGGCCAGCCGTTAAAGGAACAGAATGCCGGCGCGGGAATCCCGCACATCCCTCTCGCGCCGGTCTGGACCGGGGTTCATCCCCCCCGGTCCGCCGTAACAAGTGAGCAGGTAACGAGGCCGTAACGAGTGGTGGGGGTAACGGTTGAGGGCGGCGATCTCAGGATCG
>JASJAU010000079.1 GCA_030066855.1 Paracoccaceae bacterium | reverse complement strand
AGTCGTCGGCCTTGGCATTGCCGTCATGACTTCAATCGGTGGCGGCACCATGACGCTGGCGGACAGTGTATCGTCATATGTGGCGGATGAATCTGTAAGGACTTCCTATTGAGCCGATCCGTGCCTCCAATCGGATAGACCAGAGAAACAGGCGAGCGCCAAAGCGAACTATGCGAGCCGGCCGTGAAGCTGCTGGCGCAACCGAGCGATTTCGTTTGGGACCGTTTTCTTGTCAGAGCCGTTGCCCATCTGGCGGCGCATATCTCCGGGCTCATAGGAGACATCTGACGGTTCCGGTCAGGCACAGAGCATCTCAGTTCCGCTGAATGACCACATTGCGCGCGCAGCCGGCCTTGAGTGAAAGACTACAGACCGCGACCGGTTAGAGCGGTCAAATGAAGCTCAGCAATACCGCTCCGGACCATTCCACTGCGCGATTGAGTAGCGGTCGCCATGCGCCCAGCCGACGGGTAGGACAGCCTCGATGCGCCCAAGATCTTCCTTCGAGAGCTTCAGATCGGCGCCAGCGATGCATTCCCTCAAATGCGCTACCGACCGCGTTCCCGGAATCGGGATTACGTGCTCTCCGCGAGTCAGCAGCCAGGCATTGGAAAGCGCGGCCGCTGAGGTCCCCATTTTCTTTGCAAGGTTACGTAAACCGTCTGTGAGCCTCAGGTTCTCCGTCAGGTTCGGCTCAACGAAGCGCGGGTTGTCCGCCAGAAAAGGCAGGTTCGGGATCTGATCCCCGGGGATCGGATTGTCGGTCAACAGGGACCGTCCCACTGGCGAGAAAGCAACCATGGCTACCCCAAGCTCCGCGCAGGTCTGCACCAGCCCGAGTTCGGGATAGCGGGTCGAGAGCGAGTACTCCGATTGAACGGCGGCGATCGGAAACACGCTCATTGCTCGACGCAATGTCGAGGGCGCGACCTCTGAGAGACCAACGGCCCGGGTTTTCCCCTTTTGGACCAGTTCCCCAAGGTTGGCGGCGGTCTCTTCCGGTGACAGGCGCGGGTCACGGCGATGGGCGTAGAAAAGGTCCACGCAATCCAAGCCAAGACGCTGCAGCGACTTGTCGAGCTCCGCTTCCAGATGCTCTGTGGAGTTGTCAAAGCACCGGTTTCCGTCCTCATCACGCGTGATCGTCGCCTTGGTTGCGATGACGAACTCATCCCGCGCATCGGGGTTTGCTTTCAGGTACGACCCAATCGCGCTTTCTGACTTTCCCATGCCATAGACGTTCGCCGTGTCCAGGTGGGTTACACCCAAGTCGCGACAGGCATCCAGTATCGCATGGCTCTCGGTCTCGTTGGTTGGGCCATACATGTCCGAGAAGGACATCGCGCCATAGCCGATGGCAGCGATTTCCGGCCCTTCCACGCCTAGTTTCCTCTTGTCCATGCTTCCCTCTCTTCAGTTTTGTGGTGTGGCCGTGATGGTCGTTCAGCCCGAAAAGAATGGCGGTCTTTCTGCCGTTGCCTTCGGCGATCGCTCATGCCGAATACATCTAGGAAGATGCTGTCAGAAGAAACCGGTCTGTTAGCCTCAACGGAGCAGGTTTGTTGATCTCCGTGGCGCTCTGAAGGGCTTATCTCCTTACAGAGCAGATTTTTGTGTCCTCGACTTTAGGAAGAGGGCGGGAAGGGATGGCCCTGACTCATTCCTCTGACAGTACCGTCTGCTCACACCCAGAGCAGCCGTGGAACTCCAAACCTACGAGCAGCAGATCTGCGGACTCCGCGATCTCTCATCTCGGATCGAGGGAGTCGGGATTAGTGTGCGCCTGCCGAAGGTGACGATCCACTTGCCGCCTGCGTCCAGCGAGGTTTAGCAAGGAGACGATGGGCGCCAACCGAGTCGATTGAGCGCGATGCCAGAATCACGGAATTGGTATGTTGCTCAAACATCAGATTACGATTGGTTGGCCGCGGGATGAGGCCCTTTTTCTGTTCACGCCCAAAGGCGAAGAGGAATGGGTCGAAGGCTGGTCGCCAGATTACGTGTTTCCGGATACCGGCGAGACTGTGCAAGGCATGTTCTTCACAACAGATCATGGCAATGAGAAGACATACTGGGCGTGCTTGGAGTGGAAGCCCGACGAAGGTTTTGTGAAGTACCTTAGATTGAATCCGGACTCCCGCGTGAGTTTCGTGTCAGTCCAACTCACTGCCTTGTCGGAGATGGAGACTTCCGTCGAAGTCATCTACCAAGTCGTACCTCTCGCAAACGACGCTGCAACGCTTCCGGGGATTCCTACGCCGGAAGAGTTTGTGGCGTACGTCGAAGGATGGAAGAAACATATCGACGCCCTACCGATGGGCTCACAAAGCTGATGCGCGACATTCAAGTTCGCACGTTCTCGCTGGAAGAATTTGAACAGAATCGCAGCCTTTAATACCTTTGAAGTCGGGCGCGCGTAGCGCCGTTTGACGAACTGCTTTCGTATTGGGGAGATAGCGATGTCGGTTCAAATTGAGGACAAGCAAATAGAAAAGACGGCCCTGAAGTCGGCGGCAAATGACACGAGCAAACATGTCCCTGAGTGGGCGGAGGATATGGAGCATACGCTGCGAAGACTCATCAGCGAGCGGCAGGAGAAACGTGATAGGAATCCCTGGCTCTACCGTTGAGTCAACTAAGCAATGGATGACCTCCTCAAACACAGGAAGCGTATCCTCCTAAGCACCTACCGGCGTTATTTGGCCGCTGACCGTGCTTGGGTCGAAGCAAACGACATGGCGCGAGCATGGGTTCGAACCACGCCAAAGCCCGTTGTTGCGATCGGAACGCCTCGGTCCCGAATGCGTTCGTTGTATGACCAGCGTGAACGCGCCCTTGCACGGTTGCACTTGGCTCGGCTCAAACTCGAGATTGCCCGCACACGGCTCGAGACCAAAACGGCCCGAACTTCTCGGCGTTTCCTTCTTACAGTGCTTTAGGCCGCGATGGCGCTGCGACCTCTGCAGAGGCGATTTGCAAGAGATGCCACTCGCTAAACGGCCTCAGAGCCAACATTCCGAAAGACTGCTTTGCGGACAAATCGGCCGTTACAGACGAAGCAGTAGCTGAGGAGCAATGGAATGATAGCGAGCTAACCATTGGCTCCTCACCTACGTCCCAGTTTTATCATTGGCATACCCAAGCGAACCTAACTTTTCTGGCGGCGATCGGGTTTCCTCGGCGGTGCCCGGAGGAAGGCTCCCGGCCCGTTATCGGCAAGGAAAGCGCGGCTGATGTTCGCGACCCATCCATCTTGCGCTCACTGCTCAGCCAACGGCGGACCAGTGAAGATTTGGCCGAACTCAGCAGATATGCTGTTCATTCTCTCCATTTCGTCTGGCATCTTGAGGTCCTTGGTGGCCGCAAAGAAACCCTCGAAACCGCCGGGCGCGACAATAACGAGGATCTTTCCGCCTTCTTCTTCGATAACGTGGAACGTGTGGTCGACGCCCTTCGGAACGTAGACAGCCTCGCCTTGCTTTACTTCCATACGTTCATCGCCTGAGACAAATTCAGCCGAACCCTCGAGAATGTAGAACGCTTCGCCGGCGTCTTCATGGACATGCAGCGGCGGGCCTCCAGGGCCTTGGAAGCGCGTGGTGAACATGCCCATTTCCCCACCCGTTGCGTCTTTCTCGAGGAGGACGTGGATCTCTGACCCGTGCCAGGAAATTGGCTCGTGCGCCAAGGCCGGTGCCGCGCAGATGGCAAGGGAAGATATGATTGGTAACACTCGCATCGTGTCTCTCCTCTATCCTGTGACTGACCCGAACTGGCACGACGGGCCTGTTTCGCTTATGGTTTGAAGGGTGTCGGCTGTACGCGATGATGGCCTAACGAATAATGGCGAAATTTTACGAATTCGAAGATTCGGGATTGGTGCTGGACGCGGAGACCGGGCGCATTTCATCCGCCTCCGGCGATGAAGTGGAAATGCGGCCGCAGACTCGAGAAGTTCTGACGATACTGGCGGGTGCGCCGGGAAAAACGGTAACGAAATCAGAATTTACGGATGCCGTCTGGGACGGACGCGAAGTCGGGGGCGACAGCCTTGTGCAGTGCATTAAGGAGATACGCGCAGCGCTGGGTGACGACAACCGAACCGTTGTCCGAACGGTTCCGCGAAAAGGGTATAAGTTCGTTCCGCCCGCCGAAGCGCGCCGCACCGCAGGAACCCGAAGGACTTGGACCATCGTGGCACTAGGTTCCGTCGCCGGTCTCGTCGCTCTCTTTGTTTGGGCGTTTCTTCCCGGGCGTTCTCCGCAGGAAGTTGAAGGGATTGCCGTCCTGCCGCTCGAAGATCTCAGCTCGGAGCCACATAGAGGCTACCTCAGTGACGCCCTGAGCGAAGGCGTAATCACCGAGCTTGCGCGCTCGCCGCATTTCCGTGTCGTGGCCAGGAATTCGAGCTTTCAGTTCCGCGACACCCCGACCGACATCCGGACAATTGGTGAGAAACTGGATGTTGATTACGTTGTCGAGGGCAGCCAACAGTTCGACGGCGAGCGCATTCGAGTAACCATTCAGCTGATCGAAACGAAGACCGGGTCGCACGTTTTCGCGGATCAGATCGAGCGCGATCTAGACGATCTCTTCGTTGTACAGAACTTAATCGTGCGGCAGGTCTCATCCGCCATTGGCGAGACGATGATGCTCGAAATACCACAGCAGGCGGCTCCAGGAGACGTCGGGGCGCGGCTCCGCGGACTGCAGGCGCGCAAGCTAGCCACGCAGCTGACGCGCGAGAACTGGGAAAAAGCGATGGCTCTGGAAGAACAGTCAATCCGCGAAGAACCCGACTCGGCCTGGGGTTACATTGGAAAGTCGCTGATGTTGGGTGCCGGAGTTGGCATGAATTGGCTGGAACCGAAGGACGAAATCCTCGCCGAAGCGGCCTCACTGGCCAGGACGGCGATGGAACTCGCGCCCGAGAATTACATGTCGCATCACACGCTTGGCCGAGTCTTCTCGCGCCAGGGCAAGTACGAGGAGGCAATCCTTCAATTCGAGCGGGCCGCGGAGATCAATCCCTCGGACCCGATCGTCTGGATCGGTATGGCCGGACCACTCCGGTTCACTGGTCAGACGGAACAGTCGCTGGACGTACTCGAACAGGCCGCTCTTGTGGATCCCATGCATGGTGACTGGCTACGCGCCGAAACTGCTCTGACGCTGTGGCAGAGAGAAGAGTGCGACGAAGGCCTAGCTTCCATCGACAGCATGGCAAACCTGCGTGACTATGCTTATCCGATCCGTATCTCCTTGCTCGTGTGTCTCGACCGTGCCGCGGAAGCACGGGAAACGCTGGCAACCTTTTTGACCCGTCGACCGGACTATTCGCTGGAGAAGGCATCGGCTGCGCTTCCCGCAATCTGGTTGCCGGAAGGGACATCGGAAAGATGGATGACTGGGTTGAGGAAGGCGGGCTTGGAATAGCACTTCCACAGCACTCATAGGACAATGTCCGACATGCCTCCGTCAGCTTCTAGTTTCGAGCTCGGCTCATGCGAGACATCTGACGGCTTCGGTCAAGCTCGCTTGGCTTGATCAGCTTCGCGTGACTGCTGTGAGGACAAAGCCATCGTTGGTCGTGTCACGTGAATAGGGGTGCAATCGCTCCCACCCCAACGAACAAGCAGATAACCGTGACAAGCCATGTATTTGGGCGTGATCGCTCGTTTGGTTCGGTTGGTCTGATGGTCTGTCGTTCCGGCGCGGTGAACCGATCAAGACGATTCAGGTAGGAGTGGTAGTCATCAAGATACGGGTCTTTCATGGGTTCGGTCCTTCGATTTGTCGATGAAGGAAGCCTGTCAGAGCACCCGGCGCATCAGGAAGTGCTGGGGGTGAACCAAGTCAGTACAGATACTGGACTCGACTGATTTGGTGCCGGTCGCCTAGCCTTTACCTCGGAGGTGGTGACCCATGAACGTCAAGCCGTATGGAATTGTCTGCCCCGTCAGCCACGCCTGTGAGGTTCTTGAGCCGCGCTGGACGCTTCAAATCCTGTCGGCGATGTGGTCCGGAGCGACCCGCTTCACTGAGATCCGGCGCTGGCTAGGAAGCATATCACCGACGCTGTTGTCCAAGCGCCTGAAAGAATTGGAAGCCCAAGGCTTGGTTGAGCGCATTGAGGACAGGGCGACCGGGAAAGTCGACTATCTGCGAACGCAGCGCGCAATCGATCTGGAGCCCGCGCTCGACGCTTTGGCCAAGTGGGCCCAGTGCAACATTGAAGCTCAGGCCGCGCTGGAGAACACCGACGTTCCTTCCATGATGTGGGATATGCACCGGTCGATTAACTCTGAGGAACTACCGAACAGACAGATCGTCATTCAGTTCCGCTTCAGCGACCACGGGCTCGATCACAATACCTACTGGGCCCTCATTCGACCCGGGAGTCCAAACGAGATTTGCGTGACGAACCCCGGTTTCGACGTTGATCTGTTCGTCGAGACAAATCGGGTATCGCTATCGGCGATTATTCTCAGCCGCACGACGATTTCGCGTGAGATTGAGGAGGGCCGCCTGTTCCTAAGTGGTGATGCTCGTCTGGCGCGCACAATGGATCGATGGCTGTATCGCCGCACCAAAGAAGACCCGGAAGACGTTCTTCAGCTGGAAACACAGATAGCTGGGTAATCCACCCCAGAGGCGCCGCAGGCGTTCCTGTCGGATTTGGGTGCTATGATGTGCCGGGCAATGCAGACCCAATAGGCGAGACGGATGGCCGACCACTCACCCAATTCCCCGGAGAACCTATGGGGAATTTCCCTCATGATCGCCGGTATGGCGTCGGGCGCGGCGGTCGACGCGGCGATCAAGGCGATGTCGCAGCACGCCGATACACTTTTGATCGCCAGCGTCGTGGGTTTTGGCATGGCGTCGGTATTCGCCGCATCCGCGCTTCAGAACGGCCAGTCGCTCTTCCCGAGCGACATGCTCCATCCGGCGGTTGTCCTCCGCACAGTGTGCGAGGTCCTGGGAATCTACGGGACGGTTCTGGCCTTAAGCCTTGTCACGCTCACTGCCGTGACGGCGCTTGCTCAAACGGTTCCCTTGTTGGTGACCTTAGGCGCTGTATTGTTCCTCGGCGAACGCGCGAGCAGGCGCGATTGGGTTGTTCTCGCAATTGGCCTGGTCGGAATGCTCTTGATCGTCAAACCGACGTCTGACGGGTTTGAGCCGGCGACACTGATCGCCGTATCGGCTGCGATTGTTCTGGCAGCTAGAGACTTGGCTAGCAGGGTCGTCCCGCCGTCAGTCTCTACTCTTCAGCTTGGCATTTGGGGAGGCGTGGCTCTTGGCTTCGGTAGTTTGTCGCTGGCGTACTTCACAAGGATCCATTGGCCGGAAGTATCGATGGCCTTGGTCTTGGGGCTCGTTCTTATTGTCTTTCTAGCCAGCACGACTTTCTACTGCATTACGGCTGCGATGCGTCTGGGGGACGTTGCGGTGATCTCGCCGTTTCGGTACACGCGCCTGCTGTTTGGCGTCCTTCTTGGCATGATCATATTTGGAGAAGCGCTAGACATCGCTACAGCCGTTGGCGCGATCGCGATCGCGGGATGCGGCCTTTATGTGTGGTGGCGGGAGGTGTTCAGCTGAGGTGCAGCGATGGCTGCGTCAGCCAATCGCCGCGGCTCTATAGACCGGCTTGCATTTCGAGCCGCCGTTTGGCGCTTCGATCGCGATATGTCAGCGGAAGGAGCCCACCGTCCGCTTTGCTGTCAATCTAGGTCAGGTGAAGGGCGACCGGCCCCTCCGAAACACCGGGAGCGGCAACACCGAGATGGCTCGCGTTTTCCTTCAGCCAGTCCATCGCCTTGGTGAGGCTTTCGTCCGTGCCAGCCTTGTCCTCACAGACGGTCACCGTAACGCCGCCCTCCGCAGTCTTTATGAGGTCGTAGCTCACCAGACCGGACACATCCCTCAGAATGCTTTCAACTTCCGCTTTCCGTTCAATCAAAAGGTCGAAGAGCTCCACCGCTCCTGGACCAGAATAGAAACGAACCATCGAATACATGAGTCTCCCCCCTCCATTATGCTCAAGTGCAGGCCTTGGCCCCTAGCTTTCGTGCGCTCCGCGGATTTCGCGGATCGCTCTTCGAACCGCTCGCCAAGTTTCGGCCTGAGATGCATCGCCAGCGTCCTCATGCTGTTTGGCCTTTTGTGCGGCTTCCGCCTCCGCCTTGTCGCCGTGCGCTTCATAGAGCGCATGGGCGTATTCCGTGATCTTTGACATCTCCATTCTACTCAATTCCCCCAGAGGCATTCTGTTGGCCGCCGCATACGCTGCCGACCCACTGCAACGGAACACAGCTGCTCGTAAGGCGAAATGATCTCGATTAATCGGCAACGAATGCCCGCTTTGGGCTGACAGGAGACGTCTAACGGTTCTGGTCAGGCACCGAGTGCTGGGGTTCCACTGAATGACTGCTTTGCGAACACAATAGCAGGTCGGCTCATGGCTCGCATCGGGGTCGGCGACAGCTGGGTTTGAGCCAGCCTGGGCTCTTCCGCACTGAGATCGCCGGGAGTGGGGGGGGGGGGGGGGGGCCCCCCCCCCCCCCCCCGCGCGGGGGGCCCCCCCCCCCCCCCCCCCCCCCCCCCCCCCCCCCCCCCCCCCCCCCCCCCCCCCCCCCCCC
>JASJAU010000078.1 GCA_030066855.1 Paracoccaceae bacterium | reverse complement strand
ATGCCGATGTGGGAGAATGTAAGCGCGACCATGATGTGCTCCTGTCTTTGCGTCTCAGAGAATGCTTCTGACGATTCCGCCCTCGACACGATGCGCGGCGCCGTTTGAGGCGGTGCTTGCCGAGATCGTGACGATCATCCGCGCGACCTCGTCGGGTTGAACGAAGCGCTGGATGAGCGAGGTGGGCTCGTCGGATTTGAAGTAGTTGTCGACTATCGTGTCGAGCGGCTCGCCCTTTTGCCCCGCAAGCCCGTCGAAATAGGCCTCGACCCCCTCGGTCCAGGTCGGACCGGGCAGGATGGAATTCACGCGAACGCCGGTGCCCTTGGTCAGCTCCGCCATGCCACGCGTCAGGCCGAGCATGGCGGTTTTGGTCACTGAGTAGTGCACCATCTGCGGCAGCGGCTTCACGCCAGCTTCGCTCGCCATGTTGATGATCGACCCGGACCCGCGCTCCAGCATCTCCGGCAGGAACTGTCGGCTCACCCGGACGGCGGAGAGCACGTTGATGTCGAAGTACCGAAGCCAGTCCTCGTCGGTCAGGTCTTCGAAGGGTTTGACCGAGAAAACCCCGACGTTGTTGACCAGAACGTCCAGATCGCCCTGGTCCCGCGCGAATTCGCAGAGCGCCTCGGCGTCCCCGGCTTTGGTCAGATCGCCCGCCTTGCCCGACACCTCGCCGAGGGGCGAAAGGTCCCGAACGCAGGTCGAAACCTCGTCTTCGGTCAGGCCGTGCACCACCACCCTCGCGCCTTCCTCCAGGTACACCCTGGCGGTCTGCTTGCCGATGCCGGAGCCGGAGCCGGTCACGAGAACCAGCTTACCATTGAGACCGAGGTCCATGTCAGGCGGCCTTTTTCGCAGCGCTGGATCGCGCGCCGTCGGTTCGGCCGAAGACTCGCGACATCAGCGCGGAGAGCTCGGCCCGCCACATGTCGATGCCGACCGCCATCAGGATGATCAGACCCAGAACGATATTCTGCACCGAGGACGGCGCAGCGTTCAGGTTGAGCCCGTTCTGCACGATCACGATCGTCATCGCGCCCATCAGCGTGGCGAGGATATTGCCCCGACCGCCAGCCAGGCTGGCGCCGCCGACAACCGCCGCCGCGATCGCCTGCAGCTCAAGCGTCTGGCCGTAGTTTGGCGAGCCGGAGTTCAGACGCGCCGACATCAGGATCGCGCCAACGGCCGTCATGAAGCCCGCGATCACGAAGGTGATCGTCTGCACCTTCTTCACGTTGATCCCGGTCAGAACTGCCGCCGCCGGATTGCCACCAACGGCGTAGATCTCGCGGCCCAGCTTGGTGAAGTTCATCATGAACGCCGCGAGACCATAGAAGAAGACGAGGTAGAAGAATGGCAGCGGGATGCCCGCGAGGCGTCCATAGAAGATCGGCTCCAGCGCCGGATCGAGCGAGAAGATCGGAGAGCCATTGTTAAAGGTCAGCGCCAGCCCCCGAAACGCGATCAGAGCCGCCAGGGTCGTGATGAACGAGGGTATTCGCCCGTAAGCCGTGATCACCCCGATGACAAGCCCGAGAAACGCCCCCGCGATCAGGATCAGCGGCACCGCGATGACCAGCGGAATGCCGATGGACTTGAGCATGAGCGCGAAGATCATCGTCAGAAGCGCCACCATGGAGCCCGAGCTCAGGTCGATACCGGCGGCGAAGATGACGATAGTCGATCCAATCGCGATGAGCGCGACGATGCTGACCTGAAGCGACAGATTGGACAGGTTGCCCGGGTTCAGAAACCGCTCGGTCGTCAAGGCGACGATCAGCGCGACGATCACCAGGGCCGCGAACGGGCCGATCAATTGGGCGTCGAATATCCGCTTCATGCGAGCGCCTCCTCTTTCTCAAGGGTTTCTTCAGTCTCCGCCGACGCCCTCACAAGGTCGTCGTGGGTCAGTTCTGCAGCGTCAACGACGCGCCTGATCGATCCTTGCTGCACCACCGCGATCCGGTCGCTCATGGCCAGCAGTTCGTCATGATCCGAGCTGATCAGGATGATGGATTTGCCTTTGCGCGTCAGCTGGTTGATCAGCTTGTAGACGGCGATCTTGGCGCCGATGTCGATGCCCTGGGTGGGCTCATCGAGAATCAGAACCTCTGCATTCGAGAACAACCAACGCGCGATGACGATCTTTTGCTGGTTCCCGCCCGAGAGGAAGTTGACGGTCTTTTCTTCCGCCTGGGCTGAGATCTCGAGGTCTTCGATCAACTCTTGGGTGGCCCGCTCTTCGGCTTTGAGATCGAGCACCCCAAGCTTAGCAAGCTTGCCGAGCGAAGCGGCGGTGATGTTGCCGCTGGCGCGGAAATTGAAGAACAGCCCGTCGAACTTGCGGTTTTCCGGGACCAACGCAAGGCCGGCGCGGATGGCGTCGATCTCGCGCTTGAAGGCGACCGGCTGGCCGTTGAGGACCACCTCGCCAGAGGTCAACTCGTCGGTTCCGAAGAGCGCGCGGGCGATCTCAGTCCGACCGCTGCCCAGCACGCCGCCTAGGCCGAGCACTTCTCCGCGCTTCAGCGCGAAGCTCGCGTCATTGACGCCCGCCTTAGTTGAGATGCCCCGCGCCTCGAAGACGATCTCCTCCTGCGCGTTCTTCTCTTTGGGATAATGCTCGCCGATGTCCTCGCCCACCATTGCGGTGACTATCTCATGTACGTTGATTTTGGTCTCGCCGCTGGCGCTGACGACGCGCCCGTTTCTGAGGATGGTGACCTCGTCGACGATCCGCTCGACCTCATCGAGGCGATGCGAGACGTAGAGAATACCGGTGCCTTTGCCGCGCATAGTGCGCAGCAGCTGGTGCAAGCGTTCGATCTCTTCCTCACCGAGCGCCGCCGTTGGCTCGTCCAGAATGATCATGCTCGCGCGCATCGCGACAGCCTTGGCGATCTCCACGAGCTGCTGCTCGCCAACCGAAAGCCGCCCGGTGATCGCCTCGGTCGATATGTCGACCTCCATCTCGGCGAGCACGGCGGCAGCTTCGGCATGTACCTTCTTCCAATCGACAACCCCGAACGAAGAGCGCGGCATGTTGCCCAAAAAGATGTTCTCGCCCACCGAAAGCGTCGGCACGATCGAGAATTCCTGGAACACCGTGGCGATGCCCATATCCCGCGCGGCCTGCGGATCGGCGATTTGAACTTGTTGGCCGTCCTTCAGAATGCGCCCGCTGTCGGGTTGCTGAACGCCCGAGAGCGTCTTGATCATCGTGGATTTCCCGCATCCGTTCTCCCCCAGAAGCCCGTGAATGGAGCCGGCGAGAAGCTTGATGCTCACCCGGTCATTCGCAAGAACGCCCGGATAGGCCTTGCTGATGTTGTCGAATTCCCAAAGGGGCACAGAAGCGTTCATGGACCTGAACTCATCGTTTTGATGCGGGATTGGTTTGAGGGCCTGCCCCCGGCAACGCGAGATCGCGCCACCGGAGTGCAGGGAGGAGTTCAGTACTCTTTCGAGGGCTGCGGGAAGAGCTTCTCAGGCTCTTGCAGCACGGCAATCGCGCCGTCCTTATCCTCGATGGAGGTCGGCGTTTCGATCCATCCGCCGGGGTAGGAGCCCTGCAGCGCGTCGATGGTCGCGTGCATGGCCGACTTGCCCATAAGGAACGGCGAGGTGTTGACGGTCGCCGTCACGTTGCCGGCCGCGATCTCTTCCAGACCCGAGGTGTCGCCGTCGTTGCCCAGGAGCACGATGTCCGACCGGCCCAGCGCCTTGGCGGCATAGGACGCGCCGATGATCATGTAGTCGTTCGCGGCGAAGATCAGATCGAGATCCGGATGCGCCTGCAGGATGTCCATCCCGGCGGTATTGCCGCCTTCAACGTTCCACTTGCCGTCGATGGACACGACCACGTCGAAGTTCGCATTGCCTTCGATGCCGTCGAGGAAGCCGCCGACGCGCTCGGTCGAGTGGTACCCCGGCTGACCTTCGATGATGCCGACCTTCAGCGGCTCGCCGCCATAGGTGTCGATGGCCCAATCAGCGATCTTGTGGGTGCCGTTGCGCTGCGAATAACCGACTACGCCGTGGATTGGGGTCGGGAAGTTCGGGATGTCGGAGTTGATCATGACAACTGCCATGCCCTTGTCGACCGCCTGCTTGAGAAGCGGCGCGGCGGCGAACTCATCATGCGTGCCGAAGATGATCGCGTCCACGTCCTGCGTGAGAACGTCCTGAATCATGCCCATCTGACCGTTGATGTCGGCGCCGCTCTGCGGGGCGAGCATGAAGACTTCGACGCCTTCCTCTTCGGCAACCGCTTTGATGCCTTCGCCAATGGCGATGTAATAGTTGAACTCCGTGGCCGGCGGCATGTAGGCGATGCGGAAGTTGTCGTTCGTCGGCGTGATCGCATCGATCGACGCCTGAGCGCCATCGGCCAGCGGAACCGGCGTCGGGTAGTCCTCAGCCGATGCAGTCGTCGCGATGGCGGCGACGCTGACCGCGATTGTCGTCGTTAGTAGGGTTTTCAACATTTGGTTCTCCTCCTGAAGTTGGTTGCTTATCCGTTGAATGGGGCGTCGAGCGCCCCGCGAAATCCGGGCTTGACGGCATAGAGGCCGCCCGATGTCGGCTCCTTCGCGAGCGCTTCATCGTCGCTCATCAGCCGCGAGGTTGTAATGAAGAGTGTGTCGAGATCGGGTCCGCCAAAGGCGCAGCACGTCGGCTTCCACACCGGCACGTCTATCACTTGGTCGATCCGGCCGTCCGGGGCGACCCGAACAACGCGATGGCCTTCCCATTCGGCGTTCCAGACGCCGCCTTCGGCATCGACGCAGGAGCCATCCGGCAGGCCCGGCTCGTCCTTGAACGAGGCGTGAACACGGCGGTTGGACGCCGCGCCAGTTTCGGGGTCGTAGTCATAGGCGACAATCTCGCGGTCCGGCGTGTCGGCGAAGAACATCGTCCGCCCGTCCGCCGAGAAACAGGTCGAATTCGCGCAGGACACGCCTTCGATCAATGTCGCGACCGAGAGATCCGTCCCGATTGAGATGACGGACGAGTCGGCCTTGCCGGACACTTCGTTCATGCCGCCTGCGACCAGCCGGCCCTGACGATCCGCGCGGCCGTCATTCAGTCGGGTTTCGGGATTGCCGGGCTCGAATTCGCAAATGAGCGTCTCTTCGCCGCTGCCGGCATCCCGCAGCACGACGCGATCCGCATAGGCGATGATCATCCCGCCTGCCGCCCGGGGTGCGAAGCAGCACACCCGCTCGGGCATCTCGATCTTCTGGTGATCGCCGGATACGGGATCGTAAGACCAAAGCGCCCGCCCTTCGATATCGGTCCACCAGACGCGCTGATCCTCAGGATTCCAGAAGATCCCCTCGCCGTGGTGATTCTCGCAATCGAGAACGAGTTCGGCCTTCATTCTTTGTATCCTCCCAGCAATCTGATATCTGATATACCAGCTTGCGCGATCTGGTGTATCAGATATTGTGAATTAAGCAACACCAAACTTTGAGAGGCGGTCGATGGCCCTAGAAAGACCCAAATCGCTGCGGGAACTCGCGCTCGAGCATCTGCGCGACAGCATCATCGACGGCACGCTCAAGATGGGCCAGACCCTGTCAGAGCGCGGCATCTCGGAAGAGCTCGGCGTGTCCAAGTCTCCGGTGCGCGAGGCGCTTGCTCAGCTTCGCGACGAGGGACTGGTGAGCATCGAGCCGCAAAAGGGCGCGCGGGTGTTCAGCCTTACCGAGACGGAGGTCACCCAGATCTGCGACTTCCGCCAGGCGATCGAGACCGCCGCCTTCGAGCTGGCTCTCGCGCGCGATCCGGACGGGCTCGCCGAGGAGATGACGCGTGTCGTAAAAGACATGGAGGACGCCCGAAAGGCGGGAAATGAAAGGGAGTACCTGCAGCTCGACACGACCTTTCACCACCTTTTGTTCAAGCATGCCGGCAACGACTACCTGACCGCGAGCTATACAAGATACGTGGGCAAGATCGCGGCGCTCAGGACCCACCTCGCTAAACTGCCAAGGCATACGGACCTGTCCTTCGAAGAGCATCGAGGGATCGCGGCAGCGGTTCGGAAGGGCGACATGGGCGAAATTCGCAGATTGCTGGCCGAGCATATCGACCGAACACGGCAGGCATATCAGAGCGCGGAGCAGACGGCGGTCGCCTGACCTCTTCGCTCGGCCGTGCAGACCTTCGAAACTTGGTTGAATTGCGGACTTAGAGTCGGCGCATAAGATCAGTCGAGAGCGCCGCCATTGACCTCTGACATATCAGATGTCAATCTTGCGATCAAATGACCGATGTTTGGACCACCCACTCACTCCGCAGCGGCGAATTGGAGCTTCTGGTTCTGCCCGGTGTCGGCGGACGCCTGTGGGATATCATCTTCGGTGGTCGACCGCTGCTTTTCCAGAACGCGGACCTCGTCGGCCTGCCCGTCGATCTCTCGGCGCTTTCCGAGCTGCCAACGCGATCCCCGCAATTTGGATTTCCGCTCTGGGGCGGCGAGAAAACCTGGATCGCGCCCGACAGCGCCTGGCCCGGCGGCGCCCCGCATCCGGTTCTGGACAGCGGGCCGTACAGCGTGCTTGCCTCGTCCGAAACGCGCATCGCGATGCAAAGCGCCATTTGCCCGATCTCCCATCTCCAGATCACGCGAACGATCTCACTCAATGCTCCCGCCTCATTCGCGATCGAGCACGAGGTCGTCAACCACGGCGCGGCGGAGCGCAAAACGGGGATCTGGTCGGTCATGATGGTGAAACACCCCGCAGACATACTTCTTGGCGACGCGAAGCAGGACGGGCTGACCCCCGTCTTCGGCGACGACGCTCCGTTTTTCCGTCCGTACGTCGAAGGCGTCCGTTTCGACTGCCGCGCAAGAGGCGAGTTCAAAACAGGCGCCACAGCGCCCTGTGGCAGTGCCGAGCTGCTGATCGGCAAAGGGGCCAACCGCGTCCTGCTGTCCTGCGCCGTCGACGCGATCTGCCCCGGCGATGTCTTCGCGCACGGACACAGTGTCGAGGTCTTCAACTCCGGCGATTATCCGTATTGCGAGGCGGAGTGGCATTCGCCTGCGCGCGATCTCGGCCCCGGTGAAACGATGACTTTCTCGCAGCGATTCATACTCACAACCCCGCTCCCGCCTGACCCGCCCAATTGAGGAGGTTCCGCAAGCCATGCACGTTTTGATCACCGGCGCCGGAGGCCATCTGGGCCGGAAGCTATTCGATCACCTCGAGGCCCAGGAGGCGTTCCAGGTCACGGGCCTAGACATCCGGCCCGTAGACCATCCCCGCATCCACGTCGCGGATTTCGGCGCGGCGCCGGACTGGGCCGAGCGGTTCGCAGGCGTCGACGTGATCGTTCATCTCGCAGGGGACCGTGAGCCGACCGCATCCTGGACCTCGGTCATCCGAAACAACATGGACGCGACCCTGGAGGTGTACCACCACGCAGCGGCCAAAGGCGTCCGCCGGGTCGTCCTGGCCAGTTCGAACTGGCTGCACGGCGACAAGCGATTCTCGAACCAAGTGCTGACCAGCGATGCGGCGCCAGGGCCGATCAACCCTTACGGAATGTCCAAGCTGTTTTGCGAGCGAACCAGCGCCTATTTCAGCCGGCATCACGGGCTTTCGGTCATCTGCATGCGGATCGGGTGGACCCAGTGGACCCACGGGAACAAACCCGGCCCGCACATGGCGATGGGGCGCTGGGGGCAGGAGATGTGGCTGAGCGATCGCGATTTTCTGAGCGGGATGCAGGCGGCGATCGAGGTGGAGGATTTGCCGTTCGCCGTCCTGAACCTGATGTCCGACAACCCGGGGATGCGCTGGAACATTGAGGAGACGAAGGCGGCGATCGGGTACCAGCCTCAGGATGGCGCCCGCGCGGTCTGCCCGGTCTCGATGCGGCTAAAATCCGCGCTGAAGAAGCTCCTGTCCCGCGACCTCCCCCGCCTCTCGGATCGATGGATGGCCGGGTGGTGACCGCCGTCTCGCGCCGGTATCCGCCGGCAGGTCGTCGATGTTCCGTTTGTGAAGAAGCGGCTTCTAATCCTATATTATCTTGGCCTTTCATCACATGTGAGCTTTGATAGGCCGAGCATGCGCGATCCATCTCGGGCGCGGGCAGTGCAGAACCTGACGCGCGTCCGGTACAAGTAATGAACCGGCCTGCGGCCCGTTCCGAGCAATGCCGTGAGCGTCTTAGGAGGGAACGATGAAACGACCAGCGAACCCGATGCCGGATTTCGTTCGGGAGGCCCTTGAAGCCCATGAACTGATTGCTCGGTACGAAGAGCGACCCTGGTACCAACAGAACGACTATCTCGGCTGGATCTCCCGGGCCAAGCGCGAGGAGACCAGGTCGAAGCGGCTTAATCAGATGCTCGACGAGTTGAAAGCCGGAGGTGTCTACATGAAAATGGCGTGGCGACCGCGTCAGGGGGACTAGCGTGTGCTGCCGAAGCGACGACCGACAGACACCCGACCGATCTCCGCAGCCTTAACCTCGCTCAAGGCTGGACCGCCCGTTCCCGCTAGGCTTGACGCGATCGTATTGACCCCAACGCTCTGAGGACGCGCATGTACAGCAACATCCTGATCCCCGTGATTTTCGACGAGGGGCACGACACCTCGGCTTCCGTCGCTGCAGCCCGCGCGCTGGC
>JASJAU010000077.1 GCA_030066855.1 Paracoccaceae bacterium | reverse complement strand
GTTGGGCCGCGAGGGGTCGCGGCACGGGATCGAAGACTACCTGGAGATGAAGTACATCTGCATGTCGGTCTGACCATCGCGAAAAAAGTTCGTTTGCCCGCCAAGGATTGACCTTTCGCGTCCGTCTTACCCAACGTGATGCGCATGGAAGTGTCGGACGAAGCCCTCGCGGGCCAGGCGGCGGACGGGGACGCTGAGGCGTTCTCGGCCCTCCTGACGCGCCACTACGATCGTGTTTTTCGGCTCGCCTTCCGGCTCACGGGTGTGAAGGCCGAAGCCGAGGATCTGACGCAGGACGTGTGCCTGGCGCTTCCGACCAAACTTGCCGGGTTTCGCGGGCAGGCGCGGTTCACGACCTGGCTCTACCGTGTTGTGGTCAATGCAGCCCATGACCGCCGCCGCCGCGCCGCCACCCGCGCTAATGCGGCGACCGGGTGGTGCGAGGTGGAGCAGGCCCGCCGCGCGGAGGCGCTGGAAGAGGCCGAGGCGCAGGACTGGCTGACAGCCGCGATGCGCGCTTTGCCAGTGGATTTGCGGGACACCGTGGCGCTGGTTCTGGATGACATGACCCATGGCGAGACGGCGGAGGTTCTCGGGATCAGCGAGGGCACGGTGAGCTGGCGCATGTCGGAGGCAAAAAAGCGCCTTCGCCAGATGAAGGAAGATGAGGCATGACCGACGAGCTGGACGATCTGAAGCGCGCGCTCGACGCCGCCACGCCCGCACCCGATGCGGACCGCAAGGCTGCGACGTTGCGACTGGCCGAGGAAAATTTCGACCGAGTCCAAGGATCGGCGGACGTGGCGCGTCACACCGGACAGAAGGGGCCATTCGCCCCGGTTCTGAAAGGAGTGACAGCGATGTTTCATGCAATGACAACAAAAGCGGGGCTGACCGCGACGACCGCGCTGGTGGCGGTTGGACTAGTAGTGATCACGCCCATGGGGCGGGATCTCTTGACCGGCGGGCCAATTGGAGTTGGCGAGATTTCCGAGATCCCTGAGTCGTTTCGCGCGCCGGCCGAGTCGCGGGAACGTCGATCGGAAGCGCTTCAACTCGCCGACGACGAGGACGGCGCCGGCTCACAGGTTGTTCGCCAGGATCTCTCTGCGGAGCCGGTCGATCTGAATGCGGGCCAGCAATCGGCCCAGCCCCAAATGGAACTGGCGGAAGAGTCCTTCGCAAATGAAGTGCAGGGACTCGCCAAAATGGAAGCCGCGCCCGCGCCAAGCGTCGCGGCCGATGCCGACGCGCGCCGCATCATCGTCGCGCCGGAACCGGTCATCGCTCCCGAGGCGGACACGGAAGCCTTCTCGAACGCTGAGACCAACACGCTCAAGGTCACGACTGAAGAACCCGTATCAACCTTCTCCATCGATGTGGACACGGCGTCCTACGCCGTTGTCCGATCCTCGCTGATGGCCGGACAGATGCCTCCGCGGGATGCCGTCCGCGTCGAGGAGATGGTGAACTACTTCCCCTACGCCTATGCCCAACCCGAGGGCGAGCACCCATTCCAGCCGACCATCACTGTGATGCCGACGCCTTGGAACGCGGGCACCGAGCTCGTGCACATCGGCCTGCAAGGAACGATGCCGGCGCTGGAGGATCGGCCGCCCCTGAACCTCGTTTTCCTGATCGACACCTCGGGTTCGATGCAGGACGCGAACAAGCTGCCGCTCCTGAAGCAGTCGTTCCGGTTGATGTTGTCTGAACTGCGACCCGAGGACGAGGTCTCGATCGTGACCTACGCAGGCAGCGCGGGCCAGGTGCTGGAGCCGACGCGGGCGGCGGAGCGTTCGGCGATTCTGTCGGCGCTTGACAGGCTTGAGGCAGGAGGCTCAACCGCGGGGCAGGCGGGCTTGCAGCAAGCCTATCAGGTGGCCGAGGCCATGGCGGCCGAGGGTGAGGTCACGCGAGTGATCCTGGCAACGGATGGAGACTTCAATGTCGGTCTCAGCGATCCGGAGGCTCTCAAGGATTTCATTGCGGAGAAGCGGGAGAGCGGCACCTACCTGTCTGTTCTTGGATTCGGACGCGGCAACCTCGACGACGCGACCATGCAAGCTCTGGCGCAGAACGGGAACGGGCAGGCGTCCTACATCGACACGCTGAGCGAGGCCCGCAAGGTGCTGGTCGATCAGCTGACCGGCGCGCTCTTTCCGATCGCGAACGATGTGAAAATCCAGGTCGAGTTCAACCCGGCCCAAATCGCGGAGTACCGGCTGATCGGCTATGAGACGCGGGCGCTGAACCGCGAGGACTTTTCCAATGACCGGGTGGACGCGGGCGACATCGGCGCGGGCCATACCGTGACTGCAATTTACGAGGTCACGCCTGTCGGGTCGGACGCCATACGGAACGGACCCCTGCGCTACGGCGCCGAGACCGCGGCGGTTGACGTGTCGGACGAACTCGGCTTCTTCAAGCTGCGCTACAAGCGGCCGGGCGAAGCGGCAAGCCGTTTGATTGAGACACCGATCCTGCCTGGCATGGGCGAGGCCGGGCAGGACGCGCGGTTCTCGGTGGCGATGGCCGGGTTCGGGCAGCTCCTGCGCGGCGGAAATTACCTGGGCGGCTGGAGCTGGTCGGACGCCATCGGACTGGCGCAGGACGCGCGTGGCGAGGACTCATTCGGATACCGGGCGGAGGCGATTGACCTGATGCGACTGGCGGAAGCGCTGGACCGGTAGCGATACTCCCAAGGAAACAATCGCGCCCCGGGTCTCTGTGCCCGGGGCGCACCGCGTTTCACGCTGGCGCCAAATCGTTCGCCATGCTGGACCCCGCCCGTCACCCAAGCCATAGATCAACCGACAGCGGTGGAGGGCGGAATGCCGGAATTCGGAACCAGCGGCCTGAGGGGTCTCGCCGACGACCTGACCGACGATCTCTGCGCGGCCTACGCCCGCGCTTTCGCTGAGACCTTCCCGAATGACGGACGGCTGTTTCTCGGCCAGGATCTCCGCGACTCTTCTGCACGGATCGCGGCGGCGGTCGCGCGGGGCGCGGCCTCGGGCGGCCTTTCCATTGTCGACTGCGGCGTCGTTCCAACTCCCGCCCTCGCGCTCGCCTCGCTTGGCGCGGGGACAACCGCCATCATGGTGACCGGCAGCCACATCCCAGGCGACCGGAACGGGCTGAAGTTCTACCGCGCCGAAGGCGAGATCACCAAGGCGGACGAGATCGCGCTGCGTCAGGCGGTCGGCGCCACCAAACCGTCCACGGGCGTCCGCCCGCTTGTTACTCAAGGACAGGCGGCTTCCGCCTATGTAGCGCGCTATGTCTCGGCCTTTGGGGCGGACGCTTTGGCAGGCATGAAGATCGGATTCTGGTCCCATTCCTCAGCCGCCCGCAACGTTCTCCCTGCGATCCTCACCGACCTCGGCGCGGAGGTGACGGATCTCGGGCGGACCGACCATTTCGTTGCCGTCGACACGGAAGCCATCGGCGGCAATACGCGAGATCTGCTCGGCGGATGGTGCAGTGCGCATGGCCTCGAAGCGATCGTCTCGACCGATGGGGACGGCGACAGGCCGCTTCTGGCCGACGCGACGGGCGCGGTCGTGCCGGGTGACATCCTCGGTCCTCTGACCGCGCGGTTCCTGGAAGCTGAGACCATTGTCACGACCGTGTCCGCCAACACTTTGGTCGAGAGGATGGAAGCGTTTGACGATGTGCGGCGCACCCGGATCGGTTCGCCTTATGTCATCGCCGGGATGGAAGAAGTCACGGGGACCAAGGTGCTAGGCTACGAGCCGAATGGCGGCGTCCTTTTGGGCTTTACGGCGCAGGGTCCTGCCGGACCTCTCGCGCCGCTTTGGACGCGCGACTCGGCGCTTCCGATCCTCGCGGTTCTCGCCGACGCCCGTGCCACAGACGTTTCCATCGCGAACCTCGCAGGCGCGCTTCCGCCCCGCCGGACTGCGACCGACCGGCTTCAGAACATCCCGCGGGAGCGGTCGCTCGCTCAGGTCGCGCTGCTCCTGTCGGGGGAGACAGACCTGCTGCCCCAAGGCCTTGGCGCGATAACGCACGTCGACGAGACGGACGGCGCGAGGCTGACCTTCGAAAGCGGCGCGATCGTTACGCTGCGCCCCTCCGGCAATGCGCCCGAGCTGCGCTGCTATGTCGAGGCCGATGACGATACCACCGCCCGCGCGCTTCTGGCCGAGACGCTTCTGAACCTGCGGGGCCGACTCTCGGGGTGATGCGGGCGGGCCCGTACCAAAGGTCAGGCGAGCTGCTTTACGCGCGTTTCGCCTACGTAACCGCGATCTACCCCTTCGCGACCATCAGCCCCTCGTCCTTGAGCCGCTGATGCGCCTCGTCGAGTGATTTCCAGGCCCGCGCGACCAGAACGTCGATCTCGTCCGGCGTGATGACCAGGGGCGGCGCTATGATCATGCGGTCGGCGACGTGGCGCATGATCAGGTTGTTGGCGAAGCACCGTTCGCGAGTGATGAAGCCCGCGGTGCCCGGCGCGGCGGCGAAGGCGGCGCGGGACGCCTTTTCCGGGGTCAGCGCGATGGAGCCCATGAGGCCCACGATCTTCGCCTCGCCGACCAGCGGATGCTCGGTCAGGCTTTCCCATTTCTCTCGCATATAAGGGGCGGCCACGTCGCGCACGTGATCGACAATGCGCTCCTCCTCCATGATCCGGAGGTTCTCGAGCGCGACAGCTGAGGCGACCGGATGGCCGGAATAGGTGTAGCCGTGGTTGAACTCGTCCTCGGCGAGCACGTTGGCGATCTTGGACGATACCAGCGAGCCGCCGATGGGTTGGTAGCCCGAGGAGAGGCCCTTTGCGATCGTCATTATGTCGGGCTGCAAGCCAAGGGCCTGGCTGCCGAACCAATTTCCGGTCCGCCCGAAGCCGCAGATCACCTCATCCGCAATAAAGAGGATGTCGCGCTCGTCCAGAATGCGTTTGAGCACGGGCCAGTAGCTGTCGGGCGGGATGATCACGCCGCCCGCGCCCTGAAAGGGCTCAGCGATGAAGGCGGCGACCTTGTCCTCGCCCATCTCGTCGACGGCCTCCTCCAGCTCGCGGGCGCGTGCGAGGCCGAATTCCTCCGGGGTCATCTCACCGCCTTCGGCCCACCAGTTGGGCTGGCCAATGTGGTGGATGTTCGGGATTGGCAGGCCGCCCTGTTCGTGCATCGGTATCATGCCGCCGAGCGACGCGCCGCCTAGCGTCGAGCCGTGATAGGCGTTGCGACGGCTGATAATCACTTGCTTCTCGGGCTTGCCCATCATCGACCAGTAGTGGCGGACGGCGCGGATGTTGGTGTCGTTCGCTTCCGATCCTGAGCCCGCGAAGAAAACATGGTTCAGGTCACCCGGTGCAAGCTCGGCAAGTTTGGCGGAGAGCGCGATGGCGGGGACGTGGGTCGTTTGGAAGAAGGTGTTGTAATAGGGCAGCTCCTTCATCTGCCGTGCCGCCACATCCGCCAGCTCGTTTCGTCCGTAGCCGATGTTAACGCACCAAAGGCCGGCCATAGCATCGAGGATGCGGTGCCCCTCGGAATCGGTCAGCCAGACGCCTTCTCCGCTTTTGATAACCCGCGCGCCCTTGGTCGTGAGGCCCCCCTGCGCCGTGAAAGGGTGCAGGTGATGCGCGGCGTCGAGCGCCTGCAATTCCTCGGTGGGTAGATGGTTCAGGATGTGGGGCATGGGCGCGCTCCGGCTTCAATTGGGTGCGCCCGAAAATATGATCAAATTATCGGTCTGGTCAATCCATAGCAGTGTCCGCGTCAAGGGTTTGACGGACCTGATCTATGCCTTGGATGATGTCCTCGGCGATGGCCCGCGCCGCGAGGTCCGGGTCGCTCCGCGTGAGTGCCGTCATCGCCTCCCCATGCTTGTCGGGCAGGTCAGCAGTGCCCTGACGGCCGCAGACGATTCGCAGCGCTGGGCCGATCTGCAGCCAGAGCGACATAGTGATCTTGGTCAAAACTTCGGCATCGGCCTGCTCGTAGAGCCGGAAATGGAAGCGATGATTGAACTCCAGATATTTCTCGATCTGGCCCCGCGCAATGGCGTCATCGACCTTAGCGTCCAGAGCGTGGAGATCGGAGAGACATGCGTCTGTCATGCGGTCCGTGGCCATGCGCGCAAGGCGCGGCTCGATCGCCAGTCGCACGAAAGCGATTTCCTCAAGGCGCGAACGCGTGATCTCGGGCACGCGGACGCGCCGGTTTCCGCCCGCCTCCAGAGCGCCCTCGGCCGTCAGCCGCCGGATCGCCTCGCGCACGGGCGTCATGCCGGCGCCAATCCCGTCGGCCAGACCCAGAATCGTAACCGCTTGCCCCGGCACCAGATTTCCGAAAAGAATCATGTCACGGATCTGCCGATAGATCGCCTGGTGTTCGGGGAGTTTGTCGAATTGGGACGTCATGGAGCGCCGCTCCAGCCGCGAAATGCGCTTTGCCATGCGGGCGGCCAGTTCCTCTTTGTCAAAGGTACTTGTTTCATGCAGGCTATTTGATCAAAAATCACGCCAAGGTCCAATGGGGAGAATGAAATGAACCTGAAACTGATCACGACCGTTCTGGCCGCGGGTGCCGTATCGTCGGCCGCGATGGCCGACGAGGTCCGGGTCTACAACTGGTCGGACTATATCGACGAAGAGCTGCTCACGAAGTTCGAGGACGAGACGGGGATCGAGTTGATTTACGACGTTTTCGACTCGAACGAGGTGCTGGAAACTAAGATGCTGGCCGGAGGGTCAGGTTATGACGTCGTCGTGCCGTCCGGCACCTTCCTTCAGCGTCAAATCCAGGCGGGCGCCTTCCAGCCCTTGGATTTCGAGAAGCTGCCGAACTCGGGCAATCTGTGGGACGTAATCGCCGCGCGGACCGAGGCTTACGACCCCGAGAACGCCTATTCAATCAACTACATGTGGGGCACCACCGGAATCGGCGTGAACGTCGGCAAGGTGACCGAGATCCTGGGAGACGATGCGCCGATCGGCTCGCTAGAGCTGGTCCTGAACCCGGACAACATGTCGAAGCTGGCCGATTGCGGCGTGCATTTCCTCGACGCGCCGGCCGAGATCATTCCGGCGACGCTGGCCTTTCTGGGCGAGGACCCGGACAGCCACGACCCGGACGTGATCGCCAAGGTCGAACCGGTGCTGACCGCCGTCCGCCCCTACATCCAAAAGTTCCATTCGTCCGAGTACATCAACGCGCTCGCCAACGGCGACATTTGCGTCGCGATCGGTTGGTCGGGCGATGTGCTGCAAGCGCGCGATCGGGCGTATGAAGCGGACAACGGCGTCGACATCGCCTACAACGCACCAACCGAAGGCGCGCTGATGTGGTTCGACCAGATGGCCATTCCTGCGGACGCGCCAAACCCGGAAGCGGCGCATGTATTCCTGAACTTCATCCTCGATGCTCAGAACATGGCGGACGCGTCGAACTACGTCTATTACGCCAACGGCAACATCGCATCGCAGCCACTGCTGGAAGAGGATGTGATCGGCGATCCGGCGATCTATCCGGACGAGGCAACGTTGGAAAACCTATATACTACAACGCCTTATCCGCCGCGCGTCCAACGGACGGTGACGCGGCTCTGGACCAAGATCAAGTCGGGCACCTAAGCGCCGGCCTTCGCGCCCGGGGACAATCCCCGGGCGTTTGCTTTTCCGGGGGGACAGGAATGGCGACAGCAGATCCAGCGGCGCGCGAGAGTGCTCTCGAGCCCTGGAACGACCCAGCCGCGGAGCCGCTGATCAAGATTGGCGCAGTTACAAAGCGGTTTGGCGAGTTCACCGCCGTCGATTCAATCGATTTGAACATTTACCGGCAGGAGTTCTTCGCGCTTCTCGGCCCCTCGGGCTGTGGGAAAACGACGTTGATGCGGATGCTCGCGGGGTTCGAGGCGCCGACCGAGGGGCAGATCACGATCGACGGGCTGGACATGTCGGGCATCCCGCCGAACCAGCGCGCGGTGAACATGATGTTCCAATCCTACGCGCTGTTCCCGCATCTGTCGGTCTGGGACAACATCGCCTTCGGCCTCCGCCGAGAAGGGATGGAGGCTGGTCGGATCGAGGCCCGCGTCGACGAGATGCTGAAGCTCGTGCAGCTCGGTCAGTTCGCCCGCCGGAAACCCCACCAGATTTCCGGCGGGCAGCGGCAGCGGGTGGCGCTGGCGCGGTCACTGGCCAAGGCGCCGAAGCTCTTGCTTCTCGACGAGCCTTTGGGCGCGCTCGACAAGAAGCTCCGCCAGGACACCCAGTTTGAGCTGATGGATATCCAGGAGAAGACCGGCACCACCTTCGTGATCGTGACCCACGATCAGGAGGAGGCGATGACTGTCGCGTCCCGCGTGGCAGTGATGGACCACGGACGGATCGTGCAGGTGGCGACGCCGTCGGACATCTACGAGCAACCGAACTCGGTCTATGTCGCTGATTTCATTGGAGACGTGAACCTGATCGAAGGGCGGGTCGACACCATTGCAGAGCATGCCGCGACGTTGGCTTGGTCCGAGAGCAGGGCGCCGATTTCGGGGCAGGCGGGGGCTTCTTTGTCAAAGGGCGCGAAGGCGACTTTTGTGATCCGGCCCGAGAAGATCTCTATCTCTCGGGAGGAGCCTCAAGAGGCCGCGAACAAGGTCTTCGGCAAGATCCTCGACATCGGGTATCTCG
>JASJAU010000076.1 GCA_030066855.1 Paracoccaceae bacterium | reverse complement strand
ATGACTTCAGCCGTTAACTCGCCCATCTCGGCAAGCATATTGATTTCTGCGCCGTTGCCCAACCTCTCCCAGGCATCCCTCCATTCTGAGACGACGTCGACCATTATTGACGCGAAGTCTCTGGTGTGACGGGCATGGATGATTGGTGATACGGCCGCGCGCCGCGACACCCAAAGATCGCGATCGGAAACGAATAGGCCGTCCCCCAGCAGCGGCCGCAATGCGTGTCGCATTTGGGGAGTCTTCGCCTGAAGTGCTTCGTGATGGATCTGGAAGGCTTCGCGAACAAGCTCCGGCGAATTCACTGTGTGGATGTCCAGAAGTCCCAACCGCATCGACGTGATCTTCCGCCGGTAGTCGGATTTCGAGAATATTGAGATCAGATTGCGGCGGTAGTTGCGAATGAGCTCCAGTTTTCCGGCCTCGGTTTCACGCCGAACTGGGTGTGGCGGAATGAAGCTGGGGCCTTGGGCTTCGATCGATCTGTGCCAATCTGGCGGAAGCTGCATGAACCCAATCCGTATTCAGGACCGATTAGCCGGTGACAATGCGGTCGTAGGCTTGGAGCGCCGCCTCAAGGTCTTCGAAATATGTTGCTGTTCCAGTTTCCAGCAACAAGGCCGAGCTGCAATAGGTCCGAAGGGTATCGTTCGAATGCGATACCATGATGAGTTGGGCGTTTTCTGCGCGCTCTTTGAACGCCGCCCGGCACTTCTTCTTGAAGCGTGCGTCGCCCACTCCCGTGATTTCGTCAACTAGGTAGCAGTCAAACTTCGCCGCAAGACTGACGGCGAAAGCGAGTCGTGCCTTCATCCCCGAGGAATACGTACGCACGGGCATATCCAGAAACTCGTCCAGTTCAGCGAAGTCCTCAACGAAATCTTCCATTTCATCCGTACTCGCGCCGTAGATCCGGGCCACGAAGCGCGCATTCTGTCTTCCCGTTAACTCGCCGTGAAATCCACCAGCAAATCCCATGGGCCAACTTGTACGGCCGTGCCGGACGATACTTCCGCTGTCAGGAAGCAGAGTGCCAGCTATCATGCTTAACAGTGTTGATTTGCCCGCGCCATTTCGCCCGATGATGGCGATGCCGCGATCCCGCGGGAAGCACAGATTCAGTCCACGAATAATCGGTTTCCGGATTCCCTTGAGCCTGTATGTCTTCCAAACGTCGTGAAAGTCGATCATCGGCGATCGCGAACGTTGTAGTAGATCAATACGAGAACGGCCCAGAACGCGAATGCGCAGATCAGCAGCACAAAGAGCAACACCAGTCGTTGCGGGTAGAGGCTTTGTTCAGCGAGCGTTGGCGGGATATGAACCGCCAGGTAACGGCTTCGCCTGTTCGCCTCGATCCGAGCCTGCTCCTCAGAGGCGAGGGCGGCAGTGTACGCGTTCTGCGAGAACTCAAGATCGACCAGCAGCTCTTCGTACTGCCCGATGATCTCCGAGAGAGACCGGCCATCCTCCGACTGACTGCTGACGGCGCCGCGTTCGTTGGCGATCTGATTGCGAATGGCTTCGATCCGCCGCTCAATATTGGGAATCCGCGGGTCTTCGCCGTCGGAATAGCTACGGATCGTTTCGAGCTCGATCAGAGACTCGGCGAGACTGCTCTGCAGCGCCGAGACAATGCCGGTCTGGATTTCCACATTCGCTTCGGGGTCAATGATCTGATACCGAGTACGGAACTCGCGTATCTGGCGCCGCATTTCCTTCAAGCGCTCTTCGGATTTCAACACATCCTGCAGCGTGAAGCGCATTGCGTCCTCGCGCGCCACTCTGCTTAGGTCCTCGACCAGTTCCGCCGAACGGTCGATGATGGATTGAGCGATGGATCGAGCGTCCTCCGCCGTAAAGGCGCGGACCTCTATCTCAATCACTCCAGTGTTGGAATCGATCGCCACGGAAACCATTCTTTCCCAATAGGCGATCAGGTCTTCGATAGTGCGATCCTCGCCGAAGGTGAAATAGGGATCTCCGTCCGGCAGGTTGAACATCGCGCGAACGTCCAGCTCGTCGTCGATTTCCTGAACAAGTGTTTGCGAATGTATGTAGTCGTGAAGAACTTCGCTGTCGGGCGCCGCGGTTGAACCCGTTTGGGTAAAGGCACCGATGACGTCAAGAGGGTTCGGAGCCTCTTCAGAGCGCACCGCGAAAGCCGTTCTGGAATGGAACTGGTCGGTGGCTTCAGTGAACAGATAGACGGCCGCGAGGAGAGTTGGCAAACCAACGAACAGCACAAACGACAGCGCGAGCAGCAAATGCCTGAGTTTGAGCCGTTTTTGACGTGGCGGGACGAGGCGTGAAACCTCGGCGGTGTCGCCGTTCTTTGAGAAACTCACACTTTGTGCTTCTGACATCGGCCTTGCCCATTGTGCGACGCTCGCTGTAATCCCATACCGACAGGCGCAACACAAGCCAGCCGCATCAATCAGGCCCAAAACCGGCAACGCAACAGAGCATATTCTATGGTAGAAAGCGTCCGCCCGCCGCGATTTCAGGCGCTTCGCGTCATCTCGGCGCTGATGGTCCGGGAGATGAGCACCCGCTACGGGCGATCTTTCGGTGGGTACTTCTGGGCGATCGCAGAACCGGTCGCGATGATCGCGTTATTGTCTGTCGCGTTCTCGCAGTTCCTCAGGACGCCGCCCCTGGGTTCGAGTTTCGTGCTGTTCTATGCGTCGGGATATATCCCGTTCTCGTTCTACATCACGATAAACAACATGACCTCGGCGGCGGTTTCGAAAAACAAACCGCTGATGAACTTCCCAATGGTCTCTCCTATGGATGCGGTGCTAGCGCGGGCCGCTCTGCAAATTCTCACGATGATCGTCGTCTCGACCGTCATTCTGCTTGGAATGACCATGTTTGTGGAGGAGCAGATCAAAATCTCCTTCCCTGGCTTCTTCAGCGCGATACTCGCGGCAAGCATACTGGGGTTGGGAGGAGGAGCGCTGAACGTCGTGATTTTCGCTTTTTTCCCGCTCTACAAGATCATCTGGAGCATCATCACACGACCCTTGTTCATCGTATCCGGCATCTTTTACACCGTTGAATCCATGCCGACCGCGCTCCAGGAGATCTTGGTTCTGAATCCGCTGGTTCATGTGACGGGCCAGTCCCACAAGGCTTTCTACACAATCTATGACGGCGACTTCGTCTTTCTCGCCTATCCGATCGCGCTGGGCACCTTTTTCTTGCTGCTTGGCGGAGCGCTGATGCTACGTCATCGCAGTTTCATCATCGACAACGGCTGACGGGCGGTTCATCATCCGTTGCCGGATGGCGCTGATCGCGGCTTTGCGGCCTTCGGGGTTGAAGAACGATCCCTTGATCTGAATGCTTGTCAGCGCCGACTGAAATTGGGTGAAAAAGTCAGGTTCCACCCTTTCAGGGCTGCTCCAGAACGCATCTAGCGAGCCCTGATGGGTCAAGCCGTCCAAATCGAAGATCGCGTCGCCGGCGGCATAGGTCGGCACACCGAACCTAAGGGCGTGAATTCCGACGGTGGAGTTGATCAGCAAAACGCCTTTGGACTTGCGCAGTAAAACCGCGAGATCGCCGCCCTTGATCAGATGAACACGACCCTCAAGCCCGGCCTGGCGGGCCAGGCGCGGGACGCGTGAGAACCAGCGTTCGAGACCATTGTCGAGCGGATGTAACTTGATCACGAGTTCGCGGGAGGGCGGTGCGGAGCGCGCGAAAGAGGCGAAGACCTCGGCCAGAAACTCGGAGATATGCCCATAGGGTGACGACGCGCGGATCTGGTAATCCGCCTGGATCTGCATGGCGACCAGATTGTAGTCGATCCCGCCGCTTTCGGCCAATGCCTGGATCTCACGGGCAAGCGCCTGGCGCGGCCGCTCGCGCAGAAGTTCCAGGATCCAGCTCAGATAGTCGATAGCCGGCCAATAGATCTTGTCAGAGAAATAGAGAGGGTAGAACGGACGTCCGTAGGCTTGCAGCAGATGATAGGTGACCTCGCCGAACGCTTCCTTTGGAAACGTGTGCGGATAAAGCACTCTCATGTCGGGAGCCTCGGCAGCATCAGCCATGGCTTCGATATCTTCTCGGTTCTTTGGGAAGGTTGAGGCGGCCCCCATGCCATCGGGTTCCATCGTAATCCAGTCGGGCCGCAAGTACCCGAATTCGATGGCCCAGCATCGGACGCCGATCGCCTTGGCCGCATGAAGCGCATCGACGTGATAGGGCAGCCGATCGGCGTAGTAGAAGACGTCGGTGACCTGCTCCGCGATCATGTATTGCGAAATCCAGTCTCGCCACTTGCTGTATCGGCCACGATAGGACACGGCGGGTCTCGCCCCCCAGAACACGGCGTCGGCTAGGCAGAAGTGGACTTTGAGCACACGGTGCCCGTCTTCTTTCAAACCATCGTGAAGGAGCGCCCAGAACCCGGATGGGTGGCCCTGAAGCATGAGAATGCACCGTTTTGGCCGATCTGACTCGGATTGCAGGTCTTGGATCACGTCGGCCGAAATTCTCTGCGTCTCGGAGATTTTGTTCTTATGGTGGATCGCGCGACGAACCACAAATATCAATTCGAGGAGGCGGTTTCCTGAATGATCACCAGCGACGCGGATCCGGCAGCAGTGAAACAAGGCCTCTTGGCTGATCGGAGATTTCTGCTTTTGCAAGGACCATCGTCCCGATTCTGGACGCATCTGGGCCGCGCCATTCGGGCGCGCGGAGGGCGCGTCACGCGCGTTGGGTTTTGTCCAGGCGATCGCTTGTTCTGGAGCGCCTCCGCCGGCGACTACCGCCCCTATCGCGGGCGCGCTGACGCGTTCAGGGATTGGCTGCGGGACCTTGCCGGAAGGCTGGAGATCACCGATGCGATCATGCTCGGCGACGGTCGGTCGTGGCATGCCGAGGCAATCGCGCTGATAAAGGCCGAACGGCTGCCCATCAAAATCTGGGTCGTGGAGCATGGGTATCTCCGACCTGGCCTGATCCTCATCGAGCCTGATGGCATGGGCGGCTCCTCGACGATTCCCGATCGCTTCGCGACTTCGAGGACGGCAAAGGACGCGCCGCGGCCGAACGGCTGGAGTCCTTCGTTCCTTAGATACGCGGCGATGGACGTGGCCTATCACATGAGCAACGTCGCCGCGTCATGGCACGCCTATCCCTACTACACGCCGCATTCCGGGATTCCGCCACTTGTCGAGTATGGAGGATGGGTGAGAAAGGCGATCGCCATTCCGGCGCGGTGGCGATCCCGGCGCGAGACGCTGGCGTCGATTGACGCGGCGAAAGGCCCTCTGTTTCTGCTCCCCCTTCAGCTCAGCCACGATATGCAGCTTGTCCGCTACGGCATTTCCGAGCCTCAGATAGAAACACTGCATCGGGTTGTGGGGTCTTTCCTCTCTCACGCGGCACCCGACGCCCGGCTTATCGTAAAGGTGCATCCGCTGGACAACGGACTAGAGAACTGGCGCGGAATGCTGGCGGGTCACGCGCCTCGCGTTCTGTATCTCGACGGCGGCGATCTGGACCAGCTGTTGAAGCGCGTTGCAGGTGTTGTGACGATCAACTCCACGGTCGGGTTGTCCGCGGTGCGCGCGGGCGCTCCGACGCTCGCGCTGGGCGCGTCGGTCTACAAATCCGCAGGACTGACCGATCCGCAGGAGCTCGACACCTTCTGGACCGCGCCGCGCGCGCCGGACCAAGCCCTTGTCGAAAGATTTTGCGCGTTTCTGCAGGAGGAGTTCCATGTTCCGGGCGCTTTCGATGGACCTGGCGCTCTCGTAGGCGGGGAAGAGCTGGCGGATTGGCTGGCCGCACCGCCTGCCGCTTGGGATGCGGGTGCGGCATGAGGCCGAAGCGGATCCTCATCACGGGGGCGACCGGCGGATTGGGCCGCGCGCTGGTTCGGGCCTATGCCGAGCCAGGGGTCGCGTTTCTCCTTCTTGGCCGGGACGCGGAGAAGCTCGATGCTGCGTCTAAAGACGCCGCATCTGGCGGGGCGATGGCGGAAACGTCCAATCTGCCGGTTACAGACGCTGCCGCCATGGACGCCTGCATCAAGCGCTTTGCGGCAGACGGCGGCATCGATCTCTTGCTACTTGCCGCTGGCGTGAAGACCGGCAATTCGGGCGGAGTTGAGCCGCAGGATCAATTGGAACGGGTTCTGGCGGTAAACCTCTCCGCGCCCATGCTCGCTGTGCAATCGGCGCTCCCTTCGATGAAGGAGAACGGGCGCGGACAGATCGCGATTTTCAGTTCGCTCGCCGCCCTGTCACCGCATGCGGATCTCCTGAGCTATTCTGCCTCGAAGGGGGCCTTGCGGTCCTACGCTGTCGCGCTGCGGCGGTGCCTTCGCGGTACGGGCGCGACGGTCCATCTCATCTCGCCAGGGTTTGTCGATACGCCGATGACCGATCGACACAAGGGGCCCACGCCGTTCCTGATGTCGGCAGACCGTGCGGCGCGCATCATCCGCCGCGGATTGGAACAGGGGAGGTCCCAGATTTCCTTCCCATTGAGGCTTGTCGCGTTGATCCGACTGCAAAATCTTCTACCAGCCGCCCTCGGCGACGCAATCGACCGGAGATTCCGCGCACAAATCCTGCCGGATCCAGACGAAAGCGCGGCTCGGCATCAAGACAATATCGAACAGTGATGGCGCATCAGAACAACCAGGTATTCACCGTCTGTTCTCAGCCGTTTGCCATTTCCGCAATTGTCAAAGACTTGGCTTGATTTCGCAGTTTCGCGGTTTCCTGCAGTACGGACTGCAGATCGCTGGCGCTGTGCTCAGAGGTTAGGAAAAACCGCAGCCGCGCGCTTTTGTCCGGGACGGCGGGCGAAATGATCGGAAGGACGTTAAAGCCTGCCTCAAGCAGTCTGTTGGACATCCAGACGGCTTTGAGTGAGTCGCCTACGATTACCGGACACACTGCGTAACCCTGGCTTTCGCCGGTGTCTAAACCAAGGCCAATCGCCAGTTCGCGGAACTTCTGACCCACGGATCGAAGTCTCTCAACACGGTCTGGTTCGGCATTGATGCGGTCAACCGCTGCAATGGCTGCTGCTGTGTTAGGAGCCGAAAGCCCAACAGAGTAAACGAAGCCAGGTGCCCGGTATCGCATCAGGTCTATCAACGCCTCGGAACCAGCCACGTACCCGCCGCACGAGCAGAACGATTTGGACAACGTTCCCATGATCACTTCGACGTGCTCTGGGCGAACGTTCTTCTCCTCGGTGATACCTCGTCCGTGTTTTCCCAAGACGCCCATTGAGTGGGCCTCATCGACCATCAGCCAGGCGTTGTGGCGGTTCTTTACGTCGACGAACTGCTCCAAATCAGGCGTGTCGCCGTCCATCGAGTATAGTCCCTCTACGATGACGAGAACATTTGCGTAGCGATCCCTCTGTTCGGTCAGCTGCTTATCGACCCAAGCATAGTTGTTGTGAGGAAAAGTCGTGTGCGCGGCGCCAGATGCCCGGATTCCTTCATAGATCGAGTTGTGGGCGAGCGCGTCGACGAGCACCAGATCATTTGGACCCACAAGCGTACTGACAAGAGCGACGTTTGTTGCATGACCCGAGACAAAAACCAAAGCTGCGTCGGTGCCTATGAACCGTGACAGCCGGTTTTCAAGTTCGCCGTGGAGGCGTCGCTCTCCGCCGACCAGCCTCGATGCGGTTGCGGATACACCCCATTCAGTTGCGGCATCTTTGACTGATTTGTGCAAATCCTTGGAGTTGTTCAGTCCGAGATAGTCGTAGGAAGCGAAATTCCGGACCCAGGCGCCATCGATTTTCAGCTCGACGCCACGAACCGCTTCGGCGACGCGGAAGAATGGCGACCGGACTCCCAGAGTCTGACTGGCGGCTTTTGCAATTCGTACTTCTGAGTACGCGGGATGCTCAGAAAAGTCGTACGACTCTGTGAGTTGTGCCACATTGGCTGGTCGCGGAGCGGATACCGGTTTTTGCGATTCGTGCGTCCGACGGAGGTTGGCCAGAAGCGACTGCCGCTTCGATATAGGGTCAGTTTTGTCCTGAGGCGGCATCTGCGATCATCGTCTTCAAATCGGAAGGAAGGTCAGACTCGGTCAAGTGACGGTCAGCCATGGAATCGGTCACGCTACCGCCATTACCATTTTGAGAAGATGTCACGATGGCGTGCGCCAGCTTGGACAGCGTCATCCCATCGGCAACCGACGTAATCGGCATCGCGCTTTGGAGGCGTTCTTCCATTGCAAGTTTCAGGCTCATTCCCATTAGACTGTCAAAACCGAGATCAACCAGTTCCCGATCTACGTCGATTTCGGCCGGGCCTGTGCGCATGATCTGAGCGGCTTCGCGTCGAAGGAGTTCTAGCAGTGCTTTCCGCGCCTTGGCTTCGCCCTGTTCCTCGATCAGCGCACCGATATCCAGTGTGGTTTCTGCTCCAGAGGCCTCAGGATCAAGGTCGAGACACTCAAACAATGGCTCAGAGATTATCGGGACGTCACTCTTCAAACGATTCCATTCAATAGGAGCAATTGTAAGCGCCGCTTGATTGGGCGACTTCTTGATAGCTTGCGCAAGCGCGTCCAACGCTTCCCGTGCGCGCAGCGTCTTGCCTAGCTTCAACTCGACGAATTCCCTCACTTCGACTGTGCGATCCAGGTACCCCGCATCGCCGATAGGGCCCCACGCTACTGCAAGTGCGGGGAGTCCTCGCGCAATTCGGTCCTCGGCGAGGGCTTCGAGTTCAAGGTTGGCGGCCACATAGGCGGACTGTCCCGGATTGCCAAATCTAGCGGCGACTGACGAATACAACCAGAAATGGTTGAGGTTCATATCAGCTGATGCGCTGTCCAGGTGCTTTGCGGTTACGAGTTTTGCTTCGATTACGCGCTCAAGAGAAGCTTCGTCGGCGTCGGCAAACATCGCGTCGTCGAAAACCGCGGCGGCGTTCACTATTCCCGAAAGGTGGATGTCTTCATCTTGGAGTTGGCCGAACAATTCACTAACAGCTTGGCCGTCCGTCAAATCCGCGGTGACGATCTTTACATCGATCCCCCGATCCCTGAATCCACCGATTTGCGCAGGGTTTTCCACCGTACCGCTCTTGCTGACAAGCCAGAGTTTGGAGGCGCCATTGTCGGCAAGCCATTCTGCGGTTGCCAACCCAAATCCCCGCGTGCCACCGGCGATCAACCACGCTCCGTCGAATGCAGCTGTCGATGGAGGTTTGGCGCCGGTTTTTGCCGGAGGGGACACCACGATTTTGCCGATATGGCCCGAACGCTGCATCAGGCGAAATGCGTCCGCAACGGACCCGGCTGAGAAACGTCGAACTGGTGGAAGGTGGTAATCACCGGAAGCAAAAGCGCCGACCACTCTGTCCATGATCTTGCGAACAGTTTCCGGCCGGTGATGGAGCAGTTGATCCGCGTCAACCGCGAAATACGAGATGTTGTTCTTCAACGCCCGCAAACCAATCGCGGTGTTGGCCACGAAATCCCGCTTGCCAAGTTCGACGAACCGCCCGAATGGGGCAAGGCTCCCGATTCCACGTTCCATCGCCTCTCCGGCCAGAGAATTCAAAACTACATCAACTCCTCTTCCTTCAGTGACATCACTGACGACGTCAGAGAACCCGAGACTACGGCTGTCGCAGACATGATCGACACCAATAGCGCGCAGAAGTTCACGTTTTTTTTCGGATCCGGCGCTTGCAATCACACGAGCTCCCGCGCGTTTAGCGACTTGAATTGCAGCAAGTCCTACACCTCCGGCACCACCGTGAATGAGACACCACTCGCCTGGGCTTAGCCTCGCGAGATCATTCAGGGCGTACTCTGCCGTGACGAAGATAACGGGGATCGCAGCGGCACTCGCAAGGTCAAGGTCTTGAGGGATAGCCGCGACCGCTTCCGACGGCACCGTTATGTGGGAAGCGAAGGCATGGGGCGAGAAAGCAAGGACCTTCTGACCGGGAGTGAAATTGGAGTTCGGGCCAGTTCGTGTCACGAAACCGGAACACTCCATTCCAAGTGTCGGTCCGGCAAATCCACCTTCTAGCAGATCGCCCGGAAGCAAGCCTTGCGCCCACATCACGTCTCGGAAGTTCAAGGCGGTTGACTCAACGGCCAGTTCAACTTCGTCCCCAGTGGGCACGCTCAATGGAGACAAGGTCCATTCAAAGGTATCTAACCGACCGCGTGTTGACTGTGTCAGCGTCGCTTTCATCCCATCCGGGACGCGATGAACATCTGTGTCCAAAGGCAAAACTCTGTAGGACTGAACGCTGTCGGGCAAAACCGTCAGTTCGTGTTCCGAGCTGTTTGCAAAAAGAGGTAGCAATGACTCAGGTTCTGCATCTTCGTGAATGATTGCCGTGCGGAGGTCGCGACCAGTTTCGTTTGCCAATACTCGCCGCCAGCCTCGAAGAGCAGCTGCCCCGGTGAGACCCTTTTGAACGAGCCAGGTTGTGGACGACACGTCCGGCAACGCGCGCAATGTCCGAGCCTGCGACTTCAAGGTACTTGCGAGATCCTGTGATGTTTCGAATGCAACGACAGAAAGGCTTTTTTCTTCTGTGTCGGCATCGCTCGCAAAAGTCCGCAGGGAGTTGGAGAAACTGCCCTCTCCAATAATACTCGCTCTGACATTATTGTTGGGTGTTTCAACCGAACCCCGTACCACCAGCGCCGAAACACCGGGGACACCCGACAAGGGCTCTCGACGTATGTCCGGGTCTTCGGATTTGCCGAAGTCGCTTGAATCAATCAGGAACTCGTCACCTGCATAGCGTCCTGTCATCAACTCAAAGAGGTCAATTGTGTAATCCAGAAAGACCAGCTTAGCGTCTTCATTACAGAGCGTTTTGAGCCGCTTCTGGCGGCTTGCAGGCAAGACCTGGGCACCAGCCAGGGTAACAATCAGATCGAATTCTGGCCGCCCCTTGAGATCATCGAAACACGTGATCAGGCATTTGTTTGCGTCATCGAGATTGAGACTAAGAGCCTCGGCATCGTCCTCACGTTCGACTGCGATTGTAAGGAAGCCTGCGTCAGTAACGAGGTGGCGGACGACCGAGGGATCGATATGTCCGCAAAGCAGTATGCGCTGTCCCGCATAGTGGCTCATGTCGATCAGATTGATCGCGGCTTCAACCAGTCGGGTATACCCCGGGGCGTCAGTGCGTCGATCCGACACCATGCCGTGTAGCGTGGCCTCGATATCGTCGGTCGCGCTCGGGTGAGTTTCGATCAGAAGGTTAAGAAGAGTTGAAGAATCGGGCCATGGACACTCGCCATTAAAGAGAACGGTCGAGTCGCTCGGTTGGGATACCAGATCCATAGCCTCAAGCGCCGCAACAGCCGCGTCGAACCGACGATCAACGATGTCTTTTTCGCTGCTTCTTTCAACGATATCCCAAGCCAGACGTCCACTGATTGAATCTCGCAGGATTTCCAAATCGGTCGGCTGCTCGTCTGACGAAAGGGGGATACAGATGCCGTCGGGGCTCTTAACACCAGATTTGATCGGCACCTGTTTCTCGATCCAATAGGCCGTGTGGGGTTTACTTGACACCGGTATGGGGCGCAGGCGAATTTCTTCAATTGAGCTAAGTATTTGGCCCTCGGAATTAATGTAACTCACGTCAATGCATGCGCCAGTTAAGTCATGGCTCCGCAGTGTCAAACGAGCGCCCACGACAGGGCCGCTCGCAAAAAGGCGTACTCTGCCCATCCGCGCTGGAACATAGAGATACCTTCCGTCGAAAAGGTCGCTGTTCAGCAACAGCAGAACCGCATGGAGCGCGGCATCGGCCGACGTTGGGTCAAGCAAAAACTCCCTGTCTTCCAAAGCGCCAGGCGCGAGGTGGACATCAGCGATCTGCCCTGCCACCTCCACGGAATCCACTCGAGCGAACGACGGGCCGTAGTCCAGACCGGCTTGCGCGAGTGTGGGATACAGAGCGGGATTTTCCTGACCCTTTGAGAGGCTTATGGTGTCGGTAGTGCGCTTCGAAAGCTGAAACAGGGCCGCTTGGGCCACCCACGACCATACGCCAGCGTTTCGTGCTTCAAGACTTAGGCGGCGACCCGACGCATCATAAACCACCCGGATTGGAACTGTCTCCGAGAGTTCAAACTGGATAGGGCGCAAAATCTCAAAGTTCCGCATCTCGATCGAGTCAGTGCCGCCAATCTCGGAGGCGGCAGCGAGAAACATCTCTAGTACCGCGGTCGCGGGCAGAATTATCCGGGAGTCCACCTTGTGATCCGCCAGCCATGGCTGGCGTGTGACCGACAGTTCGTTGCTCCAGATGTTTGCGTCAGGCGATTGACGGCTGCCAAGCAGCGGATGGTGCTCAGAGCTTCCAAACAGGTCGACTTGACGGTCCGACGATACGCGGTGTTCTTGCCTATCGAATGGATACTCTGGGAGATCGCCAACGAACTGTTCGTGAGATCCGAACAGGGCGGACTCATCGATTGACCCGCCGTTGGCGAGAACTGTCATGGCAATGCTATCAGTATCGATCTGCTCGGCGTTGACCTGTTCCAGTGTGCCAAGAACCGTACCGCTATGACCGCTTTCTGTAAGGCAATCGCGGATATACGACTGAAGAACTGATTTTGGCGAGATCTCGAGGAACATCTGGATTCCGTCGGCCGCCATAGCCTCGATTCCCTCACGGAAACGAACCTTGTTTCGAGCATTTTCCCACCAAAACTCGGTATCGAGCGCGGTTCCGGCAATAGCTTCTCCCCTGCACCCGGAATAAAAAGGAGCCTTGGTGGGATTCCCTTTGATATCTTCAAGCTGCTTCAGAAGTTGCTCGCGAAGGGGATCAGTCAGGTCCGAATGGTAAGGGTAATCGATCGTAAGTCGCTTCGCGACGATCCGTTTTTTCCGGCAGACTTTGAGCAGGTGAGCGACATCCTCGGTCGCGCCAGAGACCGTCAGGCTTCTTGGCGTGTTCTCCGCCGCGATGTTGATGTGCAAGTCGGTCGACGCGATCAAGTCGCTCGCCGTGCGTTCGTCGCAGACGAGAGCGGCCATCGTGCCTGTTCCGTAAAGACGATCGAGAGTTGTTGATCGCGCCACAATGATGCGAACAGCGTCCTCGATTGAAATCGCTCCACTTGCATAAGCTGCGGCGACTTCACCCGCGGAGTGGCCGATCGCGGCGGCGGGGCGAACCCCCTTTGCGGCAAGTGCGTCGACCAAAGCAATCTGGATCGCCATGAGAAGCGGTTGCGCCACAGGCGCGCGATCCAGGCGGGAGTCAAGATCGGGCGACATGATCATTTCCAGCAGCGACTGAGAGCCGTGCCAAACCGCCAATTCGTTTGCAGCGCTGAAGGTGTCCCGGAACACGCTGTCGTTGAGCAAAATGTATCGGCCCATTCCGGCCCATTGCGATCCATTGCCGGAGAAGACGAACCCGATTTTTGCGTCGTTTTTTGTGCGCGCGACTCCATCGATTGCAGATTTTGGGCTTTCGTCCTCCAGCCACGCGGAAAGGCCGGCCCCGAGATCGTTATCTTTGATCGGGATGCACAGACGGTGTCGATGGCGCGACAGTCGCGTGTTTGCATCAGAGGCCATGGCCGCAATTTCGGGGTCGGCGCCTTGCGATGCTTTTTGCCAGCTTTCGGCAAGACAGCGCAACGATGTCTGGCTTTGTGCGGTCAACACTAGCGCTTTCGGCATCGTCGCTTTGGGTTCGTGGGTTAATTCGGCTTGCCGGAGGACCGCATGCGCATTCGCTCCCCCGAAGCCGAACGAGTTGACCGCTGCCAACCAGGGTTCGTCGCGATGGGGCAAACTCATTGGGCTGGTGGCGACTTTGAGCCCAAGTTCGTCGAACGGAATATCAGGGTTCAGCTCTTCGGCGTGCAGCGATGCCGGCAAGACACCGTGCTCAAGGGCAAGCTGGGCCTTCAACAATCCGACCAGTCCGGCGGCTGGCTCCAAATGACCGAAGTTGGTCTTTGCTGAGCCAATCGGGAGAGACCTGTCCCTTTGTTGACCGTAGGCCATGCCAATTGCGCGGGCCTCCTCGGGATCGCCTACCAGCGTTCCAGTTCCATGGGCCTCAACGAAAGCCAGATCCTGCGGACAGATGCCGAATTGGGATTTCACCTGCTCCAAAAGGCTCAACTGCCGGGCACTCGACGGCATCGCGATCCCTGCCGTTCGCCCGTCGCTGTTGGTTCCGGTCGCGGCAAGAAACGAACGAATTCTGTCGTTCGAGGTTGAAGCGAGTTCCGCGCGGCGCAGGATGAACACAACGGCGCCCTCGGCGCGCACGTATCCGTCCGCGCCGCTGCCGAACGCATGGCACAGTCCGGTGGGAGACAGCATTGACGCTTTGGAGAAGCCAATAAAAGGCATGGGCGAAAGCAGAACGTTCACGCTGCCGACAATCGCGGTGTCAACTGCGCCCGTCTCGATCGCCTGCCTCGCGTGATCGAGCGCGAAAAGCCCGGACGAGCACGCGGTGTCGACCGTATAGCTGGGGCCCTGGATATCCCATTGATAGGCAATGCGATTCGATATGATCGAAAGCGTGTTACCCAGCATGTACTGCGCGTCGATCATTGCGGGGTCTTGCAGGCAGGTCGTCGAGTGATCCGACGACGCCGCCCCAATGAAGACCCCAGTTCGCTCCTTGTCCAGCGCAGAAGGGTCGATGCCCGAATGATCGAAGGCCCGCGCGACCGTCTCGAGCAGGATGCGCTGCTGAGGATCCATCTGCTCGGCTTCGCGGGGGGTGAGGCCAAAGTACCCCGCATCAAACGCGTACACGTTTTCGAGCAGACCGGCGTGCCTGGCATAGCTCTTGCCTGGCGCCTCGCGATTTGGATCGAAGTAACGGATGCTCGACCAGCGGTCTTCCGGAATCAGGCCGACCGAGCAAGACCCGTCGGCCAGCGTTTGCCAGACCTCGGAGATGCCGTCGGCTCCGGGCAGCCTTGCGGAATATCCGATTACGGCAGCCTGGTCAGAGTCCTTGGTAGTAATGCCTCGCAATGAAATACTGCCCCAAATTTTCCTGGTTCCGGGCACCCGACCAAGGCATGCCACTCCAAGGTTCCTGTTCTCGAAGCAGGCATGTTCAGATTGCCACTGCTCCGTTCGCCATGGATAGTATTTAAGATATTCGGTAGCGAAGCAATCAATGAGCGTGCGCGGGGATGCAACCAACGTCAATTCGCCTAATCAAGGCCGACAAGGCGCGGGGAGACGCCGATGCGGTGCCGGCGCGTGACAGGAGACGTCGGCGTTCCGGCCCTGCGCTGAACCGAAGGTATCTCGACGCCGCTTCAGCGCGACAACGACGGACGCGCCTCTGCCGGGGTCGAAAGGCGAGAAACGCGACCGCATGTCGTCTGCGCCACTGACAGATCAGAACGAACGCGGAACTGCGGAGGCGAAGACCGCCACTGGTCCGGATCGCGACCTGTCCGACGCCTCCATTTCTGGCGTGAATGCCCTCGCGTCTCTTGTCGGCGTCTTGAGGCGTCAAGACGCGCTCTCGCCTGCGAGCGCTTTGCGGGATCTTGCCGAAATGTCGATCGCTCGGGGGCTTCACCTGCTGTTCTTCCAGAATCCCGGAAGCGATGAGATGGCGGACCTTACCGACAGCGCCCTGACGGAGATCGTCGAAAAGGTATCTCGCGAGCTGAGCGCCAATGCCTTTGAAGAGCTGGATTTCTGGTCCGTACGCGACGATCTCTCGGAATCGCATCTCCGCGCCGGCGCCTACGATCTCATGCTGGCTGCAATCATGGCCAAGAATGTAAGTCTCCTGCGGCGTGCGCTGAATCTTGAGCCGTTTGAACAGGAAGAGCTGATCGCCCGGATGCTCGCGCGACCGGCCGACGAAGTCGAGGCCCGGGTCGAGGCGGCAATCAATTTTTATGCCCAGAACCAGCGCGTGCGGACGGCCCGGGGCAGGCGGCTCCGCGCTCCGGTAAGGCCCCGGCTCGTGCTGCATGCCGGAATCTCAAAAACCGGGAGCACCTATCTGCAAAACCTGATGGATGCCGGACGGCCGGCGCTCTTGCGCCGGGGCGTGTGGTACCCGGAGGTCGGTCTCTACCGGCAAGGTCCTCGGCCGCGCAAGCAAGCCGGGCACGCCTTGTTCACCGATGCCGCAATTGGCGGCGGTCGCAATCTGAGAAGGCACCTGCGGGCTGGAGCGGGAATTCTGGGGGAGCGGCTTCATACCGTGGTTTTGTCGAGCGAAGCGTTCTTTTTGCACCGGAATGCCCATCGGATACCGCGCTATTTGCCGGACTTCGATTGCGAGGTTGTCATTTACCTGAGACGCCAGGACGAGTGGGCGAACTCGCAGTACTGCGAGCTGGTTGCCGGGGGCTCTGCCGGCAGAGTGTCAGACAAGATCTCCGATTGGCTCTCGACCGATGCCGTGCGCGAGTTGATGGATTACCGAAATGTCCTGAATCGCTTCGCCCGCGTGCTGCCAAAGGAGACGATCAAGGTTCGGGTTTATGACCCTGATGCGCTCAAAGAGGGCGATCTGGTGAAGGACTTCGCCGATGCCGCCGACCTTCCTGAGCTCTTAGATTTGCCCCGTTCGACCAGAAGCTTCGGCAATGCGGCGGTGTTCAGCGAGGCGCAGATCGAAATCCTGCGGAAACTAAACGCAAGTCGGTTCCGCGGAAAGGACGGTTATCGCGAGTTCATCGCTGAAGTCGAAGACAACCTGGCCGCGCGCCGTCCGCCGACTGGCAGAGCCGCCATGATGCTCGATGGAAGCGAGCGGAAAGCCCTGCTGCGAGATTTCAGCGCGGCGAATGCAGAAATCGCCAGAGACTGGCTGGGAAGAGAGGATGACGCGCTGTTCTCCGCCAATGTCGACGACCGGCGGTCCTCGCCGCTTTCGCCGCGCGGCGAGGATGTCGCGATCATCTACAGGGCCTTTCTTCGTTGGGCGAAGGCGAGTCCGGCGCTGGACCTGTCGCGACTATCCGGCGAAACCGGTATGGCGGGCCAGGGGATGCGGATCGTGAACTATGGCCTGTTCGGCTGGCGGTTGTGGGCTTTGACGCCCGTTGTGCGTTTTGAAGTCAAACGGCGGGGAACGCGCGCTGACCTCCCGGCCTTTGACAGGGATCCGAGCGGTTTCTTCGCGTCGCTTGAAAGCCCTCGTTTCAAGGTTTGGTCGCAGCGGCTCTACCCGGATCGCCCGCCTCTGGGACCGGGCGGGGTTCTGAGGATCTGGATCGCGCCGGTCGCCACGGCCATCGGGCTCTTTGGAAACCAGAGCGCCGCGGAGCGGTTTCGCGCCGATCCCGTGCTTTTCATGCGCCGCCTCAAGAACCCCGCCGCGCGGGTTGCCGGCCGGATCCTGTTTCCGATGGGCGAAGCCGTAAGCGACGACAGCGAGCGCTGATGGGCCTGTTCTTCCGGACATTGGATTCCTTGCTCGATCGTCGCGCGGCGAAAGCGCCTGATCGCGAAGTGCCCATGGAGCTCCGCTGGCGCCTCCTGAAACGTCATGGCGACTTCCCGCTGGCCTACCCGGCAGTGACAGAGCCTTACTTGTCGGCGTTCGGCGACGCGCGCGGAATGGTGATCTATGGGCAAAAAATGGGGACCACATTCGCTCTTGGCGACCAGATTGCCGGGGAAGAGCACAGGAAGGACCTCATTTCCGAGTTCATCGCGGCGTTCGGCGCGCCGGTGTTCGTCGCGTGCCAGCGTCACACCGCAGAGGCGTTGTCAGCCTTTGGCTATTCCGTCAATGCTCTGGGCTACGACTCGCGGCTTGATCTGAAGGAGCTCAGCTTCGCGGGCGGCGACTTCAAGCGCATCCGCTACGCCTCAAACTGGCTGGCGACCAACGGCATGACCGTGGTCGAAGAGCGCGAGATCGAAGTCAACCCCAAGGCGCTCCGCAAGATGTCTCGTCAGTGGCGAACGACGCGCGTCAACGCCCGCGAGATCCGATTTCTGAATCGCGCGTTCGAGGCGGAAGCAAGCCCGGGGGTCCGCCGCTTCTTCGCAGTGCGCGAGACCGGCGATCCGGTCGGTTTCATCGGATTCGACCCGATCTTCTCGGACGAACAGGTCATTGGCTATCTTGCATCGCAAAAACGGCGGATTTCTGAGGGCTCCGCTTATCTCGACCTGGCGATCATGCGGGCCGCGATCGATACTTTCAAACAAGAGGGCGCGCCCGCGGTCTACCTCGGAATCTCGCCGGCGGCAGACATCGGGTCCGTGGATTTCGCACGCGAGGTAGGCTGGCTCCGGGCCGGGTTGCAAGCGGCACATCGCTCGGATTGGGTGAACGCGCGCTTCTTCAACAGCCGAGGCCTCGCGGAATACAAGAACCGGTTTCGCGGGCGCCGAATACCGCTCTATCTCTGCTTTCCACCTCGAGGCAGCAACATGATGAAAGTAATAGCGTTTCTCAGACTCATACGTCTGGTCTAGCCTCAAAGGCGGCGCTACTTCAAAAGCTGATCGCCGCTCCGCCCGCTGCAATCGCCGCCGGGTCTTCCACGCTCGCGATCAACGTGGCGCACAGCCTGAGACCTTCCGGCGAGTTCAAGGGAACGCTAGGGGCGTCCGGGTCCATGACGTCCAAACACCTTTGATCGATTCCTTGAGCCTCATACACGACGATGGTCTCGCCTTGCTCGCGCGCCTGTATCCGGGCCAGCCGGTCCAGCACGTCGAGCCGGGGCTCCCAGCCCCATATCGTATCCTCAATCGTGTGTATCCAGGTGAGCGTGCCGCCGTCGCGCCAGGGATCGACAACGATGCCCGCATACATGTCGTCGCCCTTACGGCTGATAATTGCTGTCGAGTGATCGACGCCGATCAACGCGCCGATCGCGCGATGGATGGTCAGCGTCTGAAAGTCCTCGGCAAGCAGCATTCTCTCCATGTCTTCGGCCCAGTGCTTGCACAAGCCGCGCGGCTTGAGCCCCATGTTGACCATGGTGTTGTGGATCAGCGCCGGGTCGGTGATCTGGTACTCGATTGCGAGGTCGTGCGTATGCTTGAACGAGGCTCGCGCGGCGCGCGCCGCCTCTTCCGGGTCAACCTCTGGGCCAAGGGCGAGTATGGCCGCCTCAAGCTCAGCGATCTCCGCCGGGGTGCCGGGCGCCGGCGATCCGTCTAGAATCTTCAGCGTTTCGCCGGGATTGTCGGTCGCGACAGAACAGGCTGGAAGTGCGAGCAGCGATGCAACGAAAGAACGCCGTGATAATCCTGGCATGAGATCCCAATCTTCCCGGTGTTCTTGAAACGATTGCGGGCGCGTTGTGCAGAGTCTAGACCTGTGATTCAACAGGCGCAACTGAATTGGGCGCGTGCGGTGCCGGGGGCAAGGCAACGGTTCCGGCCCGCATTTCCAATACGGGCAAAGAACGTGAGCGAGCAAAGTGCATCTAATCGAAGGGCTTGAGTCCGGCAGCTTGGAAGAGGGCAAACGCGTCCTCGAGACCGAGGCGGCCGCCATCCTGAAGCTGTCCCAAAACATGCCCAGGGACTTTGAGGCGCTGGTTGAGGCGATGATTGAGTTTCGCGGGCGGCTCATCGTTTCGGGTCTCGGAAAGTCCGGCCACGTCGCCCGGAAGATCGCGGCCACGTTTTCGAGCACTGGAACGCCAGCATACTTTCTGCATGCTGCCGAGGCGAGCCACGGTGACCTCGGCATGGTAGACGCGAGCGATATTTGCCTGTTGATCTCCAACTCCGGGGAAACCGGCGAGCTTCGTCACCTCGTCACGCACGCCAAGAGGTTCTCGTTGCCGCTTGCGGTTATATCCTCCCACGCCGATAGCACGCTGGTCCGGGCGGCCGATTTCCGGCTGGTCCTCCCCAATGTGCGCGAAGCCTGCCCGATCGGAATGGCGCCGACAACGTCGACGACAATGGCCATGGCGCTGGGCGACGCGCTGGCGGTGAGCCTCATGTCTAGGCGCGGGTTCATGCCGGACGACTTCCATGTTCTGCATCCCGGCGGCCGCCTTGGCGTGCAGATGATGCGGGTTTCCGATCTGATGCACACAGGCGATTCCGTGCCTTTGGTCCATGGCGATACCGCAATGAACGAGGTGCTGCTGACCATGACCCGAAAGGGGTTTGGAATTGCCGGAATCCTTGAGCACGACCGTCTGGGCGGCGTTATCACCGACGGCGATCTGCGCCGCAACATGCAGGGCCTCATGGGTTTCTCCGCTCGGGAGATTGCCACCAAAGACCCGGTCGTGATTGGCGAGGATGCGCTGGCGGCCGAGGCTTTGGCGCTGATGAACGACAAGGAAATCAGCGCCTTGATCGTGCTGTCTAAGGACGGAAAGCCGGTGGGGGTTTTGCATGTGCATGATCTTCTTCGCGCCGGCTTAGCTTGAGGCGCATGCGCTCGCTGATCCTGATTCCCGCGCGCTACGCCTCGTCGCGATACCCGGGAAAACCGCTGGCTCGATTGAAGCAGCCTGACGGCAGCTCAAAGACCTTGATTGAAATGACCTGGGAGGCTGCGAGGCGGGTCGATGGCGTTGACGAGGTCATTGTGGCCACGGACGACAAGCGAATATCGGACGACTGCGAGCGCATCGGCGCACGTGTCCTTATGACGTCCGAGGACTGCTCCAACGGGACAGAGCGCTGCTTCGACGCGCTCGCGCGCGGCGGCCTGGAGGCCGATATCATCATCAACTTCCAGGGAGACGCGCCGCTGACGCCGCCCTGGTTCGTCGAAGCGCTGATCGCCACGATGCGGGCGGAACCGGATGCGCATGTCGCTACACCGGTCCTGGCTTGCGACGAGGTGATATTGAAGGGCCTTCTGGAAGATCGTCGACACGGGCGCGTCGGCGGGACGACTGCCGTTTTCGACGAAGATGGTCACGCGCTTTATTTCTCGAAAGAGGTCATCCCTTGCGTCGATGGCGCCCGCGCGCCAACTGACGCGGCCGCGATCTACTACCATGTGGGTGTTTACGCCTACCGACCTCTCGCTCTGGCGGACTACGCGAACTGGCCGGTCGGCAAGTTGGAGCGTCTTGAGGGTTTGGAGCAACTGCGCTTCCTCGAGAACGGCGCGAACGTGAAGTGCGTCGAGGTCGATGGGAGAGGCCGGGCGTTTGGAGAGGTCAACAACCCTGAAGACGTACCCAGGATCGAGTCGATACTGATGGATCAAGATCGAAATGCAACCCGTTGATGTGAATGGGGTTTGCCTGGGAGGATCCCATCCTCTCGCGCTGATTGCCGGGCCGTGCCAGCTGGAGACCCTCGACCATGCGCGGATGATGACGGAACGCATCGCCGAGGCATGTGCGCCCAGCGGCATGAAGTTCATCTTCAAGTCGAGTTTCGACAAGGCGAACAGATCTTCGATTGCTACGAAACGAGGCGTCGGCAAGGAAGCTGGGCTGTCCATCCTGTCGAAAATCCGCGCGGAGTTCGATGTCCCCGTTCTGACTGACGTGCACGATCCACGGCAATGTGCCGACGCTTCCGAAGCTGTCGACGTGCTTCAGATCCCCGCATTCCTATCTCGTCAAACGGATTTGGTGGTTGCCGCAAGTGAGACGGGGGCTGTTCTGAACATCAAGAAGGGTCAGTTCATGGCTCCCTGGGATATGGAGCAAGTCGCAGATAAGGCCCGGTCGACCGGAAATGATCGGATACTCCTTTGCGAGCGGGGGACGAGCTTTGGCTATAATACGTTGGTCAATGACTTCCGGGCGCTGCCCATTATGGCCAATCTGGGATATCCAGTTGTTTTTGACGCCACGCATTCCGTCCAGCGGCCAGGCGCGCTTGGTTCGGCATCAGGTGGTCAAAGGGAGTTCGCCCCTATCCTTGCCCGTGCCGCGTGCGCGGTGGGAGTGTCGGCAATCTTCATAGAAACCCACGAGAATCCGGAAAACGCGCCGTCCGATGGACCAAACATGATTCAGGTCGATGAGTTGGAGCCAACGGTCACCCAACTTGCCGAAATCGACAAAACCGTCAGAGCGTTTGCGCCTCTTCATCGACGCCAATGACATCCCTTAAATCCGGCTCACAATAATTGAGGTCAGCAAGCGTCGGTTATTCGCAGCTGACCGCTTGCAACTGACGTTGCTACTCAATTGAAGCTGCCTTTCTGATACCGGCCCGTTCGCGGTCAAATCTGGAGATCGTTGCGAGCGCCACGATTTGCTGCATCCTGTTTGAAGGAAAGGGAACAACCGAAATCGTCTCGGGTAATGCGAATGCACCAGGCATCACTATCGGATAAGGCTTCTGAGTTGATCCTCGAAGAAAAGAGCCGCTAGCCCCGGGCCGGGTCCAGTCTTCCCGCTCACGCCAACTGCTTCGACGACGAGACCGGGCGATGCAGTTGTTTCGGCGCACGCGAAGTCTTCAGAAGTTCGCTGCCGTTCATTTCTCCTTCTACAACCACTTCTACAACCACTTCTACAACCACTTCGACAACGAAAGATGACTCACAAGCCAGGATCACTTCAAGCAGACCGGCACCGTCGCTCTCGAAGAGCGGTGCGGTCTCCGCGCAGAGCAACGGACAGTGTCACTGCCCTGGCAAAGGCATGCTCGCATTCGTCGGACAGCACCTTCGGTTCGACCGAAAACCGCGCGGCCCAGACGCTTGAAATGAATCTCGATAATTGGATCTCGCCAAGTCGACCGATCGCGGTCGAGACTGCACGAGGACCGACTGATGGATAAGTCTGTGACTACGCGTCGATACGCTTGCCCGTTTTCTCGTCGAACAGGTGTTGCAGGTCAGACGGCACCGAGAACGACATGACGGCGCCAGGCGACGGGTTTGAGTGACCCGGAAGGCTAACCACAACGTCCGACTCAGTGCCTTCAAGGACGCCGTGCAGCAACGTGTTGGCTCCAAGCTGCTCGAACAGCTGAATTGAAACTCGCAACGAGCCGGAATCATCCGGTACGAGGTGTTCGGGCCGGACGCCGAACGTTATCGAACCGCTTACGTTCGCGGCACCGTCGATCGATGCTCCGTTTTTGAAGGTGATCGATCCGTTTTCGGCATTGGCGGGCAAGAAGTTCATCGAAGGACTTCCGATGAACCCTGCGACAAAAACAGTGGCCGGCCGGTCATAAAGCTCGATCGGCGTACCGAATTGTTCCACGTATCCGCCATTCAACACCATCAGCCTGTCGCCGAGTGTCATGGCTTCGACCTGGTCGTGGGTCACGTAGATGGAAGTGACACCGAGCCGCTGCTGCAATTTACGGATCTCAAGGCGCATCTGAACACGAAGCTTGGCGTCGAGGTTCGAAAGCGGCTCGTCGAACAGGAACACCTGAGGATCGCGTACGATGGCGCGCCCCATGGCGACTCGCTGGCGCTGACCGCCGGACAACTGCCGGGGTTTGCGGTCAAGGTATTGGCGTATCTCGAGAACGTCGGCCGCCTCGTTTACTCGCTGGTCAATCTCATCCTTGGAGATCCGACGAATCTTGAGCCCGTAGGCCATGTTTTCACGCACCGACATGTGTGGGTAGAGCGCGTAATTCTGGAACACCATGGCGATGTCACGGTCCGCCGGTTCGAGCTGATTCACGACAGTACCGCCGATGCTGATTTCGCCTGACGTGACAGTCTCTAAGCCAGCCACCATTCGCAGTAACGTGGACTTTCCGCAGCCCGACGGACCTACAATGACTATAAACTCACCGTCGTTGATCTCGCCATGGACATGGTGCAGCACTTGGACTTCGCCGTAGGCCTTGACGAGATTGTTGAGACTGATGGAGGCCATGGCGCTTTGCCCCTTCTACTTGTCGGTTTCGGTCAGGCCCTGCACAAAGAGCCTTTGCATCGCGACTACGACGAATACTGGTGGAATCATCGCGAGCAGCGCGGTCATCATGATGATGTTCCACTGCGGCGATTGCTCGGCCGCCTCGAGCATCTGCTTGATGCTCATCACGATGGTGGTCATGTCCGTATCTGTGGTGATCAGCAACGGCCAAAGGTATTGGTTCCAGCCGTATATGAACAAAATCACAAAAAGTGCGGCGATATTTGTTCGGCTGAGCGGGATCAGTATGTCCCAGAAGAAACGCAATGGACCGGCGCCGTCGATTCGAGCGCTTTCCAGCATCTCGTCGGGGACGGTCAGAAACACCTGCCGGAACATGAACGTCGCGGTTGCGGAGGCGATCAGAGGGATCGACAGACCCCAATAACTATTGAGCATGCCCAGATTGGCCACGACTTCAAACGTCGGCAGGATGCGCACCTCGACCGGCAACATGAGCGTGATGAAGATCAGCCAGAAGAACCCCATCCGGAACGGGAATTTAAAGTAGACGATGGCAAAGGCCGATAGGAGCGAAATCGCGATCTTGCCCACTGAGATCATCACGGCCATCGCAAGCGAATTCAACAACATGCGCCAGACAGGGGCAGTTTCTGTTCCTGACAGCCCTCCCCCGAACAAGGTCTGGGTGAAGTTCGTCCAGAAGTGGCCGCCCGGTAGTATCGGAATGGGCGCCTGAGTCATACGGACCGGCTCATGCGTTGCCGCGACGAAGGTGATCCAGAT
>JASJAU010000075.1 GCA_030066855.1 Paracoccaceae bacterium | reverse complement strand
CAGACCTATGTGGCCGCGAGGGAGGCCTATGGCGGAGACGCGCAGTCGCCGATGATCGCCAAGCTGCTGGAGGACCTTCTTGGCACGGATCTGCGGGCAGAGGGGTTCCCGGAGCGCCTGGAATAGCGGCTCAGTAAGAAATCTCGAACCGGCAAACGGGGTCGCCGGCGGCGGCACAGGCGACCTCGCGGCAAGAACAGCCGTGCCGGACCAGCACGTGGTAGAGGCGGGCAAAGACGGCCGCATGCCAGTGGCAGATGGGGCCCGGGGCGGTCTCGTTTCGGATCACCGGGTTGTCCGCGATCTCGAAGGTCAAGGGGTCTATGACTTTGAAGGCGCCAGACCCGGCAAAGGTCCAGGCGTGTCGCGAGATCGCGCGGGACAGGGCGCGGGCGGCCAGGGGCGCGGGGAGCGCTTTGAGGAGCGTCTGCGCCAGAGGCGGTATGCGATGGGCGAGGATGTAATTTGCCGTGCGGCGCCCGGCCTCTGTCGCGAGCGCCGGGGCGAGATCGTGGTACTCGGCGCGAAGGTGCTGGTGCAGGCGCGCCGCGTCCGCCTCGGGGATCATCTCGGACCCGTCAGGCACCGTCACGCCTGTGATTTCAAGGAGATGGTCGCGTTTCTTCACGCCAAGTGCGCCGTCCAGCACGGGCAGCATCTGAAGGATCGCGTTGGGTCCGATCAGGCCAGTTTGCGTCTGGGCGTCCTCAGACATCCTCCATTTGCTGGTCGCCGCCGCCGCAAGCGCGGACCTCGGCTCCGTTCGGCATTGTGAAGCTCTCCTTCCTCTCCACCGCGCGCTCCTTCATCTGATCGCGTACAGCGTTTCGGCGCTCGGCGGCCCGAGCCGCGCGGTCGGCGGCGGCTTCCCAATCCTCGAGCTGGGCTTCGGCCAGCTCGCGCGTCTCGTCGAAGTGGAAGTCGACCGTGGATTTCGTCTGCGGCCCCCAATATCCGGCTTTGCCGAGATCGTAGAAGGTGCGCTGGAACCCGGCTTTGAGGAAGGCGTAGAGGCATCCCAGCAGGTAGCGTCGGCGGAAGCCGGTGCCGCGCCACGGGTAATGGAACAGCGCCTTTTTCGAGTAGAACCGGCGATAGTTGTTCATCACGCCGTCCAGAAGCTCCCCGCGCTCCATCTTGGCGGGCTTCATAATGGGCGTGACGAAGTTGTACTTGGAGAAGTCGTAGATCTCGACCTGATCCTTGAGCTCCTGAAAGAGAGGTGTGAAGGGCCAGGGCGTGTACATCGACCAGTTGGCGAGGTCCGGCTGCCAGTCCCAGGCCATCTGATAGGTCTCCTCGAGCGTCTCCGACGTCTCGTTGTCCAGACCCACGATGAACTGCGCTTCGACAAGGATGTCGGCCTCGCGGAGAAGGCGGATCGCGGTCTTGTTCTCGTCGACCTTGGTTTCCTTGTTGAACTGATCGAGCTTCATCTGCGCTGCGGCTTCCGTGCCGAGCGAGACGTGGACGAGGCCCGCCTTGCGATAGAACTTGAGCAGGTCGCGGTCGCGGTAGATGTCGGTGACACGGGTATTGATGCCCCATTTGACGCGCCGGGGCAGGTCGCGGGCGATCAACTCTTCGCAGAAGGCGACGAACTTCTTCTTGTTAATTGTGGGCTCTTCATCGGCGAGGATGAAGAAGCCGACGCCGTGGTTCTCAACGAGGTCCTCGATCTCGTCCACCACATCCTTGGGATCGCGGACGCGGTAATCGCGCCAGAATTTCCACTGAGAGCAGAAGGAGCAGGTGAAAGGGCAGCCGCGGGCGAGGTTCGGAATGGCGACGCGGGTGCCGAGCGGGATGTAGAGGTACTTCTCCCATTCCAGAACGCCCCAATCGGGGTGGATCTTGGAGAGGTCCTTGACGGTCGAGGCGGCGGGCGTCGCGACGATTTCGTCCCCATCGCGGAAGGCGAGGCCCTTTATCTTGCGCTTGTCGGCGGGCCAGCGCCCGTCTTCGATGGCGAGCATCAGCTCGGTGCAAATCTCCTCTCCCTCGCCGCGGACGATCACGTCGACCCAGGGCGCTTCGGACAGGACCTGCTTGTACATGAAGGTCGCATGGACGCCGCCCAGGACGCGAATGGCGTCCGGCACGACCTCCTCGGCGACCTTAAGGACGTCTTCGGCGCGGTAGATTGACGGGGTGATCGCAGTGACGCCGACGACATCGGGCTGGGTCTCTTCCATGCGCTTCGCAAGGTCAGCGTCGGTCAGATTGTCGGTCATCGCGTCGATGAAGTCGATCTGGTCGAACCCGGCTTGACGCAGATGCCCTGTGAGGTAAGCGACCCAGGCAGGCGGCCAGGTTCCCGCGATTTCGGCGCCCCCGGAGCGATAGTTCGGGTGGACAAACAAAATCCGCATCGGCGGCCTCCCCTGATGTGTCAACTTAACTTAACAGTATGACTGTCAATACAGTTTGACATGGATCAAATCCGCCCTGCCGGTTAGGAACTGCTGACGACCAAAGGAGGCGCGGATGAGCGAGACGGAAACCCTTTCAATTCAAGCCGCGACAGAGTTGCTGGCGGCCACTTTCAAGGCGTCCGGCGCGCCCGAAAAGGTGGCGGCGTCGGTCGCGGACGCGCTGGTTTCGGCGGAGGCCGACGGGCAGGTCGGTCACGGCTTTTCCCGGCTGGAGGATTATGTCGCACAGGCGCGGAGCGGAAAGATCCGGGCGGATGCCGAGGTCGAGGTGACCCAAGCCGCTCCGGCGGCGCTGTCGGTCGATGCGAATTCCGGGTTCGCCTATCCGGCGCTGGACGCTGCGATTGAGCGGGGCTCGGCTCTGGCCGAGACACAGGGTACGGCTTCCATCAGCATCACTAACTCGCACCACTGCGGGGCGTTGTCGGTGCAGGTGGAACGAATCGCGCGCAAGGGGTTGGTTGGCATCATGGTCGCCAATACGCCCTCCGCCATCGCGCCATGGGGCGCGGCCGCGCCGCTTTTCGGAACAAACCCGATCGCCTTCGCCGCGCCACGCGGGGAGGGCGCGCCGCTGGTCATCGACCTCTCGCTCTCGCAAGTGGCGCGGGGCAAAGTCATGCACGCCGCGAAATCCGGGAAGACGATCCCGGAAGGATGGGCGCTGGACGCGGAGGGGCGTCCGACGACGGATCCCGTAGAGGGCCTCAAAGGTTCGATGGTGCCGATCGGCGGGGCCAAGGGGACGGCGCTCGCGCTGATCGTCGAGGTTTTGGCCTCCGCCATGACCGGCGCGAACCGAAGCGATCAGGCCTCGTCCTTCTTCCTAGCGGACGGACCCCCGCCCGGGGTCGGCCAGTTTCTGATGATCCTGAAGCCGTCCGAAGGCTTTGCGGAGCGGTTGGAGGCCCTGCTCGGACTCATTGAAGGCATGGGAGGCGCGAGATTGCCGGGCGCCCGGCGGTCGGAAGCCCGGGCGAAAGCTGAGATGGAAGGCTTGACCGTCCCCAGCGCCTATGTCGATGCCGCCCGGCGTCTGGCGGAGGCTTGATCACGGCCGCCTGACAAAACACGAAACCGCGCTATCTCCTCCGGACAGGCCATGCGCCACCTGATCGCCGGGGTTTAATATGCGGAAGTTATTGATTTCATTCGCTGTGGTTTGCTTCGCATCCGCAGCATTTGCGCAGGGCCGTCCGGCGGGCGTTGGAACCGCCTTTGTCGGAACCGAAGAGATGAGCGAAACCGTCTCCGTCTTCGGCCAGGTGGTCGCCGGGCGGGAAAGCGCCGTGGCGGCGCGGGTGGCGGGGATCGCGCTGGACGTGCCGCTGATGGTGGGCGACCGGGTATCCGCCGGCGACGTTCTGGCGCGGCTCGACACGGAGCGGCTGGAGATCGAGCTTTCCCAAGCGGAAGCCGAGATGGCGATAGCGGTCGCCGGCGTATCGGTGGCCGAAGCGCGGTTGGAGAAGGCCGAAAAGGCGCTGCGCCGGGCGGAGAGTCTGGCGGCGAACGCAACGATTGCGGATGCGACTGTCGAGGATCGGGAAGGGGATTTCGCAGAAGCACAGGGCAACCTGGCTCAGGCAGCGGCGCGGATCACGGCGGCGGAGGCGGCCTTGGACCGGGCGCAGTACAATCTGGACAATCTCACCATCCGGTCGCCGTTCGACGGCATCGTACTGGAGGTCGCGACCCAGGTTGGTCAGTTCGTCTCGGCGGGCAGCACTGTGGCGCGGCTAGTTGATCTGAGCGGTCTGGAGGTGGAGGCGAATGTGCCGTCCCGCTATATCGACGCGCTTCAGCCGGACCTGCCGGTGACCGCGCGAACCGATGCGGGCGGGGCGCTGACGCTCAGCCTGCGCGCCATCGTGCCGACTGAATTCGCGCAGACCCGGACCAGGCCGGTGCGTCTTGGCATCGAGGGCGAGGACAGTGGCGCCGCTGTCGGGCAGGCGGTCACGCTGGACGTACCGGTGAGCGCGCCGCGCGAGGTGCTCGTGGTGCCGAAAGACGCGCTGATCCAGGCGCGGGGCGGCTGGAGCGTGTTTCTGCATGTGGACGGCAAGGCGGTGCCCAGTCCGGTCGAGATCGGAAGCGCTGTGGGCGAAGGCTTCGAAGTGATCAGCGGGCTGGAGCAAGGCGCGGAAGTAGTTGTGCGAGGCAACGAGCGGCTCAGACCCGGTCAGGACATCACGCCCATGCCGGGCGGGCCGCCTGCAGGCGAGCGCGAGGGCACGGCGCGCGTGGCTCCGGCGGATAACGCCTCGGAACGGGGATAGGCTCATGAACCCGATCAAGTTCGCGATCGAGCGGCCTGTCGCCGTGTTGGCGATTGTCTTGATGGCCGTTCTGTTCGGTTTTCTCTCGCTCACTCGCATTCCCGTTCAACTGGCGCCCGATGTGCGTAAGCCGGTGGTCGTGGTCGACACGTCCTGGCCCGGCGCCGCGCCGGCGGAGATCGAGCGTGAGATAGTAAACCGGCAGGAGGACGCGTTCCGTGGGCTCGAGGGCCTGGAGATCATGACCAGCCGGTCACGGACCGGCCGGGCTTCGGTCACGCTGGAGTTCGCGGTCGGTTCGGACATGGGCGACATCCTGCTTCTGGTCTCGAACCGTCTGGATCGGGTTGGCGGATATCCGGCGGAGGCGGGGGAGCCGACGCTGAATACGTCCGGCTCCGACGATAGCCCGATCGCGTGGGTGACTGTCTCGGCCGCGCCGGGCAACACCAAGCCTCTGCCGGAGTTCGGCGATTTCGTTGAGGACGTGGTCAAGGAGCGGTTGGAGCGGATCGACGGCGTCTCGACCGTCAATGTCTTCGGCGGCGTCGCGCGGGAGTTGCAGATTATTATCAGGCCGGAAGAGCTGGCGCGCTTCGGGCTGACCATTCCGGAGGTCGTGTCGCGCCTCAGGACCGAGAACATCAGCGTCTCGGCAGGCGACATCGAAGAGGGCAAGCGTCGCTATGTCGTCCGGGCCGATGGCAACCTTGATACGGTCGAAGCGGTCGAGAGCGTGGTTTTGCGAAGCTCTGGGCAGGGCGCGGCGGGAGCCCTTGGCCGGGTGCGGCTGGCCGATGTGGCGGAGGTGGGCTTCGCGTACAAGGAAAGCACGGCAAGGCTCCGGTTCCGGGGCGAGCCGGCGCTGGCCTTCAACATCGTCCGCGAGCAGGGGGCGAACGTAATCTCGACCATGGAGGACGTGAAGAGCGTTCTGGCTGAGCTTGAGGCCGGGCCGGTGGCGGCGGCGGGGCTGATCCTCGAACAGGTCTATGACGAGACGGTCTATATCCAAAGCGCCATCGACCTGGTCACCCAAAACATCTGGATCGGCGGGCTGCTCGCGGCGAGCGTTTTGCTCATCTTCCTGCGAAGTCCGCGCGCGACGCTTGTCATCTCGATGGCGATTCCGGTTTCCATCGTCGCGACTTTCGTCGCTATGGCGGCGACCGGGCGGACGCTTAATGTGATCTCGCTCGCCGGGATTGCCTTCGCCGTCGGCATGATTGTGGACGCGGCGATTGTCGTCTTGGAGAACATCTTCCGATTGCGCGAGAAAGGAATGCCAAGGCGGCAGGCGGCCTATGAGGGCGCGCGGCAAGTCTGGGGCGCCATTCTCGTCTCGGCCCTGACCACGGTGATGGTGTTTATCCCGATCCTGATCATGCAGCTTGAGGCGGGTCAGCTGTTCCGGGACATCGCCGTAGCGATCTCGGTGTCGGTGCTCCTGTCGCTCGCGGTGGCGGTCACGGTCATCCCGGCGCTCTCAAGCCGGCTCCTGGCGGGCGGCGAGGCCAAGATGCTGCCGCTTCCGGGCATCGATCATCTGGCGCGGGGATTCAAATGGCTGGTGATGCTCTACGTGCGGCTGACAGTGCGTGTGCGGGCCGCAGGAATCCTGATGGTAGCGCTGATCGGCACCAGCGCGGCGGTCGGCGCCTGGGCCTATCTGCCAAAGCTCGAATACCTGCCAGAGGGCAACCGCAACTTGGTCTTCGGATTCATCATCCCGCCGCCGGGCTACAATCTGGACACCACCGAAACGATCGCGGAGCGGATCGAGCGGGTGGCGCGCCCGATGTGGGAGGCGGCGCCGGAACTCGCTACCGAAGACGGCCAGCCCTCGCTCGCTTCGTTCTTTTTTGTGGCGACGCCCGGCAACAGCTTTGTCGGCGCGGCGACCGTAGACGACGCGCGGGTTGGCGAAGTCATTCCCATCCTGTCGCGGCCGATCTTTTCCGAGCCGGGGACCTTCGGCTTCATGACCCAGCCCTCGCTCTTCGGCCGCGGCGTCGGGGGGGCGCGGACCGTGGAACTGAACGTCTCGGGCGACGAGTTAGAGGACATCATCGGCGTCGCGGGCCGGGCGGCTGGCCTTGTCAGCCAGCTTCTGCCGCGTTCCGAGGGCCATCAGTTCCGCCCAATCCCCGGATTGGAGCTTGGCGCGCCGGAAGTGCGGCTGATCCCCGACCGGCTGCGGCTGGCGGATGCCGGGCTCTCGACACAGGCGCTGGCGGCCACCGTGGACGCCTACAATGACGGCATCCGAGTGGCTGAGATCAGTGTCGGCAACCGGCGGCTGGACCTGACGCTCAAAGGTGATGAGTCCGCTTTGAGCGGGCTTCGGACGCAGGATGTGGGCTCCTTCCCCGTGGTTACGCCATCAGGGCAGATCGTGCCCGTAGGCGAGTTGGCCGATGTGCGCGTAACCGCCGGTCCGACCGAGATCCGGCATCAGGAGCGGCTGAGAACCGTTACGCTGGAGGTCCGGCCCTCGGACGCGCTGCCGCTCGAGGCGGCGGTCGAGCTTCTGGAGAATGACGTGATTTCGGTGCTGGAAGAGCAGGGCCTGCCGCCAGGTGTGCGCCTCTCCGTCTCCGGCACCGCCGACCAGCTCTCGCAGACCTGGAATGCCATTCAGATCAACCTCCTGGTTGCTATGGTGATCGTGTTCCTGGTCATGGCGATCCTCTTCGAATCTTTCGTCCTGCCGCTCGTGGTGATGATCTCGGTACCCGTGGCGGCGGCGGGAGGCGTGGGCGGCCTGGCAATTCTGAACATGTTCGGGACGCAACCGTTGGATATGCTGACATTATTGGGTTTCGTGATCCTCGTCGGCATCGTCGTGAACAATGCGATCCTGATCGTGCATCAGGCGCTTTTCCATTTGCGGGTCGAAGGGATGAGGCCGATTGACGCGATCGAGGAGGCGACGCGAAACCGCATCCGGCCGATCTTCATGTCCACGCTCACCTCGATCTGCGGGATGATGCCGCTGGTTCTGTTCCCGGGCGCGGGCTCCGAGCTCTATCGCGGCCTGGGCGCCGTGGTCGTGGGCGGATTGTCGATGTCCGCGTTCCTGACTCTGCTAACCGTGCCGCCGCTACTGCGCCTTGCGCTCAGGGCGCCCAGCTCCGAGGCTGAGGGCGTCGCGCCTGTGGCGGCAGAGTAGCCCGGATTGCATCCTGCTTCGCGCGCTGAGAGTTAGGCAACCGCAGAGGGAAGTGCCATGGAACTCAACGGTCAGATCGCTCTTGTAACGGGCGCAGCCCAAGGCCTTGGCGCGGCGACCGCCCGGAAGTTTGGAGCCGCCGGCGCGAAGGTCATCGCGCTCGACCGCGATCCGGATGGCGCGACGCAGATCGCGCGTGAGATTGGGGGAGTCGAAGTGTCCTGCGATGTGGCGGACGCCGAGGCGGTCGATCACGCGCTTGAAAATGCCGTGCAGGCGATCGGAGGGGCGCCAAGGGTCGTGGTGAATTGCGCAGGCGTGGCGGATGCCGCACGGATCGTTGGCCGAGACGGCTCGAACTCGTTTGACGTGTTTGAGAAGGTCTTGCGGGTCAATCTCTTCGGAACGTACAACGTGATGTCCCATGCGGTGCGGCGGATGATGGCACTGGAGCCGCTCGCAGACAGCGGTCGAGGCGTGGTTATCAACACGTCCTCAGCGGCCTATGAAGACGGGCAGGTCGGGCAGGCGGCCTATGCGGCGTCCAAAGGCGCCTTGGCGTCCATGTGCCTTCCTGCGGCGCGGGAGCTGGCCCGGGTGGGCATCCGCGTCGTCGCCATCGCGCCGGGTCTGTTCCGGACGCCGATGATGGAGGCGTTGCCGGAGGAGGTGACCGAGGGGATTGTGGAGGCCATTCCGTTCCCAGCGCGCCTTGGTCAGGGTCAGGAATTCGCCTCGCTCGCCGCCAAGGTCGTTGGCAACGACTATCTGAACGGGACGGTCATACGGCTCGATGCCGGCGCGCGACTGCCGCCGCGATGAACGTGCAATGAAAAAGGCCGCCCCGGAGGGCGGCCATTTGAATTCGTATCGGATGAGATCAGCTCTCTTCGTCCTCGGAGGGCGCCTCTTCTTCGGCCACTTCAGGCGCCTCGTCAGCTTCCTCGCCTTCAACGCCCGCGGTCTCAAGCTCGTCCAGCTCGGCCGCGCCGATGTCTTCGAACAGCTCAGCGATCTCAAGCTCGGCCTGGGCCTCTTCCTCGGCCGCCTGATCGACGACGTTGATGCCCTGCGCCTGAAGCTCGGCCTCTTCAGTCGAGCGGGCGACGTTCAGCTCGATCTCCGCCTCGACTTCGGGGTGCAGCTGGACGGCGACCTTGTGGAGCCCGAGCTCTTTGATCGGCGCGGTCAGCGCGACCTGACGGCGCTCCAGCGAGAAGCCGCCTTCTGTCGCCGCTTCCGCGGCATCGCGGGTCGTGACCGAGCCGTAGAGAGAGCCTGCGTCCGAGGCCTGGCGAATCAGCACGAACTGCTGGCCGTTCAGCTTCTCGGCCAGCGCGTCGGCTTCTTTCTTGGTCTCGAGATTGCGCGCCTCAAGCTGCGCCTTCTCAGATTCGAACTGCTTGATGTTCGCATCTGACGCCCAAAGCGCCTTCTTCTGCGGCAGAAGGAAGTTCCGGGCGTAGCCGTCCTTGACGGTGACGATGTCGCCCATCTGACCCAGCTTGGCGACTCGTTCGAGAAGAATAACCTGCATTGGAACTCCCCTTATTTCACGGCGTAGGGCAGAAGCGCGAGAAAGCGGGCGCGCTTGATCGCGCGGGCCAGCTCACGCTGCTTCTTTGCCGAAACTGCGGTGATGCGCGAAGGAACAATTTTGCCGCGCTCAGAGATGTAGCGCTGCAGGAGCTTTGTGTCCTTGTAGTCGATCTTCGGCGCGTTGTCGCCCGAGAAGGGGCAGACCTTGCGGCGGCGGAAAAATGGTTTTGCAGCCATGTGTTATACCCCTTTCTTAATTTCTGTCGCGACGGCTTTCACGCTCGTCGCGCTTTTGCATCTGGATCGACGGGCCTTCAGCGTGTTCATCAACCTTGATGGTCAGAACCCGCATCACATCATCGTGCAGGCGCATCAGACGCTCCATCTCCTGCACCGCTGGCGCGGGCGCATCGGTTTTCAGAAAGGCGTAGTGGCCCTTGCGGTTCTTGTTTATCTTGTAGGCCATCGTCTTGACGCCCCAGTACTCGCTATCAACGACCTTTCCGCCGTTGTCCGAGAGGACGGTGCCAAAGTGTTCGACAAGGCCTTCGGCCTGCGCGTTGGACAGGTCCTGACGCGCAATCATCACATGCTCATAAAGCGGCATGTTATCTCCATTTTTTCAAGCGCACTTCAAAGAACAAGCCAATCCGCCGCGGCTGTTCACGAGAGGTCGCGCCGGTCAGGTCGATTTGCGGCGGATCGGGGGCTTATACACAGGCCTGAGGCCAGTTCAAGCCCGTTCAATCTCCCCGTTTCGGTCGCATTGATGCCCTTTTTTAACGGTATCTCAACGCTTGCCGCAGGAAGGAATGGGATTAGAGATGAACGCATTCACCAAGGTCTATGCTGGCGACGCCGAAGCCCCCGCGCTCGAAATGATCGAGACGCCCTGGGGGTTCAGATTGCGTCCCGCCGACATGCAGGATCAGGCGACGGACGCGGTCATCGAATGGGGTCTGACCTTTCTCGGGATCGTTCTGATAGCCAGCGCCTTCGGCCAGTGGGTTCTTCCGGGCGCTCTCTACGGCTCGGAAACGCTGGTAATGAAGCTGGTGCTGACGGTCGTGCTTGCTGCGATCGGCGGACTGGTCCTGTCGATTTCTGCGCGAGGGTTCCGCCCGGAGGTGCAGGTCGATCGCTCCCGGCACGAAATCCGCTTCGTGTCGCGCAATCCGCGCGGGCGGGGCAAGATTCTGGCGATGGTGGACCTGGACCGGATCATCGGCGTCGGCATGACCCGGTCGATCGACGGGCCGGACTGCCACTGCCTCTTGTACCTGATCGACGGCGAGAAGCCTTTGCGCATGGCTTCGGGCACCGAGGTCGAGATCAAGAAGATCCGCAAGCGGATGGATGAATTCGTGACCTCACCCGCCGACCGCGTGGCGGCGAAAGCAGAGAAGGCCGGCAAGTCCGACAACGAAGAGGCCGTGGCGGGCGCCGCCTGATTTTCGGGAGATTGGCGTGAGACGGGAGCCGCAGTTCACGGCTCCCGCTCTTGTTTGATCAGATCTTCGCGCGTTCGGAGCGAAGCGCGATGTAGACGCACCAGCACATCGCCAGCACGACGAGCGTGAAGGGAATGCCGGTCGAGACCGCTGCGCCCTGAAGCGCCGCAAGTCCGCCGCCCAGGAGAAGCGCGATGGCAACCAGGCCTTCCAGAGTGCACCAGAACACCCGCTGCACGACCGGCGCGTCCATCTTGCCGCCCGCCGTGATCGTGTCGATCACGAGCGATCCGCTATCCGAAGACGTCACGAAGAAAATGACGATCAAGATCAGCGCGATGGGAGAGACGATGCTGTAGAGCGGCAGCTCCTTGAGGAAGCCGAAGAGGGCACCCTCTGGCTTGTAGCTGTCGATCACCGTTGCACGGACGCCTTCCGCGCCGCCGGCGTTCAGCATGTCGATGGCCGCGCCACCGAAGGTCGACATCCAGAGCGCGCAGACCAGCGTGGGCGCGACCAATGCGCAAAGGATGAACTCCCGTACCGTGCGGCCCCGCGAGATGCGGGCGATGAACATGCCGACGAAGGGCGACCAGGCGATCCACCAAGCCCAGTAGAAGGTCGTCCAGCCGTGGAAGAAGCTCGTGTCCTCACGTCCAAACGGGTTCGAGAGCGCGGGCAAGAGGGCGACGTAGTCGACCATCACGTCCGCATAGCGCGTCAGCGCCGTTCCGATGCCGGTCGCGAGTAGAACGAAGAGGAACAGGGCGACCGCCATGATCATATTGATCTCGGACAGCCGCTTCACGCCAGCGTCCATGCCCATAAGGACCGATCCCAGCGCGATCGCCGTGATGCCGATGATCAGCACGACCACTACGGTGTTTGACGGCTCGATACCCACGACTTCGTTCAGGCCGAAGGCGACCTGCTGCGCCCCCAGACCAAGTGAGGTGGTCAGACCGAACAAGGTGGCGAAGACGGCCAGAGTGTCGATGATGTGACCCCACCAGCCCCAAATCCGTTCACCGAGGATCGGATAGAATGCGGACCGCAGCGTCATGGGCAGCCCTTTGTTGTAGGCGAATATGGCAAGGGTCAGGCCTACGACCGCATAAACGGACCAAGCTGCCAGCCCCCAGTGGTGGATAGTTCCGACCACGCCGATGTACTCGTTGCCGGGCTCGTTGATGTCGATGCCCAACGGTCTCGCGCCGCCACCTTCTGAGAAGTTGTAGTAGGTCGGTTCGAGAACGCCGAAGAACAATAGGCCGATGCCGATGCCCGCGGCGAACATCATCGCGATCCAGCCAGCGTAGGAGTAGTCCGGCGTGGCGTCCGCTCCCCCAATCCTGACCGAGCCCAATGGAAGGACGATCAGCGCCAGGCAAAAGAGAAGCATGATGTTGACTGAGATGACGAGAAACCAGTCGAAATTGCTGGTCAGCCAGGGACGAAGCCATCCGAAGAACGTCGCCGCGGCCTCTTGATTGGCGAGCGCCAAGAGCACGAAGGCGATGATCAAGAGACTTGAGATGACGAATACGGGGTTGTGGATGTCGAGACCGAAGGGCCGGACATTGTCTTGTCCCAGCTCATACTCGGTCTCGAAATCCCAGATGCGCGGATCAGGATCCAGCATCTTCTTGGTGCGCGTGTCTGACATTAAGTGCGTTCCCTTTGCCATTAATAATTATAGGGAAAATTCTTCTATGGCTTAGAGTTGTCTGTCCCCTCCAGCTGCCGACGGTGACCCCTGGTCGGCATTTCCCCTGAATCACTATAACCGAGAATCCTGAATTCGAGCGAATCTGCGAAAAAAATGTTCCAACTGGTTGTGAATGAGGCAGGTTGACCTTTCGGCGCTCTCGGCATTCTGTCCGCGAATGGCACTTGATATCGATTTCGTTCGGGCGCAGTTCCCGGCCTTCTCCGAACCTTCTCTGAAAGACCTGGCCTTCTTTGAGAACGCGGGCGGCTCCTACCCCTGCCGCTTTGTGGTTGATCGGCTGACGCGCTTCTATCGTGAGCGCAAGATGCAGCCCTACTGGGACTTCGAGCCCAGCCGGATCGGCGGGGAGGAGATGGACGAGGCGCGAACGCGGTTGGCGGCGATGATGGGGGTCGAGGCGGATGAAGTCAGTTTCGGCCCGTCAACGACCCAGAACACCTACGTGCTTGCGCAGGCCTTCCGGCAGCATCTGTCTCCCGGAGACGCCATCGTGGTGACCGATCAGGATCACGAGGCGAATTCCGGGCCCTGGCGGCGATTAGCCGAGGACGGGATCGAGGTGCGCGAGTGGAGGCTCGATCCCGAGACCGGCTTTCTCGACTTGGAGGCGCTGCCCGAGCTTTTGAAAGGGGCGCGGCTGCTTTGCTTTCCCCATTGTTCGAACGTTGTGGCCGAGATCAACGATGTCGCGGCCATCACTGCCATGGCGCATGCCGAGGGCGCGACGGTCTGCGTGGACGGCGTCAGTTACGCCCCGCACGGCATCCCGGACGTCGGGGCGCTCGGCTGCGACATCTACCTGTTCTCGACTTACAAGACGTACGGGCCGCACCAGGGGCTGATGGTCATCCGGCGCGAGCTGGGGGAGGCTCTGCCGAACCAGGGGCATTTTTTCAACGCGGGCGCGCTCTATAAGCGCTTCACGCCGGCGGGCCCGGATCACGCGCAGATCGCGGCATGCGCGGGGATTGCCGATTATGTGGATGCGCTTGCCGAAACCCTTGGCGCGGGAGATGCGCCGCCGCGGGAGCGGGCGGCCCGCTTGCATGACGCGATGCGATTGCGGGAGGTGGAGTTGTCGCGACCCATACTAGACTACCTTTCGGCGAAGAACTCCGTCCGGTTGCTCGGCTCAGCTCAGCCGGAGAGGCGGGCGCCGACCATCGCCGTGGCTGCCGAGCGGCCGGGGGCGGAATTGGCGAAGGACCTCGCGTCTTTCGGCATTGGCGCGGGCGGCGCCGACTTTTATTCCCCACGCCCGCTTCGCGCCATGGGGCTCGACACGGACCACGGCGTCCTGAGGGTGAGCCTGACGCACTATACCAGCGAGGCGGAAGTTGACCGGCTGATCGCCGCGCTAGATCAGGTGCTTTGAGGGCAGGGCGCCCGTTCGGAGGCATCGACCGGAATGACGACAATATGGTGGGTTCGCAAGGACTTGCGGCTGTCCGACAATCCCGCGTTGCTTGACGCGATCGGGCAGGGCGGGCCGGTCATCCCCCTTTTTATTCTGGATGAGGTGGTCGAAGGCTACGGCGCCTGTCCGAAATGGCGGTTCGGTTTGGGTTCGGATGCGCTCAAGGCGGCGCTGGAGGCACTGGGATCGCGTCTGATCCTCCGGCGCGGCAGGGCGCTTGATGTCCTGCGCGACGTGATCTCCGAAACCGGCGCCAAGGCGGTGCGCTACAGCCGCGCGTACGACCCCGATCAGGTGGCCCGGGACAAGGCGGTCAAGGCCGGGTTGCGCGCGGACGGTGTCGATGCGCGAAGCGTTCCGGGCCATCTGCTTTTCGAGCCTTGGAGCGTAGAGACCAAGACAGGCCAGTTCTACAAGGTCTATTCGCCCTTCTGGCGGATGGTGAAAGATCGGGATATCGCGGCGCCCGAGGCGGCGCCATCGCGGATTCCCTCGCCCGAAGTCTGGCCCATGAGCGAGCGGCTCGAGGACTGGTCGCTCGACGTGGAGATGAACCGGGGCGCCAGAGTCGTGCGGCCTTATCTCGCGGTCGGGGAGGACGCAGCGCAGGAAAGGCTCGACATCTTCATGGGCGAGCGGATCGCGCGCTATGCCGAAATGCGAGACTTCCCGGCCGTTCCGGGCACGTCGCGGCTGAGCGAGAACCTGGCCTGGGGCGAGATCTCGCCCCGTGTCTGCTATCACGCCGGGTTGAGGGCGCTGCATGAGGGCGCCGCGGGCGCTGAAACTTTTCTCAAAGAGCTCGTCTGGCGCGAGTTCGCCTATCACCTGGTTTGGCACACGCCGCGCATTGTCTCCGGGAACTGGCGTGAGGAGTGGGACGCCTTCCCATGGCGCGAGGAGGAAGACGCGCCCGAGGTGCTGGCCTGGAAGCAGGGCCGCACCGGCATTCCCTTTGTCGATGCGGCGATGCGCGAGCTCTACGTCACTGGGCACATGCACAACCGGGCCAGGATGATTGTCGCGAGCTTTCTGACCAAGCACCTGATGACCCACTGGCGGATCGGGCTCCGCTGGTTCGAGGATTGTCTGGCGGATTGGGACCCGGCGTCGAATGCGATGGGGTGGCAGTGGTCGGCCGGGTCGGGGCCGGACGCGACGCCGTATTTTCGCGTCTTCAATCCGGTCACGCAGCTGGACAAGTTCGACAAGAGCCGCGCTTACGCCGACCGGTGGATTGCCGAAGGGCGGCGAACGCCTTCGGAGGACGCTCTCAGGTTCTTCGACGCCGCGCCGCGATCCTGGGGCATGACACCGGACGCCCCCTATCCGCCGCCAATCGTGGGGGCGGAGGAAGGGAGGCAACGCGCCCTTGCGGCCTATGAGGCCCGCGATTTCTGAGGTGGCGCGTCACTGACATCGCTTCTATGCTGCGCCCGCAAAGAAATGCGCCGCAGACGCAGCACAGGAGGGAAATCCATGTCGCACAAGGGAAAAACCGCTGTCATCACCGGTTCGAACTCCGGGATCGGGCTTGGCATTGCCCGCGAGCTCGCGCGGCAGGGCGCGGATGTTATTCTGAACTCCTTCACCGACCGCGACGAGGATCACGCGCTTGCAGCGGAGATCGCGCAAGAGAGCGGGACCAACGCGCGCTACATTCAGGCGGACATGTCCGACGGCGCGGCCTGCCGGGCGCTGATCGAGAAGGCGGGCGCCTGCGATATTCTGGTGAACAACGCCGGCATCCAGCACGTCTCGCCGATCGAGGACTTTCCCGTCGAGAAATGGGAGGCTGTGCTGGGGATCAACCTTGTGTCGAACTTCCACACGATCGCGATGGCGCTGCCGATGATGCGCGAGGCGGGGTGGGGGCGGATCGTCAATGTCGCCTCGGCGCACGGGCTGACCGCTTCGGCCTACAAATCGGCCTATGTCGCGTCCAAGCACGGCGTCATCGGGCTGACCAAGACCATCGCGCTCGAGACGGCTGAGGAGCCGATTACCTGCAATGCGATCTGTCCTGGCTATGTGTTCACCCCGATCGTGGAGGCGCAGATTCCCGATCAGATGAAGACGCACGGATTGTCGCGGGACGACGTGATCCGCGACGTGATGCTGGCGCGGCAACCGTCGAAGGAGTTCGTGACCGTGGAGCAGATCGCCGGCACGGCAGCGTTTCTGTGTTCGGATACGGCCGCGCAGATTACCGGGACTGCGGTCCGCGTTGATGGAGGTTGGGCGGCGCTCTAGCCGGCAAAGGCAAAGGCCGATCGAAGGCTGTTTCAACCGGCCTTGCAAGCCTTGAAAACTGTCTTCGGGTTACTCGAGCTCGATTGGCGTTTCGCTGCCAGAAGAAGAGCTGGACGCCACCGCTGCGACAACCGCAAGAATAAGCAGGGGAACGACGAAGCCGCCCAGGCTCGCGGCCTCAGCCTCTTCGGCAACCACTTCCGGTTCCATCATCGGCTCGGCCATGCCGCCCGCGACAACTGGCGAAGCCGACATCGCGACACCGGCGGCGATTGCTGTTGCGGATTTTGTGTATTTCATAACGGATGGTCCTTTCCCTCTACCCGCCTGCAGGAAAGCACAAAAGAGCCCGGTCGTTAAGCTAATACTCTCGGAATTCACCCTCGGTTTCTGGATAGTCGCGCGGGACATGGTAGTTCCGCTCGCGCCACCAAAGGCTCAGCACCCATTTCTCGCCGTCGGGAACGCCAAATCCCGTGTGCTTCGAATCTTGGTGCGCGCGTATTTGCCCTGGAACGGTGTTCGAGAATATTAGCACCCTCCCTAGCTTTGGGCGGACGGCAAGCTTCAGCATCGGGAACGCGGTCTGACCGTCGGAGGGCACGTCATTCAGGTAGCTGAGACTCGTGAAAATCCGCTGTCCGCCTCGCGCCAATTGATTACGTGAGGGATCGTCATCTCCGAAGGCGTCGTTGTGAATGTCGAAATACTGGTCGTCTACGTAGTGCAAGAGTTTCGCCGGCTCGGAGTTCTCCGGCGGAAGCCGGAGGATTGAGGAGATCTTCGTCGCCAGCTCGGTCAGTTCCGGATGCGCCCACTGATCCACGAATGCGCTCGTGTTCGTGCGCTTTTCGCCAATCACGATCTCGTTCTCGGAAATGTAGGCGGCAGGCGAAAGATCGTCCCGCCCGGCCGCTATTACAGCATTGGCAGTTTTCTCGTCGAAGACATCATCGAATATCGCGACGAGCGGGTTGAGGTTTAGCAGCGTCCCCTGCACGGATAGCCGTCGCTTATTCCTCTGGAATGATCGGCGGCACGTCGCCGCCGCTTTCGCTGCTCGAAGACGAGGCCGCCGCAGCGATGATCGCAAGGAACAACAGCGGCAGAACGAATCCGCCGAGTGACGCCGCCGCGGCTTCTTCGGCAATGACTTCCGGTTCCATTATCGGTGCGGCCATACCGTCGGCATGTGCGGGTCCGGTGCCCAGCGAGATCGCGGTTGCGACCGTCGCGACAGGTTTTACGTATTTCATGCTCTCTCCCCCAGAAAAGTGCAGGGTTATACTAGTAAACCAAAAACTCGCCCTCTGCAGGCGGGTAGGTTCTTGGAATGTGGTAATGGTGCTCTCTCCACCACATCGTCAAGACCCATTTCAGCCCATCATCCGGTCCGAAGCCGACATGGGCGCTGTCAGGATGCACGGTGTTCTTGCCAGGCGCGCAATTGCCGAAGATCAGGACGCGTCCAAGCTTTGGTTTGACAGCGATCTTCAGGTTGGGAAAAGCCGTCTGTCCGCCCTCCTCGACGGTATTGAGGTAGCAGAGCGAGGTGTAGAGCCGCTGCCCGCCGCGCAGGAACTTGAACCGCGAGGTCCCATGCTCGTCATATCCGTCCTGATGGACGTCGAAGAGCTGCTCGCCTTCATAGCGCAAAAGTTTGGAGGTTTCGCAGTTCTCCGGCGGAAGTCGGAGGATTGTGGATATTTTCGTCGCAATTTCAGTGAGTTCCGGGTAATCCCACTGGTTCAGGCGGGTCGCCAGATTGGTGCGCTTCTCTCCCGTCACCCGGCCTTCCGGCGTCCCGTACGTGGGAGTTTTCAGGCTGCCTTCACCCGCCTTGATGGCAACTTCGGCGGCCTTCTCATCAAAAACGTCGTCGTAGACCGCGACAAAGGGATTTGCGTTCAGCAGACGGTATTGCATGACGGGGTGACCTGCGTCCTTGACCGGAAAAACGAGGATACCCCGCCGCCGGCCGGGTTCAAGAGGCGCGCGCCGGAGGCTGCCGAACTTCGCCGATCGGTGTCGGGCTCGCCTTGTCCCCATTAGGGTAGACCAGCCCGGCTGAGATGACCAATTTCGCCGCGTCCTCAACGCTCATGTCCAGTTCGATCACGTCGCTCTTGGGGAGAAACAATAGGAACCCAGAGGTCGGATTGGGCGTGGTTGGTAAAAAGACGGCCGTCTTGCCCTGATTCTCTGGGATCTTGCTCTCGATCTCGCCCTTCGCGGAGGTTGAAATGAAAGCGATCGCCCAAATGCCCTTGCGCGGGTACTCGACGAGGCAGGCTTTGTCGAATGACGTTTCACTTTGCGCGAAGACCGTTTCTGCTATTTGTTTCAGTCCATTATAGACCGATCTTACAACGGGAAGCCCTTGCACCAGGCTTTCGGCCCAGGCGATCATGCTCTTGCCGATGATCCCCTTTGCCATCCAGCCAACGAGGATGGTGAAGATCAGAAACACGAAAACGCCGATTCCGCGGATGTTGAGGCCCACGTACTGGTCCGGGCGGAGCCAGTCTGGGACGAAGGGCAGGACCCAGCTATCGACCCAGCCCGCCACGGTCCAGATCAGATAAAGCGTCAGGCTGATGGGCGCGATCACCACAAGGCCGGTCAGGAATGAGGCCCGTAATCCCGAGAACATGCCGCGTCGCCGTTTCGGCTCGGTATCGTCGTCGAAGGGTTTTGTCATGAGTGGCTCGATGCGGTCGCCGTTAGACTAAGGCTTCGGCCGCGTCCAAACAACGGGTCAGACGGGAAATCATGCGTTTCCCCGCTGCGCCGCGAGCGATTTGGCGATTTCGGAGGCAAGCCGCGCGTTATTCAGCACCAGCGCGATGTTCGCTTCGAGCGATTGGCCGTTTGTCAGCTCGAAGATCCGCTGGAGCAAAAACGGCGTAACGGCCTTGCCCGAGACGCCTTTCGTCTGCGCGTCCCGTCCGGCCGCCGCGATCACGCGCTCCATCTCGTCCTGGGGGATCTCGGCCGCGTACGGAATGGGATTTGCGACCAGCTGCCCCCCGGGAAGGTTCAGACTGGCGCGGAGGAGGTGGGCGGCGGCGATCTCTTCCGCCCTGTCCATCCGCAACGGCGACGGTAATCCGGACGCGCGGGACCAGAAGGCCGGGAACGCGTCCTGGCCATAGGTGATGACCGGCACGCCGAGGGTTTCCAGAACTTCCAGAGTTTTCGGCACATCGAGGATCGCCTTCGCCCCGGCTGCAACCACGGTGACCGGGGTTTGGGCGAGTTCATTCAGATCGGCAGAGATGTCGAACGAGGTCTCGGCGCCGCGATGAACGCCGCCGATGCCTCCCGTCGCGAAGACTTCAATGCCAGCCGTCCGCGCCGCGATCATCGCTGCGGCCACGGTCGTCGCGCCATCACCGCCGGAGGCGAGGCAGGCGGCAAGATCGGCGCGGGATAGCTTCGCGGCGTCGGGCATCCGAGCGAGCGCCTCCAGCTCGTCGCCATTCAATCCGATTTTCAGACGTCCGCTCAGAACCGAGATGGTGGCTGGAACGGCGCCACAGTCTCGAACCGTCTGCTCGACCTGCCGCGCGGTCTCAAGGTTCTCCGGGAAAGGCATGCCATGGGTGATGATTGTCGACTCAAGGGCGACGATGGCGCCTCCCGACGTCCGGGCCCCGGCAACTTCCGGCGCAAGGTCGAGCGGAAGAGGGATCATGCCGGGATGTCCCCGGAGACATAGTCGGCGGCGGCGCGAAGCGCGGTCTCAAGCGCCGTGCGCCCCGTCTCGCCGCGCGCCTCGGCTGCGATATGCGCGGCCATGAAAGTATCGCCCGCGCCGGTCACGCGCGTGACGAGCACTTCCGGCGGCGTGGCGGTGTGAATGCCCTCGGGTGTCGCATGCGCAGCCGTATTGCCGCCGTCGGTCACCAGGACCTCGGCGGCGCCGCGCTTGAGAAGAGCCGCCGCCGCGTCGGGGGCGGTCGAAAACTGCGCCTGCGCCAAGATGCTGGCCTCCTCGAGGTTCACGTATAGCGTGGCGCGGGGGCAGGCGAGCAAAGGCAGCAAGCGCTCCGCCTTGCCGGGAGAGGCGGGGGCCACGCGCAAATCGGCCAGAGCGAACAAGGCGCTGACAGCGATGTCGGCCAGCAGATCCTCGGTGAGGTTGCCGTCGAGCGCGATCTGGCCGGAGTAGGGCGCGTCAACGGAGCCAAGCCGCCCGTCGATCAGCGGATCGAGGATTTTGGCACCGGCCGCCTCAAGCGTGTGCGCGTCCGCGATCGCCGCGATCAGGCCGTTCGCGCCTTCCACGGCCATGTACTGATCGGTTGGCAAATCGTCGGAGCGATAGACGTATTCCGCATTCATGCCGCGCCGCCGGACGTTCGCCAGAAGAGCGTCGCCAGCTTCGTCCCGCCCGACGGCGGTCAGCAGAACGGGTGTCATTTCGAACCGGCGAAGGGTCATCGCAATATTGAGCGCCACGCCGCCCGGCAGGCGCGTGATCCGGCCGGGCACGTCTGATCCAACGCGCATCACCGCGCGGGAGCGCCCGATCACGTCCCAAAGGACGGAGCCGATGCAGAGGGTCTCGCGCTTCTCCGCCATCGCTCAGCGCTGGCCGGCAAAACGCGATTGCCACTCCTCGCGCTCCTCATCCGTGATCTTTCGGAAGAGCACGTCCGGCACGGTGAAGTCGTGGCCGGCCGGGAGGGCTGCCAGCGACTCGGACACGTCGTCGGGCCATTCCATGTCCAGCGTGTTCATGGCCGACAGCATGCGGGCGGCGGCGTCCGGGATGAAGGGCGCTGAGATCACGGCATAGAACCGGATCAGGTTCAGCGCGAGCCGAACCGAAGCCGCCGCGCGTTCAGGGTCTTCTTTGAAAGCCGCCCAGGGCGCTGCGGACTGCAGGTATTCGTTCCCCGCCACCCAAAGCCCGCGAAGTTCCGCTGCGGCCTTTCTGACCTCTATGGCCTCCATATGCGCCTCGTAAGCGGGGAGCCCTGTCTGGAGCCGCTCGATCAACGCCTGCTCATCGGGACCGAAGGCGCCGCCTGAGGGCACCGCCTCTCCGAACCGGGACCGGCAGAACTTGGTCACTCGGCTCACGAAGTTGCCCAAGACGTCGGCCAGGTCTTTGTTCACCGAGGATTGGAAGTTCTCCCAGGTGAACTCGCTGTCGGAGTTCTCCGGCGCGTGGGACAGGAGCCACCAGCGCCAGTAATCCGCCGGCAGGATGTCCAGCGCCTGATCCATAAAGACGCCGCGGCCCTGGCTGGTCGAAAACTGGCCTCCGTCATAGTTCAGGAAGTTGAACGATTTGATGTAATCGACGAGTTTCCAGGGCTCGCTCGAGCCGATGATCGTTGCCGGGAAGCTGAGCGTGTGGAAGGGCACGTTGTCCTTGCCCATGAACTGGACGTAGCGGACATCGTCCGCGCCCTTGTCGGTCCGCCACCAGCGCTCCCAATCGGCGTCGGGACGTCCGGCGGCGTCGGTCCATTCTTTGGCGCAGGCGATGTATTCGATGGGCGCGTCGAACCAAACATAGAAGACCTTGTCCTCCATGCCGGGCCAGGGCTCGGATCCGCGCTTGACAGGCACGCCCCAATCCAGGTCGCGGGTGATACCTCGATCCTGAAGCCCGTCGCCGTCGAAAAGCCATTTCTTGGCGATAGAGGTCGTCAGGATTGGCCAGTCGGTCTTGCTGTCGATCCATTCGGCCAGCTGGTCCTTCAGCGCCGATTGGCGAAGGTAAAGGTGCTTGGTCTCCCGCACCACCAGATCGGTGGAACCGGAAATGGCCGAGCGCGGGTTGATCAGGTCGGTCGGGTCGAGCTGCTTGGTGCAGTTCTCGCATTGATCGCCCCGCGCCCGCTCGTAGCCGCAATTGGGGCAGGTGCCCTCGATATAGCGGTCGGGCAGGAAGCGGCCGTCCGCGTTCGAGTAGACCTGGCTTTCCGCAACTTCTTCGATCAGCCCGGCGTCCGCGAGCCGCCCGGCGAAATGCTGGGTCAGGGCATGGTTCTGCGGCGACGAGGAGCGGCCAAACTTGTCGAAAGAGAGCGCGAACCCGTCGGAGAGCTCCTTTTGCACCTCCCACATCTCGGCGCAATACTCCGCGACCGGCTTGCCGGCCTTGGCGGCCGCCAGTTCAGCTGGCGTGCCGTGCTCGTCGGTGGCGCAAAGAAAAAGCACCTCGTGGCCCCGGCCCCGCATGTATCGGGCGTAAAGGTCCGCAGGAAGCTGCGAGCCCACGAGATTGCCGAGGTGCTTGATCCCGTTGATGTACGGGATGGCCGAGGTGATGAGGATTCGCGCCATTTCGAATGCCCTTTGATCCGGCCCGGGTCTTACATCGGGGCAGGGCGGGCGTCACCCCCTTCTTCCTCTTGGTCAAAATACTCCGGGGGATGCGCGGAGCGCGCGTGGCGGAACCCCAAAAAACAGCGCCGACAGGCGCCGCAATGCCTCTTGCAATGCCGCCGGTTCCAGCATACATCGCGCGGACTTCACAGGCAGAGCTTGGGCCTTCGGGGGAGACATCCCCGTCTGGTCCGCCGGTTGGGGGAGACCCTGAATGGCTTTGCCGAGGCGTTAAACCGGAAAGGACATGGACATGGCGCTTCCTGAGTTTTCTCTGCGCCAGCTTCTCGAAGCTGGTGTTCACTTCGGCCACCAGACGCAGCGGTGGAACCCCAAGATGGGCGAGTTCATCTACGGGGACCGGAACGGCATTCACATTCTCGACCTGACGCAAACCGTCCCGATGCTGGACGCGGCGCTGAACGTCGTGCGCGAGACGGTGGCCAAAGGCGGCCGCATTCTCTTCGTCGGGACCAAGCGGCAGGCGCAAAAGCCGATCGCCGACGCCGCCGAGAAATGCGCGCAGTATTACATGAACCACCGCTGGCTTGGCGGCACGCTGACCAACTGGAAAACGGTCAGCCAGTCGATTCAGCGGCTGAAGGCCATTGACGAACAGCTCGAGGCGGGCGTTGAAGGCCTGACCAAGAAAGAGCGTCTGGGCATGGAGCGCGAGCAGTCCAAGCTTCAGGCCTCGCTCGGCGGTATCCGTGAGATGGGCGGCGTGCCCGATCTTCTCTTTGTCATCGACGTGAACAAGGAAGACCTCGCCATCGCCG
>JASJAU010000074.1 GCA_030066855.1 Paracoccaceae bacterium | reverse complement strand
ACGAATAGCGTGAAGCCCTGTTCGACAATCCAGCGGATCAAGCTGTTCTGCGGCTTGAGATCCATGATGTAAAACTTGTTGATCCAGGGCGGGAAGATGACGAGCGGCGTTTTATGGACTGTCTCGGTTTTTGGCGCGTATTGCACCAGTTCGAACAGCTCGTTTCGGAAGACGATGGATCCCTCGGTGGTCGCGATGTTCTCACCGACCCGGAACGCCTCCTTGTCCGCCAGAGTGACGAGCAGATCGCCTTCATTGGCCTCGATGTCGCGTACCAGGTTTTCCAGCCCGTCCACGAGCGACTGGCCCTCGGTCTCAACCGCGCGCGTCAGCGCTTCTGGGTTTGTGCCCAGGAAATTCGATGGGCTCATCATGTCGACGATCTGACGCGTGAAGTAGCGCACACGCTGCTTGTCGATGTCGTCGAGCCCCTCAAGGTCGTCGACGGCGCTGGCGATCGCCTCGGACGAGAAAAGGTACTGCTGCTTCAGGTAGTTGAAGAACGGATGCGTCTCCCAAAGCGGATCCTTGAAGCGTCGGTCCGCGGGGCCGGTGTCTTCCGGAGGCTCGAACTTTCCGTGGGCCAGTTGTTGCTGCGCGTCGATATAGTGCTTCAGCGCCTTGCCCCAGTAACCGATCTGATGCTCGAGCAACTTCGATGGATTGGCCATCATCTCGGCCATATAGGCGGCGGCGGCCTTCATGTAGAGATCCTGCCCCGGGCCTTGAAGCCCCGGATTTCGCGGCTTTTTCTGAGAAATCGCCGCAACCAACCGTTGCGAAAGCGCCTCGATTTTCGCTAGATTCTCATTAAGCCGGTCCAGGTTTTCGGCCGTCTCGGTCTCTTCAGTTGTCATGGGCGGGATTCCGGCCTATTTTGCACCTGCAGCATTTTGCTGCGGGGATTGCCATACTTTAGCGCCGCCTGCCAGTCAGGGCAAAGCGACGTTTTGGCGGCTGGTCACGCGAGGTGTTTCGATGCGGTACATGGTCACTTACGATCTGATGGAGACCATTCGGAACACCAATCAATGGGCCGGCGCTTCCGCGCTCGCCATGGCCTCTTATCCGATCTGGGGCGTGGTTCCTCACCCGGCGTTCAAGATGATCGCCGCTTGGGGCGAAGTGACCGAGCGCAGTTTCGCTCGGATGATCGCCAAGCCGGACTGGGGCATCGACGCGGTCGTCGGCGGAGATGGACGCGATCACATTGTAACGGTCGAGACTGAGATTTCCCGCGCCTTCGGCGACCTGATCCGATTCCGCGTGCAGGGCCGTGAGGACAAGCCGCGCCGTATCTTGCTTGTCGCCCCGATGTCGGGGCACTACGCCACGCTTTTGCGGTCGACGGTTCAAAGTCTTCTGCCCGATGCCGAGGTCTGGATCACCGACTGGCACAACGCCCGCGATATCCCGGTGAGTGAGGGCAAGTTCGATATCGAAGACTACACGCTCTACCTGTCCGATTTCATGGACCATCTCGGCCCGGACCTGAATGTGATCGCGGTCTGCCAACCCGCTCCGCTAGCATTGGCGGCCACCGCCTATCTCGCGGCGGAAAAACCCGAAGCGCAGCCGCGCACGCTGACCCTGATCGGCGGCCCGATCGACCCGGACGCCGCGCCGACTGATGTGACCGACTTCGGGCGCCGGGTGACCATGGGGCAGCTCGAGCAGGTCATCCTGCAGCGTGTCGGGTTCAAGTACGCGGGCGCCGGCCGGATGGTCTACCCTGGTCTTCTTCAGCTCGCGTCGTTCATGTCGATGAACGCCGAGACGCACACCCGGGCGTTCACCGATCAAATCCTTCGCGTCGCAAAATCTCAAGCTGGCGACCACGACAAGCACAACCGATTCTACGACGAGTATCTCGCGGTGATGGATATGACGGCGGAGTTCTATCTTTCGACCGTTGAGCGCATCTTTAAGAACCGCGAGATCGCGCGGAATGCCTTCACGGTAGATGGGCGCGAGGTCGATATCGCCTCGATCACCGATGTGGCCGTCAAAGTTGTCGAGGGCGAGCGCGACGACATCAGCGCTCCGGGGCAATGCCTTGCGGCCCTCGATCTGCTGACCGGCCTGCCGGATGAGAAGAAAGCCGCGCATCTTGAGCCGAACGCGGGCCATTACGGGATTTTTGCGGGAAGAAGCTGGCGAAACAACATCCGCCCGCTGGTTTTGGAGTTCATTGACTCCAATGCGCCCCGAACGCGGAAGGCCCGCAAGAAGGCGAGCTAAGAGCTTCTCAGGTCCAGTTGACTTCCGCCCCGCCGGGAAGCGCGGCCCGCGCTCTTAGCGGGAAGTCCGGTTCGTATTCGCGGGCGCGGCAGAACGCCTGGATCCAGCCGTCGTCAATCAACAGAAAGTCCAGAACGGAGGCGAGGAACTCCGGGTCGCTAGACCGCGACCGCAGATCGGCCGCATTCGCGCCCGTGGACCCCAGAAACACCGGCAGAAGCTCCTCCTCGCCCAAGAGCCAGGACAGGGCTTCGATCGCGAGAAGCTCGGCGGAATCCCGCGAGAGTGGCGTCATGGGCGCTGTCCTCCGAAAGACTTTGTTAACCCTTCTGAGCAAAGACTGAACGGACAGGCATCAATTGTAAACAACGCGGAGAGTGTCATGGCCGTCCGCCTGATCGTTGTGGAAGAGAGCGCCGCTGGCCGGATGCTGATTGCCGCGCGGCTAGCTGCGGGACACCACGACTCGCCGAGACGGACAGCCTGACGGGCCTCTTCAACCGGCGTTATGTCCAGGCCTACCTGGACGACCTCGCCTCCAAGTCGGATGACGGCGCCCCCCCGACGGTCATGATCGCCGATCTCGATCACTTCAAATCGGTGAATGACCGCTACGGCCACCACGCGGGCGATCAGGTACTGCGCGAAATCGCCTGTCGTCTGCAAAACAACCTCCGCTCGGTCGACCTTGTGGCGCGCTACGGGGAGAGGAGTTCCTGATCCTGATGCCCCACGCGAGCCCGACGGAGGCCGGTCCGGCGGCGGAGCGCCTGCGAACCCGCATCGGCGCTGAGCCGGTGCCGCTTGACGCCGACCGGTCGGTCCGCGTGACAGCGAGCATCGGCGTAACGGTCGGCGACGCCGCCCTGCTCGAGCCGATTCCGGAACCGGGCTTCGTCTCCCGGACCCGGCAAGGGCCCCTTCCGCTGTCGTTCGGCGATTTGCTCTTTCAGGCCGACAAGGCGCTCTATCAGGCCAAGGCGCTGGGCAGAAACCGGGTGCAGGTGGCGGCTAGTTCTTTCTGACTCGCTTGAGCGCCTTCGCCAGACGGTCGGCATAGGCCGCGCGCTCTTCGGCGCTCATCTTCTCAAGCAGGTCTAGCAGGATCTCTTCTCCGATCATCTGGCGGCCCGTGGCCAGCCGGCGCTGCTCCTCCAGTATCGTCGCGACGGCAGCGCGGTCGAACGGCTCGGCCTGGAGTGCGTCGAGGAGGCCGGTGACCCGCGCGCGCAGCGCCTCGCGGTTCTCGCGAAGCTGGTCCCGGTTTCTCACCATTTCACCGACGATCGCGCGGCGGTCCGACGGCTCGAGCGCCCGAATGAACGGCTCGCCCATGAGCGACCGGACGGGCCCCGCCTCGCGCCCGTCGCGCCCGCCGCCGGAAAGAAAGGCGCCGGCGACGATCCCGACGATCAGCAGGTTCAGCGCCAGCGACGCGAACAGCACCGGCCAAAGCCAGCGACGTTTTGGGACGATTGGGGGCGTGTCGCTCATAGGCCGTTCTCGTCTTCAAAAAGGATCGCGAGGTCCGAGGCCGGGAGAAACAACGCGAGGTCGAGGCTCTCGTCGCTCAAAGTCGCGATCCCGCCGATCTCGGCCAACTCAGGCGTGGCGAATCCGATCCAGACGCCGGCCGCGGTCGCCGCGACCAGACCTCCGGCGGCGGGCGCCCAAGCGAAGAACTGTCTCCATCCCGGCGCAGGTCGCGCCATGCCGTACGTTTGGGGCAGGCTCGCTTCGGCATCCGCGTCCAGCCGCGCCAGAAACGCTGCCGAAACCTCCGGCCTGTCCTCGCGCGCGGCCTGGAAGAAGGCCTCAAGGTCGCCGTCGTCGCTTTTATTCCCGGTCATCTTCGTACCCCAGTGCGTCTTTCTGGCCGCTTAGCAGCGCGGCCAAAGCGCGTTTGCCCCGAGCCGTCAGACTCTCCACGGCTTCCACGCTGATGTCCATGATCCCCGCGATCTCCGGGTTCGAAAGCTCCTCGATGTGCCGCAGCACGACCGCCTGCCTTTGTCGCTCCGGCAACTCGGCCAAGGCCGCGTCCAGCGCGACGAGACGCGCCCTGATCGTCATCTCCGCAGCGGCGGAGGCGCGCTCGTCTTCCGGCTCCGGCGCGCTCTCGAGCGCCACGCCCGGCTTTCGCGCCCGGAGCCTGTCGGTGCAGAGATTGACGGCCACGCGGTAGGCCCAGGTCGAGACCTGCGCCTCGCCCTGCCGCCACTCCGGTGCGACCCGCCACAACCTCAGCAGCGTTTCCTGCACCACATCCTCCGCTTCGGCCGAATCGCCCAGAACGCGGCGGGCGTATCCGAGAAGCCGGGGTAATAGCAGACGGACCAGTTCTTGCGCGGCCCTCTGGTCGCCATTCCCGGCCCGGACCAGAAGCGCCCCGTCCAGGGTCTGGCGCTCTGCCGTGGCGGGCGCGGGCGGTTGGTTTCCTGACACGGAACCGGAGTAGCGCCGGACGCCCGTTCAGGCAATCCGGCGCTTTCAGGATCATCGGTTCTTGCGCTCGCGGCCCCAGCGGCCGCCGCGTTCGGCCATGCGCTCCATGACGGTCGAGAACTCCTCCTCGCTCACCCCGCCCGAACCGTCGGTGTCGGCGCGGCGGATCAGACGCTGGCCCATCCCCCGGTCGCGGCGACTTTCCAGCGCGTCCCGGCTCAGGGCGCCGTCGCCGTCGGCGTCGAGCCGCGCGAACATCGCCGCCGCCCGCTCCGCCGCGTCGGCTTGAGCTTTGGCGATGAATTCCGCCTCGCTCACCGTGCCGTCGCCGTTCGTATCGATCTCGGCGAACCGGCTGGCGCCGAGCGCGCTCAGGTCCTCCGCCGTGATCTCGCCGCTGCCGTCGGCGTCCAAGGTTGCGAAATCTGGCATGCCGCCGCGCCGGTCCTGGGCGTTTGCGACGCCCACGCCAACTACGATCGCCACGGTCGTCACGAGAATTCTCTGGAGTGCTGTGTCCATTTTCTAGCCTTTCAAAGTGGTATGTTTCGTCCCGTTCCTGTGTCTTGAACGGCCAGGCCGTCAGCTTCCGTCGCAGGCCAGCACAATTTTCTCGCACGGGACGCGACATCCCGACGCAAGGGCGTTTCGCGCCATTTCAATTCGCTCTATGTCGCAGCAACGTCGCCGCATGAGCAGAGACATCGCGATGTTTGACGAACAGAATTCTGAAGCGCTGGCCAAAACCGCCGCGTCCGCGCCTGAGCGGGACGCGCGAGGCGCGATGTTGCGCGGCTGGCGGCGGCGGTGCCCGAATTGCGGCAAGGGCCCCCTGATGAAATCCTATCTGGTCGTGCGCGACACCTGTCCCGTTTGCGACGAAGAGCTGTCGCATCATCGGGCCGACGACGGGCCCGCGTATCTCACAATTCTCATCGTCGGACACCTGATGGCGCCCGCGATCATCTGGGCGTTCACCGAGTTCCGGCCCGATCCCATGGTGCTCGCCAGCGTTTTCACCGTGGGCTGCGTCGCTCTTTCGCTCTATCTTCTGCCTCGACTGAAAGGCGCGATTGTGGGGCTGCAATGGGCGAAACGCATGCACGGCTTCGGCCGGACCTGATCGACCTCGTGACATGACGGAGAGCGTGCCGGTCCGCGACGCGGCTACGATCATTCTTGTGCGTGACGCCGGGACCAGCCCCGCCGTCCTGATGGGGCAGCGTGGCCACAAGGCGGCATTCATGCCCGAGAAGTTCGTCTTTCCGGGGGGTGCGGTCGATACCGCCGACGCCGAGGTGCCGCTGGCTCGAGGGGTCGACGCGGTCTCTGAGGCGCGGCTCAGGGCGCAGGCGCCGACCGCGTCGCCCGTGGCGCTGGCGGCGGCGGCGATCCGCGAGCTGTGGGAAGAGACCGGGCTTTCGCTGTCCCGAACCGGGGATTGGGCGGACAGACCTGCCGGCTGGCGAGACTTTGCGGGTGGCGCGGGCTTGCCAGATGCTTCGTCGCTCCGGTTTTTCTTCCGCGCAATCACACCCCCGGGCAATCCGCGCCGGTTCGACGCGCGCTTCTTCCTCGCGCCCGCTGAGGCGCTCTCCGACGCGCCGGACGACCTGTCCGACGAGACGAGCGAGCTCTCGCTTCTTCGCTGGGTTCCGCTGGCCGAAGCGCGAGATTTGAACCTTGCCTTCATCACGACACTGGTTCTGGCCGAGCTGAGCCGCCACCTGCCGTCGCTCGAGGCGCCGAAAGCAGTGCCGTTTCTGCAGAACGACAGCATGAACACGGGCGTGATCTGGCTTTAGCCGATCAACGCCACAGCGACGATCGACCACGTCAGCACTGTCATTCCGACAAGCTCCCGCCGCGCCGGGCGCTCTCCGAACACCAGGCGGCCGAGGATGAGCGAGAAGATCAGCTCGACCTGTCCGACGGCGAAGACATAGGCCGCGTTCTGCAGCGCGAAGGCGGCGAACCAGCAGGCCGAACCGATCAGCGAGAAAACCCCGATGAGGCTGGATGTCGGCCAGAGGCGTATCGTCTCGGAGATTTGCCCCGGTTCGCGCAAGAGGAGCCAAAGCCCGAGTGCGAGCGTCTGCCAGATTGTCACGACCGAGAGGGTCAGACCTGCTGTTGTGAACAGGTCGGCTGATTGGAGTTCAAGCGTGGCGCCCCTATAGGTCACGGCGGAGAGGGCGAAGAAAACGCCGGAGATCAAACCGAGCGCCGCGCCCCGGTTGAAAATGCCGCCGCCTTCCGGCGGCTTCGATAAGAGGAGAACGCCCGCGAAGCCGGCTGCGATCGCGACCGCGCCCGCCCAGGGGATTGCGTCGCCAAGGATGACGAAGCCGACGAGCGCGGTGAGCATGACCTCGGTCTTCTTGAACGTGATCCCGACCGAAAATGCGCGCTGCTGAAACAGCGCCACGGTGCAGACCGTCGCCAGAATCTGAAAAACACCGCCCGAGAGCGCGTAGAGCCAGAAAGCGCCGCTGAGCTGCGGCAGGTTCTGTCCGGTTGAGACGAGGTGGAACGCGACCGCGAGCGTGATGACCGGCGCCGACCAGAGGAAGCGGGACCAGGTCGCGGCTGTGGCAGAGAGGCCTCCCGTCGCGAGCGCCTTCTGCAGGCCGAAACGCAGTGTCTGCGCGGCCGCGGCGGCGACGGACAAAATCACCCAAAGCTCCATTTGGCGGACCATGCCGCCAATCGGGGCGGGCGGAAAGGCCTATCCGCGCCGCCAGATCGGATGCGGAACCGGGTCCTTTCGGCGGAACAGATACATCCGGAAGATCTCCGCGTAAGAGCGATAGAAATAGCCTTCGTTCTGTCGGAGATAACGATCGGCGTTTTTCCGATAGAGTTCGGGCAGTTTGTACCAGGGCACGCGCGGATGGATGTGGTGGATCACGTGATAGTTGTTGTTCAGGAACAAGAGCGACAGCGGTCCGCGATCCTCGATAATCACAGTGCGCCCGCGCGCTTTCTCATGCGCCTGATGCTCCAGGAACGTGCGAATGCGCAGAAGCGACATGGCGCCATAGCAGGCGAGGGCGTAGGCCCAGAGCGGCATGCCGACAGCGTCCAGCCAAAGCGCGACAGGTAACACGGCGGGGATATGCCAAAGCCAGCCGCGCAGGATCGCGGGGTCGCGGCGAAGCCCCCGCAGCTCATCACGGTAGTAGATGAACGTCCCGATCGCCGGCCCGAGCGCCAGGCGGCCGGCCAGCGTATTGTTCGCATTCAGAATGACCTGAAGAGCCCAGGGAAGCCGCTCCCACGTCCCGGCGTCCAGGTAGTTCGACTCCGGATCGTCGAACGGGTCGGTCAGCTCGCTGTCGCGATGATGGGCGAGGTGGAGGGCGCGGAAGCGCATATACGGGATGAATGGGAGAAGCGCCGGAAAAACGATCGCGGTGTTCAGCCACTTCGACCGGAACGGATGCCCGTGCAGCGCCTCGTGCTGCAGAGATGAGTACTGCGCGATGGCGATTGCGGCTAAGGAGATGCCAGCCGGCAGCCACCACGCTGCGACCACGGCCGTGGCCAGCCCCCATACGGCATAGGTCGCTATGAGAACGGCCAGCGTCGGCCATTCAATCGTCTTCGTCATTTCTTTTCCAAGCGTCTAGGTCCCCGAACATGTCAGAAGTCGCATGGATCACGAGAATTTGACATTCAGCGTTCGCGCATCAAAGATCAAACATCAGTGAATTTATTCAACAGAGTTGAGAAATTGGACAAACGCGACCGCGCCAAGCTGTTCCGCACCCGCCTGAGAGAGGCGATGATCGCCAAGGGCTTGAACCAAAGCGCGCTCGCCCGCGCTGTCGGCGTCGACCGCTCCACGGTCTCGCAGCTTTTGTCGGGCGAGGCGGTGCGTCTCCCGAACGCGCAGGTCGTGGCGGAATGCGCCTCGGCCATGGGCGTCGCGGGGGACTGGCTTTTGGGCCTGTCGGACCGGCAGGAGCAGGCGGCGGACCTGCTCGCCGCCTCCATGGAGGTCTCGGACGCGCCCCGCGCGCTGATCGACGAGCAGATTTTCGGATGGCACGTCGAGGCCGCCGGCTACAAGATCCGCCATGTCCCGGCCGCGCTGCCGGACATGCTCAAGACCGAGAGTTTCGTGCGGTGGGAGTACGCGCCGCACCTGGGCCGCACGACCGATCAGGTCGTCGGCGCGAGTCGCGACCGGCTGGAGTGGATGAAGGGTCTGAACTCCGATTACGAGATCGCCATGCCGCTTTTCGAGATTGAGGCGCTGGCGACGTCGACGGGGTACTACAGGGGCCTGCCCCCGGACGTGCGCGAGGAGCAGATCGCTTACCTGCTCGAACTGCACGAGGCGCTCTACCCGTCGCTTCGCGTCTTTCTGTTCGACGCCCGCCGTCTCTGGTCCGCGCCCATGACAGTCTTCGGCCCGCTCATTGGCGTGCTCTACCTCGGCCAGCACTACATCGCGTTTCGCGACCGCGAGCGGGTGCGCCTGCTTACCGCGCAATTCGATACGCTGGTGCGCGAGGCCTATATCTCGGCCCGCAACTGGCCGGAACACGTTCAGGCGCTGGCCGCGTCGTCCTGATCTGGGGCCTCGTCCGGGACGCCTAAACAGCGCACGGCGGACAGCTCGGACAGGGCGAGAACCGCCTTTTTGCGGAAGCTGTCGTCATTGCGGCGCGTGACGTGAAAATCGAAGCCGCCTTCAGCATCGTGAAGGACGCGGATGATATTGCCGGGGCGCAGCCCGCAGCCCTGCAGCGCGTCGATATCGTATGCGCGGGAGGTCACGGCGATGACTGCCTCTTTCGTGGCCACCGCCTGGGCGCGCTGAACGACCTTTTGTATGAGCTCAAGGCGGTCGGGCACGGCGACCACGATCCAATCCGCGTCGCCGACCGATCCTGAGATCGTTCCGACCCGGCGGCAATCGCCCGTCATGTCCTGAAATCCCGGCGCGTCGGGATCGGGATCGAACAGGCGCACTCGCCAGCCCGCCGTCAGGAAGTCCTGTTTCCAGCGACGGCCGGTCTCGCCCGCGCCGAGAATGGCGACAGTCCGCGTCATGACTGCGGCTCCTGCGCGGTCATCATTAGGGCTTCGAGGTCGTATCCGTTGAAAGCGAGCACCCTTTTCGCGGCATTAAGACGGTCCCGGGGGATGCCCGGCTCGCGGTTCAGGATCCAGCCCGCGCGCCCGGAGGGCACGCCGACAACGGCGGTCCGGTAACCCTCGTCGACCCAGAGAACCCAATAATCCGCGCCGAAGGGCACGCCGTTCAGGCGCACCTGCAGGCGGCCCGGCCCGACGACGCTGGCGGAGCCCGCGATGGAAGCGGTCTCGCCGTCGCGCTCGCACCGGTTCAGAACGCCCAGCGTGCCGTCATCGTTCAGAGAGTAGAGCGCGCGGGTGTTCCGGCAGCCGCGTTGAAACGGCGTCTCATAACTCGCGATCTCATACCACAGACCGGCATAGCGGGCCGGATCGAAGACCGCCATCGAGACCATCTCCGCGTCGCGATCGCGGTAGCTTGGGAAGGCCGCGCATCCAGCCAGCAGCAAACACATGATTGGGGCCAATCGGGACATCAGTTCGTGCATTGCGTGGCCGTACGCCCGCCCTCCGTCAGAACCTCGTGGCAGCCGAGGAAGGGTGTCACCGGCGAGCAGGTGCGCGACCTGGCCAGGCAGACGCCTTGGCAATCGCTCGCCTTCAGGCAGCTTCTGTTCGCGTCGCGCGTCTCGCGAAAACAGGTGAACAGCAGGCCGCCCTCCCGTGCGCCCCAATTGCCGCCCGACCGCTCGCAGGCCGTGCGGGCGTCGGCCAGCGGGTCGAGGGCTTGATCGGAGCCGGGCTCTGATCCGTCTTCCTGACAGGAAGCAATGACAAGGCACGCCGCAGAAGCCAGCGCCAGTCGCCCTGAAAGCGGCGGCATGACATCCTCCCGTTCTCCCCTCCGCAAAGCCTAGGGCGCCCCCCGAGACCCGGCAAGGCGATGCGGCTCAATAAGGCAGCGGATGGGCCCGGTGTGCCTTGGAAACCTCATCCAGCACCTCGTCGCTCAGCGCGGCCTCCGACGCCCCCAGTGCGACCTCCAACTGGTCGAGCGTGGTTGCCCCGAAAATCGGTATGGTCGGAAAAGGTCGCGACCGCGTCCATTGCAGCGCGAGATGAACCGGGTGGACGCCGTGGCGCCGTGCGATATCAAGATAGGCGTCGACCGCCGAGAAGGCCCGTTCGCTCGCGCGCCCCGACATCCCCGTGACCAGCGACAAGCGTGAGCCTTCGGGCACCACGCCGTTCTGGTATTTGCCTGTTAGGAACCCCGCCGCCATAGGTGAGAAAGCGAGGAGCGTAATATCCTCGCGCACCGAGAGCTCGCCCATATCGGTGTCGTAGAGCCTGCAAAGCAGCGAGTACTCGTTTTGCATGGTCGCGACCCGCGGGCCGCCCGCGGCCTCGGCCGCCTCCAGCCACCGCATGGTCCCCCAGGCGCTATCGTTCGACAGACCGAAGGCGCGGATCTTGCCCTCGGCCACGAGGTCTTTGAGCACAGCCATGACGCCGGCCATGTTGTCGACGATCTCGTTCGTGGGAGGCTGGCCCGTGGCGTCGAAATCCCAGTTCTGGCGGAAGTGATACGAGCCCCGGTTCGGCCAGTGGAACTGGTAGACGTCGATGTAGTCGGTCTGCAGACGCCGGAGCGAGCCCTCGACCGCGTCGCGCACATTGTCGGGCTCGATCCCCCGACCGTCTCGCACGCCGAACCCGTTGGGCCCTATCTGCTTGGTCGCGATGATCCAATCGTCGCGCCGTCCCGTCCGGGAGACCCAGTTGCCGATAATCGTCTCGGTGTCGCCGATCGTCTCAGGCAGAACCGGGATGACCGGGTACATCTCGGCCGTGTCCATGAAGTCGACACCGGCGTCATAGGCGCGCTCGATCTGGGCGTGCGCGTCTTTTTCGGAGGTCTGCCGCCCCCAGGTCATCGTGCCGAGACAATAGTCGCTGACCTCGATGCCGGTGCGGCCGAGTTGGATGCGGTTCATTTGGCTGTCCTTTTCTGCGTTGAGGGAAGGGATAGCGGCGAAATCGGGGTTGGCAAGGCGGGAGATATATTGAGAACAAAAGAGGAACATGATAGCCTGTCCCGCATGTCCGCCGCTGCCGCCGCCCATCTTCTGACCCGTCAAAGCCACCGTCGCCGGGGCGCCGCTCCGCTGGTCTTTCTCGGCGATCTCGCGCTCGATCGCGGGCGCGCGCATGAGTTTTGCGGGCCGTCGCGCCGGGTGCTCGCGCTCACGGCCGCCCGGGCGCTTTCGGGGCCCGTGATGTGGATCCGCCCCGCCTGGGATGCGGGGCGGCTGAACCCGGACGGCATGCTGCGCTTTCTTGATCCGTCGCGACTTTTGCTTGTCACGCCCAAGCGGCCCGAAGACGTGCTCTGGACGGCGGAGGAGGCGCTGCGGAGCGGGGTATTACCCCTTGTTATTGCTGATCTCCCCGCACCGCCCGGCCTGACTGCTGTGCGCCGCCTGCACCTGGCCGCCGAGGCCGGGGGCGGGGGCGGGGTGGCTCTGTTGCTGACGCCGGGTCAGGGCGGGGCGCCGGGGGTGGAGAGCCGGTGGGCGTTGCTGCCCCGCCATGGCGTCGGGGGCGCGGAGGCGTGGCGGCTGGAGCGGCTCCGGGCGCGGACGGCGCCGGAAAAGAGCTGGGCGGTCGCGGGCGGGCCGAAGGGCCTGACGCTCGTCGGGGGAGCGGGTGACGAGCCGGGCGATCCGCGCGACGGTGAAAGCGGCTGATGGCGAGGCCTTCCCGGCCAAGCGCATAGTCAGATCATCGCCCAGTCGTCAAAAGTCCAGTCGCGTGATGGTTTTTCGGGCGCTGTTTGTTTCGGCGGGTTCGGCATCGGCTCCTCCTTCGTCCTTCTGTTGACTTGGGGCGGACGGAGGGGATCGCGAGGAATCTCACGGGCCGCGCCGGGGGTCGTGAACGATCGTGAGATCGGCGCCGGTATTGCGCCAACGCGGCAGTACGGTCTATCAGCGGGCTCCGGCGGGGCGGCGAAACCCGAAAGAGGCGGAGGGAGCGGTCAGGGCCGCTCAAATGGTCCTGAACCGGTCTGGCTTCAGGACTGGCAGGTGCGAAAACGGAGCGAAGGCATGGGAGATGCCATACTGATCGGCATCGCGATGGGCGTCGGCGGGACGCTGGCGATGGATGTCTGGGCCTGGGTGCTGAACCGGGCGGCCGGGCAGCCAATGCCGAACTGGGCGATGCCGGGGCGGTGGCTGGCGCATATCAGCCGGGGCAGGGTCTTTCACGACGACATAGGCAAGGCGGAGCCGGTCGGGGGCGAGCGGGGCCTTGGCTGGGCGCTCCACTACGGCGTCGGCGTGATCTATGGCCTGCTGTTCATCTTCATCATGGGCGAGGACTGGCGGGCGGAACCGACGTTCTGGCCCGTCTGGGTTTTCTCGATCCTGACGATTGCGGCGGGTTGGTTCCTGCTGCAGCCGGGCATGGGCCTGGGCTGGGCGGCGTCAAAGACGCCGAACCCTTGGAAAGCGCGGGTCATGGGGCTGATCGCCCACACGATGTTCGCGCTGGGCATGTTCGCCACGGCGGTGGCGTTCTGAGCCGCGCCTAGTCCGACCTGGCGGCGGCGGAGAGCTTGGCCGCGATCTGATCCTTCAGCCGCATCCGCTCTTTCCGCATGTCCCCTTCATGGAACTGGTCGGTGGGCTCGATATTCGTCTCCGCCCGGTGAATGGCGCGGTTGATCTCGTGGTAGCGCTCGGCGAGGAAGCGGAACTCCCCATCCGTCATCTTGAGATCGTGGATGAGGTCGGCCTGGCCGGGGAAGTCTTCGGCGAGTTCGTGCGGGGTGTGGGACATGGTGTCTCCCGGTGTTGTGTTGGGGGAGAGAGTGGCTGTTTGGCGGGGCGGGGGCGTTGATGTGGGTCAAGGGGGACTTCACACCGCGTGGATGACTTTGTGAAGCATGCTCATCGCTTATGCAACTGGTCCCACCCCAGACCGTCGAAAATCGGACCGTAGTAGGCCTCGGAGATCTTGACGTCGGCGTGGCCGACATTGGCTTCGAAGAACATGATCCCGCCGGTCGGCGTGATCGCGATGTCCCAGCCGATGTAGCGGTAATGCGGGACCCGCGCGTGGTGATCGAGCGACACGGCGCAGGCGTCGGCGAAGCCTGGCACGACGAAGCCCGCGAAAACCTTTCCGGTGACGGGGTGCCTGTCGGTCGGGACCCAGCCGTCGCGCTTTCCCATGCTGGACAGTTCGCCCGTCTCTAAGTCGACCACCGAGCTGACGTTCTTTGATGCGCCGACGTGGGTATCCCCCGGCCGGGGAAACCGCAGGTGCGCGGCGACGACGCGGGGCGGGCCCTTGTCATAGACCGTGGTGACGCGCAGCGTAGTGCCGTCGCCGGAAGCGAATTCGGCCAGCGTCGGGTGGACCTCGATCGGGTACTGCAGAACCGCCTCTATTTCCGGAGCGATTGCGTTGAGGAAGGTTTCGGCCGTGACCCGGCTGACGCCCTTGCCCTGCAGGCCGGACGCCTGCTTGAGGTAAAGATAGGGGTATTGGTCGAATATCTGCGACCGGAAGCTTTCCGGGTCGACCGGCGCGTGATCAGCGTCGAAAAGCGCCCCGCGAAACACTTAGCCCACATCCGCGAAACGATCGCTGGCGAGCATGCGCTTCGCGACGGTGTTGCGGAGCGAGTCCGGGTACCGGCCGCACGAGTAGGGGACCACGTAACGGCCGATATAATTGTCGGGCAGGCAGCCTTTCACGAATTCGCCGCGCCATGCGGCGTAGGTTTCGAGCCAGGGGCTGTAGACAACCGAGCCGAAATGCTGGCGCGCGAATGAACGGATCTCGCGCTTCTGCTCGGGGCTGAGCGCGCGGTCCGGTTCAGTGGCTATGATTTGCTGATAGGCTTCCCGCGCCTTTGAGTTCTGCAGCCTGTCATACCTCCAGGCCCGCGCGAAGCGCAGCGCGCGACGTGCTGACCTGGCCGCGAGGTTCACCTCGAAAACTTCTTGTACTTAATCCGCTTCGGCTCCACCGCATCCGGCCCCAACCGGCGCTTCTTGTCCTCTTCGTAGTCCTCGAAGTTCCCCTCGAACCATTCCACATGGGCTTCGCCCTCGAAGGCGAGGATGTGGGTGCAGATGCGGTCGAGGAAGAAGCGGTCGTGGGAGATGACCACGGCGCAGCCGGCGAAATCGACGAGCGCGTCCTCCAGGGCGCGGAGTGTCTCGACGTCGAGGTCGTTGGTCGGTTCGTCGAGGAGGAGGACATTTCCGCCCGATTTCAGGAGCTTGGCCATGTGGACGCGGTTGCGCTCGCCGCCTGAGAGGAGGCCGACCTTCTTCTGCTGGTCGCCGCCCTTGAAGTTGAAGGCCGAGCAATAGGCGCGGGAATTCATCTGAGCGTCGCCGAGCTGAATGATTTCGCCGCCAGAGCTGATCTCCTCCCAGACCGTGGCGTTCGCGTCGAGCGCGTCGCGGGACTGATCGACATAGGCCAGGCTAACGGTGTCGCCGAGGTCGATGGCGCCCACGTCCGGCGTCTCCTGCCCGGTGAGCATGCGGAAGAGCGTGGTCTTGCCCGCGCCGTTCGGACCGATGACGCCGACGATGCCGCCGGGGGGGAGGGTGAAGGTGAGGTCCTCGATCAGCTGCTTGTCGCCCATGTGCTTGGCGAGACCGCTCACATCGATCACCTTCTGGCCGAGGCGGGGGCCTGAGGGGATGATGATCTGGGCGCGTGTCAGCTTCTCGCGTTCGGACTGATTGGCGAGCTCGTTATAGCGGTCGATCCGGGCTTTCTGCTTGGACTGGCGGGCCTTGGCGCCCTGCCGCATCCATTCGAGCTCGCGCTCGAGCGTTTTCTGCTTGGACTTGTCCTCGCGGGCTTCCTGCGCGAGGCGCTTAGCCTTCTGCTCAAGCCAGGCGGAGTAGTTGCCCTCGTAGGGGATGCCGCGGCCGCGGTCGAGCTCGAGGATCCAGCCGGTGATGTCGTCGAGGAAGTAGCGGTCATGGGTGACGATCAGGCAGGTACCTTTGTAGTCGATCAGGTGCTGCTGGAGCCAAGCGATCGTCTCCGCGTCGAGGTGGTTGGTCGGCTCGTCGAGGAGTAGCATCTCGGGCGCTTCAAGGAGGAGCTTGCAGAGCGCGACGCGGCGCTTCTCGCCGCCTGAGAGCGTATCGACGGCGGCCTCGTCCGGCGGGCAGCGGAGCGCCTCCATGGCGACGTCGATCTGGCTGTCGAGATCCCAGAGGTTCTGACTGTCGATCTCGTCCTGAAGGGTGGCCATCTCGTCCGCCGTCTCGTCGGAGTAGTTCATGGCGAGCTCGTTGAACCGGTCGAGCTTGGCCTTCTTTTCCGCCACTCCGAGCATGACGTTGTCGCGGACGTTGAGGCTCTCGTCGAGCTCGGGCTCCTGGGGCAGATAGCCGACCTTGGCGCCCTCTGCGGCCCAGGCTTCGCCGGAAAAATCCTTGTCGAGCCCGGCCATGATGCGAAGGAGGGTGGATTTACCGGCGCCGTTCACGCCCACGACGCCGATCTTCACGCCGGGGAGGAAGCTCAGGCGGATGTTTTCAAATGTTTTCTTGCCGCCCGGGTAGGTCTTGGACACGCCGTCCATGTGGTAGACGTATTGGTAACTGGCCATAACGCGAGAAATGTCCTGAGCTGAGTTGAAGTCGCGGTGTATCTATCCGTGGCCGCATCCGGGAGCAATGGGAGAACCGCCGTGCCAAAGATCGCCGACTTGCTTGCCCGCCACCATCAGGACGGTCGGATCGCGTGGATCGGCCTGCGGCCCGCTCGCCGGTCGCCGATGGTCCTGGCGACCGAGGCGGGTATCGCTTTGTCGGGGCTAGAGGGCGATCATGGCCGCAGCGGAAAGCGCGCGGTCACTTTGATCCAGGCTGAACATCTGGAGGCGATTGGCGCCTACATGTCGGAGCCGCCCATCGCGCCGGAACGGCTTCGGCGGAACTTCGTCATCTCCGGTCTGAACCTCGCCGCGCTGCGGGGCCGGAGGCTTCAGGTCGGAACTGCGGTTCTGCACATCACGGGTCCGTGCGCGCCCTGCTCCCGCATGGAGGAGGAGCTTGGTCATGGCGGCTACAACGCCATGCGCGGTCACGGCGGCTGGTGCGCTGAGGTGGAGCGGGCCGGAGTCGCGCGGCTTGGGGATTCCGTGCATCCCGTCGAACCGTCGGATGGAACGGCGCTGGGCGGGTGACGAATTGCGCACTTCAGGGTGTCAGAACGAGCGTTGCCGTCTTCACCCCACCTTTCGCCGTTTTTCGTGCGCCAGCCGCTTGCGCGCGATTTCTTCGTTCTTCTCGGCCTTAATGTGGTCGGTCAGCGCCTGTTGGACATAGTCGAGGTGCTGCTCGACAGCCGCTCGCGCGGCGGCGCCGTCGCGTTCCTGGAGCGCCTCGTTGATCGCCCGGTGCTGGTCAAGGAGCGCGTCGCGGGTCGTGCGTTGCTTGAACATGATCTGGCGGTTGTAGAAGACCCCCTCGCGCAGAAGCTCGTACATCGAGCGCATCATGTGAAGCATGACCACATTGTGGCTGGCCTCGATGATCGCGAGGTGGAAATCGGCGTCGAGCCGCGCCTCGTCGGTGGGGTCGCGCTTGGAATGCGCGGCTTCCATCTTCTCGAAGACCGAGTTGACCACCTGAAGGTCGGTGTCCGAGCCGAGGCGGCAGGCTCGCTCGGCGGCGAGCCCCTCCATATCGCGGCGGAAGGCAATGTAGTCGAAAACCGCCTCTTCATGCGAGCCGAAGAGGCGCTGGAGCGCTGGGGCGAAGGCGGAGCCGAGGACATCGGCCACGTAGATGCCGGAGTTGGCGCGGCTGATCAGGAGCCCGTTCTCCTGCAGCTCGGCCACGGCCTCGCGCAGCGAGGGGCGCGACACGCCGAGCCGGTCGCTCAGCTCTCGTTCCGAGGGCAGCCGCTCGCCCGGTCGCAGGATGCCGCGCAGGATCAGGAGTTCGATCTGTTTGACGACAGACCGGGACAACTTCTCCGGCTGGATCCTCTCGTACGGCATGCGTTCCCCCAATGGCGGGATTTTATTGGCCGTTGTGTTAGCGCACAACAAAAATCACGTCATTGCCCGCGCGCAAGCGCGGAGAGGGGCGCAAAGAAAAACGGCGGGGCAGGCCCCGCCGTACATCCGTGAGCGGATGGTCTTCAGACGTTGGGCGTGATGGTGATGTCTACCCGCCGGTTCTGGGCCCGTCCCGCCGCGGTCTGGTTCGTCGCGATGGGCTGGCTCTCGCCGGCGCCGACCGCGATGATGCGCCACGCGTCGACGCCGCCGGAGCGTAGGACGCTCGCGACTGCCTCCGCCCGGCGTTCCGACAGGTCCTGGTTGTACCCGGCCGTCCCGGTGTTGTCGGTGTGCCCGGTGACGCGGACCGTCGTGTCCGGATAGCGGTTCAAGCTGTCGGCGAGGATGAAGAGATCGGAGCGGAGCTGGCCGTTCAGCTGGGCGCTGTCGGTGGCGAAGAGGATCGCCTCGGGCATGCGCACGATCAGCTCGTCGCCGGTGTTGATGACCGCGATCTGGTCGTTGTCGAAACTGTTGCGAAGCTCTTCGGCCTGCTGGTCCATCGCGTTGCCGATCACCGCGCCCACGCCCGCGCCGATCGCCGCTCCGACGGCGGCATTGCGGAACCGGTCGCTGCCGCCTTCGCGGGTGCCGCCAAGCACGGCGCCTGCAAGAGCGCCGGCGATGGCGCCCTGGCGCGTCCGGTCGCCATCGGTGCCGGGGTATTGAGAGGGATCCGTACAGGCGGCGAGCGCGAAGAGGCTGGCCGCACCCAGGATCATCGGTTTCTTCATTGACTGCATCGTGTTTCCTTTCTGACGCGCGTGGGCGTCCCACCTGTCATCCCTTTTTGCGAGACGCCTTATCGCGCGGCAAGGCGTGAGGCCAGCGTCTTGGATGGCAGAGGGCGGAAAGGCGGGGTGATAGGCAAGATCACGCCCGTGCTATCGCATATCAGGCGCTCTCGGCCGTCTCCCAGGCCAGCATGGCGCGCTTGACGGGGAGGCCCCAGTGGTAGCCTCCCAGCCCGCCTGATTTGCGCAAGGCCCGATGGCAGGGGATCAGCCAGGAGATCGGGTTCCGGCCCACCGCCGTGCCGACGGCGCGGACTGCTTTGGGATTGCCGATGGAATTGGCGATGTCGGAATAGGTGGTGACGTGGCCGGTGGGGATGCGCATCAGGGCCTCCCAGACTTTGATCTGGAAGGGCGCGCCGATAAGGAAGAGCTTCGGCGCCGCTTCCTCAGAGCCGTCGCGGGGAAAGGCCTGCGCGGCGAGCGGGGCCAGCGCCGTCGGGTCCTCGGTGAAGGTGGCTGCGGGCCAGCGCGAGAGCATATCGGCCATCGTGTCTTCTGCACCTGTCTCGGCCGCGAAGCCAATGCCGCAGATACCTTTTTCGGTGCCCATGATCAGCGCGGGTCCGAAGGGGCTCTCGAACCAGCCCCAGAGGATATCGAGGCCCGCTCCGCCCTTGGCGTAATCGCCTGGCGACATCGCCTCCCACCGGACGAAGAGATCGTGCAGGCGGCCCGACCCGGAGAGGCCGACCTCGTCGGCCGTCTCCAGCGTTGTGTGGCGGTCAGCAAGCAGGTGTTTGGCGTGGTCGAGCGTCAGCCATTGCTGGTAGCGCTTGGGGCTGACGCCGGCCCAACGCGAGAAGATGCGCTGAAAATGCGCCGGGCTCATCCGCATTTCGGCTGCAATGTCTTCCAGCGATCTCTGGCGGCCCTCGGCGCTGTCGATCAGGTCGATCGCGCGGCGCATGAGCTGGTAGTGATAGCCGGTCTCGGAGTCGGGGGTCATGGTCATATCCTTGGGCATGGCGGGAAGATGGCGCAAGAGGTGTGGCTTCGCGACCCGGATATTGCGCTTTCTCAGCGAGCCGGTTGAAGAAAACCGCCGGATTGATGGATAAACAGTTGCGGCAAGGAAAGGCGGCTGGATGGTCATCGACCAGTTCAACACGGAGCGACTGCAGGTTCTGGACTGGCGCGCGCTTCTCGATGACGAAGAGGCGCGGCCGATTCTTGAGAGGGCCCTGTCCGAAATCCTGACGCCGCCGGTTTTGGAGAACCTGCCCGAGGTCTTGCAGCCGGATACGGGTGCGGACGGCATCTCGCGCTGGATTGACGCGCGTGCGGCCGAGAGCGACGTTATGCTGGTGACCGAGATCGAAAGCGGCGCGCATATCGGGCTGCTCATCCTCGCGCCCGACCCGCATTCGGACGACGCGGATACGCTGCACATAGGCTATTTCTTCTCGGAGAAGGCCTGGAAGAAGGGCTTTGCAACCGAACTGGTTATGGGGCTGGTGTCGGAACTGGACGCGCGCGAACCGGTCGCGCTGGTCGGCGGCGTCGGCAAGGGAAACCTCGCCTCGTCCCATGTGTTGCGGAAGGCGGGGTTCTGGAAGGACCACGATCTTTCCTCAGAGGACACGGACTTCTTCGTGCGCTACCCGCCCTGAGGCTTTCGCCTTGAGGTCACCACATCCTTCGGCCAAACAGCCGATCATGGCAAAGCAGCTCCCCTACGCGACGATGCACGAGGTTTTCACTCGGTTCCGCGAAACCGAGGCTGAGCCGAAGGGCGAGTTGGAGCATGTCAACGCCTACACCCTGGTCGTCGCCGTCGCGCTTTCGGCGCAGGCGACGGATGCCGGCGTGAACAAGGCGACGCGGGAGCTGTTCAAGGTCGCCGACACGCCCGAGAAGATGCTGGCGCTGGGCGAAGAGGCGCTGATCGAGCACATCAAGACCATTGGGCTTTTCCGGAACAAGGCCAAGAACGTCATCAAGCTGTCGCGCATTCTGGTCGAGGAGCATGGCGGTCAGGTGCCGTCCTCCCGCGCCGCGCTGCAAGCTCTGCCGGGCGTCGGCCGCAAGACCGCGAACGTGGTTCTGAACATGTGGTTCCGGCATCCCGCTCAGGCGGTGGACACCCATATCTTCCGCGTCGGCAACCGGTCGGGGATCGCGCCGGGCAAGGATGTGGACGCCGTGGAGCGCGCGATCGAGGACAATGTGCCGGTCGAATTCCAGCAGCACGCGCATCACTGGCTGATCCTGCACGGCCGCTACATCTGCGTAGCGCGGAAGCCCAAATGCGGCGTCTGCCCAATCCGCGATCTCTGCCAATACGAGGACAAGACGGAATGACCACCTATGACGTCGTCGGCATCGGGAACGCGATTGTCGATGTGATCTCTCCTGCGGACGACAGCTTTCTCGACCTCATGGGGATCGAAAAGGGGATCATGCAGCTTGTCGAGCGCGAGCGGGGCGAACTTCTTTACGGCTCGATGAAGGAACGGGTGCAGGCGCCGGGCGGGTCGGTGGCGAATACGATTGCCGGGCTCGGGACTCTGGGGCTCGCAACCGGGTTCATCGGGCGGGTCCATGACGACGCGCTCGGTCGGTTCTACGCCCGGTCGATGGCGGAGGACGGTACGGAGTTCGTCAATCCGCCTGTGCCGGGCGGCGAGCTGCCGACGTCGCGGTCGATGATCTTCGTCTCGCCGGACGGCGAGCGGTCGATGAACACCTATCTAGGCATCTCGTCGGAGCTTGGGCCGGATGACGTGGCCGACGAGGTTGCGGGGCAGACGAGCACGCTGTTCCTGGAGGGCTATCTCTACGACAAAGACAAGGGCAAGCAGGCCTTCGAGCGCGCCGCGCGGCTTTGCCGCGAGAACGGCGGCCGCGCCGGGATCGCGCTTTCTGACCCATTCTGCGTCGACCGCCACCGCGACGACTTCCGGCGGCTGGTGAAGGAACTCGACTACGTGATCGGAAACGAGCACGAATGGGAATCGCTCTATCAGACCGATCTCTCAGCGGCCTTGGAGCAGGCGTCGAACGACTCGGGCCTCGTCGTCTGCACCCGTTCCGGCAGCGAGGTGATCCTGGTGCGGGGCGAGGAGCTCGTGACTGTGCCCGTCCGGCGGCTTGTCCCCGTGGACGCGACCGGCGCGGGCGATCAGTTCGCCGCGGGGTTCCTCTACGGCTACGTGACCGGACAATCGCTGGAAGTGGCGGGACGGATGGGCTGCGTCGCGGCGCGGGAGGTCATCACCCATATGGGCGCGCGGCCGGAGGCGGATCTGAAGGAGCTCTTCCGGAAGGAAAGGCTGATTTAGGGCTGGGCGGCGGGTCTCAATGAGTGTGTTTTTGGATGTCCGCTATGCGGACTCAGCCGCTATTCGCAGCGTCCGAATCCATACAATACAGTGCCCTTATGTTGATGCTCCAACACCTCCGGGGGCCGTTCCAGCAAGAAGCTCTCAATGACCGCACTGGGGTTCTCTCGCCATTTGCCGAGGATTACCGTTGCAGGTCCTCTTGGTTATTTGGACTTGGACGTTTTTCGTGCGATCGAAAACCAAAAAGCTTGCTCCGGTAATCCAACAACCGAAACCCTCGGCGCGTTTGGGCTGGTCGAGATAAGTGAATGACTGTTTGCGGACAAAGCAGTTGCTTATTGGCGGTACAAATCCGGTACCGCAAAGCGCCTTAGCAGATCGATGCTAGAGCGCGTCACTTTTCCGCTCGGGCAATCGACTGAACTCAGTTTAGCGATGATGCGGTGTTGCAGGTGCTACTCTAATTCAATTCATTGCCTTTCGTAAGTATCTGACAATACTTCAACCCCTTTGCCTCTATTCCCTTCCGTCATTTATCAACGACAAGAGCCCACGCTGAGAAGCCAATTGGTAGAGTATGTGATAGGGGTTCGAATTAGCTTCAACTATGCATGCGCCGCTATCCAACAGTGCGATATCGAACCCAATGATTCCGATATCCGAATAGCTTGCGAAAGCGCTTTTTGCGAGAGAAAGCGCGTTCTCAAAGTTTGGAACCTTGGTACCTAGCAACCGGACTTGGGTTGTTGGATGCCGTTCAACTTCCTTTCTGTCTGGGCCAGAA
>JASJAU010000016.1 GCA_030066855.1 Paracoccaceae bacterium | reverse complement strand
TAACGCCCGCCTGCTGGGGTGTAGCCAAGTGGTAAGGCAGCGGTTTTTGGTACCGTGTATCGTAGGTTCGAATCCTACCACCCCAGCCAGCCACTCTCCTTATTTCACATGATGCACGCTTCGACGGAAGTGTACCCCTGTTTTCCGCGCCTTACGTCGAGTGCCCGGTCTCCGAGTCTGACGGAGCGGGAGGAACTCCCGCGACCTGGGGCAGAAGTCTCAGCAGGCCAATTCCGCGATACACGGTTGCGCCGGTCAGATGCGGCAATGATGGGGTGAGATCAGAGAGTCGCGATGATCGCGCGCTGGGCATCCCAGTCTGACGGGAGATCGTGGCGCAGAAGCCAATCGCTGGTCAGACCGACCGGCTGCCGACCTTCGGTGATTGCGCGAACGACATCTGGTGCAATGAAGGCCAGATCGATCATCTGTTGCACACGCCGTTTCGACGTGCCGGCCGACTGAGCGATCTCCGCGTAGGTCCGACCCGACTTCAGCTGATCGAACCAGTCGCAGGCGCGGGCGATATTGAGAAGAAGCGTCTCGTCGGCACTCTTCGAGTCGTTTGCCAGGATCAGCCTGGTTTCCACCCCGCGCTTGCGGCTCTGGAAGGGTGCAGCCAGCGACAGTGCATCAGTCGCGATGGCGCTGGCCTCGATCCCGAGCCTCGCGGCAAGCTTTGTAACATCAAGGCTGACGGCAAGGGTTCCGGGCGCGATATCGACCCTTTTCACAATCGCCAGGAGAGAATCAGTCTTGCTGATATCTGCAAGCCTCGCGGATGCATGACCGATGCCGTCGGTATCTGCTCTCGGTAGCAAGAACGCTGGAAAGCCCGGGTCTGTAATCTGCTTCTTCACCAACTTGGCAACGGCGGCTTCGAGCTGTGCAGCCGGTAGCCGCCAGCCGCTGAGATCCTTCCCACCGCTCTTCCGGATCAGTCGACTGGAGGCGTAGTAGCGGAGCCGCTTGCCACTGCGGGTCTTCGAGTGTGTCGGCGTCAGGCGATCACCTGTCTCATCGAAGGTCTTTCCCGCCAGCAGCGAGACATTTGAACGAGAACCGGCTCTCCCACGACCGGGCGTCCACTTAGAGCGCCCGAACAGAAAGGGACAGAGCTTCCCGATCCACTGAAGCCGCCGGCCGGTTGTGCGTTCGCCGGGCGTTGCCCACGCGCGACCGATCTTTGCCGGACCGACCCGCCCTTGTTGAGTGTTATTTCAGAAGACCAACTTGCCGCCTGCCACCACCCGCTCGATGACTGAGGCCAAGCTAAGCCGCCCCGTACAGGTCGCCGAGGCGATCAAGGATTGGGTAGTCGAGCAAAACCTGCAGTCCGGAGACCGTCTACCTGGGGAGGCGGAGATGATTAAACTCTTCGCAATGTCCAAGGGGACAATCCGCGAGGCGATGCGTATTCTCGAAGCGCAGGGGCTGATCAAGACCCGCACGGGTCCCGGCGGTGGGAGCTTTGTGCACGAGGTGAGCCGGCAGCGTGCCAAGGCGCTTCTTGGAAACTACTTCTATTTCAAAAACCTGACGATTGGCGACATATACCAGCTCAGGCTTACGCTGGAGCCCGAACTCGCTGCATCGCTGGCAGGAAAACTGCCCGAAGCCGTTCTGCAGCAGCTGGAAGAAAACATCTCCGAGTATTCTGAGCCCTCGACCACACTCGAAGAAGAACGACAACAGCATGTGGCGTTCTTGCGCTTTCACGCGATTCTGGCGGATCAGGCGGAAAACCCTCTCCTAGGGTTCGTCATAGATTTCATGGTTAATCTTTTGACAGACCTGACTGTCTATCGCCGCCTCTATTCGCCGCCAAACATCGAATTGTGGAAACAGGGCCGCGATCACCAGCAGCGCCTTGTCAAAGCACTTCGCGACGGTGACAGCGATGGGGCGCGATCGATCATGTCAGACCATATGAATACGGCGTGGAAGCTGATGCGCGAACAGGAAATCGAGATGGAGAGCCGGTTCATCTCAGAGTAGCTGCCGTTTCCCTGTTCATCTTCAATTTTTCCCTAATACGCCGAAATTTTTCCCTGTTAAACTGAGAGCAGGGAAACGCCTTTAACTAGCTGTAATCGCTCGTAGAATTGGCGCCAAAACAGCTAGAATCGCTCGAATCCAGCCCAAATTCGCGATTTTTCCCTGTATTTTCCCCGTTAACAGGGAATTTCGGGGCGAGACTGGCTCGCTCGAGACTGGGCGCACAGCCAGGCCAGACTTCTCCTGGACATCCTGGACGTTACGCGCGCAGACCGACAGGAATGCCCATCGGGTGTCGGGGGTGCCCCGCCCGGCGAAACAGACGAGGCCTAGTTAAGGGAGCGTTCAGAGTAGGTCGAGTTCGACCTCTCCGGCCCCGAACTCCCAGTCATCCCAGTTTTGTCCGCCTGCGTGCCCAGCACACGATGATCGGGGTTGATGCAAAGTCGGTTATGGCCGCGGTGGCGAACCACGAGGTCTCGCCCGGCGATCTCTCGCTCCAGCAAGAATTGCATGAACCGATACGCGTAGAGCGGGCATTAAATTGCGGGCGATTGACTTGGCTCATGGCAGTGATCGTTCGATGGCGCGAACCTGTTTGAAACAACATCGCTGCAGGACCGAAGATGAATGGTGACTCCGATAATCGTGGCCGAACGCTGATCAACCTGATTGAGGGTGCTGAAACGGCATTCCTTAGCGGCCGAGGAAAACGGTCGGAGGACGTGGAAGCCGCGGTTGGGATCTTTCTTGAGCTCCTGCGAGGCTTTGAACGGCTGGATGTTCCCGAGCCTTGCGTGACGGTTTTCGGATCTGCGCGTGTTCCAGAAGGCGAACAATACTACGAGACGGCCCGCGCCCTTGGCGCATCTCTCGCTCAAGCGGGATATGCCGTCATGACCGGCGGCGGGCCGGGATTGATGGAGGCCGCAAACCGGGGCGCCAAGGAAGCGGGCGGTGTCAGCTTGGGATGCAACATCCGCCTGCCAAAGGAGCAGGAGCCGAATCCCTATCTCGATGATTTCGTCGAGTTCGAGCATTTCTTCATTCGGAAGCTGATGTTGATCAAGTATTCCAGCGCCTTCGTGATCCTCCCCGGCGGATACGGCACTCTTGATGAGGCGTTCGAGGTGGCCACCCTGATCCAGACCGGGAAGCTGAAACGATTTCCCGTCGTGGTCATGAACCGGGGCTTCTACGCGCCGTTCGAGGCTCTGCTTCGCGGCGCTATGAGCAAGGCTCGGCTGATCGATGAAGAGCGGCTGGATATCGTGCTGCTTACCGACGACCCGGATGAAGCCGTTGAATGGATCAAGTCGCATGCGCCCGGGATGGGCATCAAGCCGACGAGGTGATCGCTGGCACCCGGAAGTCTCTCGACGTGTTTGACTATTAGCCCTCTTCTCTGCGATTTGGGTTTAGTTCCTGCTGCCACTCCTCAATCGGCTCAACAGTGTAAACCAGCATGAGCGTTGTGAGGACCAGGCTGTCCCGCGCCAAAGATGCTGCGGTGATCTCCAGCACAGCGAAGGCCACGAAAATCCATTTCGAAGAAATCGCGCTGGCGAGGGCGAAGCCCGCAAACATCCAAAGATAGTCTGCGACGGCATTGAGGACGCTGTCACCTTTGTAACCCTGATACAGTGTTTCCGCTCTGAACCTATCGAGAACCAAATCCGTGTGCTCGAGGATTTCCCATCCGACCCCGGTGATGAGCGCGACTGCAAAGACAGCTCGGTAATCGAGGCTCGGAAAAAGCACCCGCGCGCCAAGAACTACCAGCATTCCATGAAGGACATGGGACAGCGTATACCAGTCGGCGATATGCTGCGAGTTGCCGCTGGAGAACACGTTACCGACCCAGAACTGGATGTACCCGCAGTTGCAGATCAAGGGCTGCCCCCACGACCACAGCGTGACTGCAATCAGGGCCGCGCCCAGCACCGTTAGCGAAACCGCGATTGATCTGAATCCGACCGTCAAAGCTTGTCCCCCGCTACACTTCCCATTCGGCGTGCGAAATCGGAATCCCCATTTTGCTGCGCCATTGCGATGAACGATAGGAGAGTGGCGGCGGCTTCAGCCGGTCTTTGAGGCAAAACAGTCGTGTCGATGCCGCGTGCGCGTTCCGACAATCGTTCATGAAGCTCATTTCTCAAAGCTTCATACAGTTCGCGTAGTATGTGACGGTGGCCGGCCAGTCAGAGAAGACTCCTTCCACACCGACTTGCCGGGCAAGAACATCGAGGACCTTGTAGATGTCACCGTCGTCTTTCAGGGCATCAAGCACCGATTGGAAAAAGTACTTACTAGTGCCTTGAACGACATCCTCACGGATCCGCCCGGAGCGCTCTAGCGTCCAGGTGATGATGCTCAGGTTCGCCTCCTTGGCTGACAGCGCGTAGTCGGAAGGCACAATGCGACCGTTCTCCTCTTTGAGAAGAACCCAAAGCGGTGGCGCAATGGTTGTGACGCCCATGCCCGCGATTTGTTCGAGGCTGGGGAGGTTTTCGTCAGCGGGGCTTTGGGGATTGTACCTACGACCGTCGAGGAGAATGGCGTTGGCGCCGAATTCCGGAGTCGCCTTCAACCAATAACCCAAGTCCGCAGGATAGAAGGATTGCGGATGCACGTCATTCGGCGAAACGCCGGCGCTTCGGTATTCATCAATCAGCTTCGCGGCGAAATCCTCGCGAGAAAAGACGGCGCCTGTTACAGGGGAGACGAAGGGCATTTCAACCTCGGGCGCCTTCAGCTCTGGAATGAAGCCCACGCCAAGGCTCTTGAACAGTTCAATGCTTTGAGCGTGGCTCATTAAAGTGCCGCCGCTCGCAAAGAGGTCGGTCCTCCAGCGCGGCGTGCCCTGCATGAACTCTTCGGGGCTCGTCGCCTCAGGATTGCTCGCTTCCATTTTGGCCTCAAGCGAAAGGAACTCTTCCAAGGTCAGATCACTGGTCCGGCATGTGGCGCTGGCGGGCCTGTCGAGGCTGCCGTCGGGGTGGAAGGTGGCAGGCGAGAACGGCTCGACACAGGTCGCGGCCAACGGCGTTCCAAGGATGTTGGTGGTTGTCGCCAGGTCGCTCTGGGAATGACGGCAGACAAGCTCGAGATCGGCGGTGAAGGTTACGTCGCATTCGATCAAGCCTGCCCCCATCCGGGCAGCCGCCAGGTAGGATTCGCGTGAGTGCTCAGGAAACACCAACGGAGCGCCACGGTGCGCGATGGAAAAATCGGATTGCAAAAACGGGCCGTCAGCACAGGATTGAAGTTTTGTCTTCAGCGGTCCCTCCTCCATTTGCTCAACCAAATAGAATGGTCGGGGTCCAAGCTGAACGGACGGGAGCTCGGAGGTGTCGTCCGCGCCCGCGGCAAACGAGGACACCAGTAAGATCAAACCTGAGAAAATTATCGTACCCCGCATTTTCCACCACTCCTCGTCATTGAAATGAGACGCGGGAGAAAGATGCCGTCTCATCAGATCAGCTTAGCCAGAGATCACGCGTTGACCTTTCCCAAGATCAACCGCGAGCGGGCGTTTATTGCCTTCGCCTGCTGCGGGGATCATCGGCGCCCAACCATTGGGGTCGGCTGACCATCGCGTTCTTGCCTTCGGACGCTGCAAGGGATTCCGACCTAGTTGAACCCTGGGCGGAACTGAGCGCGGGGGAGCGGCAGGGCGGCGGTCCGCCTGACCGAGGTGCGCGGGGAACCTTGGCAGGGCGCCAGGCCGTTCTGATTACACGCGACTTCGGGTGTCGAAGTCGAAAAGCATGCGGTTGCAGTACCTTCATTGATCCCGGTCGCGGCCAGAGCATGATCATGAACGGCGGTTACTGGAACAAATTCTAATTTATCAGATAGCTAGATGTATGTCTTTCGCATGCGAGAGTCCCGCAGAGCGAAAGATTGACTGAAATCAATGCTCGTTCAGTCTAGTAATCCGATCTTCTTCAAATCGCCGCATAGCATTTCATGCTTGCCCGTCAGTTTGAGAAGAGAACTTGTGAATGAGCATAGTTTCCCAAAAAGACTACCAAGCCTATAAACCCAGAGGATTCACGACAAGCGACAAAGAGAAGGTCACCCTGCTTTTTGGAGGGTTGACTTGGCGCGCGGAACGTTTGCTCGAGGGGGTTTTCCATGGGTCTGGCTATCATGCCAGAGCTTTGCCTCAGGCGACAAAAGCCGATCTTCTGCGAGGAAGGGAACTCGCCGATGTTGGCCAGTGCTGCCCTACGGCCTTTACTGCCGGGAATCTGGTCAACTTCCTGCTGGATGAATCGAAAGCCCGCGGCTCGCAGGACGTGATGGACAGCTACGCCTACCTCACGGCGGGCTCATGCGGCAGCTGCCGTTTCGGGCAGTACCATCAATCCTATGAACTTGCCCTCAGCAATCTCGGCTTGGACGCCTTTCGTTTGTTCTTCATGGACCAGACGAACCCGGACGGGGCGCAGGAAGGTGGCGGACTCGATCTCTCCCCGGCTCTTCTTTCAAAAGCTGTGCTGGGCATAATGGCAGCCGATGTCATTCAGGATGTCGAGTATCAACTTCGGCCCTACGAACTGGAGGCCGGCGCGACAGATCGGGCGTCGCAACTCGCCGTTGAGGAGCTCTACCAGGCCTGTCAGGATGCCAAAGTGCCGGCAAATACGCTAGGCGTCGCGGCCTGGACGCTTCATTCGAAGGGAATTATGCGGGCGCTATGCCGAGCGCGCCGGCATTTCGATGCCGTCGCCGTCGATCGCCTGCAGGTGAAACCAAAGGTCAAGATCACCGGCGAGTTCTACCTTCAAACCGTCGAGGGCGATCCCAACTACAACATTCATTCCTGGCTCGAGAAAGAGGGAGCGGAGGTCTATCCAGCACCGGTTGTGATCTGGCTTGATTACCTTTTGAGGTTCAATTCGCAGTACTGGGAGGATCGCCCCTATTTGCCTCGCGCGCGCTTTAACCTGGCGGCGCTGCGACTGGCGTCGAAAGCGCTCCTCTGGAAGTACGATCAGATGCGACGCGCGATGAACGGACTTCCCCATCGGGTGCCGCGACAGCATGACCTGCGGGATTTGGCGGCTCCCTATTTCGACGGCCGTTTGTCGGGCGGCGAGGGAGACATGCTGATCGGCAAGGCCATCTGGGCGCATACCAGAAACAAAGCGCACATGATCGCGGAGCTCTCGCCGTACGGGTGCATGCCAAACACGATGAGTATCGGCGCGATGGCAGCGGTTCAGGGCGCCCACCCGGATATGCTCTGGGCCGCGTTGGAGGTCAAAGGCGACAGCGAGATCCATGCGTTGTCGCGCTGCCAGATGCTTCTTACCGAAGCAAAAAGCCGCGCGGCTGAAGAGTTCGATCGCGCGCTCCATGCCAGCGGTTTGACGCTGAGCGAGGCCAAGGCGAGGGCCGCTGAAACAAGGCAGCCCGTCGTTCGTTCGCTTCCATCGCGCGGAGCGTCGGGGACAGCCGCGAATCTGGTTCTTGATCTGGGGGGGGCGGAGCTTTGAGGATTGCTGGTCTCGACATCGGGTCCACCACAGTCAAGGCGGTTGTTCTTCAGGACGGAGTGGGCGTCTGGCGGCAGTATATGCGCCACAACACGCGGCAGGCCGAGACCGCCCGCGATTTGCTGCAGGCAATGGAAGACGAGGCGGGCCTGACGCCGGAGCAGGACGTCATCGCGCTCACCGGTTCGGGCTCTGGCACGATCGCGCCGTTTCTGGGGGGAGCTCAGGTTCAGGAGGTCGTTGCGGTGTCGGCGGCGGTCGAGGCGCTTCATCCGGATGTCCGGTTTGTATCGGAGATCGGCGGCGAGGATATGAAGACGATCTTCTTCACGCCGACAGAAGCTGGCAAAGCCAAACAGGTCTACATGCAGTCGGCCTGCAGCGGAGGAACAGGAGCCTTTATCGAGAAGTCGGCGCGGAAACTCGGCATCTCCGGAGACGAACTGAACGAAATGAGCTACGACGGCGTAACTCTGCACAAGGTCAGCGCCAAATGCGGGATCTTCGCGGAGGCTGACGCCAATAGTCTTCTCAAAGCAGGCGTTCCGAAAGAAGAGATCATCGCAAGCTTGTTCGAGGCCGTCGTGCAACAAAACCTCGCGACGCTCACGAAGGGGAACACCCCGCTGCCGAGCGTATTGTTGCTGGGCGGGCCGAACATGTTTTTCAAGGGGCTCCGGGAGGCCTGGGCGCACCATTTGGCGAAGCTCTGGGAGGACAAGGGAACGGAACTGCCCGAGCAGACGAGCGCGACGGATTGCATACATACCCCGGAAGACGCCCTCTACTACGCTTGCCTCGGGTGCGCGCAGATCGTGGGTCGCGAGAAGGCCGAAGACAATCTTTACGCCGGCCTTGAGAAGCTCGATTGGTGGATCACCGAGGGCCAAATCGAAAGCAAGGCCCGGGAAGGTCGCGGCGGGCTGAAAGGCTCCGAGCGCGATCTAGTTGTTTTCAGGGCCGCATTCGAGCAGCCGGGCGTGTCAGAATCGGCGAAAGCGAGCGGGCCATTGTTCGTCGGTTGCGATTTCGGCAGCACGACCGTCAAGGCCGTCGCGTTGTCCGAGGATGGCGACGTGGAGGCATCAGTCTACCGGCAGTCTATCGGCAACCCGATCGAGGATGCGAAAGCCATCTTTGCCGCGCTCCGCGAAAAAGGAGTGGCGAGCATCCGGGGCCTGGGGATCACGGGCTACGGCAAGGACCTACTAAAGGACATCCTCGGGGCCGACGAACCAGTTGTTGAAACCGTTGCGCACGCGGCAGGCGCCATGCACGTCTTCCCCGATGCGGATGCGATCTGCGACGTCGGTGGATGCGATGTCAAAATCATGCTCCTCCGGCAGGGGACCGTCTCGGACTTTCGGCTCAACTCGCAGTGCTCGTCCGGCAATGGCGCGTTCCTTCAGGGCGTCGCAGAACGCTATGGCGTGGATCTTGATGACTATGCCGACCGGGCGTTCGAGGCGGAAGCCATGCCGGATCTGATGATGGGGTGCGGAGTTTTCCTGCAGTCGGACATCGTGAACCAGCAACGGAAAGGCTGGAAGTCCGAAGAGATCATGGCGGCTCTGGCCTCGGTTCTGCCGCTCAACGTCTGGGTCTATGCCGGGCAGTTCCAGAACCTGCGCAGCATCGGACGCAAGTTTGTGCTGCAGGGCGGCACCCATCGGAATCTTGCTGTGGTCAAAGCTCAGGTGGACTTCATTCGTGATAAGGTGCCCGGTGCCGAAGTCGTGGTTCATCCGATGTCGGGCGAGGCCGGCGCGTTCGGCGCCGCGCTCTTGGCCCTGCAGAACCACACACCGGATCAACAGTCGAATTTCATTGGGTTCGAGCGCGTGTCGGCTCTCGAGTATCACACGACGACCAACGACATCACCACCTGCCGCTGGTGCGCCGTGAACTGCAAACGCGCGTTCATTGACGTGAAGGTGCCGGACGGACGCGGCCGCCCCAAAAGCAAAGTGCCCGTCGGTGAAGGATGGGAACGGGTCATTACTGGAAACTCCTGCTCGCGCGGGCTGATAGAGGACGCGGTCGAATACCGCGATCGTCTGGCTGAAATCACGGAGGCGAAGAATGCGCATCCCAATACTGCGGAACGCATCCGCGAAGACGCCTTCCGCTGACCGGTCGGACAGGAACCCCGACCTTCGTGTGGGGATTCCCAGAATACTGAACCAATGGTCGACGCCCCGGTTCTGGACGGCGTTCTTTGAAGAGCTGGGCGTCAAGCGGCGGAACGTGGTCTACTCTTCGGCAACATCCGACGCGCAGCAGAAGCAGTATTCACAAGGGCGGGGCGCGGTTGATTGCTGCTATCCAGTCAAGTGCATTTCGGGCCACTACGGCGAACTTTTGACAGGGCTGAAAAAGCCCGTGGACGTGCTGTTCTCCCCCAAGGTGGTTTCCCTGAGGTCGTTTCTTGGATCTCACGTGGTCGATTGTCTTGGATGCCCGCGCGTCATGGCAGGTCCGGAATCCGCTCGTGGTGGGTTCGTGCGGGAAGGCGACAGCTTTGCGGCTTCCGGTGTCCGGTACGTGTCGCCCGTCGTCAACATGTCAGAGCCGATGCTTCTCGCGCGGCAGTTAACAAAGGCGCTTGAACCTGTTTTCCCAGGGTTGTCGCACGACGAAACGCTCCGGGCTATCGAGATGGGCTGGCGTGAGCAGGACGACTTCGATGCTGAAAGTCGGGAAGTCGCGCACGAGGTCCTTGAAAGGTGCGAACGGGAAAGCCGGCCGGCTATTCTGGCCCTCGGACGGCCGTACCACATGGATCCTGGGATTGGTCACGAAATCGAGAATGAGCTGCAGGCATGCGGCTATCCAGTGATTTGGGGGCAGCATCTCCCTCTGGACACACAGCTCCTGGACCGTCTCTTCGGGAAGGACATCCGAGACGGTTCCTTAGCGTCGCATTTCGATATCTCTGATGTTTGGAAATCGTCCTACAGCGCGAACACAAACGAGCTCATCTGGGCGGCGCGGTTTGGGGCGCGCCATCCGGCGATTGCGGCAGCCGTGCGCTTTTCGAGCTACGAATGCGGTATGGATCAGCCGACCTACACTCCGGTGCAAAAGATACTGGAGGCCCGCGGCACGCTTTTCTTCTCGTTCCAAGACCTGGACGCGACCAAACCTTCCGGTTCGGTGCGCATTCGAACGGAAACAATCTCTTACTATCTTGAACGCCACAGCAAACGGATCATGGACCGCAAGCGAGCTCTCCTTTCGGGCGATGCTGAGAAAGTCCGGGTGCTGAGCGAAAGCGACGAATAAGAGCTTTCGCCCGATAGGTCCCGAGCGGTCTATCATCAAGAAAGCATGGTGATCTCACTTGGCGCCTACGCCTCGGTAGAGAATTGACGCCTGTTAAAGATGGGTTTCCCGCTCCGTTCTAGTTTAGCCTGATGGAAAAGGGACTGAAAAAGGGCGAAAGGGCGGTCGCGCTCTTTGCTTTCGCATTCATCGGCGGGTTCACCATTTGGTTCATTGTCGCCGGGAACTACGAGTTCATCTTCTATATCGTGACCATGCTGTTCTTCGCCCTTTTGGTGGGGCTGTCTTTGCGGACCGCCGAATATCCAGTGCCAATGCTCTGGGCGCTTAGCTTCTGGGCTCTGGCCCATATGGCAGGAGGCGGCGTGCCAATCGGAGGCTCGGTTCTGTACAATCTCCATCTTGTACCGATTATCGAGAACGAGCTGTTCTTCATTCTGAAGTATGACCAGCTCGTGCATGCCTATGGATTTGGAGTGACCGCTTGGCTTCTGCACCACCTGTTAACGCGGCATTACCCCGCCACCATCGGAACTTGGACAGCATCGGTCTATCCGGTACTGGGCTCAATGGGGCTGGGCGCGACAAACGAGATCATCGAGTTCACTGCCGTTCTGATGGTCCCGGAAACCAACGTGGGCGGCTACATGAACACGGCGCTGGACCTATGCTTCAACGCACTCGGCGCAGTCATCGTCGTTACGGTGATCGGATTCGTCGGCAGGCGCGAACGTGCTGCGAAGGTTGAGGCCGGGCAATCATGAAGCGAGCCGCGCCGTCGCTGTGAATTCGGATGAACGTCGCCAAAGCCGGCCACGGGAGTGTTTGGACGTGCATGCGGCATGATACACGACTTTGACCCCGCGATCGCAGTCACTCCTTTTGGAGCCGTCTACTGGTACGGCGCGGTCTATTCATTCGGATTCCTCGGTTTTTTCCTGTGGTTCTGGACTCGCAGATCTCAGACTGGTCTTTCGGACCGGGACGTATTCACTCTGACCATCCTGTTCGCGACCGGCGTACTCGTTGGGGCGCGCGCCTTCGACATATTGGTCTACGAACTGGACTACTACCGGCAACGTCCGCTTGCTGCATTGGACTGGTGGCGGGGCGGCATGGCGTCTCACGGCGTTCTGATTGGTGGTCTGGCCACCACATACGTCTTTGCCAGATCGCGACGTATGCCGATCCTTGCGCTGCTGGACGAAATCGTCGTGCCCGGAGTTTTCCTTATGGCAGTCGGGCGGATCGGCAACTTCATCGAGGGTGGGGTAATCGGATCGGAAACCGATGTGGCTTGGGCTTTCATCTATCCCAATGTCGAAGGCCCCAGGCATCCTGTCGCTCTTTATGAGAGCGCCAAGAACTTCCTGATCCTCCCCATTCTAATCTGGGCGATACGAATATGGCCGCCGGGCAAGGGGGTCGTGACCGCGCTCTTCGTAGCGCTTTACGCCAGCATGCGGTTCGCTGTCGATCTGCTGCGGGACTACGAAGCCGCCTGGCTGGGACTTGGAACCGGTCAGGTCTTCAATTTGCTGATGGCCGCAATCGGGTTTCTTCTGCTTTTGGCTGTGCTGCGGTGGGATCAACCGATCGCGCCCCCCAAAAGGACGGCCAAGCGGCCCGTTGGACGGGTTCAGGTCGCTGCGGTGATTTTTCTGTTCCTTTACCCGCTTGGAATTCCAACGAGCTGGACCGCCGAGAACATCGCGCAAATACGCGAGGAGTCGTCTAACTCGTTGCAGACGGATTAGCGCGAGAGGGGCCACGAGAGCCTTTGGTGTTTCGTCAGGTCGGTTTCGCCAGTGCGAATCCGCAAAAGAACCATGCGCCTAGCCCCTAAGATGTCACTCCGTTCTCCGCTGTCGCGTCAGGGTGTATCGGACCTGCTCTAAGTCAATTCGGCGGCATCCGATGAGCGGTATTCTTTCTGTCAAACGGATTAAACGGAGGGTTTGAGAAGTGTTGGATGCGTCGAAATCACCGGCATTCCGGGCAAAGTCACTTGTCCGTTTCGCCAGAAACTCGGGTCTCTATCCAAAAAACCCTGTTGTGAACAGCGCGACGACCGAACCGGTTGTGTGGGTCGATGGGCGGGACCACCTGCTTTTCTGCTCAAACAATCTTTTGGGCCTTTCCAATCATCCGGATGTGAAAGAAGCGGCGGCGAAAGCCCTCGATCGCTATGGTCTGGGTTCGGGCGGGTCCCGACAGATGGCGGCCAACATTGATGTCCATCGCGCGCTAGAGAACCGCATTGCTGAGTTTGTAGGACAAGAAGACGCCATCTGTTTTGCTACAGGCTATATGGCGAATGTCGGGACTTTGCCGGCCTTGATGAAGATCGACTCTCTTGAGCGACTTGCGTCCGCCCAGCTGGGCGGTCCCGCGCAACCCGAGGCGGAGGATGAGAAGACCGAGCCAGGCTGGGCGATCTTTAGTGAGCAGTTGAATCATGCCAGCCTAGTCGATGGAATCAGACTTTCCCACGCCGAAGTGGAAAGGTTCCCGCACAAAGACATGGGCGCTCTGCGCAATCAGCTTGGGGCGTCCAAGAAGGCTTCGAAGTTCATCGTCAGCGATGGCGTCTTCAGCATGGATGGCGACATCGCGCCGATTCCCGAGCTTGCAGAACTGGCGGAGGAACACAACGCGATGCTCATGATCGACGACGCTCATGGCGTTGGCATGCTGGGTGAAAACGGCCGCGGAAGCCTGGAGCATCATGGAGTGCCGACATCCAAGGTCGATCTCCAGATGGGAACCTTCACCAAGTCCTTCGGTGGCATCGGTGGCTATGTGGCAGGCGACGCGGACCTGATCGACTACTTGAGGATCACAGCGAGGACTTACATCTTTTCCGCGCCGCTCCCGCCGGCGATCGCCGCGGGCGTGGCTGAGGCGATTGATATCGCAGAGCGCGAACCATGGCGTCGCGAGAAGGCACTTGAGAACGCCCACTTCTTCCGGCGTGAGGTCGAGGCGCTCGGCTTCGATACGGTCGGGAGCGAGGCGCACATTGTGCCAACCCTCATCGGCAATGAGAACGATGCCGCCGAGGCGACCCGGAGGCTGCGGCACAGGGGAATTGTCGCCCCGCACGCTCGATTCCCCGCCGTGGAGCTTGGTCGGGCGCGGATTCGCTTCGTGATGACCTGTCAGCATGAACGAGAGCAGATTGAATTTCTAATCGAATGCCTCGCGGAACTGCGTGAGGGCATGGGTTTATGAACCGCTCCTCCAGCAACCGCGCGCTCATCACCGGAGCCTCTGCGGGAATTGGCAAAGCCTTTGCAGAAATGTTCGCCAAGCGCGGCATTGACATCGTGTTGGTGGCCCGGCGGCGGGAACGCCTGGAAGACCTTGCCGCCGAATTGCGGGATCGGCACGGTGTCGACGTCATTGTCTGGGATGGTGATCTCGCGAAATCAGAAACCCCCGAGCTTCTGTTCAAAGCGCTTCAGGACGAAGGCGTTACCGTTGATGTTCTTGTCAACAATGCTGGTTTTGGTGTTCCGGGCGATTTGGTCGATGTCGAATGGAACCGACACCGGAATTGCCTTGAGGTCATGACCGCTGCGCCCGTTCGTCTGACACACCTTTTCGCGCCTGGCATGATCGAGCGTCGTAAAGGGTCAATCATCAACGTCGCATCGCTCTCCGCGGTCTTGCCGCCGCATGCGGGCGGGACGCTCTATTATCCCGTCAAGTCGTTCCTGCTGCAGTTTTCTCTTGCGATGCGCGAGGAGCTGCGACCGCACGGTGTCAAGGTATCCGCAGTCTGTCCGGGGTTCACCGAAACCGATTTTCAGCTTGCGGCAGGCGGGACCGTGGAATCGGTGGCGTTTCCCAAGGCGCTCTGGTCAAAACCCGAAGACGTGGCGGAGGCTGCCATTCAAGCAGTGCGAGCAAACAAGCCCATCTGCATTCCCGGGTTGGTGAACAAGGTGATTGCAGTTTTCTTCAAGCTGGCGCCCGACGCTGTCGGTCGTTGGGCCGTTCGGTGATCACCCGGAGTTAAATGACGTCTGCCGGGCTGACGAGCAGGGGACTTGAAGACAGGGATTCGAGCGTTTCCTCATCCATTCCGGCGATGTCGATCCGGATTTTGACCGAGCCTTTCAACGCGCTGGAAAGCACGCCGAGTCGATCATAGTCCTTTATGCGCTTCAGCATCGGGCTGCGTCCGTCAATCATGATGAGGCCGACTTTTGATTTGTGCCGCGCCAGGACAGCTTCCATCAACTCGGCCAGCCTCCTCTCATCACCGGGCTGGTTGTACAGATTGCCCAAGCGGACAATCCGGAGATCTCTGAGATCGATGATGTTCTTTGAAAAAGGAATGTTGGGGAAGACCGACACCAGAAACCATCCAATCAACCCGGGCATTTCGGCCACTGACCACCGGATCACCTCGGCCTGCAGCCCGGCAACGACCTTACCGCCGTTCCGAAGCACGTAGTATTCATCGGCGCGGAAGGACCTTTCAAAGTCAGCAAGTTCATGATCGGCGTAAAGGTCCTGCAGGCGTTTGATCATTTCGTCGGCGGCTTCGGGTGGTAGGTTGTGAACGCTTGAAGATGTCTTCGGCCACAGTCGCGTGTAGAGCACCAAAGGTATCTCCGCCTCCAGCGTGTGGCCAATCCTGTCGCTGAGGCGCAGCGAGAACTCGGTCGTCGCTTCCACGTAGGCAAAGCCGATTCCCGGCTCGCCCACAGTCTCAAAACAGTACTTCCGGACTTCATCGAGGATGACGCCGGCGAGACCTTCTTTCCGTCGCGCGGGTTCTGTCGCGGCCATGACGAAATGAAACGCGTCACACGATTTGCCGGAGATATCCTTGGTGCAATGGTCAATCACAATGACGCCCAGTTCTTTATCATTCTCAAGGAGAGTGAAGTAACTCGGGTCCCGGAGCCGCTTAAGTTTTTCGGGCAGCCCGAGGATCCGATAACGCGAAGCCTTGCTGCCCCAAATGGTTGAGCACAGCAGATCGAGCGTTGCGTCGGACGGGTTTGTCGATCTGGCGATTGTGCGACCGGTGGCTTCGTCGGACCAGCGAATTCCCCTTGTCATGTCTGCCTCCCCTCATTGGCAAAAGTTTCAAGAAAGCCGGAGATGTCGCCGAACAGCTCTTTGTCCGTCACAATTCGCGGCACTTTGTTCTGGCCGCCCAATGCGCGGCGGGATTGCATCCAAGCGGCGAACGCGCCGCTCTCGACGAACGTCACCTTTGGTGGCGCAACGGCCAGGTCATCTTTGCGGAGTTCTTGATAGTCCTCGTTGGCGGCGCGCAGCAGGGCGTCCAGCATACTTGTGAACTCGTTCTCAACCTCGGCTGACAGAGGCGTTTCGGTCTCAACGAGATATCGGTGATGGCTTCCATTTTCATGCCTCGCAGCGCCGACGGTGTACTCGGCGATGTGGGTTCCGAAGGCGGCGGCCGTCTTGGCCAAGACTTCGGCGATCTCGCTTTCGAGGAGGTGTTCGCCGAAGGCCGAGAGGTCGTGATTGACCCGCCCGGCAACAAGCAGCCGCGGCGGTCTTGTGCTCACGAAGCGAACAACGTCTCCGACCAAATACGACCACAAGCCCGCGGCCGTGGTAACCGCAAGCGCGTAGTCGACGCCTGTCTCGACGTTTCCCACCCAATTCCTTATCGGGCTGGCGCTTTTCAACTCGGATACAGGAATGAACTCGAAAAAAACCGATCCGTTCAGGTGAAGGCGCAATCCGTCTCCGTCGCCGCGGTCGGCGTAGGCGAAGACACCTTCGCTGGCGGAATAGAGCTCTCTGGTCTCGGCATGGCCGCCGTCCATCAGTTCTCTGAATCGATCGCGATAGGGAGCGAAGTTCACGCCGCCATGCACGATCAGCTCGAGGTTTGGAAACCAGTCGGCAAGCGCTCCGTTTTTCGCTCTAAACTGCCGGTTCATCTCGGAGAAGAAGACCAGAAGCCAGTTTGGCGAGCCGCCTATCATCCGCAAATCGGTTTGCGCCGCAGACGGTGCAAGGCGGCGGATCTTTTCTCGCCAGTCGTCGAGGTCGGCAAGTTCCGGCGAAGGGAGGACCCTTTTTCGAAACGGCCAAGGAACCGCGCCTGCCGTAATGGCGCTGACCGCGCCGGCGTTCACCCCCGCACTGGGGCTTTGCAAGGACGTCGGGCCAGTGAGGCCGAGGATGGCGCCGCCCATGAGGCGGCTTTCGGGATTGTTGATGAGATGACAAGCCAGAAGATCGACAAAACCGCGGGCGGCGGCGCGACGCATGTCCGTCGTGTAAGGGATATGCTTGGAGCGTCCTGTCGTCGTGCCTGATGAAAGCGCAAAGTAGGGCACTCGGCCGGGCCAGCTGACATTGTCCAGGCTGGGGTATCTGGCTTCCCACCAGTCCTTCCAGAAATCGTCGTAGTACCGTAGCGGAACAGCTTTCTGGTAATCAGCGACGTTTGAAATCCCTTCAAATCCATGCGCACGGCCGAAGGCTGTATTCCTGGCCTTCCTTGTAAGCGACCGGAGGATCCGGGTTTGAAGATACTCGGCGTCCTGCCTTTCCAGATTCCGGTAGCGCCGCTTTGCAAGAAAGTGTCCGACAGAAGAGAAATCCGCGAAGGTCGCTCTTTTGGCCGTTACGGGGGTCGAACGGTTCATGGCGCCCGCTCCGAACTAGCGCGCCGAAAGACGAAGAACTTCATCATGAGATAGTCGAAGACCGCGACGCTCGTGAGGCAGACCGCCCATGCGATGCGATGGTGAAATCCTCCCAACTCAGTCAGGGCGAAGTTCAGGATGACGCTGGCGACCAGGATGCCGATGCTGGCAAGCACGTCACGCCAGAGCGAGAGACCGTACGGAACGCCATTCTTTGGAAAAGAGAGCGTGCGGTGAAGATGATGTTGACGCAGGATCCCGATGCCAAAGGCTATGCCCCAGCTGGTTGTGGCCTTTGGATCAAGGGGATTGAGAAAGAAGACGATCTCGTAGGTAGCCCACGCCAGAGCTGTGCCGATTGTGGCGGTAATACAGACCCGCACGAACTCAGGTCGCTCGTGCACCCAATCGATGAATTGGCTCAGGATTTGCATCTGCCACGACCCGAAAGAACTGCCTCTCCACAATCGATAAGGTGCCACTCAAGATGCCCCATGGTCGGATGGAACTTGATTGCGTCCTCCGATGAAATGACTTTGATCAAGCGAGTTTGGGCTTTGCGACGGTGATCATTCTCGCGAAGACCGAATTCGCGCTTTGGCCGGGCAGGGCGGGACAGGAAGGCGGCTCTTGCCACCAATTGCCATATGATGGCCGCTTCGGGCTGAAAGCGGTCGTCCGATCATCTCAATAAGCATCGAAGCCAACTGCGCGGCGCGACCGACCGCCTTGCGGCCCTGGCGGACGCAAGGCGCAGAGGCGTGAATGGCTCCCTTGTGAGCTGGGCGCAATCTGTGGACAGGAGATTTTGCAAACTCTAGCGTCCAGGTAGTTCCTATCTGGGGTTCAATCGATGAGAGCGGTTCAATTCCACACCTTTGGCGATCCGAGCGTGCTTCATCTGGAGGACGTGGCGGACCCGGTGCCGGGGCCGGACGATGTCGTGATTGCCGCGAAGGCGATCGGCGTCAATCCTGCTGACACATACATGCGCAGCGGCACATATCGAATTCAACCTGAGTTGCCATGCATTCCTGGCGGTGATGTTGCCGGACAAATATCCGCGGTCGGAAAGAACGTGGCTGACTTCAGTGTCGGCGACCGGGTCTTCGCTGGCGTTGCGCTGGGTCTCGATTTCACAGGGTGTTACGCGGAACGCGTGCGACGGCCGGCCAAGCACGTGCGCCATATGCCCGAAGGCGTCAGCTATGCTGCGGCATCGGCTTTCGGCGTCTCCTATCCAACGGCGCATTATGCTCTCTTTGCGAGAGGTGGCGCGAAGTCCGGAGAAACCGTTTTCATTCACGGAGCAAGCGGCTCAGTCGGCACGTCCGCCATCCAGCTAGCCAAGCGAGCAGGACTTAGGGTGATCGGCAGCGCCGGTTCTCATGCAGGTTTGGATCTGGTCCTGAGCGAGGGCGCGGACGCTGCCGTTGATCACACAAAGCCCGGTTATCTTGATGAGGTGCTTGCTGAAAGCAATGGCGCCGGACCAGACCTGATCTTGGAGATGTTGGCGAACGTGAACCTCGCGTCCGACATGGCGATCGCCTCAGTGAATGGCCGTATCCTGATCATCGGGAACCGCGGAGAGATCGAAATCAATCCGCGCATGGCCATGATGAAAGAGCTTGATATCAGGGGGATCATGCTGTGGAACGCGCCTGCAGCGACTTTGGAACACGGCATGTCCGAGATCCTCGCGGCCGCAGAAGCTGGCGAAATCAACCCAAGGGTCGGACCAAAGCTCGCGCTCGAAGAGGCGGCTCGGGCGCATGAGATCGTCCTGAGCTCCGGCAACGCCGGCAAAGTGGTGCTGGTCCCTTGAGACGCTCTTTCCACGCCGTATCTGATCAGCGCAAGCCATATACGATGGCGCGACTGTGCGCGCCGGTTATTGGGGCGGGTGTTCATACGAACCGCACTAACCAGCACTTCGGGCTCGCAATCGTCGTCCGCTGAGGTTGGTCGGATTCTGATCTCCATCAGAGTCAGCGATTGACTGTTATAAGGACGAAGTTGACATTCAACAGCTGCGCCGAGATTCGGTGCTTACACGACCGCGCTCATGAGGCCTGAGTGCAGGCGCTCTCGCGAAATCAACCTCGATCGTTTAACCAAGTTCAGCCGGCCGGGGGCAAGGCCGGCGCCGCAAGGCATTGGCTTATGCTCACACCCAAGCAGACTTGGAGAAGACCATGACCGGGAAAATTGCAAATCCTATGGCGGATCGATTGCGCGCCCTTCTTGCCAAAGATGAACTTGTCAGGATGCCCTGCTGTTTCGACGCTCTCTCCGCAAAACTAATCGAGAGGGCTGGGTTTGATCTCACTTTTCTGTCGGGGTTCGGTGCTTCCGCCTCGCGCCTCGGAGCACCCGATACCGGGTTGATGAGCTATGGCGAAGTTCTCGATCAGGCGCGCAACGCCATGCAACCAATTTCCATCCCGTTGATCGCAGATGGCGACACCGGCTACGGGAATCCGATGAACGTTCTTCGCACGGTAACGGGCTTTGCGCGTGCGGGTTGCGCGGCGGTCATGATCGAAGACCAGATTGCCCCGAAGCGGTGCGGTCATACCGAAGGGAAAATGGTGGTTGGTCGTTCCGAAGCCATCGAGCGCATTCACGCTGCCGTAGAAGCGAGTGCGAGCCACGACATCGTGATCCTTGCCCGAACAGACGCGCGTCGCGATCACGGGCTTGACGAGGCGCTGGCACGTGCAGAGGCCTTTGCCGCGATCGGCGCCGAAATCATATTCATCGAGGAACCCTATTCGATCGAAGAGATGGTCTGCATCTGCAATTCGATCAGAGGCGTTCATATGGCCAACATGCTGGAAGGCGGGCAGACACCCATCCTTCCCCCTGATGAACTCGCCGAGATCGGGTTTTCAATCGCTGCCTATCCACTGACCCTCCTTTCAGCAGCGATGAAGGCGATGAATACGGTTCTTGAAGAACTCGCAGCAGGTCGATCGACACAGGACCACCTTTTGGATTTCGCTGATCTCCGCGAGCAGATTGGCTTCGACGACTACCACCAGAACGCAATCAAACTCAGCGACCGCCTGGGGTAGCTAGTTGCATGAAACCGAGCCCGCTTTGTGCTCAAAGCTGACAAATGATGTAATCGCTCGGGCACTTAGCCAACTCGGGCAAGGCGAACTTCTGCTTTGCAGACGAGCGCCTTGAGCTACGGACTAGCGTCTTCGTTGTTGGCAAACGACGCAATCAGACCTGATTTGGCGAGCTTCCTTAGAAGCTTTTTCAGATCGTTGGCGATTTGATCCGACGCCGCATCGGGAAAGACCTCGAAGAGAAGGCTCTCGAGATCGGATGCGGAGCTCAGTTCTTCCAAAACGTCCCAGATGGCGGCGGCCAGCGGGTCCATCCGTTGAATGGCGCGTCCTTCGGGATCCGAGAGATACAGCGTCTCCCCGATCAACTGCTCCAGCGTGCCCGCGCGGCGCATCACCTTCTCTCCCGGCGCAAGTCGCGTGGGAACGGGGCCCTCCAGATCGGCCATACGGAAATGCCTGAGCTCATCTGCAGAGGGCGCCTCGGGACCCGAACACTCGGACGCGAACGTGGTCTTCAGACAGGCGATAGCGCCATGCAGATCGAAGTAGCTTAGTCGAAAGCACGGTTCTGCAGACAGAATACCCGCGATCGACGCAAGGATATCGGCCGAATGGCGATCACGCGTGAAGTTCTGGTGCAAGAGCGCGCTCATCGCCTCGTCGGCATCAATCGGCGCGATCCGCGCCGGATCGGGGGTGTCCTGCCTGTCGAGAACGACGAAGCCGCCGATGCGAAGCGCAAGCCCTTTCGGAGGTTGATTTTCAAGAGCCAGGTACTTGTACTGCTTGTTTCGGGGGCCGGGCGCTTCGTCCACCCAAGTTCTGAACTCGGGAGACATTGTCTCCGGAAGCGGCAGTCGAAGACGGGGCGCGATACCCATGGCCTGACCGTATGCGTGCCCATGCTCGTCAAAGCATGTGGGCAGGACATCGTCGCCGAAGACTCGATGGCCGGCCATTGCGAGAGCGCAGGAAAGGGTGCTTTTCCCCGCGCGCCTGATACTGGGAAACACGATCAGACGGTTGCCCAATTGCACGCCCGCAGCGTGCAGGCAAATGAGCGTGTCATCGGCGTCGGCCAGCGCATAGGGAAGCGTCGCGACCATGTCGCAGAGCGCGTTCACCGGATCCAGTTCGTGCGCAGGCTTATCGCGAAAGCGGGACTCGCCAAGAAAGCGGTCGCTGTCCGGAACCGATCGTATGGTGAAAAAGGGGCTGAGGGACGGGTTGGCCTCTCGAATGTCGAAAGGCCAACCCGTCACGATCTTTGGGACGAGCTCCAGAACGTGATCCGCGTCGTGGACACGAAATGGAGACTCGATGCCTGCGAAGCAGACGTCATGCGACATTGATCAATCCAACGCCACGGTCCGACATTCTCACGATGTGAGAGGTCGGCTCAGACCGTCACTCTTCGGCCACGCAGCCCGTGTCGGAAGGCGACGAGCAGGACGGCCAGCTCGGCAGGCTTGCGGCCGACTCGCCGGACGCAAGCGACTCGACGCTTGGTTCAGACATCGAAGACGCCGAACTCACGGACGAAGCCGAGCTGGCCTCGCTGGCTTCGCTCGCCTCGCTGGCGCGCGCGACGCTTAACGTCGTGAGCGCAGGGGCGGCATAGGCGGTGAGCGCCAGCGCGCTCAGGCGGCCGAGAGCCTTACGACGAGACAGGCTCTTGTCCTTTTCGTTCTCCATCACGGATTCCTTTCTTTCAACATTCCTTGCGGAAGCACTTGCGGCAGCACTTTCAGCTAAATTCTGTGTTCAGAGATTGTGGCAACAGTGAGGCGCGGCCCATACAGCCTCGGTTTATGATGCCCTCATAAACCATCGATATAAGCGCCTCTGTCGCGAGAATCCTCCACGCGCAGGCATGAGACATCACTCCCGCGCGCAAAACGGAGCGCGTTTCGCTAGTGATGTGCGCGACGGACTCTACTGCTCATCATAGGCGATAGATTGGAGACGCCCTGTGTGACCGGAGCCTCGGAAGTGAATTCCCGGCGGTGTCAGGGGAGAATGACGCTGTCGATGACATGCACCACGCCGTTGGTCGCAATGACGTCAGGCACGACGACGCTGGCGCCATCAACCGTTACACCGTCCGTACCGTCGATGCGTACGCTGCTTCCCTGGACCGTAGTCGCAGAAAGCTTTCTCCCAACCAGATCGCCGGACCGCACAGCACCCGGCAGCACGTGATAGGTCAATATCGAAACAAGCTGATCCTTGTTCTCGGGCAGAAGGAGGTTCTCGACGGTCCCGGCCGGCAGCTTGTCAAAGGCGTCATTCGTGGGAGCGAAGACAGTGAACGGTCCGTCGCCCCTGAGCGTTTCGACCAGACCGGCCGCCTGAAGCGCGGTGACAAGCGTGGAGAATTGGCTCTTCGAGACGGCGATGTCCACGATATCTTCGCCGTCATCCATCATCGGGGCGCACGCGGCGATCATGGTCATGGCGGCTGTTGCGGCAACTGTCTTAATCGCAAAGCGGCGGTTCATGTGGTGTTCTTCTCCAACTTCGTTGTCAAATGGGCAAAGGCTGACGTTTGCCTGCACTTAGAATGCGCAGGACTCATGACCAATGGATTCTCTGATCAATTCGGCCATTTGAACGTCCGCTTAAGGCTCATAGGAGATATTCAACGTTGTCGGCTGTCCGCGCGAACCGGCAGCCAGCTAACTTCGATTTGGGTGGTTAGCAGTGGGTCACTCAATCACCTTGAGAAAGCGATCCCCGCGCCACGCCCAGAAATGCCAAAGCGAACGTCCGGCTGAAGAGAACAAAACCCTTTCGGCGCGCCCGATCACGTTCTCCTGCGGCACCAGCCCGATCCCTACCGGTGCAGGCACGCGGCTGTCCGTCGAGTTGTCGCGGTTATCGCCCAAAAAGAAATACATTCCATCGGGCACTCGTTGGTCTCCGGTGTTGTCCAAAGCGCTTGGTCCCGCATCCAGGACCAAGAACTGCTTGCCGTTGGGCAGGCTCTCAATGAACTGCTCCTTCGTACATTCGCCTCCGAATGGAACGCGGGTTTCCCGGCAAATCGGTGCGCTTCCCACCGGTCCTTGTAGCTCGAAAGACTCCACAAAAACTCCGCTGGGGCTCTGCGGCACAGGCGATCCGTTGATGTGCAGAACACCGCCCCGCATATGGACGGTGTCCCCCGGAACGCCGATCAGCCGCTTGATGTAATCCGTCCCATTGGTCGGATGACGGAAAACCAGGACGTCTCCGCGCTCGGGGGCGAAGTTTACCAGCCCCACTGCGATGTAGTCGCCGATCAGAAGGTTCGGCTTCATGTTTCCGCTTGGAATCCAGTATGGGGCCCAGGCGATCCTCATCAGCAGGACCGCCGCCAGGAAGAAACTGGCCAGGTAGCCAGCGCTTGAGAGCAACCGTGGAACGGGTTTCCAAGCATGCTCTGAGCTCTTTTCGAAGAGAAGGAACAAAACGACTAGAAGACCCAGGATGGGGACATAACTCAGCAGAATCCAAGCGCCAGACCGGCCCGTGTCATGGAACCTTCGGACTTGGTAGCCGATGGATGGAACAATCCAGGCTGCAAGCAACAGCACTCCAATTGAGCGAGCTGCGACTCATTGCTGGTCCCTGAGAACTAGCGAAACAAAGACCACCGCAAGGCTGGCTGCAGCGAAAACTGCGAACCGGCCTCTTCCCGTCTTGCCGGACCAGTCATATCCCTCAAAGAAGAATGAACTCGTTGTTGCTTCCAGAAGGCCCCTCATTCCAACCTCGAAAAACTCCATTCACGCTCGATATCTTCCAAGCAATGGTTTGGCTGCAATGATCGCGGTTAAGTGTGAGTTCTTTGGGCGTACGCTACTGGCTCATAGCCGTCACTAAGTGGTCAGGTTCGGTTCTCTTTCACCTTTTGGAACGATGCTGCCGCGATCCCGATACCTCGGGAGCCAACATGGGTGAGCCGGCTGCTGTTGAGCCGGCTCTTCTTTGCTTTGCTCAGGCTGTGTGAGTGCCGCCCTTCAATCCTTGGATTGCAATACTGGGCACGTCTTTTCTCCAGTGTGAAGGCGAGCGCAAGTCAGGGCAAACGGGGCAAGCGCTCTCCGAAGGACGCCTTCCGTCGAACGGCTCCCAGCTCGGATTCAAACCTTTTTGTACGTGCGTGCCAGCCTTCACGTACCAGCATTATGTCAAGAAATGTCAGTGGCTTATGCTTGTGAGATGGGATGGTCATGGCGGGTCTCCTTAGTTCAACTGGAAACAGCATGCGGGAGACATGACTTGACTTCAAATGATCATTTCTCACACTATAAATTAGAAAATCTAAAGGATTGGCAATCTCCTACCGCTTCCCGTCACTTAAGCAGTTGCGCGTCTTTGAGGCCGCCGTGCGGCGGGAGAGCTTCAAGGAGGCTGCCGACGAGCTTTTCGTCACGCAAGCGGCGATCAGCCATCAGATCAAGGCGCTGGAGGCAGAGCTTGGTCGCGAGCTCTTCCGCCGGCAGGGGCGCGGCGTGGTCCCCACCGAGGCCGCTCGCAAGTTCGCGGGGGAGATCGGGGCCGCTTTCGACAGGATACAGGCGGCCGCCGCCGGATTAAGCGACAATCCGATGAGCGGAACGCTTCGACTGTCGATCGCGCCGTTCTACGGCAATCGGATCGTTCTGCCGAGGCTGTCGAAGTTCCACAGCCTGTATCCCGATATTCGCGTCGAGCCGGACATGTCCTCTACCGTGCTTGATTTCCGGAAGACGAGCATCGACGCGGGCCTTCGGTACGGCAAAGGGCTTTGGAACGGCCTCACCGTCAGCAAAGTCCACGCGGACGCGTTGGTGCCGGTTGCCGCGCCGTCGCTGGTCCAAGGGCGGACCTTGCCGCTTGCTCCCGAAGAGATCGCCGGTATGACGCTTGGCTATATAGAGGGGGACGAAGAGGACTGGTCAGCCTGGTTCGCGCAGGCGGGTCATGCGCTTCCTGAAACCCCTCGAATGATCAGCTACGGAAATCGGGCGCGCGTGATCGACCTAGCGTTCTCGGGACATGGGATCGCGCTTGCGGACACAAAACTGACAGCGGCGGATGTGGCTGCGGGCCACTTGGTGAGGCTGAACGAGACTCCGCTGTACGGCTCGCGCGCCATGTACCTTGTTTACCCTGAGACCGACTACCCGGACCCCCGGGTGTTGGCTTTTGGAGAGTGGTTCCGCTCGGAGATCGAAGCGATTCCGGACTGATTACCGGTTCGCAAGCTGTCGGTTTCCAGTGGACCAAGGACGTTCCGTTGCTGGGCCCGCATGGTGAACGGTTCCTCCTTGCGGTACGGCGCGGGAACACGTGCTATTCGGGCGCCCGGCCAAAACGCTGCTGCCGCGGTTCTTGACTTGCGCGCCTCTCGGCCCTCGCCTTACTTTGACCGGAGAGCAAAAAAGCGCCTCCATGGCGCAAGATGTCAGCGAGCCTGCGCCCGCGCATATACAATGAGGGGACGATGAGCGCTGTCGGCGACAACATTCGGATCAATGCGAACCGGCGCTCCGGTCACGGGCGTGTGAGGGGCTGACGCGGGAAGTGAGCGCCAATGTGATTTCCACCGCGGGTCTGAATCTGACCTTTCAGACCAATGATGGCCCGGTGCATGCGCTGAAGGATGTCGATCTCGAGATCGGCAAGGGCGAATTCGTGAGTTTCATCGGTCCCTCGGGCTGCGGCAAGACGACCTTGCTGCGCGTGATCGCCGATCTTGAGACACCGACCGCCGGCACGATCACGGTCAACGGCGAGTCTCCCAAAGCTGCGCGGCTTGACCGGGCTTATGGTTACGTTTTCCAAGCCGCCGGGCTCTATCCCTGGCGGACGGTGGAAGGCAACATCCAGCTGCCGCTCGAAATCATGGGTTACCCCAAGACCGAGCGCGTTGAGCGGGCCGAGCGGGTTCTCAAACTCGTCGATCTTGAAGGGTTCGGACGCAAGTACCCTTGGCAGCTTTCGGGCGGCATGCAGCAACGCGCCTCCATCGCCCGGGCGCTGGCATTCGATGCCGGCATCCTTCTGATGGACGAGCCATTCGGGGCGCTTGACGAGATCGTGCGCGACCACCTGAACGGGCAACTGCTCGATCTCTGGAAGCGCACTGAGAAGACGATCTGTTTCGTGACCCACTCAATTCCCGAGGCGGTCTACCTGTCGACGAAGATCGTCGTCATGTCGCCCCGACCGGGAAGGATCACGGACGTGATTGAGAGCACCCTGCCGGTCGAACGGCCGCTCGACATCCGCGACACAAAAGAATTCCTCGAAATCGCCCACCGGGTTCGCGAAGGGCTAAGGGCGGGGCATGCCTATGAAGATTGAACGCGGCATCCGCGCGAAGGCGCGTTGCGGGGCCGCCAATGCGTAATGTCCTTCCGGTTGTCACAGTCGTCGCCGCCATTCTTGCGCTCTGGTACGCCGCGGCGATCCCATTGAACATTCATCAGTCTCTGGTCGAAGCCGAACGCGCGGGTGAAATCGTCGCTCCCGAGGGCGCTAACGTCCGACGCGACATGAGCGGGCTGACGCTCGCCTTTCGCAATCCGAGCAATATCGGCGATGTCTTCGGGCAGGACCGGCCGCGCCTTCCCGCGCCCCATCAGGTTTTTGCCGAGCTTTGGGACACCACGGTCGAAAAGAAGGTGACGTCGCGCCGCAGCCTGGTGTTTCATGCCTGGATCACGATTTCGGCGACGCTTGTTGGGTTCGGGATTGGCACCGCCCTGGGTATCGTTCTGGCGATCGGGATCGTCCACAACCGCGCGATGGACCTCTCGGTCATGCCGTGGGCCATCGCCAGCCAGACCATCCCGATCCTCGCCATCGCGCCGATGATCATTGTGGTTCTGAACTCGGTCGGTCTGCAGGGGCTTCTGCCCAAGTCGATAATCTCGGCCTACCTCAGTTTCTTTCCTGTGGTCGTCGGCATGGTAAAGGGCCTGCGCAGCCCTGAACGCATGGAACTCGACCTTATGCACACTTATTCGGCCAGTCCGGCTGAGGTTCTGTGGAAGCTGCGCCTGCCGGCCTCGGCGCCCTATCTCTTCGCCTCGCTCAAGATCGGCATCGCGGCCTCTCTGGTGGGCGCAATTGTGGGCGAGTTGCCCACGGGCGCCGTTCGCGGCCTCGGCGCGCGCATGCTGTCCGGCAGCTACTATGGCCAGACGATCCAGATCTGGTCGGCGCTCTTCATGGCGGCGATCTCGGCAGCGGTGCTCGTGGGGCTGATCGCGCTGATTCAGCGCCAGACGCTGCGGCGCATGGGGCTTGAGTCCTGATGGCGCTGGCGGGGGCGGGCATCGTCTTCTGGCTGCTGGCCTGGTGGGCGAACACGCGGCTGGCGCGGCTGGCGGACGATGCGCCCGCCCTGCGGCTCGTGGTGCCTGCGATCTTCGGGATCACCATCCTGGTGGTCTGGGAGATGGTCGCGCGGGGCCTGGCGATCCCGCAAGTGATCCTGCCGGCGCCCTCCGTGATCGCCGAGCGTTTCGGAGCCTCTACCGATGTTCTCTGGGCCGACTTTCAGCAGACCTTCCTGAAGGGCGCGATGTCGGGCTATGCGATCGGTTGCTCGGCGGCCTTTGCGGCGGCAGTGCTTGCCGACCGCTCTGACTTTCTGCGCCGCGGCCTTCTGCCAGTGGGCAATTTCCTATCGGCGCTGCCAATCATCGGAACGGCGCCCATTCTGGTGATGTGGTTCGGCTTCGACTGGCAGTCAAAGGCCGCAGTGGTCGTGGCGATGGTATTCTTCCCGATGCTGGTCAACACGGTTTCGGGCCTGCGCCAAACCAGCGCCATGCAGGAAGACCTGATGCGCACCTATGCCGCCAGCTACTGGCAAGGGTTCTTCAAGCTGCGCCTGCCGGCGGCCATGCCGTTTATCTTCAACGGGTTGAAAATATCGACAACACTGGCTTTGATTGGCGCAATTGTAGCCGAATTCTTCGGTTCGCCTATCGTGGGGATGGGGTTTCGGATTTCCATCTCGGTCGGCCGGCTGGAGCTGGATATGGTCTGGGCCGAGATACTTGTGGCCGCGCTGGCGGGCAGCTTGTCCTATGGTGTGGTCAGTTTGATCGAACGAAGGGTGACGTTCTGGCACCCATCGCAACGGCGCTAACGCCGAGAAGACGAAGAAAACGGGGAGAAAACCATGAAGAAACTAGTCACCACCGCCGCTTTCGCGGCCCTGATCTCGGGCAGCGCTCAGGCTGCCGATGATGTGACGCTGCAGTTGCAGTGGGTCACGCAGGGTCAGTTCGCTGGCTACTACGTCGCGCTCGACAAGGGCTGGTACGAAGAAGAAGACCTGAATGTCACGATCCTGCCCGGCGGCCCGGATATCGCTCCCCCGCAGGTGCTTGCGGGCGGCGGCGCCGACGTGATGCTGAACTGGATGCCCTCAGCGCTGTCGGCGCGGGAAGGCGGGCTGCCGCTGGTGAACATCGCCCAACCGTTCAAATCGTCGGGTCTGATGCTGACCTGCTGGAAAGATACCGGCATCACGGCACCCGAGGACTTTCGCGGGAAAACACTCGGGACTTGGTTCTTCGGAAATGAGTTTCCGCTGCTGAACTGGCTCGGCCAGCTTGGGATCCCGACCGAGGGTGGCGACGATGGCGCCACCATCCAGAAGATCAACTTCAACGTCGATCCGCTTCTGCAACGCCAGGTCGATTGCGCCACCACGATGACCTACAACGAGTACTGGCAGGTCATCGACGCGGGCGTGACCGAAGATGAGATCATCACCTTCCGCTACTCCGATTATGGCGTCGCGACCATGGAAGACGGGATGTATGTGCTGGAAGACAGCCTGGAAGATCCGGCCTTCGTCGACAAAATGGCGCGGTTCCTGAAGGCTTCGATGCGCGGGTGGGAGTTCGCGCTTGCGAACCCCGAAGAGTCCGCCGAGATCATTCTGGAATACGACGAGACCGGCGCTCAGACTTACGAGCATCAGGTGCGCATGATCGGCGAAGTCGCCAAGCTAACCGAGGGTTCGGACGGCACGCTGGACCCTGCCGACCTGCAGCGCACGGTCGACACACTCTTGGCAGGAGGCTCCGATCCGGTCATCACGCGCCAGCCGGATGAGGCGTTCTCGACAACCAAGATCACCGACCTGGCGCTCAACTGAGGCCAAGAGGCTGGGGCTCTCGGGCCCCAGCCGCAATCCCTTTCAAGAAGTCCATCGCCAGCTTCCTATACGCGCCGTCGCGCGGCCCGGCGGCTCGCGGTCGCTCATGGACTTATGTGATTTGCCGTGCTTGCCGCATGGGGTAAACACCAAGTCAGAGGAGCATCGCGCGGAGGACCGTAATCCGTCGAGGGTTTGGAGAAGGGAGATCGCCGATCAACGCAGAAACGCGCTCATTCGAAGGTCGCGATTATTCGCTCACCGGACCGGAGGCCCAACACGCCATCGAATCCGGGCTGGCCGCTGCGGAATGGTATCACACGGACGTGCCCCGCAAGGTGATGAAGGACCTGATGCGGCGCCGGGACGGTCCGGCGGTCCGCGACACGTTGATCTGGATCGCGCTGCATATCGTCTTTGCGGCGGGTGGCATTTATTTCTGGGGAAGCTGGCTGGCCGTGCCCTTCTGGCTCGCCTATGGCGTCCTCTACGGCTCGGCCTGCGACTCGCGGTGGCACGAATGCGGGCATGGCACCGCGTTTCGGACCAGGTGGATGAACGATGTGGTCTACCACATCGCCTCGTTCCAGGTACTCAGAAATCCCGTGAACTGGCGCTGGAGCCACGCGCGGCACCATACCGACACCGTCATTGTCGGGCGCGATCCCGAGATCATCTGGATGCATCCCGTCAAGCTCGGCCTGAAGGCGCTGGCCTATGTTGGAATCGTCGATGTGTGGCAATCCTCACGCGTCCTTTTGCGGAACGCGGCTGGACGTCTCTCGCCGGACGAGCGCGACTACATCCCGGAGAGCGAATGGCCGAAGGCCGTGTTCTGGGCCCGCGTTCACGTCGCGATCTACGCGGCGGTGGCGCTGTCAGTGTTAGTGCTTCTGGCCAGTGGAATGGGCTGGCGTTCGTATATCCCGGCATTGTTGATCGGCGGGCCGCGCATCTACGGCTGCTGGCATATGGTGATGACCGGGCTGTTACAGCACGGCGGATTGGCCGAAGATGTTCTCGACCATCGTTTGAACAGCCGGACGGTATACATGAATCCGGTCACCCGATGGCTGTATTGGAACATGAACTACCATATCGAGCACCACATGTTCCCGATGGTGCCCTACTATTCGCTGCCGCGCCTTCACGAGCTCATCAAGCACGATCTGCCGCCCCCGAACACGTCGATTCTCGACGGCTACCGCGAGCTTTTTGCAGCCGTGTTGCGGCAAAGGCGGGAGCCGGGCTACGCGCTAAAAAAGGAGCTGCCGCCAACGGCCAAGCCTTACCGGCCCCACTTGCACGCGGACATCCCCGAAAGGACAAACGCATGAGGAATTTCGCAAGTGCCCTGGATTGACGCTTGCGGCGCGGACGAGATCGACCGCGAAGATGTGCTTGGGTGGGACCACGGCGGTCGCGCTTTCGCGATCTACCACGGCGTCGACGGGCGCTTCTACTGTACGGATGGCCTCTGCAGCCACGAGCAGGTTCGTCTCGAAGAGGGTCTCGTCATGGATTTCGAGATCGAATGCCCCAGGCACAACGGCCTTTTTGATTACCGGACGGGCGCCGCGCTTCGCGCCCCTGCCTGCGACGCTCTCGCGACGTATCCCGTGAAGGTCGAGGAGGGCCGCGTCCAGGTGCTGATCGAATGACAGAAGAAGCGCCGGGCGTGACATGGGCCCGGAGATGAATTTGGAAGACACTGTTCTGCTGGTGACCGGCGCCGCCCACGGGATCGGTAGGGCTGCAGCGGAGGAAGCCGTCCGCGCTGGCGTCAAGCAGGTTTTCCTTACCGACTTGGACGACGAAGGATTGGGAGAGCTAAAGCGAAGGCTGGCCTCGGAGGCGAAGATTGCGACCCGTGCTGCGGATCTGTCGGACCCTTCCGAGCCGGAGAGGATCGTGGCGGAAGCGAAGTCAGCCTTCGGGCGCGTGGACGCCCTGGTGAATTCCGCCGGGTTGACCACGCGCGGAAGCTTCCTCGATGGAACGGCCGAACTCTGGGACAAGCTCTTCGCGCTGAACGCGCGGGCGCCGTTCCTGCTCATGAAGGAGGTGATCTCGGACATGCTAGCGCGAGGCTCCAGCGGCGCGATCGTCAATATCCAGTCGATGAACGCCCATTGCGGCGCACCGGATCTGGCGGTCTACGCCGCGACCAAGGGCGCGCTTCAGACGCTGACGAAGAACGCGGCGAACGCGCATGTCGGGGACGGCATCCGCGTGAACGGGATCAATCTCGGTTGGACGCTGACCGAGTCCGAGGACCGCATGCAATCCGAGATCTTGGGTGAGGGGCCGGGATGGGCGACGCGCGCGGGCGCGGACCTGCCGCTCGGGCGACTGCTTCAACCGGAGGAAGCCGCGCGGCTGGCCATTTACCTTCTCAGCCCTGCCTCCGCGCCGATGACAGGGGCGTCCATCGATCTCGATCAAACAATCGTCGGGGCGCCTGGCTAGCGTGGTGCGGGCCCTGTGCTGTCCCTTACAACCAACTCGACGGGCGTCAGCGGCTCGGCATCGAACTGATCGTCCGGGCGCGCCAATCGATCGATCAGCAGTTCCGCCGCGCGCCGCCCGAGATACTGCCGGTTCTGGCGGATCGTAGTGAGCGCTGGGACATAGTATTCGGACATCTCGATGTCGTCGAAGCCGACGACGGAGATGTCGCGGGGGACATTCAACCCGGCCGCCTGAAGCCGAGCCATCAGCCCGAAAGCGACCATGTCGGCGGCGCAGAAGACAGCCGTGGGACGATCCTTCATGCCGAGGATGCGCTCGGCGGCGGCGTGTCCGGATTCCAGCGAGAAATCCCCGCGAACGATAAGCTCGGACCGGGCGGGCAGGCCCAGGCGAGTGCGCTCTGCCATCATGCCGTCTCGCCGCGCGCTGGTCAGAACGTTGCCCTCGGGGCCGGTAACATGGGCGATCTTCCGGTGCCCAAGACTGTGGAGGTGTCGCATCGCCAGGCGGGCGCCATCGGCATTGTCGCTCGCAACGATGGGATAGTCCTCGCCGTCCACCCATTCACAGAGAAAGACGATGCGCTTGTCGAAGCCGCGCCGCGCGCAGAAAGCCAGGCTCTCAGGAGAGATGCCGCCGTCGAGACAAATCGCGCCGTCGATCCGGCCGTCGAGGAAGTAACCGGCGAGGCTTTCGGGCTGGAGCGGGTTGCTTTCGGTGTCGGTGATCAAGACGGAATATTCCGATCCCGCAAATCCCTCGCTGATCCCTGCGAGGATGCCAGAGTAGAACGGCTTACCTAGGTTGGGGACGAGAACGAGCACCGATCCGGCTCGCTGCATCCTGAGGTTCCTGGCCGCCAGGTTGACCCGGTATCCGGTCTCCCGGATCGCCTCCTCTACCGCCTCACGCGTTCGAGGCGCGACGCGGTTCGGCGCCGAAAGCACGCGGCTCACGGTTGCGGTCGATACGCGGGCGGCCCGTGCCACATCCTGAATGGTAGCCGTTTTCTGAATCATGTCCCCGCCTGGGCTTTCCTCCAAAGTGGCTTGACACGGACGCGCATTACGGAAGAGTATGCAATCGATTACATGCTCGATTTTCGCGGCAATTGCAAGATGTAATCGATTGCAGATCGCGATTCGGTGGGTTTTGGGGGGCGCCTTGGCGGGAGTTGGCGATCAGTTGAGAGGACGAAAGCGGTGAGTGCCGCCAATTTCGATTTCTCCAACGCGAGCGTCGTCGTCATCGGCGCCAGCCGCGCCGGGATCGGCGCCGCGATTGCGAGGGCGTTTCAGGATTCAGGCGCCAGGGTCGAAATCACCGGCGTCGAGAGCGCCTGCGCGCCGGAAGATGCCGAGCGTTTCGCCTATCACCAGGTCGACGTGACAGATAACGAGGCGGTGCGCGGATTTGCCGAACGCCATGAGACGCTGGATGTCCTCGTCAATTGCGCGGCCATTACGAAGCGGGGAGAGGAGATGGAGCTCGGTTTCTTCTCTCACGTGCTGGACGTTAACCTGACCGGCACGTTCCGTTGCGCCGAGGCCTTTCACCGGGCGTTGAAGACCGCGAAGGGCGCGGTCATCAACATCGCGTCCATGTACTCGCGCTTCGGTTCGCCGATGAACCCGGCCTATGGCGCCTCAAAAGCCGGCGTCGAGCAGATAACCAAGTCGCTCGGCATCGCATGGGCGCCGGACGGCATCCGGGTCAACGCCATCGCGCCTGGGTTCATCATTACCGAGCAATCGGAGCGGGCGCGCGAGTCGGCCGAATTCACGCGGCAGGTTGAGCGTCGCACGCCGCTCGGGCGTTGGGGCCAGCCTGCAGACATTTCCGGCGCGGCGCTCTTTCTCGCGTCCGACGCCGCGCGTTTCATGACCGGCGTTTGCTTGCCAGTCGATGGAGGATATTCCGTTGTCTGAGGGGAGAAGAGCATGACCTCACTGGCCGGCATCGGCTCCGCCGTCATTGGCACGGGCTTCATCGGCACGGTGCATCTTCAAGCGCTTCGGAGGGCGGGCGTCCGCGTTGAGGGCGTTCTGGGCTCCACACCCGAACGCGGACGGGCGCGGGCGGACGCCCTGGGCGTAGCCAAGGCCTATGCGTCGCTTGACGATCTCCTCTCCGACGAGACCGTTGATGTGGTGCACGTAACATCCCCCAACCACGCGCATTACCCGCACGTGAAGGCGATCCTCGCCGCCGGAAAGAACGTGGTTTGCGAGAAGCCGCTCGCAATGACCTCGGTCGAGAGCGCGGAGATGGTTGAGATCGCCAAAGCCTCCGGCAAGGTCTGCGCGGTTTGCTACAACATCCGTTTCTATCCTTTGAACCAGCACGCGCATGGCATGGTCAGGGCGGGGGAGTTGGGCGAGATCCGGTTTGTCACTGGCCATTATCACCAGGACTGGCTTGCCAAGCCCACGGATTGGAACTGGCGGCTTGAGAGCGACATGGGCGGCGCGCTCCGCTCGGTCGGTGACATCGGCACCCATTGGGTCGACCTGACCAGCTTTGTCACCGGGCAGCTTGCGGTGTCGGTGATGGCGGATCTCTCGACCTTCATCGAAGAGCGCCAGAAACCGACCGGCCCGGTCGAGACGTTCTCCAGCGCGGAAGGCGCCACTGAGACTGTCAGGATCGGCACGGACGACGCGGCGATGATCATGATCCGGTATGAGAACGGCGCCCGGGGCGTAATGAGCACCAGTCAGATCAACGTCGGGCGCAAGAACTCTCTGCAATGGGATGTGGCCGGGTCACAGGCGAGCGCGGCCTGGGACAGCGAGACGCCGGATCACCTCTTCCTTGGGCATCGGGACGGACCCAATCAGACCCTGATGCGCGACTTCACCCTGATGAACGAGACCGGGACCGCCGCCGCGACGCTGCCGCCGGGACATGTCGAAGGCTTCGCCGACAGCTTTTTCAACTTTTTCCGAGCGGTTTATCGGGACATCGCGGCGGGCGGCAGGCAAGATGCCAGCACCTGGGCGAGTTTTGACGACGGCCACTACGAGATGCGGTTCTGCGACGCCGTGTTGAAGTCAGCGCGAGAAGGGCGCTGGGTCGATCTGAGCGAGATTTGAAGGGGACGTTATGAAAATCGGGCTTCTGACAGCGCCTTTCGAAGATACGGACCTGATGAACGTGGCCTCATGGGCCGGCGCGAACGGTTTTTCCGCCTTCGAAGTCGCCTGCTGGCCGGCGGCGGGCGGAGAGGCGCGGCGTTACGCCGGGACGAGCCACATCAACGTCGACGGGCTGACCGTCTCGGAGGGCGCCGAGATCAAGTCCGCGCTTGCCGGGCAAGGAATCGAGATATCCGGTCTGGGATACTACCCGAACCCTCTGCACGCCGACGCGGCGCACCGCGAGGAGGTGATCGGCCACCTGATGAAGGTGATCAGCGCGGCGAGCGTGATGGACATCAAGGTGGTCAACACCTTCATCGGCGGGGACAGAACGCTCAACGTCGATGAGAACTGGCAGCGGGCTACCGAGATCTTCAGGCCGATCGTCGCGCATGCTGAAGCCTCCGGCGTCACGCTCTGTTTCGAGAACTGCCCGATGATCTTCAGCTATGACGAGTGGCCCGGCGGCCATAACATCGCTTACTCGCCGAAGATCTGGCGCCGGGTGTTCGACGAGTGGAGTGATTCGGTGGGCATGAACTTTGACCCTTCGCACCTGATTTGGCAGTTCATCGACCAGTCGCGGTTCATTCGCGAGTTCGGGCCGCGCATGGCGCATGTGCACGCCAAGGACGTGATGGTGGATCGCGACGGGCTTTACGAGAACGGTGTCATGTCGGTCGGTATGGGCTGGCAGATCCCGCGCCTTTGCGGGCTGGGCGACGTGGATTGGTCCGGTTTCTTTTCGGACCTCTATCGCGCGGGCTACGACGGGCCGATCATCATCGAGCATGAGGACCGGCTGTTCGAGGGCACGGACGAAAAGGTCAAGCGGGGCTTCCTGCTCGCCCGGGACGTCCTCGCCCCATTCATCAAGTAGAAGGGCGGAAAGCCCCGGATCTTTAATCATCAGACCATTGGGAGGAACCAAGATGAAGAAACTCATGACAGGCGCCGCGGCGATCGCCGTTGCAGCCGCGATGACCCCAGCGGCCTTCGCCGGAGGCCACAAAAGCTATACGATCGGCGTTTCCAACACTGTGCAGGGCAACGGATGGCGCGAGCAGATGATCTGCGCGATGCGCGCCCAGGCGCTGGTTGAGGGTGATGTCGCCAACCTGATCGTCGCCCACCGGAACACGGATTCCGCAGGCCAGCTCGAGGACATCAACAACCTGATTGAAGCCGGCGTGGATGCGATTGTGCTCAACCCGTCCAACCCCGATGCGCTCAACTCGGCGCTCGACGCCGCCATGGCGCAGGACATCGTGGTGGTTGCCGTTGACGCGGGCGTCACGGCCGAGGGCGCGTACATCCTTTCCAACAACCAGGAAGAATACGCTTATTTGGGCGCCAAGTGGCTCTTCGAGCAGCTCGGCGGATCCGGTGACGTAGTCTACATGCGCGGGATCGCCGGCGTGTCGGCGGACACCGACCGCGACAACGGCTTCAAGCGGGCGCTTGCAGAGTTTTCCGGCATCAACGTGGTGCACGAAGTCTTCACCGGCTGGCAGCAGGACCAGGGCAAGCAGCAAATGTTCGACTTCCTGGCGACCGGCATTCCTTTCGACGGCGTCTGGACGAGCGGCATCGACAACGTGATCGTGGATGCCTTCGTCGAATCCGGCGCACCGCTTGTGCCGATCGTGGGTGCCGACAATGCAGGCTTCGTCCAGTACCTGACCACGGTTGACGGGCTGGAGGGCGCTGCTGTCACTAACCCCGGATCGGTTGGCGGCGCCGGAATCGCGCTGGCAGTCGATATTCTGAACGGCGAGGCGCCGGACAGCACGACCGTGCTGGTTGATCCTGTTCTCTGGGAGAACAAGACGGCAGACGGTCGCGCGACGATCGAAGGGGCGCAGAACCCGAACCTCGATCCTGAGTGGCCAGTTTCGGTCACGGTTCCCGGTTGGACCGATTACTCGATGGAGGAGATCATCGCCTGCGAGGGACCGGGCGACAGCTGATCTTGGAATTGGGCGCCTCCGCCGGTTGACGTCGGGGGCGCCCGCATTGCCCTCATCATCTCAGGACCGAAGATGGACGACCTCGCCGTTCTCGACGCCTCCGGTATCGTGAAGACCTTCGGCGCAGTGCGAGCGCTGACAGACGCCAATCTGCGCGTTGGCGAGGGCGAGGTCGTGGCCTTGATGGGCGCGAATGGGGCGGGGAAATCGACCTTCGTCAAGATAATCACCGGTGCTCTCAGGCCCGACGCCGGGAACGTCCTGATCCGGGGGCGGGAAGCGCGCGTCGGCAACCCCGCGGAGGCGCGACGGTCCGGGCTCGTGCCGGTCTATCAGGAGCCCTCGCTCATTCCGGACCTGGATGTGGGCGACAATCTCCGCCTTGGCGATACGCCGGTCGGGCCGTTTATGGACTGGGTGCGCGAGCTTGGCGTCGAGGACGTGAGGCTCGCCGATATGATCTCGGATCTGCCGCTTGCCACGCTTCGCATTCTCGATCTGGCCCGTGCGCTGGCCTCCGAGCCGGATGTTCTCTTGCTCGACGAGATGACAGCGGCGCTGCCCACGGACCTTGTCGAACGGGTGCTGACCGTTGTGCGGGCGCGGGCGAATGACGGCATGGGCGTGATCTATGTCTCCCACCGTTTCACCGAAATCTCAGAGCTCTGCGATCGGGCAAGCGTTTTGCGGGACGGGCGCACAGTCGGGGACCTGGAAATCGAACCGGGCGTCGAGGAGCGCGCGGTCGAGTTGATGCTCGGCCAGAAGCTCGATCTGTCCCATCGCGAAGGCGCAGCGTCGCGCGGCGCGGCCTCCGGCGCGTCCCGTCTCAGCGTCAGGAATCTCTCGGCAGGTCCGAAACTGACTGACGTCTCCTTCGACCTCCATCCGGGCGAGGTACTGGGCGTTGTTGCGCTCGAGGGCCAGGGACAGGACGAGCTTTTCGAAGTTTTGTCGGGCTTTGAGAAACCGACGGGCGGCCAGGTCGAGGTGAACGGACGTCCCGTTTCTTTTTCGCATCCGGCCGACGCGATCGCGGCGGGACTGACATTCGTTCCCGGCAACCGGGCTGAGGCGCTCCTCGCGCAGCGCTCGGTCCGCGAGAACATCGCGCTGCCCTTCGCCGCGAGGCCGCGGTCTTGGGGGCCGTTGAAGCTTGGGCGGGAGCGGGAGCGCGTGCGCTACGCCATCGACAAGCTGCAAATTGACACCCGCGCCCAAGGCGAGGCGCAGATGCTCTCCGGCGGCAACCAGCAGAAGGTGACGATCGGGCGCTGGCTGGCCACGGGAGTCGAGACGCTCCTGCTGTTCGACCCCACGCGCGGAATCGACGTGCGGACAAAGCGGCAGATCTATCCGCTCGCGCGGGAGCTGGCCGAGAGCGGGGCCGCCGTTCTGTTCTACACCTCCGAACTGGACGAGGTCGCGCTTGCCTGCGACCGGGCCATCGTCATCTTCAACGGCCGGGTCGTCGATACGATTGAGGCCTCGGACGCCGATGAGCAAACCCTAATGCGCGCGGCCTATGGTCTGACTGGAACAGAGGCGGTCTCGTGACCGAGGCGCTCAGAAAACACGCCTGGACGATGGGCCTGCTTGCGCTCCTGGTGGTGCTGCTGGCGGCGACCAAGCTGATCCAGCCATCTTTCGGCGGGCCGGGTCTCGAAAGCCTGGCGCGCGCGGCATTGCCGTTTGCTTTCGCGACCGCCGGCATGGCGGTCGTGGTCATAGTCGGCGGTATCGATCTCTCGGTTGCGTCCATGATGGCGGTATGCGCGGTGACGGCGGCAACGCTGATGGAGCGGATGGCCGGCGTCCCCGCGATCTTCATCGTGCTCGCGGTCGGGCTCGGGATGGGCCTTCTGAACGGCGCGCTTATCGTCGTCACGCGAGTTCCGGACATAGTCGTCACGCTGGCGATGCTCTTCGTTTGGGAAGGCGTCGCGCTCCTGATCCTGGAGACCCCGGGCGGTGCGACGGCGGACTGGGTCGAGGACAGCATTCGCGGCCCCTTCCTGTTTGGATGGTTGCCGAAAGCGTTCCTGATCATCGCGCTCGTGACCGCCGCCATCTGGATTCCGATCCGGCGGAGCAAGCTCGGCCTGTCGATCTACGCCACCGGGTCCGACGAGATGGCGGCCTTCCGGTCCGGCGTCGCGGTCGGGCGGACCAAGATTGCGGCCTACGGGATTTGCGGCCTCTTCTGCGGCTTTGGCGGTCTGAGCCTTGCCGCGCTCACGGGAATAGGCGAGCCAGTGCCGGGCCCATACCTTCTCGCGTCGGTCGCGGCGGTGGTTCTGGGCGGCGTCGTTCTGGGCGGCGGCCGGGGCGGCCTCCTTGGTCCGATCATCGCGGTGTTCATTCTCAGGATCATCCGAACCATCCTCACGCTGATGGCGGTGGACCCGAATGTGACCACGATCATTGAGGGCACGATCATGGTCGCTGTCGTGATGCTGGGAACCGCGGCAACACTGAGGAGCGCGCGACGATGAGCGCCACCGACACAAACCCGCCGTTGGCCCGCCTCGGGCGGCTGATGCGCGACAACCCGATGATCCCGCTCGTCGTGTTCCTGATCCTGCTGATCGCGACGCTCGAGGTCATGCGGCCCGGGATTGTGATGCCGTTCCGCGGGGGGCGCGACGGTCTCATCTCGACGTTCTGGGTCGGCAACCTAATCAAATTCGCGATCCCGCTCGCCATGCTCGCGGCGTGCCAGGTGCTTACAATGCTGACCGCCGGGATCGACCTGTCGGCGGGCATCGTCGCGACTGTCGCCGCATTCGTCTGCGCGACGCTCAGCTCGATCTGGGGCGTCGCCCCGGCCGTGTTGATCGCGCTGGCGAGCGGTCTGACGGTCGGGATCGTGAACGGGATCGGCGTGGGGCTTGTGCGCGTGCATCCGCTGATCATGACGCTCGGCACCGGCCTGATCGCGACCGGATGCCTCCAGGTTTATCAGCGCCTCGTCATCAATGCGGGCGCCGAGATCCCAGGGTTTCTCGTCTGGCTTGGCACAGGGCGCACGCTAGGCATGCCCAACGGCCTCTACCTTTTCATCCCCTTCGCTGCTTTCGTCATTTGCCTCATGCGGTTCACCGGGTTTGGCCGCATTCTGTTCGCGCTGGGCTCGAACGAGCGGGCGTCGATGCTCTCGGGCGTCCGCTCCTGGCAGGTGTATCTCGCGCTTTACGCGCTCTCCGGATTGATCGCCGCGCTGGCCGGGCTTTTGTACCTCGGGATCATCCGCCAGACCTCGCTCAGCCTCGCCAACCCGCTTCTCCTGCCGTCGGTCGCGGCGGCGGTCATCGGCGGAACATCGATCTTCGGCGGACGCGGAAGCTATGCCGGCGCGATCGTCGGCGCACTGATCCTGCGGGTGCTCGACACGATGCTGACGCTTCTTCAGATGCCCGAGGGCGCCCGCACAGCGCTCTTCGGCATCATCATCCTGGCGGTGACTGCGCTTTACGTCAGGATCACCGGATCACGATAGGGAGGCTGCCATGGCCAAGTTTCGCATCGTCGGCATTTGTTTCGATCACATGCACATGGGCGATCTGCTGAGACTCACGGACGCGCATCCCGAGGCCGAAATCGCCGGCATCTTCCATCCCGAGCGGGCGCCGATGGAATCCGCCATTGAAAGCTTCTCGATCTCCGAGGATCGCGTCTTCACTGACTTCGACGCCTGCATGGCGGCAGGCCCCTACGACATGGCAATCCTCTGCGCCGCGACGGCGGATCATGCAGATTACACCGAGCGATTGGCGCCGCACAGATGCCACGTGTTTGTCGAGAAACCCTTCGCCGCATCGGCGGAGGACGCCCGGCGCATGATATCAGCCATGGAAGGGACAGGCAGGCAGCTCATAATCAACTGGCCTTTGCGGTGGGTCGAAAGCCATATGACGGCGAAGCGGCTCATTGATGAAGGTCTTATCGGCAACCTGATCGAAGTGCATTTCTACGACGGCAATCGCGGGCCGCTCTACCATCTTGCCGACAAGGTCGAGGTCAGCCCAGAGGAGGTCGAGCGTCAAAAGCCGAACTCCTGGTGGTACAAGAAGTTCTCCGGCGGCGGGTCGTTGCTCGACTACCTGGGCTACGGCGCGACGCTCGGCACCTGGTACATGAACGGCGCCGCGCCGCTGGAAGTGACCTGCACGATTGACGAGACGCCAGGGATCGAGGTCGACCAGCACGCCATCGCGGTTTGCCGCTACGAGCGCGGGCTTAGCAAGATGGAAACCCGCTGGGGCACATTCACCGACCCATGGACGATCCAGCCGCAGCCGACCTGCGGCTTCACCTTCGTCGGCACGGACGGCACCATTTCCTCGCCTGACTATGCAAGCAATGTCACGGTTCAGACCCGAGCGCGGCCCGAGCGCCATGACATCCCGGTCGATCCGCTTGCGCCGGGGGAGACCAACGCCATCGAGTACGTGCTGGGGTGCATCGCGCGGGGCGCGCCGGTCGGCGGGCCGCTTGATCCGGAGCTTTGCTTGGTCGCGCAACGCATCGTCGATACCGCCGCCCGCTCGGCGAAAGAGAAGCGCACGCTGGGTCTCGTCCCATGAACGATGATGCCGCCGACACCGACACCTATGCCCTGAAGTCCGAGGCGCTGCCGGAGGTTGCGGCGCCCGACCTGCCCTACCAGCCGCCGTCGCCAAAGTCCTATCGGCCAAGGATCGGCCTGATCGGCACAGGAGGCATCTCCGCCAGCCATCTCGACGCCTACCGAAGCGGAGGGTGGGAAGTGGCCGCGATCTGGAACCGGACGCGGTCGAAGGCTGGGGCCAAAGCCGCCGAGTTCTGCCCGAACGCGCGAATCGAAGACGATTGGCGCAAGATGCTGTCCGATAGCGAGATAGATGTCGTCGATATCACGCTTCACCCAGAGCATCGGACGCCGATCCTCATAGAGGCGTTGAAGGCGGGGAAGCATGTGCTCAGCCAGAAGCCATTTGTGGATGACCTCGATGTCGGGGAGGATCTCGTCAGGCTGGCGGATGACATGGGCGTCCGGCTCGCGGTCAATCAGAACGGCCGCTGGTCGCCGCACATGTCGTGGATGCGCCACGCCGTCATGGCGGGACTGATCGGCGACGTGCTGTCGGTTCAGGTTGCCATTCACTGGGACCATAGCTGGACGGCCGAGACGCCGTTTGATGAGATCGAGGATCTCCTGCTTTATGATTTCGGCATTCACTGGTTCGACTTCATCGTGTCCCTGATCGGCGATCGCGCCACAAGCGTCTACGCCGCTGGAAATCACGCGCTCGGCCAGCAGAACCGGTCCCCGCTGCTGGCGCAGGCTCTGATCCGGCTTGAAGGCGGTCAGGCCAACCTTTTCCTGAACGGAGCCACTGTGCGCGGCTCCTGCGATCAGACTTACGTCTCTGGGAGCGCGGGGAGTCTGGCGTCGGAAGGCCCCGACCTCGGGTCCCAATCGGTCACGCTGACCACCGCCGATGGCGTCGCGCGGCCCAAGATCGAGGGGCAATGGTTCAATGATGGGTTTCGGGGCGCCATGGGCGAGCTGCTTACAGCCATCGAGGAGGGCCGCGAGCCCAACAACTCCGCACGCGAGAACCTGAGATCCCTCGCGCTAGCCTTCGCCGCCGTCCGCTCGCGCGCGACCGGCCGGGAAGTTGACGTTGGCGCCGCGCGACGATTGGAGAGCTGAGCCTTTGCGGGCGGGAAATGAAGGGAGCAGGGCGACATGCGGGTCTTGATCGTTGGTTTGGGCAATATGGGGCAAAGCCACGCTCTGGCGCATCACCATAACCCCAAGTCGGCCATCTGCGGGCTGGTCAACAGATCTCCACGCGACCTGCCGCCTGACCTTCAAGGCTACCCGCTCCTCGACAGTTTCGATGAGGGCCTCGCGCTCAATCCCGATCTTGTCGTGATCGCGACCTACTCCGACAGCCATGCCGACCTCGCTATCCGCGCCATGGAGGCCGCGGCGCATGTGTTTGTCGAAAAGCCGCTCGCGACCAGCGTTCAGGATGCCGATCGCGTTTCAGCCCCGACAGTCACGCTTGCGTCACGAATTCCGGTCCGCTGCCCCGCGCGAAGGGTTTGCCTTTGTCCCGCCGGAAATGGCGAGTAATGTGCTCGCGACGCCGAAAAGAGCGGTTGAGAGCAGACGATGAACATCCTGATCACGGGCGGGGCCGGTTACATTGGCAGCTATGCCGCTATGCGGCTTGCCGCGGCCGGATTCACGCCTGTGGTGTTCGACAACCTCTCAAAGGGCCGTCGCGGCCGGGTGCGCTGGGGTCCGTTCGAGGAGGGCGATGTGCGGGACGCAGCGCGGCTCGCCGAGGTGTTCTCGCGCCACCAGCCCGCAGCGGCCCTGCATTTCGCAGCGGCGATCGAGGTGGGCGAAAGCGTCGAAGACCCCGGGAAGTACTGGGACAACAACGTGGCGGGCACGCTTTCGCTTGTCGATGCGATGGTCCGCCACGGCTGCTTCAAGCTGGTGTATTCGTCCACATGCGCGGTCTACGCCGCCGCCGATGACGGGGAGGTCGACGAGACCAGCCCGCTCGGCCCGATCAGCCCCTACGCGGTGACCAAGCGGGCGAGCGAGATGATGCTTGGTGATTTCGACGCCGCGCATGGGTTGAAAAGCGTGATCTTCCGGTACTTCAACGTTGCCGGGGCCGAAGCGGCGCATGGTCTCGGGCAGGCGACCCAAGGCGCCACGCACCTCATGCCCAGGCCGCTTTGCGCCTTGGCAGAAGACGAGGTTGAGATGGTCATCCACGGCGATGACTACCCCACGCCGGACGGGACTTGCATTCGCGACTTCATTCACGTTCTCGATCTGGTGGAGGCGCACATTCTGGGGCTGCGGCGCCTGCTGAACGGTGGAGAGAGCCGCGTCTACAACCTCGGCACAGGTCGCGGCGCGTCGGTCAAACAAGTGATCGAAACTGCGTCAGAGGTTGTCGGAATCCGTCCGAAGGTCCGCATAGGCCCGCGCCGCGTCGGCGACGCAGTGCGGCTAGTTTCGGGCTCAAGGCGCGCGGCGGATGAGCTCGACTGGTCGCCGCAAGCATCTGAGCTCAAAAGGATTCTCGCTGATTCCTGGGCCTGGATGCAGGCGGAGCGGTCAGAGTTGAGCAGCAAGACGGCGATGGTCCCATGAGCCAGGTTCTCGCGGTGGATCTCGATGGCACGCTCGTGAGAAGCGACATGCTGCACGAGACTTTCTGGTCCGCGCTTGGCAGCAAGGGGCTCGGCGCGGTCGCGGCGGGTTTCCAGGGGCGGGCGGCGCTTAAGGCGGCGCTGTCTGAGGCCGGCGACTTCGATCCCGAGACTTTGCCTTTCAACGACGCGGTTCTCGACGAGATCCGCGCCCGGAAGGCAGAAGGCGCGCGCGTGGTTCTGGCGACGGCGAGCCATAGCGAGGTCGCTGAGCGGATCGCCGACCATTTAGGCCTCTTTGACGAGGTACTGGCGTCGGACGGCCATCAGAACCTGAAAGGCCGCGAGAAGGCGAGGGTGCTGACCGATCGCTACGGCGAGAACGGCTTCGCCTATATCGGCGACAGCACTGCTGATCTGCCAGTATGGAAAGCGGCAGCCGAGGCGGTTAGCGTGGACGCAAGCTCCTCGCTCAGGGGACGGATTGACGCGCTGGGCCGTCCCGCCAAGCATCTCTCGACAGAAGGCGAAGGCCTGGTCAAGCCTATGCTGAAAGCGCTCAGACCGCATCAGTGGCTGAAGAACATGCTGATCTTCATTCCGCTTTTGCTCGCGCATCGTCTTGAGGTCGCGACGGTTTTCCCTGCTCTTTTGGCCTTCGCGGCGTTCTGCCTGACAGCTTCGTCCGTCTACGTGACGAACGATCTTCTCGATCTGTCAGCGGACCGCGCCCATCCGCGAAAGCGTCACCGCCCTTTCGCATCCGGCGCGCTTCCCATCACCTGGGGGATCGGGCTGTCGGGAGGATTGCTCCTCGCGGGTTTGGCGATCGGCGCGTTCGTGGGTCCCGTCTTTTTGCTGGTTCTTGCCTTCTACTACCTCTGCACTCTGGCCTACTCCCTGTTCCTGAAGCGGCAAACGGTCATCGACATCTGCATGCTGGCGGGGCTCTACACGCTTCGGATCATCGCAGGTGGGGCCGCCACCGGGATTGTTCTGTCGGTCTGGCTCTTGGGCTTTTCCATCTTCTTCTTCCTTGCGCTCGCTGCAATAAAGCGCCAGGCCGAACTTGTGGACGTCGTCGCCGCGGGGCGCGGCGCGGCGGCGGGAAGGGGCTATCTGCCCGAGGATCTACCACTGATCGCGATGATGGCGCTGGCGTCCGGCTACGTGTCTGTCCTGGTCGCCGGTCTCTATCTGACATCGACCGAGGTCGCCGAACTCTATTCCTTCCCCTCTGCGCTTTGGGGCATCTGCGCGGTGCTGATCTACTGGCTCTCCCGCGCGGTCATGCTCGCCCATCGGGGCAGAATGACCGACGACCCGATCGTCTTCGCCGTCACCGACAAGGTCAGCCTTTTTTGCGGGGCGGGCATCGTCGGGCTTGTCGTGCTTGCGGCCCGGTATTCACCCTAAGCGCGGCCAACTGAGACGTATTCAGCGAAACCAGCTGCCTTGACGGCGTCGGGATCATAGATGTTGCGAAGATCCGCCATGCGCGGCGTCTCCATGCGGTCGCTCAGCCGGGCGAGGTCTAGCGCGCGGAATTCGTTCCACTCGGTCAGCAGGATGGCTGCTGTGGCGCCGGTCGCCGCTTCGTAGGGATCGTCGAACCAGGTGACGCCGGGCAAAAGCGTCTCGCCCTCGCGCCGCCCCTCGGGGTCGACGACCCGGACCTCGGCCCCTTGCCCCACCAGAGCGGGAAGAATTGTAAGGCTGGGCGCGTCGCGCATGTCATCGGTATTCGGTTTGAATGTCACGCCATAGACGACGATGCGCTGGTCGCTAAGCTGCCCGCCGCAAAGGTCGATCACCTTGTCGATCATGCGCCGTTTGACGCGATCGTTGACGTCCATCACCGCTTCGGTGATGCGCATGGGCATGCCGGCCTCTTGGCCGATCCGGGCAAGCGCGCTTGTGTCCTTCGGGAAGCAGGATCCGCCATAACCCGGCCCGGCATGGAGAAACTTGTTCCCGATCCTGTTGTCGAGCCCCATGCCGCGCGACACTTGCTTGACGTCAGCGCCCACACGTTCGCAGAGCGCTGCAATCTCGTTGATGAAGGTGATTTTGGTCGCAAGGAAAGCGTTCGCCGCGTATTTGATCATTTCGGCGCTTTCCAGATCGGTCACCACAATCGGGAAGTCGCGAAGATAAAGCGGCCGGTAGACATCGGCGAGGACGTCCGCCGCGCGCTCGCTGCTTACGCCGACGACCACGCGATCGGGGCGCATGAAATCATCGATCGCAGCGCCTTCCCGCAGGAACTCCGGGTTGGACGCGACATCGAAATCGGCGTCCGGATTGACAGCCTTGATGCGCCGCTCGACCTCGGCATTCGTTCCGACCGGGACCGTGGATTTGGTGACAACCACCGTGTAGCCGGTGATTGCACGGCCGATCTCCTCGGCGGCCTCGTAGACGAAGGTCAGGTCGGCATGCCCGTCCCCGCGCCGCGTCGGCGTTCCGACGGCGATGAAGACAGCGTCTGCGGACGATACTGCGGATGCGAAATCGCCTGAGAAAGACAGCCTGCCCGCCTCGACATTGCGCGCGAGCAGATCCTCGAGCCCTGGCTCGTAGATGGGAACCTTTCCGTGAGTCAGGGCGTCGATCTTTGCAGGATCCTTGTCGACGCACACAACCTCATGGCCGAAATCGGACAAACAAACACCGGAAACAAGGCCGACGTAACCGGTACCGATAATGGCGATCTTCATCGGCTGGCATCCTCTATTAAACGGCCGCTTTGGCGTCTGGAAACCTCAACCGCCGCCAGAGGTCAAGGAGCGCCTGCGGCCGAGTCCCTCTCTGTTGCAGATCCATGGACGAAGGCGTCGCAAAGCCTGCATTCGTCGCGCGGATCCCTCAGGCGGTCCACTGCGAGGGGTCACTCCAGCCAGGAAGATGCTGGTCCATCAAGGCGCGTACTTCAGTTAGTCCGGCGGCCTCGAGCGCCGCGGCATAGAGCCGCGCGACTCTGGGAAGGTGCTCCAGATACTGTCGTTTTCCGTCTCGGTTAGCGAGCCGGACAAAGATGCCCAAGATTTTGGCATGCCGCTGCGCCGCGAGAGCGTGGAAGTCGGACAGAAACCGCGCCTCATCCATGCCATGCCGCTGGCGCAGGTAACGCTTGACTAGTCTCGCCGTCAGTTCCGTGTCCAGGTCGCGCCGCGCGTCCTGAAGGACCGACATGAGGTCATAGGCTGCCGAACCGATCAAACCGCCCTGAAAATCGAGCAAGCCGCATGCCGCCACGCCCGGCCGTTTTTCCAGGAGGATCAGGTTATCGACATGAAAATCCCGGAGAACCAGAACCTCCCTCCGGCTGGCCACGTCCTTTAGAGCTACCGACCAGAGCGTCTGGTGCTGCTCTGCAAACGCGGACAGGTCGTCCTTGTCGGAGGCGTGCCGTGCGAACCAGATCGGCAGAAGCGCGACCTCGTCCGTCAGCCTCGCGTGGTCGTAACCCGGCAGGTTAATGTCCGCTGCGCCGGGCGCCTCGTGTAGTGCGGAAAGAGTGTCCACGGCCAGCTCATAAAGCGGCGCCTCGTCGGCGCCGCACGCCAGAAGCCGCGTGTAGGTACGGTCGCCGAAATCCTCGATCAGCCCAAGACCCAGGTCTTCGTCCCAGTCAAGGATACGCGGGGCGGAGAAGCCGAGGCTGGTCAGGTGCCGCGAGATCAGAGCGAAGTTCTGAAAATGGTCTGTGCTCGGGTCGTCCTGTAGAATCAGAGCGCCTTTCCCGGGAAGCCGGAAATAGCGCCGTGTAGAGGCGTCGCCGGGCAGGGCGATCACCTCGGTGCCGTCCACACCTATCGATTTCAGGAACGCCTCGCGAGCGCGAGCGTCCCGAAGCCTCTGCTCTGATGCCTCGTTCATGCACGCACAGAGAAGCCCAATGCCAACTCCGACACAAGCCGGCTGACGCGGAACGAAAAAGGGCGGCGCTTCCGCGCCGCCCTTTCCTCGGGACAGACCCGAATTACTCTTCGGAAGCTTCTGCCTCGCCTTCTTCGGCTTCCTCGCCCGCGACCGGCACCTCGTCGGCCGCCGGTTCCGCGCCTTCCTCTTCCTCGTCCGAAGCGGCAAGGCCCGAAGGCGGCTGGATAGTTGCGATCACGAAGTCGCGGTCAATCGTCGGCTTCGCGCCTGCGGGCAGGTCAACGGCCGAGATCGATGCCGAGTCGCCGATCTCAAGACCTGCGATGCTGAGCGTCACCTTTTCGGGGATGTCGCCCGCCGTCACGACCAGTTCGACTTCCGGGCGGACCATCGTCAGCACGCCGCCGCGGCGGATGCCGGGGCAATCGTCCTCGCCCTCGATTTCCACAGGGATGAAGAGCGCGATCTTGGACGTCCGCTTCAGGCGCATGAAATCGACATGCGTGGGCAGGTCCTTGACCACGTCGCGCTGCACGTTGCGGCAGATCACCCGCACGTCGTCGTGCCCGTCGACTTTCATGTTGAACAGCGTCGCTAGGAACCGGCCTTGCTTCAGGCGCTTGAACAGAACGTTGAAGGGGATGTTGATCGGAAGCGGGTCAACGCCGCCACCATATACGATGCCAGGTACGTGCCCTTCTCTGCGAGCTTGACGAGCGGCCCCCTTGCCTGTCCCCGTCCGTACCGTGGCGTGAAGATCAGGGATCTCGCCAGCCATGGGTATTCTCCAAATTGTCAGTGTCGGGCGGCCTCCAAGGGTGTCCGCCCATGAGGCGCGGCCTATAGCCGGGATTCGGAAGGATGGGAAGCGAAATATCTCGCGAGACTTGCCGCCGAAGCGAGCCTATTCGACGCGGAACGCGGCGAAGTTCCTGTCGAGATCGCCAAAGGCGCAGTTCGCCTCCAAAAGCGCCGCCTCGACCTCGTCCTCGGCCAGAGCGTCTAGGTCGCGGCTGGTGATATAGCGGGCGGACACCGCCTCGAGCATCGGCGTATCAGGTTCGGACAGGTCCCAGGTCACGTAGCCGCAAACCAGGTTCCGGTTGCCGTCCCAGGTGCCCATGAAATCCACGGCGCCGAGGAACCTTTCGACAGGATACCAGGTGATCCGGTAGCCCATCAGGTTGCGGACCGGGCCATTCTCAGTCCGGAACGCGTCCACGTCGCCTTCAACCAGCTCCGCGCTTGCCGGAGTGGCGATCGGTCCGATCGCGAAGGGCCGGGTGGGGCTTTCGTTCTCGACCGCTTCGGCGGCGTCGAAGAGCGCCGTAGTCGCCTCGACGATGGCAAGGGTCTCTCTGGGAAACTCGGTGTGACCCGCAGCCGCCAGCAACTGCTGGGCGCTTGCGCCGCCAGCGGCGCCCATGAGCGCCGCGCACAGGGCAACCCCCGGGATCCTCAGTCGTTGAACCACGCCAGCCATGCGCGAACCCTATGCCCCCGACGCGATTGCGGCAATATCGTGGCCGGAAGCCGGCTGATTTTTGGCGCCTCGCGCGGCAGTTTTGCACCAAGTCGGAAACAATCCGCTCTGAACCGGCGAACCGTTTCCCTCAAGTCACTCCCAGACGCCTGCGAACCCCTTGGGGACAAGGAGAATATCCCGGTCGACGTCCTCGATGTCGCGTTTTCCGCAAAGTGCCATGGAGGTGTCGAGCTCTTTGTGAATGACGTCCAGAGCATTGGTGACGCCCTTTTCGCCCATGGCGCCCAGCCCGTAGACCCAGGCGCGGCCGATCATCGTGCCTTTGGCGCCCATTGCGACCGCTTTTAGCACGTCTTGGCCCGAGCGGATGCCGGAATCGAACCAGATCTCGACCTGATCGCCGACGGCCTGAACGATGGGCTCAAGCATGCGGATCGACGACAAAGCGCCGTCAAGCTGCCGCCCGCCGTGGTTCGACACGATGATCGCGTCGGCGCCGAGATCGGCGGCGCGCCTTGCGTCTTCGACATCCAGAATGCCTTTCAGAACCACCTTGCCGCCCCACATCTCCATCAACTGCTTGATACGGGCCCAGTCGAGCGAAGGGTCGAACGCCTCGGCGGTCCACGACGACAGAGAGGACGGATCGGTCACGCCCTTTGCATGACCAACGACGTTGCCAAAAAACCGCCGCTTGGTCTGCAGCATCTCCAGACCCCAGGGCACCTTGGTCATCATATTAGCGATGGACGCCGCGGTTAGCTTGGGCGGCGCCGAAAGACCGTTCTTGAGGTCCTTGTGCCGCTGACCGAGCACCTGAAGATCAACGGTGATGACCAGAGCCGAGCAGCCCGCATCCCGCGCCCGACCAAAGAGGTTCTCCATGAACTCGTCGTCTTTGAGCGTGTAGACCTGAAACCAGAATGGCTTGGAGGTATGCTTGGCCACGTCTTCAATCGAACAGATCGACATGGTCGACAAACAAAAGGGCACCCCAAACCTTTCGGCGGCGCGGGCGGCTTTGATCTCGCCATCCGCGTTCTGCATGCCCGTCAGCCCGACCGGGGCGAGCGCCACCGGCATCGAGACGTCTTCGCCGATCATTTGGGTCGCTGTCGTTCGCCCTGCCATGTCCACGGCAATCCGCTGCCGCAGCCGGATCTGATCGAAATCCGACGTGTTCTCGCGAAACGTCTGCTCGGTCCACGACCCGCTTTCGGTGTAGTCGAAAAACATCTTCGGAACGCGGCGCCGGTAGATCCGTTTCAGATCGGCGATTTCCGTAATGACTGGCATCGGCCCTGTCCCTTCGGCCTATTGGTCCGCTTCCGTTACCAATTCGCGCACGCGGTCACAATGCGGCAAAGGCGAAAGGCCCGCTCAGCTATGGATCGGCCCGTCACCGCAGGCGAGCGCTGCCTCGCGCACGGCTTCGGAATAGGTCGGATGGGCGTGGCAGGTTCGCGCGAGGTCCTCCGCCGCGGCTCCAAACTCCATAGCGACGCAGATCTCGTGGATCAGATCGCCGGCCATCGGGCCGATGATATGCGCGCCGAGAATGCGGTCGGTTTCCTTGTCAGCAAGGATTTTGACGAACCCATCCGCCGCGTGGTTCGCCTTGGCCCGCGCGTTGCCCATGAAGCTGAACTTGCCGACCTTGTAGGGGTGGCCGGCGTCCTTTAGGTCAGCCTCATTGAAACCGACATTGGCGACCTCAGGGTGCGTGTAGATCACGCCTGGGATAACGTTGTAATTCACATGCCCGGCCTGACCGGCGAGCGTTTCCGCAACCGCCATGCCCTCGTCCTCGGCCTTGTGGGCGAGCATGGGGCCGTCGATGCAGTCTCCGATGGAGTAGATGCCGTCCACATTGGTCTTCCAATGATCGTCGGTCTCGACCTGCCCGCGCGCGTTCATGCGAACACCGACGGTGTCCAGACCGAGCCCTTCGGTGTAGGGTCTGCGACCCGTGGCGAGGAGAACCACGTCAGCCTGGACGGTCTCCTCCGCGTCGCCTTTCTTGGGCTTGTAGGTCACCGTGGCCTTGCCCTTGGCCGCTTTCGCGCTTTGGACGGCGGCGCCCATAATGAATTTAAGGCCTTGTTTCTTCAAAGTTCTTTGGAAGGTCTTCTGGATCTCCGGGTCCATGCCCGGCGTGATCACGTCGAGGTACTCGATCACGGTGACCTCAGCGCCGAGACGGTTGTAGACCGACCCAAGCTCCAGCCCGATCACGCCGGCGCCGATAACGACCATTGACTTCGGGATCTCCTCCAGCTCAAGCGCACCGGTGGATGTGACCACCCTCTTCTCGTCCACCTCAACGCCAGGCAGCGGGGATGGTTCGGAGCCGGTTGCGACAACGATGTTCTTGGCCTCGTGCACCTCGTCACCGACCATGACCTTGCCCGGCTCGGTAATTGTTCCCCAGCCCTTCAGCCAGTCTATCTTGTTCTTTTTGAACAGAAATTCGATGCCCTTGGTGTTCCCTTCGATGGTCTCGTCCTTGTATGCCATCATCTGCGCCCAATCGACGTCAGGGCGAAGGACCTTGAGGCCCATCTTGCCGAAATTCGCCTCGGTCTCGTGCAGCAGCTCTGTGGCGTGCAGGAGCGCCTTGGACGGGATGCAGCCCACGTTCAAGCAGGTTCCGCCAAGGGTCTCGCGCCCCTCCACGCAGGCCGTTTTCAAACCCAGTTGCGCGCAGCGAATGGCGCAGACATATCCGCCGGGGCCGCTTCCGATGACGATGACGTCGTAGCTTGCCATGAGTTCAGGTTCCCTTGTTTTCGGACGTCGGTATCACGTCGGTATTACGTCGGTATCGCGTCGGTGTCATTGCCGGTGTTCCGCCTCAGACCCGGCCGCATCTCAACGGCGCCACCAGCATCGTATCCTTGAAGCGCTCGCCCTGCTCCTGGGTCGCCTCGGCCAGAACGCTGTCCGGCGCGTCAACCCAGGCGCATCCCGGCTCAAGCGCGATCATGCGCTTTGCGATTGTTTTCCTGTCCGAGAGGCTTCGGGGTTCGGAAGGATCGAAGATGAACAGGTGCATTCTGGCGCCGTCGTTGCCGTAAGGCACGTTTGAAGGCACATGCCGCGCGGTTGTCGCAATGTCGGTCACAGGAGCAGCGCACCCTGTTAGAGCGATTAACGCAGAACCAATAGCCAACTTGTTCATCGCGGCTTCCATGTTGTCGGCAGAACGAACAGGAAGACCAAAGCCAGTGCGGTGACGACGACAAAGCCCAACGGGACGCTAAAGAGATACGAGGACTGAGCGCCAAAAAAAGCCAGCATTCCGACGACTAGGGCGAACGCAGCTTGGCGCTCTCGCGTCACCCAGGCCGACCAACCCGCGAACAGAAACAGCAAGGTCGCCGGCCACTCGGTGACATCGAGCCAGGTTGGCAGATCAAAGAGATTGTGAGTTCTGTGCGCGAAAACCGTCGCGTAGACGGCGAGCAGCAGCGCGAGCGCTGCCGCTATGACATATCGAGGCGCCGGTACGGCCAAGCCCTACAGATCCATCAACAGTCGGCGCGGGTCCTCCAGCGCCTCTTTCACCCGGACAAGGAACGTCACTGCGCCCTTGCCGTCCACAATTCGGTGATCGTAGGACAGCGCGAGGTACATCATCGGGCGGATCACGATCTCACCGTTGATAACCATGGGCCGCTCCTGGATCTTGTGCATACCCAGGATGCCAGATTGCGGAGGGTTGAGGATCGGCGAGGACATGAGCGAGCCATAGACGCCGCCATTCGACAGAGTGAACGTGCCGCCCTGCATTTCGGCCATCGAGAGCTTGCCGTCGCGGGCGCGGAGACCCAACTCGGCTATCCGCTTTTCGATGTTGGCGAAACTCATCTGGTCGGCGTCACGCACGACAGGCACAACCAGCCCCGTCGGCGTTCCAACCGCCACACCCATGTGGACGAAGTTCTTGTAGACGATGTCGGTGCCGTCGATCTCGGCGTTGACCTCGGGCACTTCTTTCAGTGCATGGCAGCAGGCTTTGGTGAAGAACGACATGAAGCCAAGCTTCACACCGTGCTTTTTCTCGAAGAGCTCCTTGTACTCTTTCCGGATCGCCATCGTCGCCGACATGTCCACCTCGTTGTAGGTGGTCAGCATGGCGGCGGTGTTCTGCGCGTCCTTCAGACGCCGGGCGATGGTCTGGCGGAGGCGGGTCATCTTCACCCGCTCTTCCCGCGCAGCGTCTTCGGCGGCGACCGGGGCGCGTGGCGCTTGCGCCGGGGCCGCGGGGGCGGAGGTTGCCGCCTGCTGTTGTGGCGAGGCGAGGGCGCGCTGGACGTCCTCTTTCATGATCCGCCCGTCGCGGCCTGTGCCTGTGACCGCGTCCGAAGAGAGGTTAGCCTCCTTCATCATTTTGTTGGCCGACGGGGCGTTCTCGATGTCCTTGCCCGTTGCCGCAGGCGAGGGGGCGCTTTCGGCAGGCGCGGCGGGCTCTGGCGCCGCGGCGGCTCCAGCCCCGCCGGTCATTACGGCGAGCTTGCCGCCCGCTTCGACCGTCTCGCCCTCATTCGCGAGGATCTTCTGCAAAACCCCGGAGGCGGGCGAGGGCACCTCGACCGATACTTTGTCGGTCTCCAGCTCGCAGAGCATCTCGTCCTGCGCGACCGCTTCGCCCACACCCTTGAACCAAATCGCGACCGTGGCTTCGGTGACGCTTTCGCCAAGTGTTGGAACCATGACGTCGATAGACTGACCGCCGCCGTCGGACCCGTTGGATTTCGGGGTGGGAGCAGCCTTGGCTTCCGGCGCGGCCTTCGGCGCCGGGGCGGCGCCTTCGCCTTCGGTCAAGGTCGCCAGAAGCGCGTCGACGCCCACCGTCTCGCCTTCCGAGGCGATGATCTCGCCCAGCGTGCCGGCGGCGGGCGAGGGGACCTCGACCGTCACCTTATCGGTTTCAAGCTCGCAGAGCATCTCGTCGACCGCCACGGAGTCCCCAGGCTTCTTGAACCAGGTGGCGACAGTCGCCTCGGTCACGCTCTCGCCCAGCGTGGGCACGCGGATTTCAGTGGCCATCTTCGGTTACCCTTCGATTGTCAGCGCGTCGTTCACGAGCGCCTGCTGTTGTGCTTTATGACTTGAGGCGAGGCCGGTCGCGGGCGATGCCGACGCGGAACGACCGGCATATTTCGCCCTTGTGTTCTTGGCCTTGATGCGGGTGAGCACCCACTCGATATTCGGCTCGATGAACGTCCAGCCGCCTTGGTTCTTCGGCTCCTCCTGACACCAGACGTAATCGGCGTTGGGGAAACGCTTCAGTTCTTTCACCATCGACTGCGCTGGGAACGGATAGAATTGCTCGACTCGGAGCAGGTAGACGTCGTCGATCGCGCGCGTGTCGCGCTCCTCAAGCAAGTCGAAGTAAACCTTGCCCGAGCAAAGGACGACGCGCTTGATCTTGTCGTCCGCGACGAGCTTGGTGTCGGAATTCCCCTTCTCCGCATCGTCCCACAGGACGCGGTGGAAGCTCGATCCTGTGGTGAATTCGTCCGCATCACTAATGGCCAGCTTGTGCCGCAGGAGCGATTTCGGGGTCATGATCACCAGCGGCTTTCTGTATGACCGATGAAGCTGCCGCCTTAGGATATGAAAATAGTTCGCGGGCGTTGTGCAATTCGCCACGATCCAGTTGTCTTCCGCGCACATCTGAAGGAACCGCTCCAGCCTCGCCGAGGAGTGTTCCGGCCCCTGGCCCTCGAACCCGTGGGGCAGGAGCATCACCAGTCCCGACATGCGGAGCCACTTGCGCTCGCCCGACGAGATGAACTGGTCGAACATGATCTGCGCTCCGTTGGCGAAGTCGCCGAACTGCGCCTCCCAGAGCGTCAACGCGTTGGGTTCGGCCAACGAGAAGCCGTATTCAAACCCGAGCACCGCGTATTCTGAGAGCATCGAGTCGATCACCTCGTACTGCGCCTGGCCTTCGCGGATGTTGTTGAGCGGGTAGTAACGCTCTTCGGTTTCCTGATTGATGAAGGCGGAGTGACGCTGGCTGAAGGTGCCGCGTGTTGAGTCTTGTCCTGCCAGACGCACCGGATAACCTTCGAGCATCAAAGAGCCAAAGGCCAGCGCCTCGGCGGTCGCCCAGTCAAATCCCTCGCCTGACGAGAACATATTGCGTTTGGCCTCGAGAAGGCGGTCAACGGTCCTATGGATCGGCATGTTTTCGGGCGCTCGGGTGAGCGCCGTGCCGATTTCCTCGAGCGTCTTCTTCTTGATTGCGGTTCTTCCGCGCTGGTACCTCTCGCCTTCGCGGTCGAGATGACTCCAACGGCCGTCCAGCCAGTCCGCCTTGTTGGGTTTGTAGGCCTTGCCCGCCTCGAACTCCTCGTTCAGGTGCGCCTGGAAGCCCGCCTTCATGTCTTCGATCTCGCCCTCGGGTATCAGGCCATCGCTGACGAGGCGCTCGGTGTAGAGGCTGAGGGTCGTTTTGTGTCCCTTGATCCTTTTGTACATGATGGGATTGGTGAACATGGGCTCGTCGCCCTCGTTGTGGCCAAACCTGCGGTAGCAAAAGATATCGATCACGACGTCCTTGCCGAACTTCTGGCGGAACTCGGTTGCTACTTTGGCCGCGTGGGTCACGGCCTCTGGGTCGTCGCCGTTTACGTGGAAGATCGGCGCCTCGACCATTAGGGCGATATCGGTGGGGTAGGGCGACGACCGGCTATTGTGTGGCGCGGTCGTGAACCCGATCTGGTTGTTCACGATGATGTGGATCGTTCCACCGGTCTTGTGGCCCCTGAGCCCCGACAGGCCGAAGCATTCCGCCACGACGCCTTGCCCGGCAAAAGCCGCGTCGCCGTGGAGCAGGATCGACAAAACCTGCGTTCGGTGGTGGTCGTTCAGCTGGTCCTGCTTGGCACGGACTTTGCCAAGGACCACGGGGTTCACTGCCTCAAGATGGGACGGATTTGCCGTGAGACTGAGGTGAACCACATTGCCGTCGAACTCCCGGTCGGCGGAAGCGCCGAGGTGATATTTCACGTCGCCCGAGCCGTCGACATCTTCCGGCTTGAAGCTGCCGCCCTGAAATTCGTTGAAGATCGCTTTGTAAGGCTTGGCCATCACGTTGGCGAGAACAGACAGCCGCCCGCGGTGGGGCATACCGATGACGATCTCTTTGACGCCCAGCGCCCCGCCGCGCTTGACTATCTGCTCCATTGCGGGGACGAGGCTCTCGCCGCCGTCAAGACCAAACCGTTTGGTGCCCATGTATTTGACATGGAGGAACTTCTCGAAGCCCTCGGCTTCAACGAGCTTATTCAGGATCGCTTTTCGGCCCTCGCGCGTGAAGGCGATTTCCTTGCCGAAGCCCTCGATCCGCTCCTTGAGCCACGCGGCTTCCTCCGGATTGGAGATGTGCATGTACTGCAGCGCGAAGGTGCCGCAGTAGGTGCGCTTCACGATGGCGAGAATCTCGCGCATCGAGGCGGTTTGCAGGCCGAGCACGTTGTCGATGAAGATTGGCCGGTCCATGTCGGCATCGGTGAAGCCGTAGGACTTGGGGTCGAGTTCAGGGTGCGGGGTCTGATCGCGCATGCCCAAAGGGTCGAGGTCGGCGACGAGGTGACCCCTTATACGATAGGCGCGGATCAGCATGAGCGCGCGGATTGAGTCGAGCACCGCGCGCTTGATCTGATCGTCGGTGACCGAAACGCCCTGCTCTTTGGCCTTAGCGGCGATCTTGCCGGCGGCTTTGGCTTGCGCGGGGATGCCGAGATCGCCCCATTGCCCGTCCAGCGCTGCGGTCAGCTCGTCGGACGGAGCCGGCGGCCAGTCGTCGCGAGCCCACGACGGCCCCTCGGCCTCGCGCTTGGCGTCGATCTCGCTGTCACCAAGCTGACGGAAAAACTCCTGCCACGCGCCGTCGACGGCGTTCGGATCGCTCGCGTAACGGGCGTAGAGCTGTTCGATGTACTCGGCGTTGTGGCCTTGCAGGAAGGACGACGCCTTGAAGATGTCGTTGGGGGATTGTTCGGTCATTATCCAGTCTCCCTTGGATCGCGAGGCGGCTGCCTTTTTTGGGTTTTGTCCCGCATCGCGAGTAATGAATTCGCCTATCCGATGGCCTCCACCACGGCTTCACCCAGCCCCGCCGGGCTTTCCGCCACGACGATCCCGGCCGAACGCATGGCTTCGATCTTGTCCTCGGCGCCGCCCTTGCCGCCCGCGACGATGGCGCCAGCGTGACCCATTCGGCGACCCGGGGGCGCGGTGCGGCCGGCGATGAAGCCGGCGGTCGGCTTCCAGCGGCCTTTCTTCTTCTCGTTGGCGAGGAATTGCGCGGCTTCTTCTTCGGCAGAGCCGCCGATCTCGCCGATCATGATGATCGATTCCGTCTCCTCGTCGGCGAGGAACCATTCGAGCACGTCCAGGTGCTCGGTCCCCTTGATCGGGTCGCCGCCGATGCCGACACAGGTAGACTGGCCGAGGCCCACATCGGTGGTCTGCTTGACCGCCTCGTAGGTCAGCGTCCCCGAGCGGGATACGACGCCGACGGATCCGCGCTTGTGGATGTGGCCCGGCATGATGCCGATCTTGCAGGCGTCCGGGGTGATGACGCCGGGGCAGTTGGGGCCGATGAGGCGGGTGTCGCTGGTCTCCAACGCGCGTTTCACCTTCATCATGTCGAGAACCGGGATGCCCTCGGTGATGCAGACGACAAGCGGGATCTCGGCGTCGATAGCCTCGAGGATCGAGTCGGCGGCGAAGGGGGGCGGCACATAAATCACGCTCGCGTTCGCTCCGGTCGCCGCCACGGCCTCGTGGCAGGAGTTGAAGACCGGCAGGTCGAGATGAACCTGCCCGCCTTTTCCGGGCGTCACGCCGCCAACCATCTTGGTGCCGTAGGCGATGGCCTGTTCGGAGTGGAAGGTTCCCTGCGAGCCGGTGAAGCCCTGGCAGATGACCTTGGTGTTTTCGTCGACAAGTACGGCCATGATTCAGGCTCCTTTGGGAGGAAACTCGGTTTCAGAAATTGCGTATGAACAGTGCGGGCGGATGTCCTGGCGTGAGCATCCGTTTGCGGGCTCATATGCGGGACAGGCATGGCTCATGTCAGAGATTCTCCGGTCTTGCGTACCCGAAACGACTGATCTCGGCCGCGCAGCGCGAGCGGACGATCTCGTCAGACACTTCGGAGAATTTTGGAATTGGCACCTCGACCCTGTCGGACGCCGTGTTGATCCTCGGGAGCTTGATGGGCTCGATCCCCAGATCGGCGCTGACATGGCCGAGACCCGCTTGAAGGTCGTCGAATTGCACCACTCTGTCCATGACGTCCCGGCCATTGAAATCCGTCACCCAATGCTCGTAGGGCCGCAGCATTCCGCGACCGGCGAAACGTGTGACGAAATCATCGAAGCCGTAATGGTCATGGTCGCGCGCGTGCAGCGGGTCGCCAACCACGTTGCGGAACCATGACGCCACCCGCGACCAGGGATCTCGTAATATCGTGAACTTGTAATAGCTGCGGTACTGGAGGCCGCTTAATCCTGTCCGATTGCGAGGATTGGGCGTTTTGGGCTGCACCAGGTTTCTGGCTCTCTTGGCCAGCATTCGGAGATTCTCGGGATCGAATAAGCTCACAGATAGCGGGATAGGCGCCTGCAGTTCGCGGATTGTCCGGTGGTCTTGGCGGCCACGGCCCGAATAGTCGTCGAAATGCCCGAAATAGTGTTCGACACTCGTACCCGCGCATTTGGGGATGTGGATAAACACGAACTTGTGCTCGTGGGAGATCATTTGCCCGCCCAATCCAATCTTACCCTTTCACTGCCTTCACGATCTTCTCGGCGCCGTCCTTGAGATTGTCCGCCGCGATCACATCGAGGCCGGAGGTGTTGATGATCTCCTTGCCCTTCTCAACATTCGTGCCTTCCAGCCGCACCACCAGCGGCACCTGGAGCCCGACCTCCTTCACTGCAGCAACGACGCCCTCAGCGATCACGTCGCAGCGCATGATTCCGCCGAAGATATTGACGAGGATGCCTTTAACGTTCGCATCAGAGGTGATGATCTTGAAGGCCTCCGCGACCTTCTCCTTCGTCGCGCTGCCGCCGACGTCGAGAAAGTTCGCGGGCTCGGAACCGTAGAGCTTGATGATGTCCATCGTCGCCATGGCCAGACCTGCGCCGTTCACCATGCAGCCGATCTCGCCGTCGAGCGCGATGTAGTTGAGGTCGTACTTCGAGGCTTCGAGCTCTTTCGGGTCCTCCTCGGTCTCATCGCGGAGCGCCATAATGTCTGGGTGCCGGTAGAGCGCGTTTGAATCGAAACCCATTTTGGCGTCGAGGCATTTGAGATCGCCCTTGTCGGTGACGATGAGCGGGTTGATCTCTAGCATCTCCATGTCTTTCTCGACGAAGAGCTTGTAGAGCGTGCCCATCAGCGCGACGCATTGCTTGATCTGAGGGCCTTCGAGACCAAGCGAGAAGGCGATGCGGCGGCCGTGGAAGGCCTGGTAGCCGGTGGCAGGGTCGACGCTGAATGATAGGATCTTCTCGGGCGTGCTTTCCGCCACCTCTTCGATGTCCATGCCGCCTTCGGTCGAAGCGACAAAGCTGACACGGCTTGTACCGCGATCGACGAGCAGGGCGAGGTACATCTCGGTCTCAATGCCGGAGCCGTCTTCGATGTAGATGCGGTTGACCTGCTTGCCCGCCTCGCCGGTCTGTTTGGTGACGAGCGTGCGGCCGAGCATGCGCTTGGCTTCTTCCGCCGCTTCTTCAACCGATTTGGCGAGGCGGACACCGCCGGCTTCGCCCGCGTCCGGCTCTTCGAAGGAACCTTTGCCGCGTCCGCCGGCATGGATTTGAGCTTTCACCACCCAGAGGGGTCCGTCGAGCGCCCCGGCGGCGGTCTTGGCTTCCTCGGCGCGGAGCACCGGGCGGCCGTCGGACACCGGTGCGCCATAATCCCTCAAGAGCGTCTTCGCCTGATATTCGTGGATGTTCAAAGCGGCCCCTCCTGAATACGTTTTGAAAGGAGTGACACGCGATGACGCCGATTATAAAGGGAAATCGACGGATTCGCCGAATATCGAGCAAAAAACTTGATTATGTGATCACAGGTATTTGACTGTGATCACTTACGTCATTGGAGAGCGTCGCGCGGGCCGAATCCCGGTGTGATCACACGCGTCCGGCACATTATCACGTTGTCGCTTGAGCCAAAAAGGCGGCGCCAGAGCGGCGCCGCCTTTCGAAATGAGAGCTGGCATTTTTCGTAGCGGTTCAGCCCAAACCGTCGTCGATGCCCTTGCAGGCCTCAACAAGGCCTTTCACCGCATCGACCGACTTATCGAACATGGCTTTCTCGTCGCTCGAGAGGCTGATCTCGATTACGCGCTCGATCCCGCCCGCGCCGATTACCGTCGGAACGCCCACGTACATGCCCTTGAGGCCGTAGGCGCCGTCCACATTGGCCGCGCAGGGGAGAACGCGTTTCTGGTCCTTCAGATAGGCCTCGGCCATCTCGATCGCGCTCGTCGCAGGCGCATAGTAGGCCGAGCCGGTGCCCAAAAGGCCGACGATCTCGGCGCCGCCGTCTCGGGTGCGCTGCACAATCGCGTCGAGCTTCTCCTGCGTGGTCCAGCCCATCTCGACGAGATCGGGCAATGGGATGCCCGCGACGGTCGAGTACCGGACCGAGGGGACCATCGTGTCGCCGTGCCCGCCAAGAACGAAGGCGGTCACGTCCTTCATCGACACCTCGAACTCCAGGCTGAGGAAATGTCGGAACCGGGCGGAATCGAGTACGCCGGCCATGCCGCAGACCATGTTGTGCGGCAGGCTCGAGTACTCTCTGAGCGCCCATACCATCGCGTCGAGCGGGTTGGTTATGCAGATCACGAAGGCGTTGGGCGCGTTCGCTTTGATCCCTTCTCCGACGGCTTTCATGACTTTGAGGTTGATGCCCAGAAGATCGTCCCGACTCATCCCCGGCTTGCGGGGAACGCCGGCCGTGACGATGCAAACATCGGCGCCCGCGATATCGGCGTAATCGGTCGTGCCTTTCAGCGCGGCGTCATAGCGTTCGGACGGACCGGCCTCGGCAATGTCGAGCGCCTTGCCCTGCGGCACGCCGTCAGCGATGTCGAAAAGCACGACGTCGCCGAGTTCCTTCAGTGCGACGAGATGGGCGAGGGTTCCGCCGATCTGGCCTGCGCCGATAAGCGCGATCTTGGGTCTGGCCATGGGAAAGGTCTCCGATCCGTTTTCAGGCTGGTTCGGAAACGATGGGTAGCCAGATGTCGCCGGGACCGCAAGGGAGCCGCAAGGCGCGCGCCCTTTCGCCATTGTCGCGGGCCGTCTAAGACATCCGAATGGAAGCCGAGGCGCCGGTGCTGGCAATCGACCTGTTCTTTTTGGCCATTGCGGTTCCCGCGGTGGTCTTCGCCGGCGTATCGAAGGCGGGCTTCGGTTCGGGTGCGGACTTCGCAGCGGTGGCGTTCCTGGCGATCTTCCTCGAGCCGCAGGCAGTGATCGCCCTGATGCTGCCCCTGCTGATGCTCGTCGACGCCGCGATACTGAAACCCTACTGGCGAAAATGGGATTGGCCCTCAGCGAAGGTGCTGATCCTTGGCGGTCTCCCGGGTGTCGTGCTGGGCGGCTTGCTCTGGAGCGTCGCGAACGAAGATGTTCTTCGGGTGCTTATCGGGACGATCGCCATCGCATTCGTCGCGAGCGAGACCGCCCGCTCAATCGGGTGGAAACCCTTCGAGATCCGCGCTCCGGGGCCGGGGCTGGGCGTTCTTGCCGGGGTTGGCGCAGGCTTCACCAGTTTCGTGAGCCATGCGGGCGGGCCGATCGCCGCGGTGTTTCTCTTGTCGCGCGGGCTCTCCAAGACCGGGTATCAAGCCACGACCGTGCTGGTGTTCTGGATCACGAACATCGCCAAGGGCGTCGGGTACGGCATCCTGGGCGTGATGACGTGGGAGATTGTCCTAGCCAGCCTGACCCTGGCGCCTGCGGCGCTTCTGGGGGCCTGGCTGGGCGTGCGGGCGCATCGCGCTATTCCCGAGCGGGCGTTCTTCGCAGTCGCCTACACCCTTTTGGCCCTTGCCGGATCGAAGCTGATTCTGGACGGGTTGGGTTAGCTGGGGATTCCGCTGGGGCGGGCGGCTTCGCCGACGGTCTCGTAGGCCCGACCGGCTGCGACGAGGCAGGTGATCCCGTTGGGCATGGTGACCGTTATTGTCCAGGTTCCGGTCGCCTCAGAGGCATGGACTTCAACAATCCGGTTCTGCGCGGCCAGCCCGATCGACTGCCGGCTTTCGCCAAAGCGCTCGGACAGCCGTTCAAGGACGGCCTCTCGCGGCGCGCAGGTCTGCTGGGCGCTCGCGGCGGCGGGTAGGAGGATCGCCAGGGCTGCGGTCAGGGTCGTGCGTTTCATCGTGTTCCTTTCCGGGTCCGGCGGACCTCGATTTCGGCGACCCGGTTGGGATCGCGCTGATCTGCAAAGCCTCGACCGCTTCGGCGAAGAATTGGTTAATGCAGCGCCCGGTCGCCCGGTTGAGCCTGTAAGCGCATGAAAATCCTGACTTGCTGCGTTGCAGCAAAAAGCCTTGCGGATTGCTGCGTCAGAGTGCAGGTTCCGCGCAACAATATTGCTCAGGTGAAGAATCATGGGACAGCCGGCGCACCTCTTCCGCTCGGTCCTTTACATTCCCGGCGCCCGAACACGGGCGCTGGACAAGGCGCGGACCCTGCCGGTGGATGCGATCATTTTCGATCTCGAGGATGCGGTGGCGCCGGCCGAGAAGGTCGCGGCGCGGGAGACGCTTGCAGCGGCGCTTGCCGAAGGCGGCTACGGCACGCGGTACCGCATGGTTCGGATTAACGGGCTGGATACCGAATGGGGCCGGGATGACGCCGAAGCCGCCGCCAACATGGACTGCGACGCGATATTGGCGCCGAAGGTGGACGGGCCGGACAACGTGTCGGCTGTGGCTGAGCTCGCGCCCGGCCTGCCGGTCTGGTGCATGATGGAAACCTCGCGCGGCGTGTTGAACGCGCTGCCAATCGCAGACGCGCCCGGTGTCGAGGGCTTCGTACTTGGCACCAACGATCTCGCCAAGGAGATCGGCTGCGAGACGGGCGGGGATCGCGCCCCGATGACAGCCGCTTTGCAGGCCTGCGTTCTCGCCGCCCGGGCCGCCGGGGTTGCCGTAGTCGATGGTGTCTATAACGCGTTCAAGGACGAGGACGGGCTCGAGGTTGAATGCGCGCAAGGGCGCGCCTTTGGAATGGATGGTAAAACCCTGATCCACCCCGCCCAGATCGAGACCGCCAACCGCGTCTTCGCGCCGAGCCCGGAGGAGGTCGACCTCGCGCGCCGGCAGATAGAGGCCTACGAAGAGGCCGTTGCGCGGGGCGAGGGCGTGGCGGTCGTGGATGGCCGGATCGTCGAGAACCTGCATATTGAAACCGCGCGTTTGGTTCTGGCTAAGGTGGAGGCCATTCAAGCGATGGAGGCGGCATGACTTGGATGATTTTGGGGCTCGTCCTTTGGACCGCGGCGCATTTCTTCAAACGTGTCGCGCCAGCGGCTCGACAGTCGATGCAGGATCGGATGGGCGACGGGTCGAAAGGCGTGATCGCGCTGGTCCTGTTGCTATCGGTCGTGCTGATGGTGATCGGTTATCGCGGCGCGGAGACCTCGTTCTTCTGGGGCCGCTCGCCGATGCTGACGGGCATCAACAACCTGCTGATGCTCTTCGCGATCGCTCTTTTCGGGCTTGGAAGCTCGAAAAGCCGCTTCCGGTCGAAGATGCGACACCCGATGCTGACGGGCGTCGTGGTTTGGTCGGTCTCGCACATTCTGGTGAACGGCGACACGGTCTCGTTGATCCTATTCGGCTGGCTGCTGATCTGGGCGCTTGCCGAGACGGTGCTGATAAACCGGGCGGAACCGGACTACACGCCTTGCGAAGGCGGGAGCGTCGCGGGCGACGTGCGGCTTCTGGCCATTTCGCTGGTCTTGTTTGCCCTGATCTCCTGGGCGCACACATGGCTTGGGTACTATCCCTTTGGCTAAGGGCGTGAAGACCAACCCCGGGTTCTTTTTCGAGGATTACCGGCTTGGTCAAACCATCCGCCACGCTATTCCGCGCACAATCTCGGGGGGCGAGCGGGCGCTCTATCACGGGCTCTATCCCGCCCGGCACGCGCTCTATTCTTCTGACGACTTCGCAACTCGTTGCGGTTTCGACGCGGCGCCGCTGGATGATCTTCTGGTGTTCCACACGGTCTTCGGGAAGACGGTTCCGGACGTCTCGCTGAATGCCGTGGCCAATCTGGGCTATGCCGAGGGCCGCTGGCTGCGGCCGGTCTTCCCGGGCGAGACGATCACATCGGTCTCAGAGGTGATCGGGCTCAAGGAGAATTCCAACGGTCGCACCGGCGTGGTCTGGGTTCGGACGATTGGGAGCAACGAAAAGGGCGCGCCGGTCCTCGAATACGTGCGATGGGTGATGGTGCGAAAGCGCGACCCAGAGGCGGCCACGCCGGAGACGCAAGTGCCCGAACTTGAGAGGACGGTCGCGCCGGATCGCCTTGTCGTTCCGGAGGCGCTGACCTTTGACGGCTATGACTTCACTCTTGCGGGGGAGCCGCACCGTTGGGGCGACTACGAGATCGGCGAGCGGATCGACCATGTCGACCGGGTGACCATCGAAGAGGCCGAGCACATGCTCGCCACCCGGCTCTGGCAGAACACCGCCAAGGTGCATTTCGATGCGACGTTCAGAGAGGACGGGAAGCGGCTGATCTATGGCGGGCACGTCATCAGCATGGCCCGCGCGCTGTCGTTCAACGGGCTCGCGAACGCGCAGATGATCGTGGCGCTGAATGCAGGGTCTCACACGGGCCCCTGTTTCGCAGGGGATACGATTGGCGCCTGGTCGGAGGTGCTGGACAAGGCCGAGACCAGCCGTCCCGGCGTCGGCGCTCTGCGCTTGCGTCTGGTCGCGCATCGGGCGGACACGGATTCGTTCCTCTTGAAAGACGATCAGGGCAAGTACGCGTCCGGCGTGCTGCTCGACCTGGATGTCTGGGTCTTGGTTCCGAAGTAGCCGCTTGTGATCATGTGATTTGCGTGCGTGTTCACGGGAGCGCAAAATGCCATGTGAGCGGTCGGTAAAGGGCAAATCGTCGCGCCAAGATGGCGTGACACAGGCGGAAAAACCGCTAACCATGGGCGGCAACAAGAAACGGAAGGATGCCAGCGATGGCCGATGTGAATCGGGGGAACCGCCCCCTGTCGCCTCATTTGACGATCTACCGACCGCAACTCACCTCCATGACATCGATCTTCACGCGGATCACGGGCAACGCCCTTTTGGCCGCGGCGCTTTTGATCGTCTGGTGGTTTCTGGCGGCCGCCACATCGGCGGAATACTTCGCCGTCGCCGATGGCGTGATCACGTCATGGTTCGGCGATTTGGTGATGACGCTGTCGGTCTGGGCGCTCTGGTACCACGGGCTTGCCGGGCTCCGGCACCTCTATTGGGACACGGGGCGCGGGCTTGAGGTGGAGACGGCCGAGAAGCTGGGGCTCGCTGTCATCGCTGGGTCGTTTGTCCTGACCCTGATCACGATCGTTGCGGTCTGAGGAGCGGCGCAATGGCATATATGACTGATCTGAAACGCGCCGTCGGCATGGGCTCCGCCCGCGAGGGGACCGAGCATCATTGGTCGATGACCAAATCATCTGTGGCGCTTCTCATCCTGACGCCGCTCTTCGTCTTCACTTTCGGGCCGATGCTGGGCGCGCCATATGAAGAAGTGACGGCTTATTTCGCCAGACCGTTCCCGGCAATCGTCGCGGTCCTGATGATCGTCGTCAGTTTCATGCATTTCAAAAACGGCGTGCAGGCGCTGATCGAGGATTACGTCCACGGGCTCGCCCGGAAGATCGCCATTATTCTGATGATCTGCCTTTGCTATGCGGCCGCCGCCACCGGCGTGTTCGCCATCGCCAAGATCGCGCTCTGAGAGGGTCCCATGGCAGCTTACGATTACGAGACGCACGAATACGACGTTGTGGTCGTCGGGGCCGGGGGCTCCGGGCTTCGCGCGACGCTGGGCATGGCCGAGCAAGGGCTCCGCACCGCCTGCATCACCAAGGTCTTCCCGACGCGGTCGCACACCGTGGCGGCGCAGGGCGGCATCGCCGCGTCGCTCGGCAACATGGGGCCGGACCATTGGCAGTGGCACATGTACGACACCGTCAAGGGCTCCGACTGGCTGGGCGACACCGACGCGATGGAGTACCTCGCCCGTGAGGCGCCGAAAGCGGTCTACGAACTGGAGCACTACGGCGTGCCCTTCAGCCGCACCGAAGAGGGCAAGATCTATCAGCGCCCCTTCGGCGGCCATACGACCGAGTTCGGCGAGGGCCCTCCGGTGCAGCGGACCTGCGCGGCGGCGGACCGGACCGGCCACGCCATTCTGCATACGCTCTACGGGCAGAGCCTGAAGAACAACGCGGAGTTCTATATTGAGTACTTCGCCACCGACCTGATCATGTCCGAGGACGGGTCCTGTCAGGGTGTCGTCGCCTGGAACCTCGAAGACGGCTCGATCCATGTCTTCAACGCCAAGATGACGGTACTGGCGACCGGCGGATACGGCCGCGCATATTTCTCGGCCACTTCGGCACATACCTGCACCGGCGACGGCGGCGGCATGGTCGCGCGCCAGGGTTTGCCGCTCCAGGACATGGAATTTGTCCAGTTCCACCCGACCGGCATCTACGGCGCGGGGTGTCTGATCACCGAAGGCGCGCGGGGCGAGGGCGGCTACCTCACCAACTCCGAAGGCGAGCGGTTCATGGAGCGCTACGCGCCGACCTACAAGGACCTGGCGAGCCGCGACGTGGTCAGCCGCTGCATGACGATGGAGATCCGGGACGGACGCGGAGTGGGCGCGGAGGGCGATCACATCCATCTCCACCTGAACCACCTGCCACCCGAGACGCTGGCTGAGCGCTTGCCGGGCATCTCGGAGTCCGCGCGCATCTTCGCTGGCGTCGATGTGACCAAGGAGCCGATCCCGGTGCTGCCGACGGTTCACTACAACATGGGCGGCATTCCGACGAACTACTGGGGCGAGGTTCTCAACCCGACCGAAGGCGATCCCGACCGGATCGCGCCCGGCCTGATGGCGGTGGGGGAGGCCGGCTGCGCCAGCGTGCACGGCGCCAACCGACTCGGCTCGAACAGCCTGATCGACCTCGTGGTTTTCGGACGCGCGGCGGCGATCAAGGCGGGCGAGGTCGTGGATGCCGAGGCGCCGAACCCCACGCTGAACAAGGCAAGCGTCGACAAGGCGCTCGACCGGTTCGACAACCTGCGTCACGCGAAGGGCGAAACCTCGACCGCAGAACTGCGTCTCGAGATGCAGAAGACGATGCAGCAGGATGCTGCCGTCTTCCGCACCGACAAAACGCTCGCGGAGGGTGTCGAGAAGATGTACGCGGTCGCGGGCAAGATCGACGACGTCAGTGTCACCGACCGGTCGATGATCTGGAACTCCGACCTGATGGAGACGCTTGAGCTGACCAATCTCCTGCCGAACGCGCTGGCCACCGTTGTGAGCGCCGAGGCGCGGAAGGAGAGCCGTGGCGCCCACGCGCACGAGGATTATCCGGATCGCGACGACGAGAACTGGCGCCAGCACAGCCTGGCCTGGATGAACGGCAAGGTCGATCTCACCTATCGCCCCGTGCACCTGAACCCGCTCATGGGTCATAACGAAGGCGGCATCGACTTAAAGAAGATCGCTCCGAAGGCGCGGGTTTACTGATGCGGTCCGCGGCGCTCCTGTCCGGTTTTCTAGCCCTCGCGTCATGCGGGCCGATTTCGCCGGAGCGGGCGGCGGACATCTGCGAGGATCGGGCCCGCGCGGCGACCGGCCCGACCGGCGAGGCGTCGATCGGGATCAATTCCGAGCGTGGGATCGTGGGCGGCATTGAGGTCGCGATCACGTCGGATTTCATTCAGGGCCGTGATCCCTACCTGGTTTACGAGAACTGCGTCCGTCAGAAGTCCGGGCAGGGCCCTATACGGCCGCTCGTGTTGGAATGACGGAAGCTGTGTCAGGATATTCGGGGACGCCGCTGCCCAAGAAGCTTGGCCTTAAGGACGGGCAAGCGGTGGCTTTCGCGGCTCTCCCATCCGAGTTGGACTGGCTCAAATCGGCCCGCGCGTTCGCGAGCGCGGAAGTCAAGGCCCAGTGGCAGAACCTAGAGGGCGCGGATCTCGACTACGTGCATCTGTTCACGAAGTCGGCGGGTGAAGTGGATGAAGCCGCTTCGGCGCTGCGTGAGCGTATCAGGCCCGACGGCATGATCTGGATGAGCTGGCCGAAGAAAGCTTCGAAAGTGCGGACCGACGTCACTGAGGATGTGATCCGCCGTCGCGCGCTTGAAGACGTGCTCGTAGACGTGAAGGTCTGCGCGATCGATGCGGTCTGGTCGGGTCTGAAGCTGGTGATCCGCAAGGAGCATCGGCCATGAGGCGGCTTGCGCTTGTTCTCCTCCTTGCCGCCTGCACCCCGGCCCAGCAGGATCAGATCGCGCAGGACGCGGCCAAGCAGGCCGTCCGTCCGGTTTTGGCCGAGCAGTTTCCGGGCATCCCGCTGGAGCCTGCGATCGACTGCATCATCGAGAACGCGAGCCGGGACGAGATCCTGATCCTGGCGGCCGACGCCGTCACTGGGCCCACTGCTTCTACCATCGAGGTCATGTCGGCGATCACCCGCCGCCCCGCCACCATCGAATGTATCGCCACCGAAGGGCTTCCGGCTCTTCTGGCGGGATTTTAACCAAGGAGAGCGACGTTGGTTCAGCTTACGCTTCCCAAGAACTCCACGATCCGCACGGGCAAGACATGGCCCAAGCCCGAGGGCGCGACGAATGTGCGCAAGTTCCAGATCTACCGCTGGAACCCCGATGACGGCCAGAACCCGAGCGTCGACACCTATTTCGTCGACATGGACACCTGCGGTCCGATGGTTCTGGACGCGCTCATCAAGATCAAGAACGAGATCGATCCTACCCTGACCTTCCGACGGTCCTGCCGCGAGGGAATTTGCGGGTCGTGCGCGATGAACATCGATGGGATCAATACACTCGCCTGCATTTACGGCATGGATGAGATCAAGGGCGACGTGAAGATCTACCCGCTGCCCCACATGCCGGTGATCAAAGACCTTATCCCGGACCTGACCCACTTCTACGCGCAGCATGCGTCGATCATGCCGTGGCTCGAAACCAAGACGAACCGACCCGAAAAGGAATGGAAGCAGTCGATCGAGGATCGGAAGAAGCTGGACGGGCTTTATGAATGCGTGATGTGCGCCTCCTGCTCGACCTCGTGTCCATCATATTGGTGGAACGGGGACCGCTATCTCGGGCCGGCCGCGCTGCTGCACGCTTATCGCTGGATTATCGACTCGCGTGATGAGGCGACGGGTGAGCGGTTGGACGATCTCGAGGATCCGTTCAAGCTCTATCGCTGCCACACGATCATGAACTGCGCCAAGACCTGCCCCAAAGGGCTGAACCCGGCCAAAGCGATTGCCGAGATCAAGAAGATGATGGTGGAGCGGATCGTCTGACCAGACGACCCGGTCTGCACATGTCCTGAACGAAAGGGCGGGGCCGCGCTTCAGACGCGGGGCCGAGGACGGGCGGGAACGCCCAAACCTGAAAGGTCCCCGCCCATGTCTCAATCCGCCGGACTACGTTTCCTTCTCGTCGCCTTCCTGACCCTCGTCATGCTCTTTCCGCTCAATCTCGTCACTGAAGTCGTGCGCGAGCGCGCCGCTTACAGCGATACCACCCGCGCCGCCATCAGCCGCGAATGGGGCGGCGCGCAGGTTCTTTCCGGTCCGGTTCTCGTCATTCCGGTGACCGAGGAGGTCACCAAGCGCGAGCGCCGTCTGGCGATCGACCCCGCGACCGGCCAATCGATGCGGGATGACCGGGGCCGGCTGATCTATGAGCATTTGGAGGAGACGGTCGCGGAAGATCGCCCTCCGGTGTTTCTGTTTGCGGAGTCGCTCGACGTGTCCGTTTCGAACGAGAGCCAGATCCGGCGGCGCGGGATATTCGAGGTGCCGGTCTTCACAGCCGCCATCGAGGCGGACTTCGGTTTCCCGACCGACGCGGCGGAGAGGGAGCTCACTGGCGACGAGGCGCTGAACTGGGATGCGGCCCAGATCCGGGTCTTCCTGTCCGAGAACCGCGCGCTTCGCGGCGAGGCGCTGCTAGAGGCCGGCGACGCCGCCTTCCAGCTCGACCCGATCTCCGAAGGAAAGACTGGCACGGGGATCATGGCTGTCGTCGGCGATGTGCGGGAAGCGCCCGGTTTCCGCCTCTCGCTCAACCTGAATGGGGCTGAGGCGTTTCGCATGGCGGCGACCGGACGCACAACGCGCCTGGCGATGAAGAGCGACTGGCCGCATCCGAGCTTCTTTGGCGACTTCCTTCCCGACGGCTCGGAGGTCACCGACGCGGGCTTCACCGCGAACTGGACCATCCCCCATCTGGCGCGGTCGCTTCCCCAGGTCTCGCGCGAGCTTCACGACCAGAGCGCCCGGCTCGGCGCGACGATGGGCGCCCGCTATCTGACGCCGAACGACTTCTACCAGAAGGCCTGGCGATCGGCGCGTTACGGCGTGCTCTTCGTTTCGCTGACCTTCCTGACGATCTTCCTGATGGACCGGGCGCACGCCCGCCCCGCACATGGGGTCCAGTATCTGATGATCGGCCTCGCGCAGGCGATCTTCACGCTCCTCATGGTTGCCTATGCCGAGCAGATCGGATTCGGAGCCGCCTACCTCCTGGCCGCCTCGGCGACCATCGGCCTGATCACGGCCTATTCGCGGCTCGCGCTCGGCATGGGCGCGCGGTCCTGGGTGCTGGCGGGCGTATTGGCGTCGGTCTACGGGGTCCTCTACCTCATTCTGCAGAGCACTGACTACGCGCTGCTGGCCGGGTCCACGCTCGCCTTCGCGGCACTCGCGCTGACCATGTTCCTGACTCGGAACGAGACCTGGGGCGGCGGTGGCTTCGCCCTCAGCTGGCCGCGCCGGCGCGCGCGACCGGACTCCGCGCTTGCCAGTTGATCGGCCTTACGCTCCACTGGCTCCGCCGCTCGCGCTCTCGCGGGCGGCGGAGCTGGTCTATCCTGAACCGAGAGACGGAGGTTTTCGTGATTCCGGGATTTGACGAAACACGCGCCCGCCTGATCGATATCGTCAACCGCGGCCGCGAGGGGATCGAGCGCCGTGTGCCCGTTGGGCTCCGCTGGCCGGTCGGCCTAGTGCTGATCGCGCTCGGGTTTCTCGGCTTCCTGCCGATCCTCGGTTTCTGGATGATCCCTCTGGGTATCGCCGTCGGCGCGATGGACATCGCGCCCCTTTGGCGGCGGATGCGCGGGAACGGCGCGGATCGCCTGGACTGAATGCGGTCCGAGAGGGCGCTAGGCGAAGGCCGCTTCCAAGGCGATTTCGATCATGTCGCCGAAACTCCGCTCCCGGTCTTCGCTTGGAAGCACTTCCCCGGTGACCAGGTGGTCCGACACCGTCAGCACCGCCAAGGCGCGCCGCCCGTAGCGCAGCGCGAGGGTGTAGAGCTCCGCCGCCTCCATCTCGACCCCGAGAATGCCGTGCCGGGTCATCTGCTCGTTCAGGTCCGGGCGCTCGTCGTAAAACACGTCCGATGAATAGATGCCGCCCACGTGGACCCCGACATCCCGGCTCGCGGCCGCCTTTGCCGCCGCGCTGAGAAGACTCCAATCGGCGGTCGGCGCGAAGTTCAGTTCCTTGAAGATGCCGCGCGAGGGGGTCGAGACCGTCGTAGCCGCCATGGCAAGAATGACGTCGCGGACCTTCACCTTCTCCTGCATGCCGCCGGCGGAACCGATGCGGATGAGCGTCTGGACGCCGAAGTCGCGAATCAGCTCGTTCGCGTAGATCGACAGGCTGGGCATGCCCATGCCCGACCCCTGAATGCTCACAGGGCGGCCCTTCCAGGTGCCGGTGAAGCCCAGCATGCCTCGCACCTCGTTCACCAGACGCGCGTCGTCGAGAAACGTCTCAGCCGCCCATTTCGCGCGATAGGGATCGCCCGGCATCAGTACAGTTTCAGCGATATCGCCCGGCTGGGCGCCGATGTGGATTGTCATGGGCGGATTCCCCCCTTGGACACGGCCGATGAAGCAGCGACGCTACCGCGCTTTCCGGTCCCTGCCAATGGAGTCGTTCCCTGGCTACTCCGCTGCGACGGGTTCCGGGTCGGCGAGGGCGACGATATCAAACATGATCCGATTCAGCTCGAAGTCCTTGGGCGTGTAGACCGCCGCGACGCCCATGGCGGTGAGCGCCTCAGCGTCCTCGTCCGGGATGATCCCGCCGACAACCACCGGCACGTCGCTCAGCCCGGCCGTCCGCATCTCGGCAATCGTCTCCTCGATCAGAGGCAGGTGCGAGCCGGACAGGATCGACAACCCGACCACGTGCGCGCCGCTTTCCCTGGCGGCGCTGACGATTTCGGTCGGGGTCAGCCGGATGCCCTCGTACGTGATCTCCATTCCCGCGTCCCGGGCGCGGGAGGCAATCTGTTCCGCGCCGTTGGAATGTCCGTCGAGGCCCGGTTTGCCGACGAGGAATCTCAGCCGCTCGCCGAGGCGGGCCGACACGGCGTCCACCGCGCTTCGGATCTCGTCAAGGCCCTCTGTCCGGTTCGATGGGGCGGAAGCGACGCCAGTCGGCGCCCGGTACTGGCCGAAGACGCCGCGGACCACGTCGCCCCATTCGCCGGTGGTCGCACCCGCCTTGGCGGCGGCCAGCGAGGGCGGCATGATGTTGCGACCGCTCTCGCAGGCCTGCCGCAAGTCCTCCAGCGCTGCATCGACCGCCGCTTGGTCACGCCCCGCGCGCCAGGCCTCGAGACGGGCGACCTGGTCGGCCTCGGCGGCCGGATCGGCGACCATGATCGCGTCCGGGCCCGAGGTCAGCGGCGAGGGTTCGGCTTCCCTGTAGGCGTTCACGCCGACGACGGTTGTGTCGCCGCCTTCGATCCGGGCGATGCGCTCGGCATTGGCCTCGACCAGTTGCCGTTTCATGTGCTCGATCGCCTCAACAGCGCCGCCCATCGCATCAATCTGGGCAAGCTCGGCTCGGGCGCCGTCTTTCAGCGCTTCGACCTTGGCGGTCACGGCCGGGTTGCCGTCAAACAGGTCCTCGTATTCCAGAAGATCGCTCTCGAAGGCGAGGATCTGTTGCATTCGCAGCGACCATTGCTGATCCCAGGGGCGCGGAAGGCCGAGCGCCTCGTTCCAGGCCGGAAGCTGGACCGCGCGGGCGCGGGCGTTTTTCGAGAGCGTCACCGCCAGCATCTCGATCAGGATACGGTAGACGTTGTTCTCGGGCTGCTGCTCGGTCAGGCCGAGAGAGTTGACCTGCACGCCATAGCGGAAGCGGCGGAACTTTGGGTCTTCCACGCCATAGCGCTCGCGGCAGATCTCGTCCCAAAGCTCGGTGAAAGCCCGCATCTTGCACATCTCGGTCACGAACCGGATGCCCGCGTTCACGAAAAAGCTGATCCGTCCGACCATCGCCGGGAAGTGCTCCGGCGCGACCTTGGTCTTGAGATCGTCCAGAACCGCGACGGCCGTGGCGAGCGCGAAGGCGAGCTCCTGCTCGGGCGTCGCCCCGGCTTCCTGCAGGTGGTAGGAGCAGACGTTCATCGGGTTCCACTTCGGGAGCTCGCTACGGGTCCAGGCGGCGACGTCGGTGATCATCCTGAGCGACGGTTTCGGAGGGCAGACGTAGGTGCCCCGGCTCAGGTATTCCTTGATGATGTCGTTTTGAACCGTACCCTGCAGCGCGGCGACATCCGCGCCCTGCTCCTCCGCCACCGCGACGTAGAGCGCGAGCAGCCAGGGGGCGGTGGCGTTGATCGTCATCGAGGTGTTCATGCGTTCGAGCGGGATGTCCGCGAACAAAGTCCGCATGTCGCCAAGATGCGCGACCGGTACGCCGACCTTGCCCACCTCGCCCCGCGCCAGCCTGTGATCGCTATCGTATCCTGTCTGGGTTGGCAGATCGAACGCGACGGAGAGCCCCGTTTGTCCTTTTTCCAGGTTCGATCGGTAGAGCGCGTTCGACGCCTTCGCGGTCGAATGCCCGGCGTATGTGCGGAAGAGCCAGGGGCGGTCTTTTTGCGGGTGCGGCATCACTCGGCCTTCACTTGGAATAGCGCAACATTATTTCGTTCGAGAGTTCATACCCGAAAGGAAATGGCGCTGTCAATTCGCCGCATCGCGGCATTCCACGCGCAACCGGGGCCCTTGCCCCCCATAGACCTGATCCGAAAACCCTGCCAACTATGGCAGGATGTTCGGCACGGTCGAGATACCCCTCTGGCTGTTGATCCTGATCCTGCTTTTCGCGGCGGTCACGGCGTCGACGCATATGCTTTTTCCGTCCGTCCGCTGGTTTTTCCGGCGACGGGCGGAGAAGGTGGTCGCGCGTCTCAATGAACGGCTTCAGCATCCGATCCAGCCGTTCAAGTTACTGCGGCGTCAGGACATGATCCAGCGGGTGATCTACGACCCCGAAGTTGTGCGAGCCGTGGGGGACTATGCCGAAGAGCATGGAGTGCGCGAGGACGTGGCGTTCGAGAAGGCCCGCGACTACGCGCGGGAGATCGTGCCGAGCTTCAGCGCCAGTGCCTATTTCGGCATCGCCATCCGGCTCGCCAGGTGGCTGTCGACCAAGCTTTTCGATGTCAGGCTGCACCGCATTGACGACGCGGCGCTCAAGGACGTGCCTTCGGATGCGACTGTTGTCTATGTCATGAACCACCGGTCGAACTTCGACTACGTGCTTGTGACCTATCTATCCGCCGAACACACTGCGCTCAGCTACGCTGCGGGCGAGTGGGCGCGGGTTTGGCCGCTCAGCCGGCTGGTCCGGGCGATGGGCGCCTACTTCATCCGCCGCCGCTCGCGGACCGAGCTTTATCGCAAGGTTCTCTCGACTTACGTGCAGCGGGCCACCGAGGCAGGCGTGACCCAGGCGGTCTTCCCGGAAGGGGGGCTGAGCCGGACCGGCAAGATCGAAGAGGCCAAGCTTGGCATCCTCAGCTACATCGTGGACGGCTGGCGCCGGGACGGGCATGACGTGGTCTTCGTGCCGGTGTCGTTCAACTACGAGCGCGTGGTCGAAGACCGGATCCTCGTGGCCGCGAACCGGGGTCCGGGGCGGCGGTTTCGGGCGTCGGCGCCAGAGGCCATCGCCTTCACGATCCGCTACGTCTGGCGCAGGCTGCGCGGCCGGGTCGGCCGCTTCGGCATCGCCGCCGTGACCTTCGGGCGCCCCGTCTCGCTGTCCGAGCACGCCGCGACGGCGGGCGGCAATTTGGTGCAGGAGCTCGCGGACCGTCTGACCGACGACATTCGCAACGCCGTGCCGCTTCTCACCGGTCCGCTGGCCATGGCAGCGCTGATCGACCTGGACAAGCCGTCGTCGTTCGAAGAGGTGGCCGAGAGGATCGTGGATCTTAAATCGCGCGCGCCGGCGGCGGCGAACGATGTGTCGCTCGATCTGGGCGAGCCCGAACCGCTGGAGCGCGAGTTGGACATTCTGGTCGCGCGACACATTCTCTCGCGCGACGAGGGCCTCTACCGGATTCGTGACAAGGATCTTGCCGAGTATTACGCGAACTCGGTGACGCAGCATCTTTCTGCACCTGCGATCCCGCAGGCCGCGCAGTAGCCGTTCCGCTGCGACATAAAATTTCAAAATCGGCAAAAAAACGTTTGCAAAGTTACCATATGAATCGTAACCCCGACTCCTGAACAGCGGCTATTCTGCGCCGCAGCACTTGTGTGGTATTGGAGGGAGCGATGGCTTTGGACACGAAGGCGGACGAGATGACGAGTTACTCAGCTCCCGTGAAGGACCTCTATGACGTGGGTGAAATGCCCCCGCTCGGCCATCTGCCGGAGAACATGCACGCCTGGGCGATCAGGCGCGAGCGCCACGGCGAGCCCGATCAGTCGTTCCAGCTTGAGGTCGTGCCGGTGAAAAAGCCCGACAGCCATGAGGTGGTGGTTTTGGTGATGGCTGCCGGGGTCAATTACAACGGCGTCTGGGCCGGCCTCGGCGTTCCGATCAGCCCGTTCGACGTGCATGGCGCCGATTACCACATCGCCGGGTCCGACGCTGCGGGCATCGTCTGGGCCGTTGGCGAGAAGGTGAAGAACTGGAAGGTCGGCGACGAGGTCGTCATCCATTGCAATCAGGACGACGGCGACGACGAGGAGTGCAACGGCGGAGACCCGATGCTGTCGCCCAGCCAGCGGATCTGGGGTTATGAGACGCCCGACGGCTCCTTCGCGCAGTTCACGACAGTTCAGGCCCAGCAGCTCATGCCCCGCCCCAAGCACCTGACCTGGGAGGAGGCCGCCTGTTACACCCTTACGCTGGCGACCGCTTACCGGATGCTCTTCGGGCATCATCCTCATGAGCTGAAGCCCGGCCAGAATGTTCTGGTCTGGGGCGCCTCGGGCGGTCTCGGCTCCTACGCGATCCAACTCATCAACACCGCCGGCGCCAATGCGATCGCCGTCATCTCTGACGAGGACAAGCGCGATTTCGTCGTGGACCTGGGCGCCAAGGGCGTGATCAATCGCAAGGACTTCAACTGTTGGGGGCAGCTCCCCACTGTGAACACGCCGGAGTACAAGGAATGGTTCGCGGAGGTCCGCAAGTTCGGCAAGGCCATCTGGGACATCACCGGCAAAGGCGTGAATGTCGACATGGTCTTCGAGCATCCGGGCGAGGCGACCTTCCCGGTGTCCACGTTCGTCGTGAAGAAGGGTGGCATGGTCGTGATCTGCGCCGGGACCACGGGGTTCAACCTTACGATGGACGCCCGTTACCTCTGGATGCATCAGAAGCGCGTGCAGGGCAGCCATTTCGCCCATCTGAAACAGGCGGCGGCAGCGAACAAGCTGATGGTCGACCGGCGGCTCGACCCCTGCATGTCCGAGGTCTTCGCCTGGCAGGAGGTGCCGGCCGCGCATATCAAGATGCGCAAGAACGAGCACAAGCCGGGCAACATGGCGGTTCTGGTGCAAGCGCCGAGGACTGGATTGCGGACCTTCGAGGACACGCTCGAGGCGAGTGTCACTTCCTGAAGACAGCTAATTTGTCATGGACTTCTGACGTCGGGCCTTCAGCCCGGCGTTTTGCCTTTTCGGGCCGCGCTTCGCGCCGAATTCCGCCTTATCAGCCCTTTGCCGCTGGAAAGCTTGCGATTTCTGGGGAGTTGAAACCCGCGAATAGCCGCGCCGGACGCTGAAAGCCAGGTGTCGGCGGCGCTAATGCTGGGCGGGATGGAGCTTGGGCTCGGCGCATTCCTCTCCCATGCGGATGGTCCGTGTCTACTGCCGCCTTGGTTGGGGACCGACGATCCTGGGCGCGGAGGGGGTCGGACGGGACGCGGTCAGCGTCGGCCTCTGGGCCTTTGAGGAAGAGCTGCGCCCCCGGCTCCTTGAAAAGGCGGGTGTGACCTCGGATCAATCGCGCAGGTGGCACGCGCTGGCCTTCGGCGCGTCCAAACCCTCAATCGCGGAAGGCGCCGCCTGATCCCGCTGGTCTCGCCTGCGGCGGCCCGGTAGGGTCCGCCGCATGTCCGTTCCCGTCACGTCCTATTCCGAGGATCAGGCCGAAGCCTTTGACCGGCTGGCAGAGGTCTTTCGGTCCGCAGGCGTCGATATCGAGGAGAGCGTGACGACGCCGCGGACCGAGGGCCAATCTGGCGCGGTCGCGGTGATCGGCAAGGCCGGGTCCGGCAAGACCATGCTGCTGGCGCGATTGGCTGAGGCGCTGACGGATGCGGGCGTCGACACCGTCTCGGGCGACTACGAGGGGCGGCGCAGGAAGGACCGACGGACGCTCGCGATCCTGGCGCCAACCAACAAGGCGGCAAGCGTTCTGAGGACGCGTGGCGTGGCCGCCACGACCATTCACCGCATCCTCTATACGCCGATCTACGACCCCGAGTATGAGAAGATCGCCGAGTGGTTGGTCGGCAATGCGGAGCGACCGGAGATCGAAGGCCTGACCGACGCGGCGCTCGACCGGGCTGAGAACTTTTTTAAGCAGGCGCGGTCCGTGCCCGGCGCCCTGGCGGCGGCGGGTCTCAAGGGTTCCGATTTCATTCTCGGCTGGAAGCGCCGCGAGGATCCTCTGGACATCGGGTTCGTCGACGAGGCCTCGATGTTGGACGAGCGGCAGTTCGAGGATCTGCAGGAGATCTTTCCGACGCTTGTGCTCTTCGGCGACACGGCCCAGCTGGCCCCGGTCAATCAATCCGGGTCGATGGTCTTTGACGGCCTGCCGGAGCCTAGGAAGCTTTCGCTCAGCCGCATCCACCGGCAGGAACTGGACAACCCGATCCTCGATCTGGCGCACGCGCTGGGCGACGACGACCTCTCGTTCGAAAGGTTCGAGCGGATGGTCCAAGATGCGGCGCGCGCCGACGACCGCGTCTTGGTCGACGAAAGGGTCGACGCCGGAATGATGGCCCGCTCGCCCGTTCTGGTCTGGCGGAACGTAACCCGCATCCGGCTGATCCACGCGTTCCGCACCGCCTACGAGGCGCCGCCCGACGCGCTTCTGCCCGGCGAGCCGCTGATCTGCGACGGGATCGAGCTGCCGCTCAAGCACCGCAAAAAGCGTCTGGATCTCGAGGCGCGCGGTCTAATCAAGGGTGCTCAGGTGGTCTACCTCGGGCCGGGCCGGAAAACCGGGTTCTCCCGCCTTCACGTCTTCGGCGCGCCCGATCCGCAGGTCTCGGCGGCCTCCATCGTCAAGATCGAGATGCCCGATGCGGACGAGCCGTTCATTCCCTTCGCCGCCAACATGGGCGCCACCTTCCTGCACGGCGCGGCGGTCACGATCCATAAGGCGCAGGGCTCGCAATGGCCCGAGGTGCAGGTCTTCTCGCCGGATCTTTACGCGGCGAGCCGCGCTGGCCGGACCGAGGCGGGCATCGCCCTTTGGAAGCGCCTGGCCTATGTCGCGATCACCCGTGCCGAGGAGCGGCTGCACTGGGTGACGCGCTACCGCCTCGCGCGGCCGTCTGAGCCGCTAACGACCGCGGATCTGGCGGTGCCCGCGGCGCCACTCTCTCTGACAGCGGAAGAAACCTCATGACCAAGACTATAATTATTACCGGCGCCTCATCAGGGATCGGGCGCGCAACGGCGGAGGCGTTCCACGAGGACGGCTGGATCGTCGGGTTGGTCGCCAGACGGCGCGATCTCCTGGAGGAAGTGGCGGGAGGCCGTCAAAACGCGCAAGTCCTTCCTGCCGACGTGACCGACTCCGCCGCCGTCGACGACACGTTCGACGCTTTCCTAGCGAAGGCCGGGCGCCTCGATGCGATCTTCAACAATGCCGGCATTTTCGGCCAGCCGGGCGCGATTGACGAGGTGGCGCCCGAGGCCTTTGCGGAAGTGGTCGACGTCAATCTGACCGGCATGTTCCTCTGCGCGCGCGCCGCCTATGTCCGGATGAAGGCGCAATCGCCGAAGGGCGGACGGATCATCAACAACGGCTCCATCGCCGCGCATGTGCCGCGCGACCGGTCTTTCAGCTACACCACGACCAAGCACGCGATCACCGGTCTCACCAAGTCGATTAGCCTGGACGGGCGCGACCACGATGTCGCCTGCTCGCAGATCGACATCGGGAACGCCGAAACGGACATGGTGCGCGGGTTGAACGCGCGGCTGGTGGCGGAGGGACGCCCGCCCAACCCGGTCATGGATGTGAATGACGCGGCGGGAATGGTGCTTCAGATGGCGAACCTGCCAATTTCGGCCAACGTGCAGTTCGCGACGATCATGGCGACGAAGATGCCCTATATCGGACGCGGATGAGCGTTAGTTCCGGATGAACCGGAAGACCGCCGAGGCGCTCCACCCGGCGAAGATCGCGATCGCCAGCGACAGGAGCCCGTAGACGAGCGGCTGGTCATGCGCGAGGCGGAAAAGGAACCGCTCAAGTCCGACTTTGCGGACGGCGATCGAGGTCTCGTAGACGTCCAGAACTCCGCCCCCTCGTGTTAGAAGGAACCGCGCTTTGTAGTCGCCCTCGGTGAGGTTTGCCGGAAGCTGAATGGAAGTGCTGAAGAGCGTCTGCTCGCTGACCTCCACCGACCCGATATTGGTCTGGTACAGCGTATCGCCCTCGCGGATGCGGATCAGGGCGTCGGTGAAGTCTTCCGACCCGGAGATTTCAGCGCCGACGGACCGGATGGCGCGAAGGATCGAAACCTTGTGGCGCAGATCCTCGACATCCTTGATCACCTCGTTCCACGGGCCTGAAGTGGCGACCGCATAGAAACTCGGCGCCGCATCGACTTCGACCGAGTCGGTGTTCACCCAGATGCCGAACCGCTTCTCCTTCCGCCTGACCGCGACGGGCTTGGAAGGTCCTTCCACCGTAATGATGACCTCCAGTGGAGGCTCCTCGGCGATCTCGGTCTCGCGCTTGACGGCGCCGAAGATCAGGATCTCGGAGCCGTCGAAATTGGTGGAGATCGAAATCCGGCTCTGCGACAGGCCCGCGACGACCTCCTCGGCCCTGAGAGGCAAGGCGAAGAGACAGAGGAGGAGGGCGATCCGCAGCATCAATGCCCCGCCGCCTGTCCGAGGGAGTAAAGCTCCGACGGCTCGAGAAGAAGATCGAGCGCCAGCTTGCCGCAAACAGCGAGCACCATGATCGCTAGGAGGATGCGAAGCTGCTCCGCCTTCAATCGCGCGCCCAGCCGGGTCCCGACTTGCGCGCCGACCACGCCCCCGACCAGCAGCAGCACGGCAAGCACCATGTCGACGGTGAAGTTGGTCGTCGCGTGCAATAGGGTGGTGAAGGCGGTGACGAAGATGATTTGGAAAAGGGAGGTGCCGACAACGACCTTGGTCGGCATGCCCAAAAGGTAGATCATCGCAGGCACCATGATGAACCCGCCACCCACACCCATGATGGCCGCGAGGACGCCGACGAGAACGCCGACCAGCACGGGTGGAATGACCGAGATGTAGAGCCCCGAGGTGCGGAACTTCATCTTGAAGGGCAGGTTGTGAATCCAGGTGTGTTTCTTTCGCGCGGGCGGTCGCGCGCCGGCAGCCGTTTTACGGATCGCGTTCAGGCTTTCGACGAACATCAGCCCGCCGATAATGCCGAGGAAAACGACATAGGACAGGCGAACCAGCAGATCGACCTGACCAATCGCTTTCAACGTGTTGAAGATCTGAACGCCAAGCGCCGCGCCAATGAGGCCGCCGATCAGCAGGACCGTGCCCATCTTCAGGTCCACGGTTCGTCGCCTGAGATGCGCCAGCACGCCTGAGAACGATGAGGCGACGATCTGGTTCGCCTCGGTTGCGACGGCTACGGCGGGCGGAATGCCGATGAAGAACAAGAGCGGCGTCATCAGGAATCCGCCGCCGACGCCAAACATGCCCGATAGGATGCCTACGATCCCGCCCAGTCCCAAAAGCAGGAACGCGTTGACCGAAACCTCGGCGATGGGCAGGTAGATTTGCATGGTCAGTCCCTAGACCTGCAACCCCCTGATTGACAAGGCGTCGGGCCGTCGAAAATCCAACCGGCTCTACACGTTTTGTTACGACACATGCAAACTATTGAATGAGTCGCGGATCACCGCTCTTTTACGTAGGGCTCTCCGCCCGCGCGAGGCGGTATTGCCTTACCCACGAAACCGGCCAGAATGACGACGGTCAGGATGTAGGGCAGGGCGTCGAGAAGCTGACCCGGAACGTCCATCTGCGTGATCCGTTCGACCGCGTCGGGCCGAAGCGACAGCGCCTGCAGGAAGCCAAAGAGCAAACAGGCGGCAAGCGCATACCAGGGCCGCCACTTCGCGAAGATCAGCGCCGCCAGCGCGATGAAGCCCCGGCCGGAGGACATGTCCTTCACAAACCCCGCCTGGAGGCCGGTCGAAAGGTAGGCGCCGGCAAGTCCGCAGAGCACGCCGCAAATGCCGACGGCGGCAAAACGGAGCGTGACAACCGAGACGCCGGCCGTGTCCACAGCCGCCGGGTTCTCACCCACTGCGCGGAGGCGCAGTCCGAAGCGGGTTCGGAAGAGCAGGTACCAAGTCAGGGGCACCGTCAGGAAACCGACGTAAACGAGGATCGAGTGACCCGAAATCAGCTCGGAGTAAACCTGCCCCAACATGCCGCCCTCGGCCGCTTGTTCTGCGAAGGGCAGCGTGATGCCGTTAAAGCGCGCGTTCTCTCCAAAGCCGCTCAGAGACGGCGTGCGCCCGCCTTGGCTGAACCATGCCTCGGCCACGAGAACGGTCAGGCCCGCCGCGAGGAAGTTGATCGCCACGCCGGAGATCAGCTGGTTTCCCCTGAACGTGATCGAGGCGATCCCGTGGATGGCCGAAAGCGAGACGGCGGAGCCGATCCCCGCCAGACAGCCGATCCAGACATTGCCGGTGAGCGCGGCGACCGCGGCCGAAAAGAAGGCGGCCATCAGCATCTTGCCTTCGAGGCCGATATCGAAAATCCCCGCTCGCTCTGAAAAAAGGCCGGCCAGACAGGCGAAGAGGAGCGGGATGGCGAGGCGGACCGATGAGTCCAGGATCTGGATGAGGGTGAGGAAGTCCATGGCTTACTCTCCCGCCTGCGCTGTCGGATTGGGCGCGCTCGTGCCCTCGTCCGGCGTATTTCGCCTGAACATAAGGAAGAGCCGCTCCAGCGGCATCCGCACCATGTTGTCGAGCGCGCCGGTGAAGAGGATCACCAGGGCCTGAATGACCACGATCAGCTCGCGCGGGATGTTCGTCCAGAAGTCCAACTCGGCGCCGCCTTGGACCAGGAATCCAAAGAGCAGCGCCGCCAGGAAGACCCCCAGCGGATGCGACCGCCCCATCAGGGCCACCGCGATGCCGATGAAGCCCGCGCCCTCGACCGAGTTCAAAACGAGCCTGCCGTTCGCCATCACGCTGTTGATCGCCATCATTCCGGCCAGCGCGCCCGAGATCAGCATCGCAACGATGATGATCTTGGTTGGCGAGATGCCGGCATAAAGCGCAGCCGTCTCGCTGTGCCCGAAGGCGCGAATCTCGTATCCGAGCCGCGTCCGCCAGATCAGAAGCCAGACGAGGAAACAGGCCAGAAGCGCGACGAAGAATGAGACGTTTACAGGCGCGGCGGGCGAGAACTCGATGCCGACAACGCCCAGTATCTCAGACAGCCTCGGCAGCGCCACGGCCTCGCCGAAACGCGCCGAGGCCGGGTCCATCGAGCCTGCCGGTTTGAGCACCTCGACCAGCATGTAGACCAGCAGGGCGGAGGCGATGAAGTTGAACATGATCGTTGTGATCACGATGTGGCTGCCGCGCTTGGCCTGCAGGTAGGCCGGAACGGCCGCCCAGCCCGCTCCGAACGCCGCGCCGCCAATGATTGCGGCGAGAAGGGCGATCGACCAATGGGGCCAGGGCACCGACAGCAGGACGAGCGCCACGCCAAGCCCGCCCAAAGCGGCCTGACCTTCGCCACCGATATTGAACATGCGCGCGTGAAAGGCCACGGCCACAGCGAGCCCGGTGAACATGAAGTTTGTGGCGTAGAACAGCATGAAGCCGATGCCGTCCGATCGCCCGAACGTGCCTGCGATCATCAAACGGATCGCTTCGACCGGGTCCTCGCCAATGGCGACGATCACGCCGGCGGAGATCGCGAAGGCGATGATGATCGAGATCAGTGGGATTAGAAGCGCGTCGGCCCATTTCGGCATGACATCCATGATCAGGCTCCTTCCCCGCTTGCCGCCACGCTTTGCGCGCCGCGGGATGGCGCGGGCGCGGACCCGGGATCGACGCCCGCCATCAAAAGACCCAGCTCGCGCTCGTCCGTCTGGTTCGGAAGCCGCTCGCCCATGATCCGTCCATCAAACATCACGGCGATCCGGTCCGACAGCGACATGATCTCGTCGAGCTCAACGCTGACCAGCAGGATGGCCTTGCCCCGATCGCGGAGCGCGACGATCTGCCGGTGAATGAACTCAATGGCGCCGATGTCGACGCCCCGCGTTGGCTGACCGACGAGCAAAAGCTCCGGGTCGCGCTCGATCTCGCGCGCCAGAACGATCTTCTGCTGGTTGCCGCCGGAGAAGCTCTTGGCTTGCAGGGTCGGGGTCGGAGGACGCACATCGAAGGTCTTCATTTTCTCGAATGTCGCCGCGCGGATTGCCGCGTTGTCCATCAAGCGCTTCGAGCGCTGATAGGCCGGATCATGGTGATAGCCGAAGATCATGTTCTCCCAGGCCATGAAGTTCATGATCAGCCCTTCGCGCTGACGGTCCTCCGGCACATGGGCGATGCCCCGCGCCCGCCGCGACTGGCCGTCGGATTTGCGCCCGGTGAGGTCGATCTCCTCGCCGTTCACGCGGATGGCGCCGCTGGCCCGCTGGAACCCTCCAAGAACCTTGAGCAGCTCTGATTGGCCGTTCCCGGCCACCCCCGCAATGCCCAGAATCTCGCCGCCCCGCACATTCAGACTGATGCCCTTCAACCGCTCGACGCCATCGTCGTCCTTGACCTTCAGGTTCTCGATCTCAAGCACCTGCGCGTAGGGCGTCGCCGGCTTCTTCTCGACCCGGAGCAGGACCTTCCGGCCCACCATCAGCTCGGCCAGCTCCTCGGGACTGGTTGTGCTGGTCTTGACCGTGGCGGTCATCTCGCCGCGCCGCATCACGCTGACAGTGTCCGTAACCTCCATGATCTCGCGCAGCTTGTGCGTGATGAGGATGATGGTCTTCCCCTCAGCCTTAAGCCCTTCGAGAATGCGGAACAGGTGATCCGCCTCGGCGGGCGTCAGGACGCCGGTGGGTTCGTCCAGGATCAGAATGTCCGCTTCGCGGTACAGCGCCTTCAGGATCTCGACGCGTTGCTGGTGCCCGACCGAAAGGTCCTCGATCAGCGCGTCGGGATCGACGCTCAGCTCGTATTCCTCGGCGAGCTGGGTGAGGAGCTTCCGCGCCTTGCCGAGCGAGGGTTTCAGCCGGGCGCCCTCCTCGGCGCCGAGAATGACGTTTTCCAGAACCGTGAAGTTCTCGACCAGCTTGAAGTGCTGGAACACCATGCCGATCCCGGCCGCAATGGCCGCCTGGCTGTCGGGAATCTGGGTTTCCTTGCCGTTGATGAAGATCTTGCCTTTGTCGGCCTTGTAGAAGCCGTAGAGGATCGACATCAGCGTCGATTTGCCCGCGCCGTTCTCGCCGATAATGCCGTGGATCGTGCCGGGCATAACCCGGATCGAGATGTCTTTGTTGGCCTGAACAGGCCCGAAAGCTTTCGAGATGCCCGTTAGCTCAATCGCTGGCGCGTCGCTCACCCGTGTCCCCCCTCGGCTGGCAAGAAGGCCGCGCCAACAAAGTCGGCGCGGCCCGTTTTCAAGAGACCGGCCGTCTCAGAATTCTAGGACCGGGCAGCTATCGTTGGTGTAATAGGCGACGACTTCGGTGTCGCCTGCAATGATCGAGGCTTTGGCCGCGTCCACAGCTTCCTGCATTTCCGGGGTGATCAGGGCCGCGTTGAACTCATCAAGCGCGTAGCCGACGCCCTCGTTCTCGAGCCCCATGACCCGAACGCCCGGCTCGAAGCCTTCAACACCGGCCGCGAAAACGTCGTAGACCGCTTGGTCGACCCGCTTGAGCATCGAGGTCAGCACCTGGCCCGGATGCAGGTAGTTCTGGTTCGAGTCGACGCCGATCGACAGAATCCCTTCGTCCGCCGCCGTTTGCAGAACGCCCACGCCGGTGCCGCCCGCGGCCGCATAGACGACGTCAGCGCCCTGGCTGATCTGAGCCTTCGTCAGCTCGCCGCCTTTCACCGGGTCATTCCAGGCGGTCGGCGTCGTGCCCGTCATGTTGGCCACAATGTTGATATCAGGGTTCACAGCCTTGGCGCCCTGCGCGTAGCCGCAACCAAAATGACGGATCAGCGGCACGTCCATTCCGCCCACGAATCCGATGGTACCGGATTCCGAGGCCATCGCCGCAAGCATGCCCACGAGATAGCTGCCCTCATGCTCGGCAAAGCTGATCTGCTGCAGGTTCGGAATGTCGAGCCAGCTCACGTCGATGATCGCAAAGCTGGTGTCCGGGTACTTCGGCGCGACTTCCTCGACGGTGGCGGCGTTCTGGAAACCGAGAACCACGATCGGGTTGAAGCCGGCCTCGGCGAGGCGCGTGGCGAATTCAACGCGCTGCGGCTCGGCGGTTACCTCAATCTCGCGGTAGCTCATGCCGGTTTCTTCGGCCCAGCGCTTGGCGCCGTTATAAGCGGCCTCGTTGAAGGATTTGTCGAATTTGCCGCCCAGGTCGTACATCAGGGCCGGCTCGGCGCTCGCTGCGCCCGCCGTGAGCCCGACAGCCGCGACCGCGCCAAGGAACTTCTTAACAAGGGTCATTATGGTCTCTCCCAGTTACTATTCTCGCGCGCCTTTGCGGATCTCCGACCGCGCGCGTCATCTTAGTCTGAACTCCGCCAGATCACCTTCGAATAAGGCCGCTTATCCCTCTGAGGGTCAATAGCCGACTGGCGCGCCGTGGGATCGCAACGCGCAGAAAACCCGGCATTTACGCAATGTCGCAAGGTCAAAGCGTTTTTGTCATCAGAATCGCGCTGATCGGCGCCTGCCCCTTGATTCTGTAGTATTCGGGGCGCCGTCCGGCCTCGCTGTAGCCAGATTTTTCATAGAGCCCCTTGGCCGCGGTGTTGGTAATCGCAACCTCAAGGAACACGCGCCGCGCGCCCTTCGCGCTGGCCTTGTCCTCGAACCCCGCGAGGCAGGCGCTCGCCAGGCCTTTCCGGCGCGCGGGCGGCAGAATGGCGAGGGTGAGAAGCTCCGCCTCGTCCGCGATCACCCGTCCGAGCGCGAAACCCTCAGGCTCGAAAGCGACGACGACCCCAGGCGCGCTCAGAAAACCCCGAAAGGTTGGTGCGCCCCAGGGCGGCGGCACCGTCATAGCCTCCGCGTGGATCGCCGCCATTTCCTCTGGTGTCACGGCAGAATCACCGGGGGCGGGTCGGAGGAGGGCGCCGCGTCCGCAGGGCGGATGTAGAGAGGCGCGGGGCGATCGCCTGCCGCTCCGGCCGCGAGCTTCTCCGCCGCAAATCGCGCGACCGTCGCCGCAACTGAACCTCCCGATTCGCCAGACTCGCGCACGTCGATCTGGAACATCCGGCCCAATTCCGCCGCTCCATGTCCGAGAACGCGCGTCCCCGAAGGCAGCTCGGGCGCCGCGTTGGCGTCGGCGTCTCCAAACACGACCTCGAACGGCGCGCCATCCGGTCCACCGTCGCGATAGAGCTGGATCATCGCGTCCGCGTCCCTCCGTGTCGTCGCCAGACTCACCAGTTCCGGCCCGGCCCAGTCGGGCGCGCCGTGGCGGGAGATGTCGAAGGAGGAAACCCCGATGGCCGGGACGCCCAGGGAGAGCGCCAATCCGCGCGCGGCGCTCACCGAGATACGGACTCCGGTGAAGTTCCCAGGGCCGACGCCCACGCCGATCGCGTCGAGATCCGCCCAACCCGCGCCCGCTTCTCCCATGACCTCCTCGATCATCGGGAACAAGCGCTCCGCCTGACCTTTCGCCATGTCCTCATGGCGGTCTGCCGCGATCCGATCCCCGATTAGCAAAGCGGCCGCGCAATGCGCGGCCGATGTGTCGAATGCGAGGATTATCGGATCAGGCCGCGACAGGGCGGACCTCCAAAACCTCGGGGATGTAGTGCCGGAGCAGGTTCTCTATCCCCATCTTCAGCGTCAGCGTCGACGACGGGCAGCCCGCGCATGCGCCCTGCATGTGGAGGTAAACGACGCCACGGTCGAACCCGTGGAACACGATATCGCCTCCGTCTTGCGCCACGGCAGGCCGTACGCGGGTGTCCAGAAGTTCTTTGATCTGCACCACAATTTCGGCGTCCGGCCCGTCATGCTCGGCATGCGCCGAAGCCGCCTGCGCCTCGCCCTCGATCACCGGCGCGCCGGACTGGAAATGCTCCATGATCGCGCCGAGAATGGCCGGCTTGATCGCGTCCCAATCCACTTCTTCGCCTTTGGTGACGGTGACGAAATCCGTGCCGAAGAACACGCCTGTCACGCCATCCACTGCGAAAACGCGCTGCGCGAGAGGCGATTTCTTGGCCGTATCCCGGCTTGGAAAATCGGCGGTTCCGGCTTCCAGCACGGTCTGGCCCGGCAGGAATTTTAACGTCGCCGGATTGGGGGTCGATTCGGTTTGAATGAACATCTGCGCGCCTCATTGCGGGGGTGGCTGGTAATATGCGGTCGCGACCCGGCGAATGTCAAGAAGTTGGAACGATTCTAAAGTACGCCAAAACGCGTTACCGGCGTCACGTGATCGCCTCCAGACGCTCCTTGGAAAGCTCGCCAGGAACGATGGTCAGCGGCACGGGCAGGGTGCCGAAGCGCCGTGACAGCGCGGCGACAATCGGGCCGGGCCCGCGCTTCTCGGCCGAGGCGCCAAGAACCAGAACGCCGATCTCCCCGTCCTCGTCGATTTGCGAGAGGACCTCGGGAACCGGCTCGCCCTCGCGAATGACGAGCTCCGGGTCCACGCCCTGCCGGTCGCGCATCCATTTGGCGAAAACCTCGAAATGGGCGTGAATTCGCTCCCGCGCCTCCTCGCGCATGATGTTCCCGACTCCGATCCAGTGGTTGAACTCGTCGGGCGGGATGACCGACAGGATCTGCACGCCGCCGCCCGTACTCGCAGCGCGCATCGCGGCGAACCGCATCGCGTTCAGACACTCGCGGCTGTCGTCGAGTATGACCAGAAATTTACGCAAGGCCCGGCGCTCCTTTGGCGCGATCATGGCCCCGGATGGGTCGGCTGTCCATTGTCATGGCAGAATCCGAAGACCTTTGCCTTCCATCTCCGCCCGCTTGTAGGCCAGCGCCGCGACCGCGTAGTCACCCAGGGCGATCCCCCTGAACACGAAAGCGCTGGGCTTGCCATCCTCCGGCACCCGCAACGATCCAGACGCGAGGCCGGACAGGTCGCAGGCTATCATCTCCGGTGGCACCATGGGACGCTCGGCCTCTTTCTCCTGTTCCAGATCGTCCACGACGATTGTTCCGAAGGCGCCGATGCTGTCGTCTTTCCACGGGATCGCCAGGTCGGTAATGGCCGCGAAGGCGTTCGGTTTCAGCCAGGACGCGTCTAGAAACGGTTTGACGCTGTAATCGAGCGTGATCGAGGTCACGATCAGATCGGAGGCGCTGAGCGCCGCCTCAGGCGTCTCTGCCGCCATGGCCTCAAGCCCCATGGCTTCTGCCGCGCTCATGAGCCTGTCCCGGTTCGCGGACCCCCGCCCGTATGCGAAAATGCGCCTGAGGGGGAACATCTCGGCGAAGGTCTCGAGATGGCTCCGCGCCTGAACGCCGCAGCCAATGAAGCCAACGCTTTTGGACGCGGGATCGGCCAGCCGCCGCGCCGCAACGGCGGAGAGCGCGGCGGTTCGGACCGCCGTCACCCAATTCGCACCCAGAACCGCGCGAAGTAGCCCGGTCTCGGCATCGAGAACCAGGATCGCGCCGTTGATCGCCGCCAGCCCGCGCGCGGCATTATCGGGAGAAACGCTGACCGTCTTCAGAATCGTGAGTCCGTCGTCGCCCACCGACAGCGTCGACATCATGTAACGCCCGCCGCCGGGCATGATCGCGGTCTTGGGCGCCGTGTGGAACCGGCCTTCGGCTTTCGCGGTAAGCACTTCCTCAATCGCGTTCGCCGCCTCACCCGGTGTGATCCCGAGATCGTCCAGCGTGCTGTCGGGCAGGTGCAGGTAATCGTGGGTGACGTGCATCATGGCCGGTCGGACAAGGCCCAGTCCCAATACATCTCGCGGACCCGTCGTGTCACCGGGCCGGTCTGGTAGTGGCAGCCGTCGAACTCCGAGATTGGCGTGACCTTGTTCATGTTGCCGGACATGAACACCTCGTCCGCAGTCTCGAAATCCTCGAATGTCAGGACGGTTTCATGCACCTCTGTCCCGTCATGCATGAGATTGCCGATATGCCGCGCCCGCGTGATCCCGGCGAGGAAGGTGCCGTTCGGGATCGGTGTGAAGACCTCGCCGTCTTTGACCATGAAGATATTGGCCGAGGCGGTCTCAGCCACGTTGCCCATGGCGTCTGCGACGAGCGCGTTGTGAAAGCCTTTCGACCGCGCCTCGGCCAGCATCCGGGCATTGTTGGGATAAAGGCACCCTGCCTTTGCGTTCACGACCGCGTCTTCGAGAACCGGGCGGCGGAACCGGGTCCGGGTCAGGCGAATGCTGGCCTCAGCCGGGGCGAAAGGGATTTCCTCAAGGCAGATCGCGAAGCCCGTCGCATCGGGCGCGGGAACGATCGCCGTGGCGTCGCCATGGAGCGCCCAGTACATCGGGCGGATGTAGACAGCGGCGTCCGGCCCGAACGCCTTCAACCCCTCGAGCGTGATCGCGACCATGTCCTCGGTCGAGACCGTCGGCGTGATCATAAGCGCTTCGGCTGAGGCGTTGACGCGGGCGCAGTGGGCATGGAGATCCGGTGCCACGCCATCGAACCATCGCGCCCCGTCGAACACCGTCGAGCCAAGCCACGAGCCGTGATCCGCCGCGTTCATGACGGGCAGGTCGCCGTCATGCCAGGCGCCTTCGAAATAGGTGCGGATGTTCTTGCCAGTCGCCATGCGCGGTCCTCCCCGAGGGCGGACCCTAGGCGCGGCGGGTTCCGGCGTCCAGCCCGGTTAGACCGTCTGCGCCGCCCGGCCTTCGGCGATGAGCGCGGGCACGTCGAGGGGCGCGTTTACCATCGCCAGATCGCCGTCGGCGTCGCGCGGCCAGTCCGCTTCAGGGCGGTCTCGATAGAGCTCGATGCCATTGCCGTCCGGATCGTTGAAATAGACGGCCTCGCTGACGCCATGATCGGCGGCGCCGAGCAGTTCGACGCCCGCATCAACCACCTGCCCAATCGCCCGTCCAAGCGCGGCGCGGTCGGGATAGACGAAAGCCACGTGGTAGAGCCCCGTGGTTCCGCCTGCAGGTCTCGTTCCCCGGCGGCTCTCCCATGTGTTCAGCCCGATGTGATGATGATAGCCACCCGCCGACAGAAACGCCGCTCGCCGGCCGTAGCGCTGCTGGAGTTCGAAGCCGAGCACCTCGCGGTAAAAGGCGATCGACCGCTCCAGATCGGACACCTTTAAATGAATATGCCCGACGCGGGTTTCGGGGTGAGTCTGATATGCCATCGGAATTATCCTTTCGGAACCGATATAAGCGTTCGTACAGACAAGAATAGGCGCTCGGAAGAACCGGTTCTGTGCGTTCATGCAAAAACCCCGACCCAATGAAGGGCCGGGGGCGGGCAGCGAAGAAGCGTTGCCCAAAGTCGCGGCGCCCGCCGTCGCCCTTTGCAGGGCGCCAATGGGGACGAGGAAAACGGACTGGCACCGCTCATTGCGGGATGGGAGCCCACGCTACGGCTCTACCGGGCCAATGCGACGCCCGCGTGACAGCCGGATCAGTAATGCGGCGGCCGCTCGTCGCCGATCACCACGCCGCCCGAGCCGTCGGCCTCGCGCTCGGCCTCCCGAGCCATCAGCATCGCGACCCGCCTGGTCAGCGCGTCGATCTCGCCCGCCTGGTTGGCTACGACCTCGTTCAACTCTTCGACCACGCGCTCCAAATGCGCCAGCCGCTCTTCGATTTTCCTTGTCATCCCAAGCCTCCTTGCCCCGTCTGAGCCCACGGGCTAAACCCCGCGCGACCCGAAAAAGGGCGCCCATTCGAAAGACGGTCATGGCCAAACCGAAGAAAACACCCCGGCCCAAGGCGGAAACGCCGAAGGGCTTCAAGGACTATTTCGGCGCGGAAGTCGCCGAACGCAAGGCGATGCTCGATGCGATCCTTGAGGTGTACCATCGCTATGGGTTCGATCCGCTGGAAAGCTCGGCTGTCGAGACGCTCGACGCGCTGGGCAAATACCTGCCCGACGTGGACCGCCCGAACGAGGGCGTCTTCGCCTGGCAGGAGGATGACGCCGCCGCCTGGCTCGCGCTCCGCTACGACTTGACGGCGCCTTTGGCCCGCGTCTTCGCCCAGCACCGGAACGACCTTCCGACACCCTACCGCCGTTACGCAATGGGGCCGGTCTGGCGAAACGAGAAACCGGGCCCGGGCCGGTTCCGGCAGTTCTATCAATGCGATGCGGATACTGTGGGGACTGCGTCCGTCGCGGCGGACGCGGAGATCTGCATGATGCTGGCCGACGCGCTTGAGGCCGTAGGGATCGACCGCGGGGACTACGTGATCCGGTTGAACAACCGGAAGGTGCTGAACGGGGTGCTGGAGGTTGCCGGTATCGCAGAAGAGTCCCATACCGAACGTGGCATCGTTCTCCGCGCCGTTGACAAATTCGACCGGCTTGGCGCGGATGGCGTTCGCGCGCTTCTTGGCGAAGGGCGCATGGACGAAAGTGGAGACTACACAAAAGGTGCCGGGCTGTCGGATCGTCAAACCGAGCTCATATTGCGCTTCTTGGGTGCTGCTGAGCTTTCCTTTGAGGATCGCTGGGCCGAGCTTCGCAGCCTCGTCGATGGCTCGTCTATCGGCGCGGAGGGCGTGACGGAACTTCGCCGCATCATCGAACTCGTACGCGCCCAGGACTACGGCGAAGATCGAATTGTGATGGATCCCTCTGTCGTTCGCGGCCTCGGCTACTACACCGGCCCGGTCTACGAGGCCGAGCTCACCTTCGAGATCCCCGACGATAAGGGCCGCCCGCGCCAGTTCGGCTCCGTCGCCGGCGGCGGACGTTATGACGACCTCGTCAAGCGCTTTACCGGCCAGGCCGTCCCGGCCACCGGCATCTCCATCGGCGTCGACCGCCTCCTCGCCGCGCTCCGCGCCAAAGGCCGGACCGGCGGCGCGTCCCAGGGCCCTGTTGTCGTCACGGTCATGGACCGCGACCGCATGGCCGACTACCAGCAGATGGCGGCGACGCTTCGGAACGCGGGCATCCGCGCCGAGGTCTATCTCGGCAACCCGAAAAACTTCGGCAACCAGCTCAAGTACGCCGACAAGCGGCAAAGCCCTGTTGCCATCATCCAGGGCTCCGACGAGGCCGAGCGCGGCGTTGTGCAGATCAAGGACCTCGTCCTTGGCGCGGAAATCGCCGAGACCGCCTCGGTCGAGGAGTGGAAAGAGCGGAAACAGCAGTTCGAAGCTCCCCTCGACGATCTCGTGGCCAAAGTCCGCGAAATCCTCGATCGCTGATGCCGGCCAAGGGCGACATCCGGGATGAGGCCAACCGCCTCCGCGCCCTGATCGAAGAGCGGGGCGCCGAGGTTTTCGAGACCGATATCCTTCAACCCGCCGGCGCGCTCCTTGACCTCTACGGAGAAGACATCCGCGCCCGAGCCTTTGTCACGCACGATCCCGTGCGGGGCGAGATGATGCTCCGCCCCGACTTCACTGTTCCGCTCGTCCGCCGCCACATGGACGAAGGCCGGGATCAGGCGCGCTACACCTACGCGGGCGAGGTGTTCCGCCGTCAGGAAGACGACCCCGACCGCGCGTCCGAATATCTCCAGGTGGGCTACGAGCTCTTCAATGGCGCTGACGCCGCCGAGGCCGATTCCGAGGTCTTCGCCGCCTTCGCCAGCATCCTCGCCCCCCTCGGCCTGCGCATGGAAATGGGCGACATCGGGCTCCTCCGTGCGGCCGTTCTGGGGCTCGACGCTACGAAGGCCCGCAAGGCGGCGCTCCTTCACCATCTCTGGCGTCCCGGACGATTCAAGCGGTTGCTGGACCAGTACAGCACGACCGGCATGGACCCGGCTCGCGCTGCGCTCCTCGATACGGAAGAGCCATTCGCGGGCAGGGGAAAGGCGATTGGCCTGCGGTCGACCTCCGACATCATGGACCGTTTAGACGCGCTCCGCGCCGAGCGGGAAGCGCCGCCGATCGATGCCGAGGCCATCCGCCGGATGGACGCTCTCCTGAACACGAAAGGCACCGCGCTCGAGGCGCTCGCATCGCTGACGGCGCTTGCGGATGGCTTCCCCGCCATCGCGCCAGCCGTCGAGAGCCTCGCCAACCGCTTCGACGCGCTGACCGCGCACGGCATCGACCTGAGTCGGATCGCCTTCGAGGCCGCGTACGGCCGGACGACGCTAGAATACTACGACGGCTTTGTCTTCGGCTTCTACGCCGACGCTCGCCCCGATTTGCCCCCGGTCGCCACCGGCGGGCGCTACAACGCGCTGACCCGCGCCATTGGCGGCGAGGCGGGTGTGCCTGCGGTGGGCGGCGTGATCCGACCGGGCGTGATCGTCGATCTGGGAGGCGCGTCATGACCATTAAGCTCGGCGTGCCATCCAAGGGCCGGCTGATGGACCAGACGACCGATTGGTTCGCGGAGCGCGGTGTGATGCTGACCCGCACAGGCTCCAACCGCGAGTACGCGGGTCGGGTGGCCGGTGTCGAGGGCGTCGAGCTGGTGCTCTTGTCGGCGGGTGAGATCCCCCGCGAGCTGGCTGAGGGCCGCGTGCATCTCGGCGTCACCGGCATGGACATGGTCCGCGATAAGCTGCCCCTCTGGGATAGTAAGCTCGCCGAAATCGCGCGGCTCGGGTTCGGCCGCGCCGATCTGATTATCGCTGTTCCCGATTTCTGGATCGACGTCACGACGCTCGACGATCTCGACGCCGCCGCGACCCGGTTCCGCGCTGCCCATGGCCACAGGCTCAGGATCGCGACCAAGTACCACAGGCTTGTCCGGACGTTCCTGCGCGATGCGGGGGTCTCGGACTACCAGCTTGTCGACAGTCAGGGTGCGACCGAGGGCACGGTCAAAAACCTGACCGCCGAGGCGATCGCCGACATCACGACGACCGGCGCGACGCTCCGCGCCAATCACTTAAGGGTGCTCGAGGACGCGCTTGTGCTCCGCTCCGAAGCCGCGCTTTTCCGCTCGCAGACAGCGTCTTTGACGGCGGACGACGCGGCGGTTCTTGCAGAGTTTACTGCCAGGCTCGGCCTGAAATCCGCACCGGCGTGATCCCGACGCGTTTTGGTGCGCCCCTAACGCACACCGATTTCCGACAGCGCGGCCATCAGTTTCGGCGGCAAATCCGCCGAGGCCTTCGCCCGACCTGGCGACAGGTCGCGCGGGGCGTCCTTGGGGTCGAAATACCGCCAGCCCTGAAACGGACGTTTGCGGACGGGTTCGGTCCGCACAATCTCTTCATCCAGCAGGATGGCGCAGCGGCGAATGCCGTCGTCCCCGATAACTTCTTCAAAATCAACGATCTTCTGGCGGCATTGGATCACCCCTTGAATGACCCAATAGATGCTCCCGCCTGCGAGGATCTCCTCGGTCCGCTTGGGGAACATGCGGGTGATGTGGAAATACCGATTGCCCTTGATCTGTCGCGAGCGGTTGCGCTGCCAGTCGATCAGGCTCTCGACGCTCTCCGATCCGACGGAGAGCTTGATCATGTTCATGTGGCCCATACATCACCCCTAGCCGAAACCACATGATATGGTAATATCACTCCTCCGCAAGCCAACAACTTGTGGATAACCTGTGGAAAACGCGGTCCGCCGACCCAACTGGAGAGCCCCTGATGACCCGCTTCGCCGCGCCCATCGCGGAACAGATCTGGGACATGAAGTACCGCTTCAAAGCGGCGGACGGCGCGCCCATTGACGCGACAGTCGAGGAAACTTGGCGCCGCATCGCCCGCGCTCTGGCCGAAGTCGAGAATGACCCGGATCACTGGGAGCCGGTCTTCTTCGAAGCCCTTGAAGACTTTAAGTTTCTCCCCGCTGGCCGCATCACAGCAGGGGCCGGAACCGCGCGTTCAGTAACCCTATTCAACTGTTTTGTCATGGGCACGATCCCGGACAGTATGGTCGGCATCTTCGACATGCTCAAAGAGGCCGCGCTCACCATGCAGCAGGGTGGCGGGATCGGCTATGACTTCTCCACGATCCGGCCAAAGGGCGCCAATGTTAAGGGCGTGGCCGCCGACGCTTCCGGTCCCTTGAGCTTCATGGATGTATGGGATGCGATGTGCCGCACCATTATGTCCGCCGGTTCCCGCCGCGGGGCAATGATGGCGACGATGCGCTGCGATCATCCCGATATTGAAGACTTCATTTCGGCCAAGGCCGATCCCGCGCGGCTCCGCAACTTCAACGTCTCGGTCCTCGTCACCGACGCCTTCATGGAGGCGGTGAAAGCGGACTCCTCATGGGACCTGACCTTCAACGGCACGATCTACCATACGGTTGAGGCGCGGGATCTCTGGAACCGGATCATGCGGGCGACCTATGACTACGCCGAGCCGGGCGTGATCTTCATCGACCGCATCAACGAGATGAACAACCTCGCCTACGCCGAGACCATCTCGGCCACCAACCCCTGCGGCGAGCAGCCCCTGCCGCCCTACGGCGCCTGCCTTCTGGGGTCCGTCAACCTTGCGCGGCTGGTCGAGAACCCGTTCACTGACGCCGCCGCGCTGGACGCGGAAGCGCTCGGAAATCTTGTGAAGACCGCGATCCGAATGATGGACAATGTGGTCGACGCCTCCCGCTTCCCGTTGCCGGAGCAGCGGGCCGAGGCGCAGGCGAAGCGTCGCATCGGTCTTGGCGTAACCGGCCTCGCCGATGCGCTTTTGATGCTGGGACTGCGCTACGGATCCGACGAAGCCGCCGAACAGACCCGGACGTGGATGCGCCAGATCGCCCGCGCCGCCTATCTCTCTTCCGCTGAACTGGCGGGTGAGAAAGGGGCGTTCCCGCTTTTCGACGCGGACAAATTTCTCGCAAGCGGCTCGCTCGCGCACATGGAAGACGACGTGAAGGACGCCATCCGCGCGCATGGAATTCGCAACGCGCTTCTGACCTCCATCGCCCCGACCGGCACCATAAGCCTTTATGCCGGGAATGTGTCTTCCGGGATCGAGCCGGTCTTCGCTTATGCCTACAAGCGCAAGGTGCTGCAAAAGGACGGCTCGCGGACGGAAGAGGAGGTGGTCGACTACGCCGTCCAGATGTGGCGCGACCTGAATGGCGACGCGCCCCTGCCGGAATATTTCGTCAACGCCCAGACGCTGACGCCGTCCGAGCACGTAAAGATGCAGGCGGCGGCGCAGGAATGGGTGGATTCATCGATCTCTAAGACCATCAATTGTCCGGAAGACATCGACTTCGAGGCGTTCAAGGACGTGTATTTGCAAGCCTATGAGACTGGCTGCAAAGGCTGCACGACGTACCGGCCGAACGCCGTTACGGGGTCTGTGCTGAGCGTGGCGGAAGAGACGCCAAGCGCGCCCGAGGTCCTGAGCAAGGACGAGGACGCGCCTGCAATGCCGCACGGTGATGTTGTCTATATCGCAGAGCCGCTCGACCGGCCGCAGGCGCTCGACGGGAATACCTACAAGCTCAAATGGCCGGACAGCGAGCACGCCATTTACATCACGATCAACGACATTGTCGTGGGCGGGCGCCGGCAACCGTTCGAGGTGTTCATCAACTCGAAAAACATGGAGCACTATGCCTGGACCGTCGCGCTCACCCGCATGATCTCGGCCGTGTTCCGGCGGGGCGGGGATGTCAGTTTTGTGGTGGAGGAACTGAAGGCGGTCTTCGATCCGAGGGGCGGCGCCTGGATGCAGGGCAAGTACATTCCGTCGATCCTCGCGGCCATTGGCGGCGTGATTGAGCGTCATCTGGTCTCGATCGGCTTCATCGATGGGGAGGGCATGGGCCTCAAGTCCGATCCCCGGGCCCAGGTTGTAAACCTCGACCAGCCGCGCGGTCCCGCCTGCCCGGCCTGCGGGCAGTTCGGGATGCAGATGATCGAAGGCTGCATGACCTGCCCGTCCTGCGGGTATTCCAAGTGCGGCTAGCCCTCGCCGCTGCTCTTCTGGCGGCGCTTCCTGGCGGCGCGATCGCCAAGGAGCGTCTCGGCTGGTCGCTCGCCATTACCAACGATTCGATCGGTGAGTTTAGGGACCGTTGGCAAAGTTCCTCTGTCCAGGTCGGCGCCGTCTATGGCGACGCCTGGAACGGGCGGCTTCCCGACCGCTTCGGCGAGCTCCTGGAGTTCCGGTTCCGAACCGATATCATAACCCCTTCAAACCTCGACGCGCCCGATCCTGCCGACCGCCGCCACGCCGGCGTGCTGGCCTTCGGCCTGCACTCGCACGCCGAGCTGTCGGGTTTCGAGTCGCGGATAGGTGCGGATTTGGTCGTCATCGGCGAGCAGACCGGGCTGCTGGATCTTCAAACGGAACTGCACCGCATTTTGGGATTCACGATCCCCAGGATGGACGGCTTTCAGATCGAGGATCAGATCGGGTTCGATGTCAGCGGGGAGATCGCGCGGACCTGGATCGTTGGCAGCAACACGATCCGGCCGTTCGTCGAGGCGCAGGCGGGCAGCGAGGATCTGATCCGCGCCGGTTTCGATATCGCTTTCGGGGCGTGGGACAAGGACTCGCTTCTTCTTCGAAGTGTTGTCGGCGGCCAACGCGCGCCAGCCGTCACTGGCAATCGCCCCGAAGGTCTGGCGCTTTCCTTTGGCGCCGATGTCGCCTGGGTTGACGAGAGCGTCTTCCTAACGCCCGATCTTGGCGCCGAGCTGACCGAGGTCCGCGGCCGTGTCCGGATCGGAGGAAGCTACGCCTCTGACAGGTATAAGGTTTTCTACGGCCTGACATGGCTCAGCCCCGAGTTTGAGGCGCAGTCAGAAGGGCAATTCGTGGGCACCTTTCAGGCCAAGTTCCGGTTCTGACATACGTGTTGATTTGGCCGCACCGTCGCCATGAGTTCCGTGCGAGGATTCACCCCTCAGATTGGCGCTGATAGGTTCGCCCGAACAAAAGACGATTGGGGCAGAGATTATGAGCGCAACGACCGCTCCGAGGGGCGCGTTTGTGATTGCGTGGTCGCAGACGGAGATCGACGGGCTGACCGGCGCGCCCGTGCGGGCGTTGACGAGGGGCGCGAACTGGGAGTGGTCCGGACGAGCCGTGCGGATCGACGAGACGAGCGGCTTCCGGGCGGAGGCGCTCCAGTCCTCGGTCAAGACCTACCGCCGCCGGTCCGCTGAACTCGCCAGTCAGTTGATCCTGCGGGCGCTGGTGCAGGAGGGAGCGCGATCGCCCTTCGCTCCGGCGAAAGCGGATGTCGAGCAGTCCTTCACCGTGACTGACGGCCGCCGCCGCTGGACCGCCACGCTGATCGACGTGCCCGACCTCTCGAAGCCTCTGATACTTTTCATCGGCGACGCGCCGCCCGAGGAGATCGACCTTAAGGTGGTCTCCGGGCCCGAAAGCCCGCTGGCCTCGAACGCGCGCGGACGGAACAGGGAAGGCGTGGTCTGCTTCACCCCCGGCACATGGCTCGACGCGCCGGGTGGGCCGCGAAAGATCGAAGACCTGGTCGCGGGCGACATGCTCTACACGAAGGACGACGGATTGCAGGAGATCCTATGGATCGGCCAGCGCTACCTGTCGTCGGCGCGGCTCGTGGCGGCGCCAGACCTGCGCCCGATCCGGATTCGGAACGAAGCGCTAGGCGATGACCGGCCCGAGGGCGATCTGATCGTGTCTCCAGACCACCGCATGCTTGTCAAAGGCGCAGGGGCGCTGGCGCTTTGGGGCGAAAAAGAAGTTCTGGTCGCCGCCAGCGAGATGGTGAACGACCGGGGTATTCTGCGCGTGCAGGACCGGAATCCGGTCACCTACATTCACCTGATGCTGCCGCGGCATGGCATCGTCTGGGCCAATGGTGTGGAATGCGAGAGCTTCCACCCGGCCGCGGCGCAGCTCGACACGATCGCGGCGGATCAGCTGACCCGGCTCTTCGATGTTATGCCGGAGCTGCGCCGGACCCCTTCGGTCTATGGGCCGATGTCGCGCAAAGTTCTGGACGCCGAGGAAGCGGCGCTGATGCGCCGGGTCAGTTGAAAAAGCAACATGACGCCGATTGACAGCCCTATGGACCGCGTATAAACGCGCGGCTTCATTGGTGTTGGTGGCCCCCGCAAGGGGATGCCTGTCGCCCTGGCCAAATCCGGGGAAAGGACAACGCCCTCTCGAAACCGAAGAGGAGATCAGTCGTATGACCAAGAGAACGGCTGCCAAGTACAAAATAGACCGCCGGATGGGCGAAAACATCTGGGGTCGCCCGAAATCCCCCGTCAACCGACGCGAATACGGCCCGGGTCAGCACGGTCAGCGCCGTAAGGGCAAGATGTCGGACTTTGGTCTGCAGCTCCGCGCCAAGCAGAAGCTCAAGGGCTACTACGGCGACCTGACCGAGAAGCAGTTCAAGCGCATCTTCGCCGATGCCGCCCGGGTCAAGGGCGACACGGGCGAGAACCTGATCGGCCTGTTGGAGCGTCGCCTAGACGCGGTCGTTTACCGCGCCAAGTTCGTGCCCACGATCTTCGCAGCCCGCCAGTTCGTGAACCACGGGCATGTCCGGGTGAACGGCAAGCGGGTGAACATCCCGTCCTATCGCGTGAAGGAAGGGGACGTGGTCGAGGTTCGGGACCGCTCGAAGCAGCTCGCCATCGTACTCGAGGCCGCAGGGCTGCCTGAGCGTGACGTGCCGGATTATCTGGATGTGGACCACTCCAAGATGACGGCGACCTTCGTGCGGACGCCCGGTCTGACCGACGTGCCCTATCCGGTGATGATGGAGCCGAACCTCGTCATCGAATACTACGCGCAGAACTAAGGGGCCGCTTTGGTCTGAAAAGGAAGGCCGCCCCTCGGGAGGCCTTTTTTGGTACCTCCGGCGGGAGTTCTTGCGCCAAGAGGAAAGCGGCGGGCGTTCACGCGGCTTTGGTGGGTGGCGCGAAGCGCCCGTAGAAGGTCTCGCCCTCGGCAGCCATCTGGCGGAGGAGGTCCGGCGCGGTGAAGCGGCGCCCGTGCCTCTCGGCAAGGTCGTGGCAAATCTCGACGGCCTTGTCGGCGCCGATCCTGTCGAGCCATGAGAAGGGGCCGCCGGACCAGGGCGCGAAACCCCAACCCAGAATGGCGCCGACGTCGCCTTCGCGGATGTCCGTCAAGACACCGTCCTCCAGCGATCGGACGGCTTCGAGAGCCTGCGTCATCATCAGACGGTGTTTGACCTCGGTCAGGCCCGGCTGATCGGCAAGGAGCGGGTATTTCTCGTTCAAACCGTTCCAGAGACCCGCGCGCTTGCCGGCCTCGTCGTAAGTGTAGAACCCACCCCGCGCCTTGCGGCCGAGCCGGTCGCTGTCTTCGAGCCAGAACAGGACCTCGTCCGTGATCTCGTCGGCGTAGGCATCGCCCATGGCGGCCTTGGTCGCCCGCGCGATCGCGGCGTTGAGCGAGATCGTGGTGTCGTCAATCAGCTGGAGCGGGCCAAGGGGGAAGCCCAGGAGCTTCGCCGCGTTCTCGATCAATGCGGGCTCCACCCCCTCGCTGACCATTCGGATGCCCTCCTTGCCATAGGGCAGGATGCAGCGGTTGGCGTAGAAGAAGCGGGCGTCGTTGACGACGATCGGCGTTTTCCTGATCTGGCGGACGAAATCGAGCGCCTTGGCAACGGCGCGGTCGCCGGTCTCGGCGCCCTTGATGATTTCGACCAGCATCATCCGATCGACAGGAGAGAAGAAGTGGATGCCGATGAAGTGCTCGGGCCGGACGCTGGCGCGTGCGAGCTCGGTTATGGGCAGGGTCGAAGTGTTGGTGGCGAAGATGCAATCATTGCCGACCACCGCCTCCACCCTTCGGGTCATCTCGGCTTTAATGCTTGGGTCTTCGAACACCGCCTCGACGATCAGGTCCGATCCTTTCAACTCGACGAGGTCGGTTGTTGGCGCAATCCGCGCGAGAACCTCGGCCTTTCTGTCCGCGGGGATGGCCTTGCGCTGAACGCCCTTGTCCAGAAGACCTGCGGAATGCGCCTTGCCGCGATCCGCCGCCTCCTGCGTCCGATCGACAAGCACCACGTCGATCCCGGCGCTTGCGGCGACATGAGCGATCCCGGCGCCCATCATGCCAGCGCCGAGAACGCCCAGCTTTCTGACGGATTGATCTTCTAGGGGAGGCCGGTTGGCGCCCTTCTCCAGCGCCTGCTTGCTGACGAAGAGCGACCGGATCATTGCTGAGGATGTCGGATCCATCAGGATCTTTGTGAACCAGCGCGCCTCGATCTTCAGCGCGGCGTCGAACGGAACGAGCGCGCCTTCGTATACGGCGGACAGCAGCGCCTGCGCGGCGGGATAGGCGCCTTTGGTCTTACCATTGACCATCGCGCTCGCGCCGACGAAGGTCATGAACCCGGCCGGGTGATAGGGGGCGCCGCCCGGCATTTTCCAGCCTTTTTGGTCCCATGGTTTGACGATATCCGCGTCCGTCGCGGACAGGACCCAGCCCTTCGCCCGCTCAAGCAATTCCTCCGCCGGCGCGATGTCGTCGATCAGCCCTGCGGACTTGGCTTTGGCTGGGGAGAGCATTTTGCCTTCAAGGAGCACCGGCGCGGCGGCCAGAGCGCCAACCATGCGGGAGTAGCGCGTCGTGCCGCCGGCGCCGGGAAAGAGCCCGACGAGGATTTCCGGCAATCCAATCCGGCCCTTGGGCGTGTCCGCCATCACTCGATGGTGGCAGGCGAGCGCGATCTCGGTGCCGATCCCGGCCGAGAGACCCGGGATCGCGCAGGCGACCGGTTTGCCGCCCTTGTTCCTTTGGTCCATGCCGGCGCGTTCGAGCTTTCTCAGGATGCGATGCCCGCCCATCGTGAAGTCGAAGAGCGCAGCGGCCGGGTCATCTCCCGATTCCTCTTTAATTGTGGCGAGAACATTCAGGTCCATGCCGCCCGCGAACGTCTCTTTCGCGGAGGTGATGACGAGGCCCTTGACCGCGTCGTCGGCGAGCGCCTGATCGATCATGCCGTCGATCAGGCCGAACGCCTCGCGCGTGAGAACGTTCATGGTTCTCCCCGGCACGTCCCAGGTGATCACCGCCACGCCGTCGTCGTGCAGGTCATAGGTGAAGTCAGTCATGTCGCGCCTCGCGGCTGAATGGTGTGGAATCGTGGCGCGAATCCGCCTTCGGAGCTTCCAGCCCGCGGTGCGTCAGTGCCGCGATGGGCTTGCGGAGGGCGACGGCGTCTCCAAGCCGACCTCGACGACCTCGAGCATTTCGATCATCAGGCCATGCGGGCCGCCATGCGTGCAGAAGTGCATGTACTCCGAAGTAGCCGCCTCGCGGCCGTCCTCCTTCAGAAAACGCCAGCGGACGCGCAGGGGGAATCGCTCTTCTGATACAGAAGACGGGGTCGTCACAGTCGAAACCACACGCCGGGCGCCCGACAGCATCATTGCATCGTGATGGCGGGACAGGACCGACACCGTATCGCCCGGGTGCTTCTCGATCCGGATGCCCTGAGTGCCGTAAACGATCAAAGGGTAAACGCTCTTTTCGGTGAACGTGCGGAAGCGAGCGGCCGCAAAGTCGTCCGCCAGCCTCTGAAAGAAGGCTGAAATCTCCACCACTTTCGTTCCCATCGACAGTTCTACATTTGCAGGCAGGGTGTCGATCTCGGTCTTCGCCCCGCTGCCCGCCAGTATTTGGTAACCTAACGTCAATCATTGTGCCATCGGTTGAGTTGAGATGTCAAATTCGCTCAATAATTGTGGCGGCGCCCATACCGGAGGCCACACACAGCGTGGCGAGGCCGGTTTCGGCGTCTCGCCGCTCCATCTCGTCCAGAAGCGTGCCGATGATGATCGCGCCGGACGCGCCTAGGGGATGCCCCATGGCGATGGCGCCGCCATTCACGTTTAGCTTATCGTGGTCCGCGTCAAATGCCTGCATGAAACGCAGGACAACTGACGAGAAGGCCTCGTTTACTTCAAAAAGGTCGATGTCGCCGATCTCCATGCCGCTGTCGGCCAAGATCTTCTGCGTCGCGGGCACGGGGCCAGTCAGCATGATGGTCGGGTCCGTGCCGATCTTGGCCGTCGCCTTGATCCGGGCGCGGGGCGTCAGCCCGTTGGCCGAACCGAAGGCCTCGGAGCCAACCAGAACGGCGGCCGCGCCATCGACGATACCCGACGAGTTGCCGGCATGATGGACGTGGTTGATGCGCTCGAGATGCGGGTACTTCATCAGCGCCACTTGATCGAAGCCGGGCATGACCTCGCCCTGGTCCTTGAAGCTGGGCTTTAGGGCGCCGAGCGCCTGCATGTCGCTGTCGGGCCGCATGTGCTCGTCCCGGTCGAGGATCGGAAGGCCGTTGATGTCCTTGATCGGCACGATCGAGCGCGAGAAGCGCTCTTCTTGCCAGGCCTGCGCCGCGCGCTTCTGGCTTTCCACCGCGAAAGCGTCCACGTCGTCACGGGAGAACCCGTATTCGGTCGCGATGATGTCCGCCGAGATGCCTTGGGGTACGAAGTAGGTTTTCATCGCCACCGAGGGGTCGACCGCGATCGCGGCGCCGTCCGAGCCCATGGGCACGCGGCTCATGCACTCGACCCCGCCGGCGATATAGGCCTCACCCGCGCCGCCCCGGACCTGGTTCGCGGCGAGGTTCACGGCCTCCATGCCGCTCGCGCAGAAGCGGTTGATCGAGAGGCCGGGGATGGCCTCGTCAAGTTCGGAGGCGAGCACGGCGGTTCTCGCCAGGCAGCCGCCTTGCTCCATCACTTGCGTGGCGTTTCCCCAGATCACGTCCTCGACCGCATGGCCCTCAAGTCCGTTTCGGGCCTTCACGGCGTTCAGCATGTCGGCCGAGAGTTTGACCGATGTGATCTCGTGCAGGCTTCCGTCTTTGCGGGCTTTGCCACGGGGCGAGCGGATTGCGTCGTAGATGAATGCGTCGCGCATTCGGGTCTCCTGTATTCAGGCGGCGCCGGGGAAGGCGCGTGGCATGAGGTCGTAAGGATGTTTCCAGCCTGGCTGCTCGGCGATCCGCGCGAGCCAGCGGTCGATGCAGGCATAGGCGCTTCTGTCGAAACCGAAGGGCTCGTTGTAGAAGAGATAGCTGCAGCAGGACAGGTCGGCGTTGGTGATGCCCTGGCCGACGATCCAGTCGCGGCCGTTGAGGTGGGTTTCGAGGACCGAGAGCGCGGACTTCATCCGCCCTGTCAGGAATGCGATCACCTCAGCTGAGCGTTTCTCCTCCGTTAGGAAATTCGCGAGGAACCGAAGGACGCCAGCTTGAGCGGACATTTTGTGATTGTCCCAAAGCACCCAGCGCAAGACCTCGCGGCGCTCGTCGGGATCGCTCCCGCCAAAACGGCCGGTTTTCTCGGACAGGTAGTCGAGGATTACGCCAGATTGGGTCAGTTTCAGATCGCCTTCGATGAAGACGGGCGCTTCGCCCATCTCATTCAGATCGCTTCTGTAAGCGTCCGTGCGGGAACCACCCCGGAAGAAGTCGATACCGACCGGCTCCCAATCGAGATTGTTAAACGCGAGCGACAAGGCGACCTTGTAACTGTGCCCGCTCTCGCCAAAACAATGGAGTTTGATCGTCACCTCAGGGTCTCCGGGTCAATAAAATCAGCGCTTTCGATCATCTAGTTCAGCGTTAAACAATCTTAGCCGCGCGGTCAGCTTGTCCTCGTCCATGACAGAGCTGAAGTTCTCGAACAGAAAACTCAGCGCCTCACCTTCGTCCAATCCGGCGTCCTTCGCGAAGGCGCGAAGCCGACGGTAGCCGTCCTCGCTCATTGCGACGGGAAATCGGCGAGTCAGGCGCAAGCGTTTTGGCATTCCATCATCCTGTCTAGGGGGCGGCCCAGCTAGAAGTTTGCGGCCTCAAGAGCCATGACCGGCTCGGCGCCCGAAGTGATCCGCGCAAGATGCAGTCTGGTCGCCGGAAGCTGTCTGGCCATGTAGTAGCGGCCGGTCGCGAGTTTGGTTTCATAGAAGTCCCTGTCGGAAGCCCCGTCTTCAAGCGCGTCCAGCGACGCTTTCGCCATGCGCGCCCACATGAACCCGACCGCAACATGCCCGAAAAGGTGCATGAAGTCGTAGCTGCCCGAAAGGGCGTTCAGGGGGTTTTTCATGCCCTCGGCCATGAAGTACATCACCGCCGCCTGTAGATCCTTCAAGGCCTCTTTGAGCGGATCGAGGAAATCGGACTTCAGCGTCTCGCTCCCCTCGTTCTCCCTGATGAAGGATTTCACAATCTCGAAGAACGCCATCATCGTTTGACCGCCGTTCGATCCGAGCTTGCGGCCCACAAGATCAAGCGACTGGATGCCGTTGGTCCCCTCATAGACCATTGCGATCCGCGCGTCGCGGACGAACTGCTCGAGCCCCCATTGCTTCGTGAAGCCCGATCCGCCGAGAGTCTGCTGGGCCAGCACCGTCGTCTCGAAGCCCTTGTCGGTCAGGAAGCCTTTCATCACAGGGATCAGGAGCGAGATCATGGCCTCGGCGTCCTCGTCGCCGGCAAGCCGCCCGCGGTCTATCAGCTCGGCGCCCCAATAGGCCAAGGCGCGCGAGCCCTCGACGAGGGTTTTCTGGTCTAGGAGGTTCCGCCGGACATCGGGATGAACGATGATCGGATCGGCAGGACCGTCAGGGTTCTTCATGCCAGTGACGTCGCGCCCCTGCAGCCGCTCGCGCGCGAAACCGAGAGCGTTCTGATAGGCGACCTCACCTTGCGAGAACCCCTGCAGAGCTACGGAAAGCCGCGCCTCGTTCATCATCGTGAACATGGCCCGCATGCCTTTGTGGGCCTCGCCCACGAGCCAGCCGGTGGCGCCGTCGTAGTCCATGACGCAGGTGGCATTTGCGTGAATCCCCATCTTCTGCTCAAGCCCGCCGCAGGACAACCTGTTCCGCTCGCCCAGTCCGCCGTCCTCTTTCACCAGGAACTTCGGCACGACGAAAAGCGAAATGCCCTTCACGCCCTCCGGCCCTCCGGGAATCTTTGCGAGAACGAGATGAATGATGTTGTCGGTCAGATCATGCTCTCCGGCGGAGATCCAAATCTTCTGACCGGTGATCCGGTAGCTGCCGTCCGGCTGCGGCTCGGCCTTCGTCCGGATCAGGCCCAGATCGGTGCCGCACTGCGGCTCGGTCAGGTTCATCGTTCCTGACCATTCGCCGGAATAGAGCTTCGGCAAATAAGTCGCCTTCTGCTCTTCAGTCCCGTGGGCGTGAAGCGCCGATGCAGCACCGTGGCTCAGCCCGACATACATTTGGAAGGCCATGTTCGCCGCCGAGAACATCTCGCCCGTGGCAGTGTTCATCAGATGCGGCAGGCCTTGTCCGCCAAACGCAGGATTGCAATCCAAGCCCGTCCAGCCGCCCTCGCGCACCTGGTCATAGGCCGCCTTGAACCCCTCCGGCGTCCGCACGACACCGTTCTCAAGCACGCATCCCTGCTCGTCGCCCGTCTTGTTTAAGGGATGTAGGACGTTCGCCGCGATCTTGCCGGCCTCGTCGAGGACGGCCTGCGTGAAGTCGGGAGAGAGCTCCTCGTACCCGGGAATGCCGCTCTCGGTCACCTTCAGAACGTCATGGATGACGAACTGGATGTCTTTGAGGGGCGGTGTGTAGGTGGTCATCGGCGTCTCCTGTTCTCCGATGGTTGGCTACTCGGCGGGGTTTGGCGCCTTCATCGACGCCAGCAACCCCTCGCCCCATTCCAGTTGCGCTTCGAGTTCCTTGATGGTCGCGTCCAGTTCTTCGCGTTGGCGTTTCATGTCGGCGAGCCGATCCTTGCCCAGCTCGAATGCCTTGACCATCTGGGTCACGTTCTGATCCGAGGTGTCGTAGAGGTCGAGAAGCTGGCGGATGTCTTCCAGGCTGAAGCCGAAGCGCTTGCCGCGCAGAATGAGTTTCAAACGGGCGCGGTCGCGTTTCGTGTAGAGCCGCCGGGTGCCGCGCCGTTCGGGAAAGAGGAGCTCCTTGGACTCATAGAAGCGAAGCGTGCGGGGCGTGACGTCGAAGGCGTCGCACATTTCGCGAATGGTCATGTAGTCGTCGGCCATGGATCGCTCCCGGAAGGTCGTTATGAAAAATGACGGTCTGAGACCCTTATCGCAAGAAGAGTTGACGTTTACGTAAATGGAACGTCACGTCACTTCTCGCGCTGAAGTGCGCTGGTTTGGGTTTTCGGGTTCTTTGGAGTGGTTCCGTCAGCCCAGAGACTTCAAAACCTCGTCACGCGCGCGTTCGAGGTCTTCGATCGTGCGGCCAAGCTCTTCCCGCTCCTCGCGGAGCGATTTCAGCTGCCGGTCCGCATATTCGACAAAGGTTCTGTATTGCGGTTCGGTGCCTTCCTTCTCGTAGATCAAAAGCCACTGCCGGATTTCCTCTAGCGAGAAACCCCACCGGCGCCCGCGCAGGATCAGCGTCATGCGGGCGATCTCCTTGGGTCCGTAGAAGCGGGATCGCCCCTCCTTCTCCGGGGCCAGTAGCTCGATGTACTCGTAATAGCGGAGGGTACGCGGCGTGACGTCGAATCTCGCGCACATTTCTTTGAACGAGAGCCTTTCGACCGGCATCCTGATCCTCCCCGTCCGAAGGGTACTGCCGCGACCGTTCGCGTTCAATCGACTTGCGCAGGTTAGCGGCTCCGATCAAAAGGTTTTCAGAGGAGTCTGAGATGGCTGAGGACCGAAAGCGCCTGATGGCGCGGCAATTCATCGAGGCGATTCCCCACGCCCAGGCGCTGCAGATGACGCTGGAGGACGTCGGCGACGGAACGGCGGTAATCTCGATGCCATACGACCCGCGCTTCGTCGGCGATCCGCGCACCGAGGTCATCCACGGCGGCGCCGTATCGACCCTGATGGACACCTGCGGCGGCGCAGCGGTCATGAGCCATCCGGGCGCGCCGGGCGGAACCGCGACGATCGACTTGCGCATCGATTACATGCGCGCCGCCACGCCCGGGCAGCGCATCCGAGCCGAGGCGACATGTTTTCACATCACACGCACGGTCGCCTTCGTTCGCGCGATTGCGACCGACGAGGACGCGGATAATCCAGTGGCGACGGCGTCCGGCGCGTTCACCGTCGAGGGACGGGGGATCCGGGTATGATGCGCCGCCCGCCGGAGCCGGTTCAGGTCGTTAAGGAACGGCGGGATCGGGCGCTCACGGCGCTCGTGGACGGAATTCCCTACGCGCGTTTTCTGGGCATTGGTTTCGAGCGGCGAGGGGACGAGCTGACCGCGATCCTGAACTTCGATGAGAAGCTCATCGGAAACCCCTTCCTTCCCGCACTGCATGGCGGAGCGACCGCAGCCTTTCTGGAGACGACCGCTCTGGTCGAACTCGGCTGGCAGCGGGTTTGGGAGGCGGTTGAAAGCGGAGCGGTCGATGTCGAGAGACTCGGGCCTGAGACCCTTCCGCGGATGCCTAAGACGATCGACTTCACGGTCGACTATCTTCGCTCGGGCTTGCCGCGCGACGCCTACGCGCGGGCGCGAGTAAACCGCTCCGGGCGGCGCTACGCCAGCGTCCATGTCGAAGCCTGGCAGGATAATCGGGACAGGCTGTACGCGCAGGCGACCGGGCATTTTCTGATGCCGTCTTCCGGCGAATGACCGGCAGCGCGGCGTCACCGCCGCGGCCGATCACCCATCGGCGAATCTGGGCCATCGCCGGGCCCATCGTGCTGTCGAATGCGACTGTGCCCATCCTCGGTCTTGTGGACACGGGTGTTGTCGGCCAGATCGGCGATCCCGTACCCATCGGCGCCGTCGGCATCGGCGCGATCATTCTCACGGCAGTTTACTGGGTCTTCGGGTTCCTCAGGATGGGGACCGTCGGTCTGACCAGTCAGGCGCTGGGTGCTGGCGACAGGGCTGAGGCGGACGCGCTTCTCTCGCGGGCGCTTCTTGTGGCGGTGGCGGGCGGCGCGGTTGTCATCGCCTTTCAGGTCTTCATATTCGCGGCTGCGTTCCAGGTCTCGCCCGCGTCTGCCGAAGTGGAGCGACTGGCGCGGGACTACATGCAGATCCGCATCTGGTCCGCACCCGTCGCCATAGCCCTCTACGGGATCACCGGCTGGCTGATCGCGGCCGAGCGGACACGGGCGGTTCTGGTGGTCCAGGTCTGGATGAATGGGCTGAACATCGTCCTCGATCTGGTTTTCGTTCTGGGGCTCGGTTGGGGAGTCGCAGGGGTTGCGATCGCGACGCTGATGGCCGAATGGGCGGGGCTAGCGATGGGTTTGTGGCTCTGCCGCGACGCATTCGGCCGCGCCTACTGGCGGCAGCGGGAGAGGGTGCTGGACCGGACCCGGCTTCTTCGAATGGCCTACGTCAATCGCGATATTCTCATCCGATCGCTCTTGCTCGAGTCGATCTTCGTCTCGTTTTTGTTCCTTGGCGCACGGTTTGGCGATGTGCCGCTCGCGGCCAATCAGGTCCTACTGCAGTTCCTGCATGTGATCTCTTTCGCGCTCGACGGGTTCGCCTTCTCGGCCGAGACGCTGGTCGGCAACGCCTACGGTCGCAAAAGTCCCGACCGGGTGCGCCGCGCGTCGCTCATGGCCTCGTCATGGGGGTTGCTCGTCGCCATCGGCCTATCGCTCACAATGTGGGTATTGGGCCCGATGGGGATCGATATCCTCACAACCTCGGAAGAGGTGCGCGAGGCGGCCAAAGCGCTTCTGCCCTGGATCGTGATGGCGCCCGTATTGTCAGTCGCGGCCTACATGCTCGACGGCATCTTCGTCGGCGCCACGCGCACGGCCGACATGCGGAACATGATGGTGGTTTCGGCTGTGATCTACGCTGTGGCCGTCTGGGCCCTCGTGCCGGTTTTGGGGAACCACGGACTGTGGCTCGCGCTTCTGATCTCGCTTTTCACCCGGGGCGTCACGCTCGGCATACGCTACCCCGCCTTGGAGCGAGCCGCGGCCTAGAGCCAGTCGTCGACGCCGGTTCCCACCGCCTCCGAGACCGACCGGAACCCGTCATGCGAGAGGCGCTCGTCCAGCCCGCGGGCGATCCGCTCCACCAGCGACAATCCCCAGTAGACCATGGCCGTATAGAGCTGCACCGCCGAGGCGCCCGCGCGTATCTTGGCGTAGGCTTCCGCCGGAGACTCGATACCGCCCACGCCGATGAGCGGGAGCTGACCGCCGGATTCGCGGTAGAGCCGCGCGAGCACGCGGGTTGAGGGGCCGAAAAGCGGCCTGCCAGACAGACCACCAGTCTCGCGTCGATGGGCATTCTTAAGTTCGGGCCTTGCGACTGTGGTATTCGTGGCCACGATCCCGTCAATTCCGGCGGCAAGGGAGACCTCGGCGATCTGAGCGATCTCCGCATCGGTCAGATCGGGTGCGATTTTTAGGAAGACGGGCACCCCTGCTTTGACTGCCGCAACCCGATCCAGAACTTCCCGCAAGGCCTCCGCTCCTTGCAGGTCTCGTAATTTTTCGGTGTTGGGGGAGGAGACGTTGACGGTCGCGAAATCGATATGCGCCGCCGCGCGCTGCAAGACCTCGGCATAGTCCTCGGCCTTGTCCGCGCTTTCCTTATTGGCGCCGAGGTTCAGACCCACAGGAATGCCCTCGGGCCGCGCCGCAAGACGCTCGACGATGGCGTCGATGCCCTCGTTGTTGAACCCGAACCTGTTGATCGCCGCTCGGTCCTCTCTCAGGCGGAAGAGCCGAGGCCTGGGATTGCCTTGCTGTGGCCTGGGCGTCGCCGCGCCGACCTCGAGAAACCCGAACCCGGCCTGCATGAGCGGCGCCATCGCGGTTGCGTTCTTGTCGAAGCCCGCCGCCAGACCGATGGGATTTGGCAGGTCGAGGCCTGCGAGGCGGGTCTTCAATACGGGCGACGTGACGGGACCGGGCGCCGCGACGAACGGCGTATGGGCCAGGCGCAGGGCGAGGTCGTGGGCGCGTTCCGGGTCGAGCCGATTCAGAACGGACAGGCCGAGCCGTTCGATCATGAGTCGATGAGGCCTGTGAAATCATGGGCGCCATCGACAAGCGGCAGATCGCGGGTCCAAAGCACGTCTTCCAGCCGCAATTCGCGGTAGAGATGTGGAAAAAGTGCGCCGCCGCGCGACGGCTCCCACCGCAGTGCGTCGCCGAGCCCGTCCGTCTCGATCCCGAGAATCTTCAGCCCAGTTTCGCCGCTGAAATGCTTGGCGACGGTTTCAACCACCTGATCGCGCGACGACATGTGAACAAAGCCGTCCGCGATATCCACAGGGGCGCCTAGGGTGCTGCCGTTTCTGTGAAACGCCTCATGTTCCACGGCGCGAAAGATCTTGTAGACGACCGTCATGCCTCGTGAGTGGCGCGATCGCGCGGGGCCGTCAACCGGAATGACGCCACGACGTTTTGACAACCCCGTGCCAAGGAGTCAGTCTCGTTCCCATAACGAGACAGACAGGGGGATTCCCGCATGAAGAAATTACTTCTGGGCGGCGCCGCGCTTGCTTTGAGCAGCACAATGGCGATGGCCGACTACAGCATCACCATCCTGCACACCAACGACTTCCACGACCGGTTTGAGCCGATCAGCCGGTTCAACAACAACTGCCGCGAAGGCGACAACGAAGAGGGCAAATGCTTTGGCGGCATGGCCCGGATGGTGACCGCCATCGAAGCGGCCAAAGGCCGCCACGACAATGTGCTGGTCGTGGACGCGGGCGACCAGTTTCAGGGCACCCTGTTCTTCCAATACTACGCCGGTGACGTTCAGGCCGAGATGATGAACATGGTCGGCTATGACGCCATGGCCGTCGGCAACCACGAATTCAACAACGGGCCGGCAGGTCTTGTGCGCTTTGTCGAGCAGGTGAACTTTCCAGTACTGATGTCGAACGCCGACCTAAGTGGAGAGCCCGAACTGCGCGCGGTCATCCAGAAATCGGTGATCATCGAGAAAGCCGGCGAGCGCATCGGTCTGATCGGCGTGACGCCGTCCAACAACTCCGAGCTTTCGACTCCAGGGCCGAACATCGTCTTCACTGATCCAAGCCCGGCCATTCAGGCAGAGATCGATGCACTCGAAGCCGAAGGCATCAACAAGATCATCCTCCTGAGCCATTCCGGCTACGCGACAGACAATGTCATCGCGATCAATACCGAAGGTCTCGATCTGATCGTCGGCGGGCATTCCAATACGCTTCTGGGCGACATGGACGGTGCCGATGGTGCCTATCCCACCGTGACAAACGGTGTGCCGATCGTGCAGGCGTTTGCGTTCGGCAAATATCTTGGCGAGCTTGAGGTCACCTTTGACGATGATGGCAACGTCACGTCAACTTCGGGCCAGCCGGTTCTGATCGACGCATCGGTCGAAGAAAACGCCATGGTGGTAGAGCGCCTTGCCGAACTGGCCGGTCCTCTGGACACCATTCGCAACGAAGTCGTCTCTGACGCCACTGCCAAGATCGAAGGCGACCGCAGTTTCTGCCGGGCGATGGAATGCGAAATGGGCAACCTCGTCGCCGAATCGCATCTTGACCGCGTTCGCGATCAGGGCATCCAGATCGCCATTCAGAACGGCGGCGGTATCAGGGCCTCGATCGAAGCTGGTGAAGTGACCAAGGGCCAAGTGCTTCAGGTTTTGCCGTTCCAGAACACCATGTCGACATTCTTCGTCACAGGCGACGCCATCAAGGCCGCGCTTGAAAACTCGGTCAAACAGTATGACGACCCCGACGCCACCGGCCGCTTTGCTCAGGTCGCGGGTCTAAAATACACCATCACCAAGTCCGCTCCGACCGGTGAACGGATCAGCGACATCATGGTGGACGAAGGCGGCTCCTTCGTGCCGATTGATCCAGCCAAGCTCTATGGTGTCGTGGCCAACAGCTTTGTCCGCGGGGGCGGAGACGGCTACTCGATGTTCGTCGATGCCGAAAACGCCTATGACTTCGGTCCGGACCAGGCTGACGTGCTCGCCGACTATCTAAAGGCGAACGCGCCCTACACCCCATTCCTGGATGGCCGCATAACCATTCTGGAGTGATTTTGAGGGCGGGGGGACGCTGTCCCCCCGCACCCCCTTGGAGTATTTGACCCAAGAAGAAAGCCATGTGCGGTCGATTTGCGATCACGCTTCCGGACGATGCGATGGCCGGGCTGTTCGACGCGGTCCTGTCCAATGATCTGCCCGACATCCCGAACTACAACGTCTGCCCGACAACCCAGATCCACACGGTGACGAGCGAAGATGGCGCGCGCCGCGTCCGTCCGATGCGGTGGGGCTTCCTGCCGCATTGGTACAAGTCGCCTGCGGACAGCCCGCTGTTGATCAACGCGCGGGCCGAGACGATCGCCGAGAAGCCCGCTTTCCGCGCCGCCGCCCGCGAGAGACGGTGTCTTGTCCCTGCGAGCGGGTTTTACGAATGGACCAAGGACGCCGACGGCAATCGTCTGCCGTGGTATATCTATCCGTCAGAAGGAGAGGCGCTCGCCTTTGCCGGCGTCTGGCAGGTTTGGGACAAGGGCGGCGACCCGCTTGTGACCTGCGCGGTCGTGACCACTGACGCGAACGGCCCGATGTCGTCGATCCATCACCGGATGCCTGTCGTTCTCGCCCAATCGGATTGGGGCCTCTGGCTGGGAGAGGAGGGCAAGGGCGCCGCAACGCTCATGCTGCCCGCTCCGGACGCGGCGTTGGCGTTTCACAGGGTTGATCCGAAGGTGAATTCGAACAGGGCTCATGGGCCCGAGTTGATCGAAGCCGTCTGAAGGCGCGGCGGCTCAGCGCTTGCGGAGGCGGATCACCACGTCGATTTTCGCGATCTCGGTGCCCTCGGGCGCCTCAGGCAAGCGCTTGACCTCAAGTTGTTCGGCCGGCGCGTCGGTCAGACGCCCCTCATCCTCCCAGTAGAAGTGAGGATGGTCGTCCGTGCGCGTGTCAAAGTAGCTGCGCGAGCCGTCAACGGTAACTTCTTGGATGAGGCCCGCGTCGCAGAAGGCCTTGAGCGTGTTGTAGACCGTAGCGAGCGAAACGGTCTCGCCCGCCGCCTGACTGGCGATGTGCAGGCTCTCGGCGGTCACGTGCCGGTCTTTGCCGTCCCCGACAAGAAGCGCGGCCAGTGAAACGCGTTGGCGCGTCGGTCTCAGGCCCGCGCCTGCGAGCCAATCGGTGCCCCTTTGATGTGCGGCGTCGTTCATAGCTTCATCCAGAGTTTGTAGGAATATAAGGCGCCCAGGGACTCTTGTACAATTCGAATTCGTGAATTTTATCGAATTGTCGCAATCGGGTCCGGTCTTGCGCCTTGGACAAGGGCTTTGATATGGGCGGGCAACGATTGAAAAGAAAACCGGGGGCAGCGCCTGATGGGCGGATATCCAAAACAATTCGACCGCGATGCGCTTCTCGCCTGCGCGAGGGGCGAGCTCTTCGGAGACGGCAACGCCCAATTGCCGGAACCGCCGATGCTCATGATGGACCGGATCACGGATATCTCTGACGATGGGGGTGCCCACGGGAAAGGTCATGTGGTCGCCGAGTTCGACATTCACCCCGACCTTTGGTTCTTTGACTGCCATTTTCCGGGCAATCCGATCATGCCAGGCTGCCTTGGTCTCGACGGGCTTTGGCAGCTCACGGGCTTCAATCTCGGCTGGCGCGGCTGGCCGGGGCGCGGCTACGCGCTTGGGGTAGGCGAGGTCAAGCTGACCGGCATGGTTCGGCCAGATCGCAAAATGCTCACCTACTACGTCGATTTCACCAAGGCGGTTCAGACCCGGCGGCTGACCATGGGCGTCGCCGACGGCCGTGTGGAGGCCGATGGAGAGACCATCTATCAGGTCAAAGACATGAAAGTCGCTCTCTCCGAGAGCTGAACACAAAGGGACAACGCATGCGCCGTGTCGTCATAACAGGGCTCGGGATCATCTGCCCGATCGGCAACAACGCCTCGGAGGTCGAAGAGAGCCTTCGCGCCGGCCGCTCGGGGATCACGTTTCAACCCGACTATGCCGAGCACGGCTTCCGCAGCCAGATCGCCGGGGTGCCGGACATCGTTCTGGAGGACCACATCGACAAGCGCCAGCTGCGCTTCATGGGGCCGACCGCCGCCTATGCCTATCTGTCGATGGAGCAGGCGATCGCGGACTCTGGGCTTGAAGAAAGCGATGTCTCGAATGCCAAAACCGGGCTGATCGCGGGTTCTGGCGGGCCGTCGACCTCGAACCTTTTTGTCGCGCACAACACCGTCATCGAAAAGGGCAGCCCGAAGCGGATGGGGCCGTTCATGGTCACGCGCTGCATGTCCTCTACGGTCTCGGCTTGCCTCGCGACGCCGTTCAAGATCAAGGGCATCAACTACTCGATCACCTCGGCCTGCTCGACAACGCTTCATTGCATCGGCAACGGCGTCGAGCAGATTCAGATGGGCAAGCAGGACATCGTCTTCGCGGGCGGCGGCGAGGAGGTCGATTGGACGCTCTCTTGCCTTTTCGACGCGATGGGCGCGATGAGCTCGAAGTACAACGACACGCCCACTGAAGCGGCGCGGGCTTATGACGAGACCCGCGACGGGTTCGTGATTGGCGGCGGCGGCGGCATGGTCGTTCTGGAAGAACTCGAGCATGCGAAGGCCCGGGGCGCCAAGATTTACGCTGAAGTGACCGGCTACGGCGCCACTTCCGACGGGTACGACATGGTCGCGCCGTCGGGTGAAGGTGGCGAGCGGTCGATGCGGTTGGCGGTGGAGACGCTCGGGGATCGGTCCGTCGACTACATCAACGCGCACGGCACCTCGACGCCGGTTGGCGACGTGACCGAGATGGAAGCAGTCCGGCGTGTATTCGGGGACGAGCATCCCGTCGTCTCGGCAACCAAGTCAATGACCGGGCATTCGCTTGGAGCGGCGGGCGTGCATGAATCGATCTACTCCATCCTGATGATGAAGGGCGGGTTCATCGCGCCTTCGATCAACGTGAAAACACTCGATCCGGCGCTTCGCCCCGATGAGATCGCCACCGAGACGCGCGACGCGGAGCTCGACACCGTTCTGTCCAACAGCTTCGGTTTCGGCGGAACGAACGCGACCCTCGCGCTCAGCAAATTCCACGGGTGACGTCATGCCGGGACTGATGGAAGACAAGCGCGGATTGGTCATGGGGGTCGCCAACGACCATTCCATTGCCTGGGGGATCGCCAAGGCGCTCGCAGGCGAGGGCGCCGAGCTGGCCTTCACCTATCAGGGCGAGGGCTTTGGCAGACGGGTCGCGCCGCTGGCGGAGAGCGTCGGCAGTGATATCACTCTGGACGTGGATGTGACCGATGACGCCTCTTTGGACGCAGCCTTCGGCGCGCTCTCGGAGAAATGGGACAGCCTCGATTTCCTGGTGCATTCTATCGCCTTCTCGGACAAATCCGAGCTGACCGGCCGGTTCATCAATACGAGCCGCGAGAACTTCAGAAACTCGCTCACGATCTCCTGCTACTCGCTGATCGAGGTGGCGCGGCGGGTCCGTCCGATGATGAAGAACGGCGGTTCCATTATGACGTTGACCTATTTGGGCTCGAACCGCGTCCAGCCAAACTACAACGTGATGGGCGTCGCTAAAGCGGCGCTTGAGTCGGCGGTTAGGTACCTCGCCAACGATCTCGGACCGGAGGGAATTCGCGTCAACGCGATCTCTCCTGGGCCGATGAAGACATTGGCCGGGGCTGCGATCGGCGGTGCGCGGAAGACCTTTAAAACGACGGAAGCCAACGCGCCCCTTCGCGCGAATGCGACCTTGGAGGCGATCGGCGGCACCGCCGTCTACCTCGCATCGGATCAGGGCGCCTGCACCACAGGCGAGATCATCCGGGTCGATGGGGGCTACCACATCCTTGGAATGATGCAGGCCGAGAACCTCTGAGCTACGTGCCGCGGGGCGCAGCGGCGCGCCGGAGCCGGTCATTGATCGCCCGGCCCAGTCCAGTTTCCGGGACGGGCGCGACAGCGATGGGCTTGCCGCTCTCATCTGCTAGGTGAAGGCAGCTGAAAAGCCGGGCGGCGGCCTCGACCAGATCGCCGTTCTCGGAAAGCGTGATATCTCCGGGGGTTTTCCCGAATCCGATCATGAATTCGTCGTCATCCGGCTCTGTCGCATCGAGCCGCAGGCTGGCGGCGGGTGCGTAATGCGAGGCGAGCTGGCCTGGCGCCGACAGTTGTTCTTCGTCAGCGCCTTTAACCAGCTTCTGGCCGAGGCAAGGCTCAAGCGCGCTCGCCGGGATTCCTCCCTCTCGCAGGAGGACCGGGCCTGTCTCGAACCCTACGATTGTGGACTCCAGCCCGACCGGGCAGGGTCCGCCGTCGACGACGGCATCGATGCGGCCTTCCAAACCGCCGAGGACGTGGGCGGCGGTTGTGGGCGATATCCGGCCCGAAGGGTTGGCCGACGGGGCCGCGAGGGGACGATCCGCGGCGGCGAGCAGAGCGGCCGCGACGGGATGGTCAGGCATCCTGATCGCCAGGGATCGGCCGCCCGCTGTCACAAGCTCCGACACCCCCGCGCCTTCGCGCATCGGCAGCACGAGCGTCAGCGCACCGGGCCAGAAAGCTTCGGCCAGGGCCCTTGCGGGATCGGAGAAGACAGCGAGCGCTTCTGCCGCCTCCAGTTCACGGACATGGACGATCAGGGGATTGAAAGCGGGCCGGTTCTTCGCCTCGAATATCCCCGCCACGGCGGAGTCGTTCGTCGCATCGGCGCCCAGCCCATAGACCGTCTCGGTCGGAAAGGCGACGAGCCCGCCGTCCCGCAGGATCGACGCGGCACGGTCGATGTCGGCCGCTTCTCTCCCGAGCCGGAGGGTTTTCCTGGGTGCCGTCGTTGCCATTCTGACGCTGCGTCTTTCTTGCGAAGGCGCCTGCGCTTCGCTTGGTTGCTAGGACGAATGGACGCCGCATATCCGTGCGTCCTCCTTTTGCCAAGCCGTCCGGGAGCAGAAGAAGATGGCCTATGCCTCGCCCGTCCGCGAACTCAGTTTCATCCTCAACCATGTCGCGGACATGGGATTGCTCGCGAAAACCGAGTGCTTTTCAGAGGCGACGCCCGACGTGGTCGACGCCATTCTCACCGAGGCCGGCAGGCTTTGCGATGAGGTCATCGCGCCCGCGAATCGAAACGGCGACCTGACGCCGCCAGTGCTCGAGAACGGGCTTGTGAGGACCAGCCCCGGGTTCGCCGAGGCCTATGCGACGATGGCCAAGGGCGGTTGGGTCGGCATCTCGGCGCGCGTCGAGGATGGCGGCATGGGACTGCCCTTCGCGCTCAGCACTGCGGTTAACGACATGATGTCCGGCGCGGCGCTCGCGTTTCAACTGGCTCCGCTTTTGTCGCAGGGGCAGATCGAGGCGCTGGAGAACCACGCGTCCGACAAGATCAAGGCCCTCTATATCCCAAGGCTGGTCTCGGGCCAGTGGGCCGGGACAATGAACCTGACCGAGCCGCAGGCCGGCAGCGATGTGGGCGCCTTAAGCGCCAAGGCGGTTGCGAAAGGCGACGGCACCTACAGCGTCACCGGACAGAAGATCTACATCTCCTGGGGCGATCACGACATGACAGAGAACATCTGTCATCTGGTCCTCGCCCGCCTTCCGGACGCCGCGCCCGGCACGAAGGGCATCAGCCTTTTCTTAGTTCCGAAGTTCATACCGAATGCAGACGGCAGCCTGGGCGCCCGCAACAGTGTTCGCGTCGCGTCTCTTGAGCACAAGATGGGTCTGCACGGCTCTCCGACTGCGACCATGGATTACGAGGGCGCGACGGGTTGGCTGGTAGGCGAGGCGCATGGCGGAATGGCCGCAATGTTCACGATGATGAACAACGCCCGCGTCGGTGTCGCCACGCAAGGGATCGGCGTTGCGGAAGCGGCTCTTCAAGAAGCGGTTTGGCATGCCAGCGATCGACGGCAGGGAAAGGCGTCCGGCTCAGGTGCGATTATTGAGCATGCGGATGTTCGGCGAATGCTGGCAGGCATGAAAGCTGAGGTCTTCGCGGCCAGAAGCATCGCGCTTCATTGCGCGGTAGCGATCGATATGAGCAAGGCCACCGGTGATCCCGACTGGGAGGCCCGCGCGGCATTTCTGACCCCCATCGCCAAGGCCTTTGGCACCGACACCGGGTTCGCGGTTTCCAACGAGTGCATGCAGGTCCACGGCGGCAGCGGATATATTGAAGCGACAGGTGTCGCGCAGCTGATGCGGGATGTCCGGGTGACCGCAATCTACGAGGGGACCAATGGCATCCAGGCGATGGACCTCGTCGCGCGGAAGATGAACGACGGCGGCGAGGCGGCCTATCGGCTGCTGGATGACGTGGAGAGTTCGGCGGAGGCCGCAAGGGATGCGTTCCCGAAACTGGCGGAGGCGGTTTGGGCGTCGGCGGAAAGCCTGCGCGAGGCGACAGAGTGGTTGAACGGTGAGGACTTGGCCGGGCGGTTTGCCGTGGCCGTGCCGTATGCGCGCGCGTTCGCACGGGTACTGGGCGGTCACTTCCATCTTAAGGCCGCTCTCGCGGATCGGGCGCATGGCCCGCACGCGGCGCTTGCCGCGTTTTACATCAACAGGCTTTTACCCGAGCATCTTGGCTTGCTTGAGCAGGTGCGGCAGGGAGACAGCGGATTGTTCGACGTGACAGTGGAGGATCTCGCCGGCTGATGCCCAAGGACGGTCGCGCCATACGCTATCTGGACGTCGATCCGCCCGCGCCCGGCGGTGCGGCGGAGGTCGCCAAGGGCGTCCTCTGGCTGCGCATGCCCATGCCGATGGCGCTGGATCACGTGAATCTCTACGCGCTGGACGACGGCGAGAACTGGACGCTGATCGACACGGCGCTCGACACACGCAAAACGCGCGCATTGTGGGAGCAAGCGCTCGCCGGCCCGCTCGCGGGCAAGCCAATCAAACGCGTGATCGTCACGCATCATCACCCCGACCACATCGGCCTGGCCGGCTGGTTTCAAAGCGAGCGCGGCGCGGAGCTCGTCTCGACGCGGACCGCCTGGCTTTTCGCGCGGATGCTGCACCTGGACGAGCAGCCGAGACCAGCGGAGGAAACAATCGCGTTCTGGAAGTCGGCAGGCATGGCTCCGGACGTGCTGGCGGCGCGCATGTCGGAGCGGCCGTTCAACTTCTCGGATGTCATTTCGGCGCTGCCGCTCGGCTTCACCCGGATCGATGAGGGAAGCCGCATATCCGCAGGCGGGCGCGAGTGGATCGTGCGGCTGGGACACGGTCACGCGCCGGACCACGCGACGCTTTGGTCCGAAGACGAGGCGCTCGTGATCGGGGGCGACCAACTTCTGCCGTCGATCTCGCCCAATCTGGGGGTCTACCCGACCGAGCCGCATGCGGACCCGGTCGCCGATTGGCTGGCGAGTTCTGAGAGGCTCAAGCCCTTCGCGACCGACGACCAGTTGGTGCTGCCGGGTCACAAGCAACCCTATCGCGGCCTGCCGACGCGTATCGACCAGCTAATTGAGAACCACGTGAGCGCGCTCGACCGGCTCGAAGCGTTCTTGGCTAAGCCGCGAACAGCCGTCGATTGCTTCGACACGCTTTTCAAGCGGCCAATCGGGTCCGGCGAATACGGTCTCGCCCTGGTTGAAGCGGTCGCGCATTGCCTGCACCTTTGGCATGCTGGCCGCGCGACGCGGGAGCGGCGAAGCGACGGGGCATGGCTCTACCGGTCTTCAGGAGGCGGGCATGGATGAGGAAATCCAAACATCGGCTGAAATCGCTGAGGCGAGCGTGCTTCGCGCCGGACGGGCCGCGCATTCCAACCCGTCCGAGGTGAGCCCGGAGCAAGTGCCGCTGCCAGAGGCGCTGGCGCGAAAGCCAGTCGATCAGAAGAGCCCCGCCGAGTGGGCCTATGAGCGGCTGATTCTCTACATTCGCAATTTCGAGAAGAACCTGGACAACGAGCATGAGGTGGCCATGGGGTTCACCGATACAGGCGCCGGTGTGATCAAGATCGAAGGCCTGGGCTACTTCGACCCTGATATCGTGACGTTCTATGGTGTCGATGCGACGGGCAGCCGGGTGCAGCTTGTACAGCACGTCAGCCAGCTCAACGTGTTGCTTCGGGCGGCGCGAAAACCGGACACCGCCGAGGCGCCGCGCCGCATCGGGTTCGAACTGGCGAAGGCGCTGGAAGAGGAGTGAGCCTGCGGCACTCCGTCCGCGTTCCGGCCCCGTGACAGCCTCGCCGGAATGGGATAGTCAGTCGGCAAGTGGAACGTGGAGCCCGGGAATGTCGGAACATAAACACGGCGAGATGAATATCGAGGCGCAGGAGAAGACCTTCGCGGGCTTCATTAACTGGTCCAAGAACGTGGTGATCGTGGTCATCTGCGTTCTCATCTTCCTTGCGATCTTCAACTCCTGACCGGTTTGCGGGAACTCGTCCGCAGCTTCTCGATCTTGACCCTTCTTTTGGGACTGCTCGCAGCGTGCGGCGGCCCGGCGGAACCCATTTGGGCGCCGGACGAGGCGGTTCGAAAGGCCTACTACCGACACGACGGCCCGCCCAAATTCACGCTCTTCACGGTCGTCAGCAAGCGAAGCGGGTCGGGCGCCCATTCCGGGCTGTTGATCAACGCCGATCAGCGCATTCTTTTCGACCCCGCAGGCAGCTTCACACTTCCGTTCTTGCCAGAGCGGAACGACGTGCATTTCGGAATCGATGAGAACGCGCTGAAGGTCTACATCGATTATCACGCCCGCGAGACGTACAACGTGCTGGTTCAGGAGTTTGAGGTCACGGTGGAGCAGGCGCGGCTCGCATCGGCTCTCGTCAAGACCTACGGCGCTGTTCCCAAGGCGCAGTGCTCGCTCTCGATTTCTCGCATTCTCAAACAGGTTCCGGGGTTTGAGCAGGTGAGCGTGACCTATTTTCCCGTGTCGCTCTCTGAGCGGTTCGGAGAGATCACCGGCGCGCGGACAGACCTCATTACTGATGATGACGCGGACAAGAACCACAATGTACTGTTCGTCGCTGCGGAGCGCGGCCGGTAGCGCCGCGCCTCAACCGAGCGTCTGAAGGCCATAGAGCGTCAGCGCGCCTGCGAACACCGCCCAGATCACGTTCTTCGTCCACCAACCGATCAACACGGTGATGCTGGCGGCCGCGAGGCGGGGCGCGTCCGTCGCTCCACCGGTCGCGGCAGGCCAGAAGACGAGCGGCGCCACCAGGCCGGGCAGGACCGCGACCGGCGTGTAACGAAGGTGCCGCAAGACCCAGTCCGGCATCTTTCTGTCGCCCACGAGGCCCAGAAACGAGAAGCGGATCAGGAACGTGCCGACGCCCAGGAGGATGATGATCGTCCAGACCGTTCCGGAAGCATAGGTCATGGCCGCCCCATCCGTCGCTCGACCTCTGCGCCCACCGCCATTGCTGCGAGCGCCGCGAAGAGGAGACCGATCCCCGAAGGCAGGAAGGCCAGCAGAAGCGCGAAGGCGACAGACGCGATGGCGGCCGCGAGATGCGCGAGCGTTTTCAGCATCGGCGCGACCATTGCCAGGAAAAGGATCGGCATCGCGAAATCCAGCGCGAGACTGTCCGGGATCGCCTCTCCGGTCACCGCGCCGACGAAGGTGAAGGCGCACCAGGAAGGCGCGATCACCGATACGGCGCCAAAGAAATAGGCCGTCTTTCGCGGGACGGACCATTCCGGCGCCTCTTCGTACTTCAGGATGCTGACGGCGTAGCTCTGGTCGAAGTTGGTGTAGGCGATGAAAACACGTCGCCAAAACGGCGCCGAACCGAGGTGCGGTTGAAGGCTGGCCGAATACATCGCCATCCGGAGGTTCACGGCGAGGGAGGCGGCCAGCACGGTCCAGACCGGAGCGTTTTCGGTCATCAGCTGAACGGCGGTGAACTGCGCGGCGCCGGCGATGACGAGGACGGAGAACCCCATGACCTCGGCAATATTCAAGCCAGCTTCGGTCGCGACAACACCGAACAAAACCGCGAAGGGGATCACCACCAGCAGGAACGGCGCTCCGGCGCGAAGCCCCAGCCAGAAGGCGGATTTTGCGGTGGTGGAGGACATTCCGAAGCCTTAAGAACTGCACGACGCCATTATCTGACGGATGAGGAAGCTGCAAATCATGCTTCGTGATGATCTTGATGATTATCTGATCGCCCCGGCGCCCCGGCGCGAGGGCCTTACCCGGTCTGTCGAGGGAGTGGACGAAACGGGCGCGCGATCCGCGATTTCCGTGGTTGAAGAGCGGCCGCTGACCATCTTCCTGAACAGCCAGGAGATCGTCACGGCGATGACCATCGGCGACTACCCGGAGTACCTGGCGCTGGGGTTTCTGAAGAACCAGGGCATGTTGCAGGAGGGCGAAACCGTCCATGGGGTGGACTTCGATGAAGAGCTGGAGACGGTCGTCGTGCGTACCGAAGGCCGAACCAGCTATGAAGAGAAGCTGAAAAAAAAGACGCGGACTTCCGGCTGCGCGGTGGGCACTGTCTTCGGCGACATGATGGAGGGGCTCGAGGGCCTTACGCTGCCTCAAACCCAGGTGCGGACGTCCTGGCTCTACGCGCTCGCTAACAGGATCAACCGGACGCCTTCGCTTTACCTGGAAGCGGGCGCGATTCACGGGACGGTGCTTTGCAGCCAGGACCGCCCGCTCGCCTACATGGAGGATGTCGGCCGCCACAACGCAGTCGACAAGATCGCCGGCTGGATGTTGTCGGAAGGTGTGAGCGGGGAGGATAAGATCCTCTACACGACGGGCCGGCTTACCTCGGAGATGGTGATCAAATGCGCGCATATGCGCATTCCTGTTCTCGCCTCGCGCTCCGGATTCACCGCCTGGGGTGTGGACATCGCGCGGGAGGTCGGCCTCACGCTCATCGGCCGCATGCGCGGGCGGCGGTTCCATTGCCTTGCGGGCGAGGAGCGGTTGGTGCGCGACGCGGATCCGAAAGCGGTGAGCGAGGAGGACGGCAAGCATCGCCGCAAAAGCGCCGGGGCTGACAGTTGACGGCGCCGCTCGGGGTCATCCTCGCGGGCGGGCAGGCGACCCGAATGGGCGGCGGCGACAAGGGTATGCTCCCGCTCGGGGAAAGCACGATTCTCGAGCATGTGATCGACCGCCTTGGACCGCAGGTCGGCGCTTTGGCTCTGAACGCGAACGGCGACCCGTCTAGGTTCGCCCGGCTCGACCTACCGGTGTTGTCGGATAGCGTCGAGGGGTTCGCGGGGCCTCTGGCAGGCGTTCTGGCGGGTCTCGATTGGGCGGCGGGCGAGGGGGCGACGCATATCTGCACAGCCGCCGCCGACACGCCGTTCTTTCCCGCCGATCTGGTGCCTCGGCTCGTTCTGGCTTCGGAAGAGCAGCAAAAGCCGATCGCCCTGGCGCGAACTCGGAATGGGCGGCACCCGACCTTCGGTCTCTGGCCGGTCGCTCTAAGGGAGGACCTTCGGGCGGCGCTGGAAGACGGCGTGCGCAAGGTGGTCATGTGGACTGACAAGCATGGGACAGCGATGGCGGATTTCCCGGCAGGCGCATTCGATCCGTTCTTCAACGTCAACACGCCCGACGACCTCGCCGAGGCCGAAAGACTGATCGAGGGTGCGGCGTGAAGGTCTGGGGCGTAGTCGGCTGGAAGAACTCGGGCAAGACCGGGTTGATGGAGCGTCTGGTCGCGGAGTTCGTATCGCGCGGCGTGAGCGTTTCAACGCTGAAACACGCCCATCACGTGTTCGACGTCGACCATCCCGGCAAGGACAGCTATCGGCACCGCATGGCCGGCGCGACCGAGGTTCTTCTGTCCAGCCGCAAGCGCTGGGCCCTCATGCACGAGTTGCGCGGCGAGGAGGAGATGCCGCTCGACGCGCTGCTCGTCAAACTCGCCCCGGTCGATCTGGTTCTGATCGAAGGTTACAAACGGGACGGTCATCCCAAGGTCGAAGCGCATCGGTCGGAGACTCTGCAATCGCTGATCGCCGACGGCGATCCGACGATCCGGGCGGTTGCTTCCGACAGCGGCGCGGCGGCCGAGGGGCGGCCGACCTTCGACCTGAACGACACGAAGGCGATCGCCGATTTCATCTCGGCGGAACTCGGGATTTGACACCCTTCGACACGTTCGCGGTCGTGGATTGGTCGGCGGGCAACGACACTGGTCCGCGTCCGCGCAAAGATGCGATCTGGGCCGCGGTAGCGGATCGGGAGAAGCCGGTATACCTGCGCAATCGCACGCTAGCGCTCGAATGGCTCTCAGAGCTCATTGGCAAAGAGCTGGCGACCGGCCGGAGGTTGATGATCGGGTTCGATTTCCCGTTCGGGTATCCAAAAGGCTTTGCAAGCGCCGTGGTTGGCCAGCCGTCGCCGCTGCGGCTCTGGGACTTCTTCCAAAGGTCGCTTCAAGACACGCCCAGGGCCAACAACCGCTTCGCTTTGGCGGGGGAATTGAATGGGAGGCTCGCCGGCATCGGACCATTTTGGTTCAACGGAACCAAGACCGACATCGCCAGCCTGCCGCGTCTCAAGTCCGGGCGCACCAGCGATCACGGCTTGCCGGAGAGACGGCAGTGCGAGGAACGGGCCGCAGGAACCTTCACCTGCTGGCAGATGGGCGGCGCCGGCGCGGTCGGCGGGCAGGTGATGACCGGTCTGGCGGCGCTCTCACGCCTCCGGTCCGCGTTCGGTCGAAGCATTGCGGTCTGGCCGTTCGAAGAGCTCTCGCCACAGGTCGCCTTCGTCGAAGTCTGGCCGTCGCTGATCGCCGATGTCGTTCGCGCGTCGGGCGATCCGATCAAGGACAGGGCGCAGGTGCGGTTGCTCGCTGACGCTATCAGCAGGCTGGACGAATCCGAGCTTCGGGCCATGCTTGATGTGGACGCGCCGGAAGAAGGCTGGATACTGGGCCTCGGCTTTGAGAGGGAGTTGAGACACGCCGCATGCCGGACCTGACGCCGCCTCGATTGAAGAACGACTGTTTCGCGCTGCCGCCCGGCGTGGATTGGACGCCTGTGGACGAGGCGCTGCGGCGCCTGCGCGAGCGGCTCCACCCGACGGTCGGTACAGAGGACCTGCCGTTAGAAGAGGCGCGGGGGCGCATCCTGGCCGAAGACGCCATTGCGCGGCGGTCCAATCCCCCCGGCGCGAATGCGGCTGTGGACGGATACGGCTTCGCCCATGCCGCGACCGGCGACGGGGATCAGTCGCTGCCCTTGGTTGAGGGCCGCGCCGCCGCCGGCGCGCCGTATTCCGGCAGCTTGCCGGAAGGCTCTGCCGTTCGAATCCTCACGGGCGCTTTGCTGCCCGGTGGGGTGGATACGGTCGTTCTTGAAGAGGACGTCGCGACGGACGGGGAGCGCATCGCCTTTGAAGGCCCGGTCAAACTCGGCGCGAATACGCGTCGGGCCGGCGAGGATGTGGATGCCGGCAGTGTCGCGCTTGAGAACGGCACGCGCCTCGGACCTGCCGAAATCGCGATCCTCGCGGCGACAGGCGTGACCGAGGTCTCGGTTTATCAATCGCTCAGGGTGGGTGTTCTATCCACCGGGGATGAGATCGTGCCGGCGGGGGCCGAAACAGATCCGTCGCGCACTTACGACGCGAACCGGCCCATGCTGTTGTCGCTCTTGTCCGATTGGGGTTTCGAGGCGGTCGATCTCGGGCATGTCCCCGACGATCGGAAAGTACTGCGGGCCGCCCTCGATGGGGCGGAGGTGGACGCGATCCTCACGTCAGGCGGCGCGTCGGCCGGAGACGAGGATCATGTCTCCGCGCTTCTGGGCGAGACCGGGAGCCGCGCGGACTGGCGGATCGCGCTCAAGCCCGGCCGGCCCCTCGCGCTGGGCGTCTGGAACGGCGCGCCGGTTTTCGGGCTGCCGGGCAACCCCGTCGCGGCGCTGGTCTGCACGATGATCTTCGCCCGTCCCGCGCTGGGCGTTCTGTCCGGTCAGGGATGGCGCGAGCCGGTGGGCTTCGAGGTTCCCGCAGGCTTTGAAAAGCGCAAGAAGCCGGGCCGGCGCGAGTACCTTCGCGCCCGCATCGGCCCCAGCGGCCGCGCGGAGGTGTTCAAGTCGGAGGGCTCGGGCCGGATATCCGGCCTGGCCTGGGCCGACGGGCTGGTCGAAATCGAGGACGGCCCGCGCCACATTCGTCCGGGTGACCTGGTGCGGTATATCCCCTACGCGAGCTTCCGCTAGCGCCTATTCGATCGGGCCGCCCGCTTCCTTCCAGGCATTGAAGCCGCCGACGTTGGAGACGTTGGTGTAGCCCATATCTACGAGCGTCTTGCCGGCCAGCGCCGCCTGCCCGCCAGCGCCGCAGATCAGGACGATCTCGGCGTCCTTCTTCATCGCCGCGTTATGGAGAGGGTGGCTCTCGTCGGCCCGGAATTCAATCATGCCGCGCTGTATGCGTTCCGCCCCCGCGATCGTGCCGGAGGCGGCGATATCGGCCGAATCCCTTACGTCGACGAAAACCGCCGATCCGGCGGCGTGTCTTGCGATGCCTTCCTCCGAAGTGATTTTCGGCACCACGGCATTGGCTTCGTCCAGATAGTCCTGAGCGGTTTTCATCGATTACCTCTTTCCGTTTCCGGCTTATTCCAAAGTGATCGTGATGTATTCACTCACGACCGGCGGGTCATGAGGAATGTGAGACAAATCTCCCAGCACCAGTTGCAACGTATGCTGCCCAGGCGGAAGGTCCAGCGTCGTCTCGGTCTGCCCCTTGCCGAAGTGTTTGTGGTTGTCATCGGCAGGAAGCCCGTTCTCGGTGGAGTAGGCGTCGTCCGCGCCTTCGCCGAACGGCGGCCGGTTGATCAGAAGGTGGTGGTGTCCGGTGTTTTCGGCATCCGTCCCGGCAGGGGCGACGCCCATCCCGCTCAACCCGAAGACAACGGTCGAGCCCGCGTCGACTGTCGCACCGTCCTCGAGATTGGCGAAATAGACCCGCGCCCCGTCCGGCGATGGAGTCTCGCCTGCATATGCGGGGATCGCGATAGCGGCGGCCAGAACAGCGGCTGAAATACTCTTTCTCATGTCGTTCCTCCCAAATTGATCCTTGGTTTCTCGCCTGCGCCCTCGGCCATTCAAGTAGCTTGGCTTCAATGCTGGGCAAACGCGGCGGTTTTTTGAGCGGTAGGCCCAAGGCCAGCCGATTTCCGGCGAGAAGGGCGGATTTACCCCTTCACAACCCCGGGGAATCCCCCTAAAAGCCGCCCGTCCGGGGGACGCGCTTGCGTGTCCCCCTGACGATTCGTCCGAGACGGTGGGTGGGCTTGCCCATAATTCCTGCCTGAGACGGGAACAGAGGAATACGTTTTCAGGTCAGCCTGAGGGCGCGATTGCGACGGACCCGTAAGGACCCGTTTTCCGGCATCTGCCGGAGCGTGTTGAGCCGGAGGGTCAAACCTCCAAACTTGGAGTGAAACTGTGGATAGAGCCCAGAAAGAGAAAGTGGTCGAGGAACTCGGCCAGATCTTTGAAAGCTCTGGCGTCGTTGTGGTTGCCCACTACGCCGGTCTCACGGTTGCGGAAATGCAGGACCTGCGCGCGCGGATGCGCGAAGCTGAAGGGTCCGTTCGCGTCGCCAAGAACAGGCTCGCCAAGATCGCCCTTCAGGGAAAGCCCAACGAGTCGATCGCTGAGCTTCTGACGGGAATGACCGTTCTCGCCTATTCCGAAGACCCGACCGCTGCGGCGCGGGTCATGGACAAGTACGCCAAGGACAACCAGAAGCTGGAGATCCTCGGCGGCGCTATGGGTGAGACGGCGCTTGACGCCGCCGGTGTCAAGGCTGTGGCAGACATGCCGTCGCGCGAGGAGCTTATTGCTTCGATCGTCGGCTGCATCGGCGCCCCGGCCTCGAACATCGCCGGCGCGATTGGCGCGCCTGCTTCGAACATCGCAAGCATTCTCTCGACCATCGAGGAGCGCGCGGAAGCCGCGTGATTCAAGACGAGACCGGCGCGGGGTTGATTACCGCGCGTTGGAACACATCTTAGGAAACGGAAGACAGAAATGGCTGATCTGAAGAAACTTGCTGAAGAGATCGTGGGACTCACGCTTCTCGAAGCTCAGGAACTGAAAACCATCCTGAAGGACGAATACGGCATCGAGCCCGCTGCGGGCGGAGCCGTCATGATGGCTGGCCCGGCTGGCGGCGACGCCGGCGGTGCTGCCGCTGAGGAGAAGACGGAGTTTGACGTCATTCTCAAGGCGGCCGGCGCTCAGAAGATCAACGTGATCAAGGAGGTTCGCGCGATCACGGGTCTCGGCCTGAAGGAAGCCAAGGATCTGGTCGAAGCCGGCGGCAAGGCCGTCAAGGAAGGCGTCGACAAGTCCGAGGCCGAAGAGATCAAAGGCAAGCTCGAAGCGGCTGGCGCCGAAGTCGAGCTCAAGTAACCGAAGGCGGGTCAACCGCCTATTCGAGACAAGGTCGGGCCCGGAAATCCGGGTCCGGCTTTCCGCGTGTCAGGAAGAGCAGTTTTTCGAACTGCGTTTCCTAAGGCGCGGAACCGGACGGGCGGGCTGCTGTGGGAGGCAGCCCAGGTATAGTTCGGTTCCCGCTTGTTTCTCGGGCGTTTCGCCGGCCCCCGACGGCCGATCCGCCCCTGAACGATGAAAGGTGCTGACAAGCATGACGACGACCTATCTTGGCCAGAAACGTCTTCGTAAATATTACGGCAAAATCCGCGAAGTGCTGGAAATGCCGAACCTCATCGAGGTGCAGAAATCTTCCTATGACCTCTTCCTGAACTCGGGCGATCAGCCGGATCCGCTGGACGGCGAAGGCATCATGGGCGTCTTCCAGTCGGTCTTCCCGATCAAGGACTTCAACGAGACTGCGGTGCTCGAGTTCGTGAAATACGAGCTTGAGAAGCCGAAGTACGACGTCGAGGAATGCCAGCAGCGCGACATGACCTACTCCGCGCCGCTCAAAGTCACCCTCCGTCTGATCGTGTTCGATGTCGACGAGGACACCGGCGCGAAATCGGTCAAGGACATCAAGGAGCAGGACGTCTTCATGGGCGATATGCCCCTGATGACGCCCAACGGCACGTTCATCGTGAACGGGACCGAGCGCGTGATCGTCTCCCAGATGCACCGCAGCCCGGGCGTGTTCTTCGACCACGACAAGGGCAAGACCCATGCCTCGGGCAAACTGCTCTTCGCCTGCCGCATTATTCCCTATCGCGGCTCGTGGCTGGATTTCGAGTTCGACGCCAAGGACATCGTCTTCGCGCGCATCGACCGCCGCCGGAAGCTTCCGGTGACGACGCTGCTTTACGCGCTGGGCCTCGATCAGGAAGGCATCATGGATGCCTATTACGAGACGGTTCAGTTCAAGTTGAAGAAGAACAAGGGCTGGGTGACCAAGTTCTTCCCCGACCGCATTCGCGGCACGCGTCCCGCATTTGATCTAGTGGACGCCAAGTCCGGCAAGGTGATCGCCGAGGCGGGCAAGAAAGTCACGCCGCGCGCCGTCAAGAAGCTGATCGACGAAGGCAAGGTCACCGACCTTCTCGTGCCCTTCGACAACATCGTCGGCCGGTTCGCCGCGAAGGACATCATCAACGAAGAGAACGGCGCGATCTATGTCGAGGCCGGTGACGAGCTGACATGGGAAGTCGATAAGGACGGCGAAGTCACAGGCGGCACGCTGAAAGAACTGATGGATGCCGGCATTGCTGACATCCCGGTTCTCGACATCGATAACGTTACCGTCGGCCCGTACATCCGGAACACGATGGCGCAGGACAAGAACATGAACCGCGACACCGCGCTCATGGACATCTATCGCGTCATGCGTCCGGGCGAGCCGCCCACCGTCGATGCGGCGTCGGCTCTGTTCGACACGCTCTTCTTCGACAGCGAGCGTTACGATCTTTCGGCCGTTGGCCGCGTGAAGATGAACATGCGTCTGGCGCTCGACGCCGAGGACACGGTTCGCACGCTTCGGAAGGAAGACATCGTCTCCTGCATCAAGGCGCTCGTGGATCTCCGCGATGGCCGTGGCGAGGTGGACGACATCGACCACCTCGGTAATCGGCGCGTCCGTTCAGTTGGCGAGCTGATGGAGAACCAGTATCGCGTCGGCCTTCTCCGCATGGAGCGGGCGATCAAAGAGCGGATGTCGTCGGTCGAAATCGACACGGTGATGCCGCAGGATCTGATCAATGCGAAACCGGCGGCTGCCGCCGTGCGCGAGTTCTTCGGCTCCTCGCAGCTCTCGCAGTTCATGGACCAGACCAACCCGCTGTCCGAGGTCACGCACAAGCGGCGTCTTTCGGCGCTCGGGCCTGGCGGTCTGACGCGTGAGCGCGCCGGCTTTGAGGTGCGCGACGTGCACCCGACCCACTACGGCCGGATGTGCCCGATCGAGACGCCGGAAGGGCCGAACATCGGCCTGATCAACTCGCTCGCCACCTTCGCGCGAGTGAACAAGTATGGCTTCATCGAAACGCCGTACCGCAAGGTGGAAGGCAGCAAGGTCACCGACGACGTGGTCTATATGTCCGCGACCGAGGAAATGCGCCACACCGTGGCCCAGGCCAATGCGACACTTGATGAAAAAGGCAACTTCATCAACGACTTGGTAAACACCCGTCAGTCGGGCGAATACACCATGGCGCCGCGCGACAACGTTGATCTGATCGACGTGTCGCCCAAGCAGCTGGTTTCGGTTGCCGCATCGCTCATCCCGTTCCTTGAGAACGACGACGCGAACCGCGCACTCATGGGCTCGAACATGCAGCGCCAGGCGGTGCCGCTTCTTCAGGCTGAGGCGCCGCTGGTCGGCACCGGCATTGAAGAGGTCGTTGCGCGCGACTCCGGTGCCGCCATCATGGCCAAACGCGGCGGGACCATCGACCAGGTCGACGCGCAGCGGATCGTTGTCCGAGCGACCGAAGACCTTGAGCCCGGCGATCCGGGCGTCGACATCTACCGGTTGCGCAAGTTCCAGCGGTCGAACCAGAACACCTGCATCAACCAGCGTCCGCTGGTGAAAGTAGGCGATCAGGTCGGCAAAGGCGAGGTTATCGCCGACGGCCCGTCAACCGAGATGGGCGAGCTGGCGTTGGGCAAGAACGTGGTCGTCGCGTTCATGCCGTGGAACGGCTACAACTACGAGGACTCGATCCTGATCTCTGAGCGCATCGTGCGCGACGACGTCTTTACCTCGATCCACATCGAGGAATTCGAAGTCGCCGCCCGCGACACCAAGCTTGGACCGGAAGAGATCACCCGCGACATCCCGAACGTCGGCGAGGAGGCGCTCCGCAACCTCGACGAGGCGGGCATCGTCTACATCGGCGCCGAAGTGGGGCCGGGCGACATTCTCGTCGGCAAGATCACACCGAAGGGCGAAAGCCCGATGACGCCGGAAGAAAAGCTCCTCCGCGCCATCTTCGGTGAGAAAGCATCAGACGTGCGCGACACGTCGCTACGCCTGCCGCCGGGTGACTTCGGTACGATCGTTGAAGTTCGCGTCTTCAACCGTCACGGTGTTGAGAAGGACGAACGTGCGCTGCAGATCGAGCGTGAAGAGGTCGAGCGTCTGGCCCGTGACCGGGACGACGAGCTCGCAATCCTCGAGCGCAACATCTACGCGCGTCTCAAGGACATGCTGCTCGGCAAGGTAGCCGTGAAGGGTCCGAAGGGCGTCAAAGCCAAGTCGAAAATCGACGAGGAACTGCTCGAGTCGCTCTCTCGTGGCCAGTGGTGGCAGCTCGCCATCGGCGAAGAGGAAGAGGCGCAGGCGATCGAGGCGCTTAACGCGCAGTACGAGGCGCAGAAGCGCGCGCTCGATCATCGCTTCGAGGACAAGGTCGAGAAGGTCCGCCGCGGCGACGACCTGCCGCCGGGCGTCATGAAGATGGTCAAGGTCTTCGTGGCGGTGAAGCGCAAGCTCCAGCCGGGCGACAAGATGGCCGGCCGTCACGGCAACAAGGGCGTGATCTCGAAGGTGGTTCCGATGGAGGACATGCCATTCCTTGGAGACGGCACGCCTGTCGACTTCGTTCTGAACCCGCTCGGCGTGCCGTCGCGGATGAACGTCGGTCAGATCCTCGAGACCCACATGGGCTGGGCTTCGCGTGGTTTGGGCATCCAGATCGACGAGGCTCTGCAGGAGTACCGTCACAAGGGCGACATGAAACCCGTGAAGGACGCGTTGAAGGTCGCCTATGGCGATGAGGTCTTCAACGACGGCTTCAAAAAGATGGACGACGAGAACCTGCTGGAAGCGGCGGAAAACGCCACGCACGGCGTTCCGATCGCTACCCCGGTCTTCGACGGCGCCAAAGAGGCGGACGTCAACGACGCGCTCGTGCGCGCCGGCTTCTCGGAAAGCGGCCAGTCGGATCTCTTCGACGGGCGGACGGGAGAAAAGTTCGCGCGGCAGGTGACGGTGGGCATCAAGTACCTCCTGAAGCTCCATCACCTGGTCGATGACAAGATACATGCGCGGTCGACCGGGCCCTACAGCCTCGTCACGCAGCAGCCCCTGGGCGGAAAGGCCCAGTTCGGCGGCCAGCGGTTCGGCGAGATGGAGGTCTGGGCGCTGGAAGCCTATGGCGCGGCGTACACGCTGCAGGAGATGCTCACCGTCAAGTCGGACGACGTGGCAGGCCGCACCAAGGTCTACGAGTCGATCGTCAAGGGCGAGGACAACTTCGAAGCGGGCGTGCCCGAGAGCTTCAATGTGCTTGTCAAAGAAGTCCGGGGCCTCGGCCTCAACATGGAACTCCTGGATACGGTGGAGGACGACGAGGGAGGCATCGCCGCCGAATAGGCGGCGCTGCCCCATCCATCCTCACCACCAGATTAGGAATCGATTATGAACCAGGAACTGACAACAAACCCGTTCAACCCGATCGCACCGCCGAAGACGTTCGACGAGATCAAGATCTCGCTCGCGTCGCCAGAGCGGATTCTGTCGTGGTCATACGGTGAGATCAAAAAGCCTGAGACGATCAACTACCGGACGTTCAAGCCCGAGCGTGACGGTCTGTTCTGCGCCCGGATCTTCGGGCCGATCAAGGACTACGAGTGCCTTTGCGGCAAGTACAAGCGCATGAAGTATCGCGGCGTCGTCTGCGAGAAATGTGGTGTGGAAGTGACGCTCCAGAAGGTGCGCCGCGAGCGGATGGGCCATATCGAGCTCGCCGCGCCTGTCGCGCACATCTGGTTCCTGAAGTCGCTGCCGAGCCGCATCGGCCTCATGCTCGACATGACGCTCCGCGACCTTGAGCGGATTCTCTACTTTGAGAACTATGTCGTCATCGAACCGGGCCTGACCGACCTCACCTACGGACAGTTGATGTCCGAGGAGGAGTTCATGGACGCGCAGGACCAATACGGGATTGACGCGTTCACAGCCAATATCGGCGCGGAAGCCATCCGTGAGATGCTGCAGAATATCGACCTCGAAGCCGAGGCCGAACAGCTTCGCGCGGATCTGGCCGAGGCGACCGGCGAGCTGAAGCCGAAGAAAATCATCAAGCGGCTGAAAATCGTTGAGAACTTCATCGAGTCGGGCAACCGGCCCGAGTGGATGGTTCTGACGGTCATTCCGGTCATTCCGCCGGAACTGCGCCCGCTCGTGCCGCTCGATGGCGGTCGCTTCGCGACCTCGGACCTGAACGATCTCTATCGCCGCGTGATCAACCGGAACAACCGTCTGAAGCGCCTGATCGAGCTTCGCGCGCCGGACATCATTATCCGGAACGAAAAGCGGATGCTTCAGGAATCGGTCGACGCGCTCTTCGACAACGGCCGTCGCGGCCGGGTCATCACGGGCGCTAACAAGCGTCCGCTGAAGTCGCTCTCTGATATGCTCAAGGGCAAGCAGGGCCGCTTCCGTCAGAACCTTCTCGGCAAGCGGGTCGACTTCTCGGGCCGGTCGGTCATCGTGACCGGACCGGAGCTGAAGCTGCACCAGTGCGGCTTGCCGAAGAAGATGGCGCTCGAGCTTTTCAAGCCGTTCATTTACTCGCGGCTGGAGGCGAAGGGGCTGTCCTCGACGGTCAAGCAGGCCAAGAAACTGGTCGAGAAAGAGCGTCCCGAAGTTTGGGATATCCTCGACGAGGTGATCCGCGAGCATCCGGTTCTGCTGAACCGAGCACCCACGCTGCACCGTCTTGGCATCCAGGCGTTCGAGCCGGTACTGATCGAAGGCAAGGCGATCCAGCTTCACCCGCTGGTTTGCGCCGCGTTCAACGCGGACTTCGACGGCGACCAAATGGCGGTGCATGTGCCGCTCTCGCTGGAAGCGCAGCTCGAAGCGCGCGTGTTGATGATGTCGACGAACAACGTTCTGTCGCCGGCCAACGGCGCGCCGATCATTGTTCCGTCGCAGGACATGATCCTTGGCCTCTACTACATCTCGATGGAGCGCGAGGGCATGCCGGGCGAAGGCATGGTCTTCGCCGACGCGGATGAGGTCCAGCACGCGCTGGACTCGGGCGAAGTGCATCTCCACGCTAAGATCACCGCGCGGATCAAGCAGATCGACGAGGAAGGCAACGAGGTCTACCAGCGGTTCGAGACGACGCCGGGACGGGTGAAGCTCGGCGCGCTCCTGCCGCTCAACGCCAAGGCGCCCTTTGAGCTGGTCAACCAGCTTCTTCGCAAGAAGGAGGTGCAGCAGGTCATCGACACCGTCTACCGCTACTGCGGTCAGAAAGAGTCGGTCATCTTCTGCGACCAGATCATGACGATGGGCTTCCGCGAGGCCTTCAAGGCGGGCATCTCGTTCGGCAAGGACGACATGGTCATCCCGGAAGCCAAGTGGAAGATCGTCGACAGCGTCCGCGATCAGGTCAAAGAGTTCGAGCAGCAGTACATGGACGGCCTGATTACTCAGGGCGAAAAGTACAACAAGGTGGTCGACGCCTGGTCGAAGTGCTCCGATGACGTGGCCGGCGCCATGATGGACGAGATCTCGGCGATGCGCAAAGACGATGCCGGCGCCCAGATGGAGCCGAACAGTGTCTATATGATGTCGCACTCCGGCGCCCGGGGCTCTCCGGCGCAGATGAAGCAGTTGGGCGGCATGCGCGGTCTCATGGCCAAGCCGTCAGGCGAGATCATCGAGACGCCGATCATCTCGAACTTCAAAGAAGGCCTGACGGTGCTCGAGTACTTCAACTCGACCCACGGCGCCCGGAAGGGTCTGGCCGACACCGCGCTCAAGACGGCGAACTCGGGTTACCTGACTCGCCGTCTGGTGGACGTGGCGCAGGACTGCATCGTTCGCTTGCACGATTGCGGCACCGAAAACGCGATCACGACCGAACCTGCCGTCAACGATGGCGAGATTGTCGCGTCGCTGTCCGAGCGCGTTCTGGGCCGGGTCGCCGCTGAGGATGTCGTCGTGCCCGGGTCCGACGAAGTGATCGTCGCTAAGAACGAGTTGATCGACGAGCGTAAGGCCGACGCCATCGAGGCGGCGGGTCTCGCAACCGTGCGCATCCGCTCGCCGCTGACCTGTGAGGCGGAAGAAGGCGTCTGCGCCATGTGCTACGGCCGCGACCTCGCGCGCGGCACGCTGGTGAACATCGGAGAGGCTGTCGGCATTATCGCCGCGCAGTCGATCGGCGAGCCCGGCACGCAGCTGACGATGCGGACCTTCCACATCGGCGGCATTGCGCAGGGCGGCCAGCAGTCGTTCCTCGAAGCCAGCCAGGAGGGCAAGATCGAGTTCCGCAACTCCAACCTGCTGAAGAACGAGGCGGGCGAGATGATCGTCATCGGTCGGAACATGCAGCTCGCCATCATGGATGAGAACGGCGTGGAACGGGCGAGCCACAAGCTAGGCTACGGCACCAAGGTCTTCCCCAAAGAAGGCGACACGGTCGCTCGCGGCGACAAGCTCTTCGAGTGGGACCCGTACACCCTGCCGATCATCGCCGAGAAGGCGGGCGCGGCGCGGTTTGTCGACCTTGTCTCAGGCATCTCCGTCCGGGACGAGACCGACGACGCGACCGGCATGACCCAGAAAATCGTGTCCGACTGGCGCGCCGCGCCCAAGGGCAGCGATCTCAAGCCGGAGATCATCCTAGTTGGCGAGGATGGCGAGCCGGTTCGGAACGACCAGGGCAACCCGGTCACCTATCCGATGTCGGTCGACGCCATTCTGTCGGTCGAGGACGGGGCCGAGATCAAGGCGGGCGACGTGGTCGCGCGGATTCCGCGGGAAGGCGCGAAGACCAAGGACATCACTGGCGGTCTGCCGCGAGTGGCGGAGCTCTTCGAGGCACGCCGTCCAAAGGACCACGCGATCATCGCGGAAGCCGACGGCTACGTAAAATTCGGACGCGACTACAAGAACAAGCGCCGGATCGCGATCGAGCCCGCCGACGAGTCGATGGAGCCCGTCGAGTACATGGTGCCGAAAGGCAAGCACATCCCTGTGGCCGAAGGCGACTTCGTCCAGAAGGGCGACTACATCATGGACGGCAATCCGGCGCCGCATGACATCTTGTCGATCATGGGTGTCGAGGCGCTCGCTGATTACATGATCGACGAGGTGCAGGACGTCTATCGTCTTCAGGGCGTAAAGATCAACGACAAGCACATCGAAGTCATCGTGCGCCAGATGCTCCAGAAGTGGGAGATCACCGATAGTGGCGAGACCACGCTTCTGAAGGGCGAGCATGTCGACAAGGCCGAGTTCGACACCGCGAACGAAAAGGCGCTGACCGAAGGCCGCCGCCCGGCCGAGGGCGAGCCGATCCTTCTTGGGATCACCAAAGCCTCGCTCCAGACCCGCTCGTTTATCTCGGCGGCCTCGTTCCAGGAGACGACGCGCGTACTCACCGAAGCCTCGGTTCAGGGCAAGCGTGACACGCTCGTGGGCCTGAAGGAGAACGTGATCGTCGGCCGGTTGATCCCGGCTGGGACCGGCGGCGCGACCCAGCGGGTGCGGCGGATCGCGGCGGAGCGCGACCTGAAGGTCATTCAGGAAGCGCAGGCCGAGGCCGAAGCCGCGGCGGCGCTTGCGGCGCCGATGGACGACGGCGACGTGATGGACATCGACGCCGAGCTTGTCGAGACGCCGGAGAGCCGGGACTGATCCCGACCGACATGACCTGTTGAGAAGGCCCCGCTCTAGCGGGGCCTTTTTCTTTGGTCTGAGCGTCTTCGCCCAACTTCCCGCTGGCCTGGCCGCACGGTTCATGCGATCGCTCCGGGCATGGCTCTGTCCGACAACTTCAATGGCGCGATGCTGATGACGGCGGCCATGACGGCGTTCGCGGTCAACGACACCTTCATCAAGCTCTTGGGAGCGGACGTGCCCTTTTTCCAGATCCTGTTTCTGAGAAGCGTGGCTACCGTCTGCTTTCTCGGAATCATGGCTTGGTACGCGGGCGCGCTCGCCTACCGTTATCGGCGGGCGGACCGGGTCCGGGTCGTCATCCGGACGCTGAGCGAGATCGGCGCCGCCTTCTTCTTTATCAACGCGCTGATTCATTTGCCGATCGCAAACGTGACCGCGATCATTCAGGCGCTGCCCCTGACGGTCACGCTCGGCGCCGCGCTGTTTCTGGGCGAGCACGTGGGATGGCGGCGCTTCGCAGCAATCGGCGTCGGCTTTGTCGGCGTGCTCCTGATCGTTCGGCCCGGGGCGGCGGAATTCAACTTCTACGCGCTCTATGCGCTGGGCGCTGTCGCATGCGTGACGGTCCGCGATCTGGCCGCGCGCCGATTGTCCAGGGACGTTCCGTCCGTTTCGGTCGCCTTCGTCGCTGCGGTCGGCGTGCTGATCTTCTCGATTATTGGCGCGACGGTCACCGACTGGGTGCCTATGTCCAGTGTTCACTGGTTCTGGATCGCCGGCGCCGTCGCGGCCATCATCTGCGCCTACCTGCTCTCGGTCATGGCGATGCGGCGGGGCGACATCGGCGCTGTCGCGCCGTTCCGGTACTCCGCGCTTCTTGTCGCGCTCGCGCTCGGATGGTTCGTTTTCAACGACTGGCCTGACGATCTGACCATGCTGGGCGCCGCGATCGTGGTGGGCACAGGGCTTTTCGCGCTTTGGCGCGAGCGCCGCGCGGCGGTTCGCGAATAGCCCGCTGAGATCGTCCTCGGGGCCTGTTGACAGCGATTCCGACTCCCTCTATACGGCGCGAACTCAGGCGGCCGGGCGCGAGCTGGAGCCGTCTTTTACAGGACTGAAGTGGTCACGATCCGGGCCGAAGACGGCCCCGATCCTCTGAATGCCCGCCGCGTGCTCCGCCAGATGAAGGAGCGCTGCGGTGCGACGCGTTTTCGTGGACGCACGAGGGCGCGAGATGAAACCCGGGGCGCGCGCCCCACGAGACGAAGTTGCAACGAAGGGGTCACACGCCCAATGCCAACGATCCAGCAGCTGATCCGCAAACCGCGGCAGCCGAAAGTAAAACGCTCGAAGTCGCTGCACCTCGAGGGATGCCCTCAGAAGCGCGGCGTTTGCACGCGCGTCTACACGACGACGCCGAAGAAGCCGAACTCGGCCATGCGGAAGGTCGCCAAAGTGCGCCTGACCAATGGCTTCGAGGTCATCTCCTACATCCCCGGTGAGAGCCATAATCTTCAGGAGCACTCGGTGGTCCTGATCCGTGGCGGCCGGGTGAAGGACCTTCCGGGCGTCCGCTATCACATCCTGCGCGGTGTGCTCGACACCCAGGGTGTCAAAGACCGCAAGCAGCGCCGCTCGAAATACGGCGCCAAGCGTCCGAAGTAAGAGGAAGACACGATGTCACGCCGTCACGCCGCCGAGAAACGCGAAGTTCTGCCCGACGCCAAGTTTGGCGACCGCGTTCTGACCAAATTCATGAACAACCTGATGATCGACGGGAAGAAATCCGTCGCCGAGCGCATCGTCTACAATGCGTTTGATCGGGTTGAGGACCGCCTGAAAAAGGCGCCGGTCGAGGTCTTTCACGAAGCGCTCGACAACATCAAACCGTCGGTCGAGGTCCGTTCCCGCCGGGTTGGCGGCGCCACCTACCAGGTGCCTGTCGAGGTCCGCCCCGAGCGCCGCGAGGCGCTGGCGATCCGCTGGCTGATCGCCGCCGCGAAAAGCCGGAATGAGAACACCATGGAAGAACGCCTCGCCGGCGAGCTTGCCGACGCCGTTAATGGTCGCGGCGCCGCCGTGAAGAAGCGCGAAGACACCCACAAGATGGCCGACGCCAACAAGGCGTTCAGCCATTATCGCTGGTAACCCATTCTGAAGGAGCAGGCAGATGGCCCGCGACTACCCCCTCGAGCGGTACCGCAACTTCGGTATCATGGCGCATATCGACGCCGGCAAGACGACGTGCACCGAGCGCATCCTCTACTACACCGGAAAGTCCCATAAGATCGGCGAAGTCCATGACGGCGCCGCGACGATGGACTGGATGGAGCAGGAGCAGGAGCGCGGCATCACGATCACTTCCGCCGCGACGACGACGTTCTGGGAACGCACCGAAGACGGTGAGACCGCCCAGACCGAAAAGCACCGCTTCAACATCATCGACACCCCGGGTCACGTCGACTTCACCATCGAAGTCGAACGCTCGCTCGCCGTGCTCGACGGCGCGGTTGCCGTTCTTGACGCCAACGCGGGCGTCGAGCCGCAGACCGAGACCGTCTGGCGTCAGGCCGACCGCTACAAGGTGCCGCGCCTCGTCTTCGTCAACAAGATGGACAAGATCGGCG
>JASJAU010000073.1 GCA_030066855.1 Paracoccaceae bacterium | reverse complement strand
CACCTCAACGGTTTTCAAGACCGCCGCATTCGACCACTCTGCCACTCCTCCGGCGGCGTGTTCCTAGCCGGTCAGGGCCGGTTTGAAAAGCCGGATCAGCCCGCTAAACCCGCGGCCTCGCCTATTCGCCATTCACCGCTTTTCAGAACGCTCGCTTCAATGTAGGCTAGCCGCAACAAAAGAACGCGCGGCCAAGACCGCGTCGATAACAGGCAGTTTAAGGAGCAGGCGGAATGTCCAAGGGTGTTCTCCGATCCGGAATCATAGCGGTGGCGGTTGTCGGTCTGACGGCATGCGAGGAAATGGAGGGCCTGAATGGCCCGCCGATCTCGGAAGAGGTAGTTGCCTCAGAGGCTCGTACCGAAGTCCGGGACGTAGAACGCGGGGACATCTTCTCCGCCACGGAATTAGCGCTTTGGGACGGCCGCCCCTCGCTCGGCGGTGTCTGGGTCGCGCATCCCGACGTCAGCGACCCCGAAAAGGTCCGCATAAAGAACCTGGCAAGCGGCACGACGATTACCGGCGCGCTCTTCCGTCGTGAGCGCGACAACCCGGGACCGCGCATTCAACTCTCTTCGGACGCCGCAGCCGCGCTTGGGGTGCTCGCCGGCCAGCCTACAGAGCTTGAAGTCATCGTGCTCAGGACCGAAGAGATCGTGATCGAGCCGGCGCCCCTGCCTATTGCCGATGACCTTGAGAACGCCGAAGAAGCCTCTGAAGATGATGGCGAAATTGCCTTGGCGTCGGACGAGGCTGCCCTGAACGAGGCCGAAGAAGGCGTTGCGATTCCAGTTGTCGCCTCGGTCGGGGTCGCAGTCGATCCGGAGCCGCGCCAGCCGGGATTCTGGCGAAGGTTCCGCGACAGCTTCCGCAACAAACCGGCGGAAGAGTCCGAAGCCGCCGCGCTCGCCGCGACTGCCCCGCCGGTGTCCGACGCCTCGGCGCCCGAGGTCGAGACGCAACCGCTCGACACGATCGCCGTGGCCGCCGCCGCCATCGACGAGGCAGAGGCCGAGACGCCCGCCGAGACGTCGGCGGCGCCTGACGTTCCGGGCGTTCGCAATCCGTTCATTCAGGTCGGCCTGTTCTCGCAGATCGCCAACGCTAACGCTGCGGCCGCCAGCCTGCGCCAGGGCGGCATCGTGCCCACGGTGTCCGAAGGCTCGAACGACCGGGGGCCCTTCTGGCGGGTTCTGGTTGGTCCGGTCACATCCGCCGGCGAACAGACCGAACTCATGGCGCAGGTCAGGTCGCTCGGCTACGACGACGCCTTCTTCACGCCGAACTGACGCAGGACATGAACATGCTCCCCCGCGCAACCGCCCTGATCGCCGCGATCGCCATCGGCGCCTGCACTTCCCTAGTCCCGGAGCCGGCCCGCGCGGCGTTTGAGACGCAATCGCGCGCCGCGTATCTCTATGACGTGACGACCGATACGGTCTTGTTCGAGAAAGACGCCGACGTCCCCCTGCCCCCGGCGTCCATGTCGAAGCTGATGACGTTGTACATGCTCTTCGAGGCGCTGCGCGATGGGCGGGTCACGCAGGAGACGACCTTCGCCGTGTCAACCCGCGCCCGGCAAATGGGCGGCTCGACAATGTTCCTGGACGAAACCGACCGCCCGACGGTCGAGAGCCTGATCAAGGGCATTATCGTTCAATCCGGCAACGACGCCTGCATCGTCGTCGCCGAGGGTCTGGCGGGCACCGAGGAGGCCTTCGCGAAGCAGATGAACGCGCGGGCGCCGGAACTCGGCCTGACGAACTCAGTTTTCGCCAACGCGTCTGGCTGGCCGCACCCAAACCATCGCATGTCCATCCGCGATCTGGGCGTTCTGGCGACGCGTTTGATCCGAGATTTCCCTGAGTACTATGGCTACTTCGCGCTGGAGGAGTACGATTTCGACGGGCGCTCGCCCTCGAACAGATTCAATCGAAACCCGGTGCTTGGCCTCGACCTTGGCGCCGATGGTTTGAAGACCGGCCACACTGAAGAGGCCGGATTCGGGCTAGTCGGCTCAGCCGTCCAAGGCGAGCGGCGCGTGGTCTTCGTCTTCACGGGTCTGGAAACCCGCCTCGACCGGCGGCGCGAAGCCGAGGCAATGATCAACTGGGGTTTCCGCCAGTTCCTCGAACGCGACATCGCCGACGCGGGTGAGACGATTGCCGAGGCGCCCGTTTGGATGGGCGACCATCAACAGATCAACCTCGTCGCCCGCGATGACATCACGCTCCTTGTTCCCGCCGTCGGCCAGGGAGACGTCGAAACCCGAGTCGTTTATCGCGGCCCGATCGAGGCGCCTGTCACGGCGGGTCAGGAAGTGGCCGAGCTGGTGGTCACCGCGCCTGACATGCCCGAGAAGCGGCTTCCCCTTGTGTCAGACCGCGACGTCGCCTTCGGGGGCTTCCTCCCGCGCGTCCGCGCATCGCTTTCGGTGTTGTTTGACAAGGCCATGGGACAGGTGCAGACCCTCATGGAATGAGGGATGGGCGCTTCATCACATTTGAGGGAATCGACGGTTCGGGCAAATCGACCCAGGCCCGCCTCTTGCATGCCGCGCTGACCGCGCGTGGGGTTGATGCCGTGCTGACCCGAGAGCCCGGGGGCGCCCCCGGCGCGGAGGATATTCGGCGCCTGCTGGTCGAAGGCGATCCCGACCGCTGGTCGCCCGAGACCGAAATCCTCCTCTTCACCGCCGCCCGCCGCGATCACCTGGAAAAGACGATCGAACCCGCTCTCGTAAAGGGAAAGACGGTCGTGTCAGATCGCTTCGCCGATTCCACACGCGTGTACCAGGGCGCCGCGCGGGGCGAGCTGCGGGAGCTCGTCGATCGTCTCCACGAGATGGCGATCGGTCGGGAGCCGGATATGACGCTGGTGATCGACATGGAGCCCGAAGAAGCGCTGCGCAGAGGGCTCGCGCGCGCGTCCGGCGAAGACCGTTTCGAGGATATGGGTTTGGACTTCCAGCAGAGACTGCGGGAAGGTTTCCTGACCCTCGCACATGATCATCCAGACCGGTGCCGGGTCATAGACGGCAACCGCCCGGAAGACGCGGTGGCCGGAGATGTGCTGGCCGCCGTACTGGGATCGGAATGAGCGAGAGCGCGGTTCCCGAACCCGACCGGGTTGAGAGCGCTCCGCACCCGCGAGAAACATTCGCGTTTTTCGGACAGGCTCGAGCCGAGGCGGAGTTCCTGGACGCGGCCAGGGGCGGCAAGCTCCACCACGCCTGGCTTCTCACGGGTCCGAAGGGCGTGGGCAAGGCGACCCTCGCCTACCGCATCGCCCGCCACTTGCTGAGCGCGCCACACGAGAACGACGGGCCGGGCCTCTTCGGAGAGGACCCGACACCGCCAACGCTCGAGACACCCGCCGACCACCCGGTCAGCCGGCGGATCGCGGCCATGTCCGAACCGGGGCTGATGGTGATCCGGCGCGGCCTCTCCGACGACGGCAAGCGCCCGCGAGCCCAGATCACGGTCGACGAGGTCAGGAAGCTGAACGGCTTTTTCGGATTGTCTTCGGCATCCGGCGCGAAGCGGGTAGTGATCGTTGACAGCGCCGACGACATGAACGTCTCGGCCGCGAACGCGCTGCTCAAGCTGTTGGAGGAGCCGCCTAAGGACGCGGTCCTATTGCTGGTCAGCCACCTCCCTGCCCGCCTGCTTCCAACGATCCGCAGCCGCTGCAGGACGCTGCGACTGAACACTTTGGAGCCGGAGGATCTTTCGAGCGCAATCCAGGCCGCAGGCGTCGATTTCACCGATAGCCCTGCGTTGAGCGCGTTGTCCGGCGGGTCGGTTGGCGCGGCCATCCGGCTCATCGAACAGGATGGCCCGGCCCTTTACGCCGACATCATCGAAACGTTTGGGACTTGTCCGAACCTCGACCGGACGAAAGCCCTGAGCATCGCCGAGCGTGCGGCTGCGCGGGGCGCCGAAGCGCGCCTCGACTCGACGATCGACCTGATCGATCTCGCGCTATCCCGCATCGCGCGGCATGGCGCCGGCATGGCGCTGGAGGCCGAGGCCGCGCCTGGCGAAGCAGTGGCTCTCGAGCGCCTCGCCCCCACCCCCGAGGCCAGCCGCCGCTGGGCCGCGCTGCAGCAAGACGCCCGCGCCCGCATCGATCACGGACGACGGGTCAATGTCGACACGCAAAGCCTTCTCATGGACCTCTTTTTAAAGGCCAACGAGACAGCCGCCCGTTCTTGACCCTCGGAGAGAAAGCCACGATACGGGCGCCATGTCCGAACCGGCGCCATCTCTGACAGACAGCCATTGCCACCTCGATTTCCCGGATTTCGACGGCGAAATCGGCGACCTGATCGCCCGCGCCGAAGCTCGGGGCGTCCGCCGCATGGTCACGATCTGCACCAAGATGCGCGCCGAGCCGGCGGTACGAGCCATCGCCGAAGCCCATGCGCCGGTCTTCTACGCCGCCGGGACGCACCCCATGTCGGCCGCCTCGGAACCGCTTGTGACGGTCGAGGAGCTGGTCAGTGCCGCTGAGCACCCGAAGATGGTGGGGATCGGGGAGACCGGGTTGGATTACCACTACACCGCCGAGTCCAAGGACATACAGCAGGAGAGCCTGCGCGTGCATATTGAGGCGGCGCGGCAAACCGGCCTGCCGCTCATTATCCACGCTCGAGACGCCGACGCGGACATGACCCGCATTCTGGGCGAAGAGCATTCCGCCGGCGCCTATTCCTGCGTCATGCACTGCTTCTCGTCAGGACGTGCGCTCGCGGAGACCGCGATCGAACTCGGGTTCACGCTCTCCATGAGCGGCATCGCCGCCTTTCCGAAAAACGGCGCGCTGCGCGATATTTTCGCGCTCGCTCCCGCCACACAAATTCTCGTGGAGACCGATGCGCCCTACCTCGCGCCGCCGCCTAATCGCGGGAAGCGGAACGAACCTGCTTTCGTCGCCGACACCGCCCGCGTCGGCGCGGAGGTTTTCGGCATGGAGTACAAGGCGTTTGCCGCTCAAACCGAAACGAATTTCGATCGACTCTTCGCCAAGGCGGCCAGATGGCCAAGCTGAGCTTCACCATCCTCGGGTGCGGCTCCTCCGGGGGCGTGCCCCGCCTTGGCGGGCTCTGGGGCGACTGCGACCCCGAGAACCCCAAGAACCGGCGCCGCAGATGCTCGCTTCTGGTCGAGCGTGTCGAGGGCGACGGCAAAACGACCGTGCTGATCGACACCTCGCCCGACATGAGGCAGCAACTGCTTGATGCGGACGTCAGAACGCTCGACGCAGTGATCTACACGCACGGCCATGCCGATCATGTGCATGGCATCGACGACCTCAGGCAGATTGTGTTCAACCGTCGCGAGCGGCTCCCGATCTGGGCCGACGGCCCAACGCAGGAGCGGCTCTACGCCGGATTCGGCTATGCCTTCACCCAACCGGAAGGCTCGCCTTATCCCCCAATCCTCAACATGCATACGATCTCGGGTGATGTAACGATTGAAGGTCAGGGCGGCGCGATTACGTTCGCGCCGTTCGAGGTGAACCACGGCTCTATCGACGCGCTTGGATTTCGCGTTAGAAACGTCGCCTATCTCCCTGATGTTGCGACGATTCCGGATGAAACCTGGCCAGCCCTCAAAGGACTGGACTACTGGATCGTGGACGCGCTTCGCCGCTCGCCACATCCGACCCACGCCCATCTCGACCAAACGCTTGAATGGATCGGTCAGGTCCGGCCCAAAAGGGCGATTTTGACCAATATGCATATCGATCTTGACTACCAGACCCTCCAGGCCGAGACCGAGGATTATATCGAACCAGCCTTCGACGGGATGCGCATCGAGATCGACGACTGACGCTCGTGCATCAAAAAAATTCCGCTCCGCCTTCTAGCCTTAACCCAATAATTACCCCCCTCCTGCCCATACTTCGTCACATTCGCCGGGGAACATCACAATTGCAGGATAGGAGCTGCTGCCATGAACAACGTCGTTGCATTTCCCCAGAAAGCCCGCATCGGCTCGCGCCGCGCGGAAAACGGCGCCACGTTGTTCCTGCATGTGAAGCAGACCGCTCTGATCGTCTACCTCGCAAAGCCCTCCACGGCGGAAGAGGCGATTGGCGGTCAGGCCAGCTAAGCCCACTCCCAAGTCGCGCTGGCGCCACCAAAATCTGACATCCCGCTACTTCCCATGAAGCCCGCTCGAGCGGTCGCCATTCGCGCTATGGGCAGCCCCGCCGTCCTGAGCTATCTGTCGCCAGCCTGAGGGAGACCGCCATGCTGCCGACTATTTCCGGATTCGATCGTATTGGAGAGGAGAACGCCTTCGCAGTTCTCGCCCGCGCAGGGGCGCTAGCGGCCAGCGGAAAGGACGTCATCAACCTCGGCATCGGACAACCCGACTTCCCAACGCCTGAGCACATCGTGGAAGCGGCGGTGAAGGCGCTTCGCGACGGCGCGCACGGCTACACCCCGGCCGAAGGCATCCCGCAGCTTCGTGAGGCGGTCGCCGCCGATCTCCATCGCCGGCTGAGCGTCGCGGCGAGCCCCGACAACGTCCTGGTCGTGCCTGGCGGCAAGGTCACGATGTTCGCCGCGATCCTGATGTTCGGCGCGCCGGGCGCGGAGATTCTCTATCCCGACCCCGGCTTCCCGATCTACCGCTCGATGATTGAGTTCACGGGCGCCACGCCGGTCCCCGTGCCGGTCCGGGAAGAAAACGGCTTTGGCTTTTCGGCTGACGAGACGCTTTCGCTCATCACGCCCCGAACCCGGCTGTTGATTCTGAACTCGCCCGCGAACCCGACCGGCGGCGTCACGCCGAAGTCCGAGATCGACCGGCTGGTCGCAGGTCTCGATGCGCATCCCGGCCTCGCAATCCTGTCGGACGAGATCTATGACCAGCTTCTTTATGATGGCGAGGAGCACGCCTCGCTTATTGCCTACCCTGAGATCCGGGATCGGGTGATCCTCCTGAACGGCTGGTCCAAGACCTACGCGATGACGGGATGGCGGCTGGGCTATTCTGTGTGGCCCGACGGGCTTTTCGACAAGGCGCGGAAGCTGGCGGTGAACTGCTGGTCCTGCGTCAACGCGCCCGCGCAGTTTGGCGCCTTGGCGGCGCTCGAGGGACCGCAGGACGCGGTGCGGGAGATGCGCGAGGCGTTTGACGTCCGGCGTCGCCTGGTGGTCGACCGGCTGAACGATATGCCTGACATCCGATGCATCACGCCCAAAGGCGCCTTCTACGCCTTTCCCAATGTCTCCGCCGTCGGCATTCCAGCCAAAGATCTCGCAAGCGATCTACTGGAGGGGCCCGGCGTGGCGACGATCGGCGGCCCTGACTTCGGTGTTCTTGGCGAAGGCTATCTCCGCCTTAGCTACGCCAACAGCCGCGAGAATATCGAACGGGCGCTGGACCGGTTCCAGACCTATCTCGAGAAGCGTCCTCAGACCACGCGAACCGAGATCTGACCGAGGCCCTCAACGCCGCCCTCCATCAGGTCACCGCGGCTCACTGGCCCGACGCCCGACGGCGTACCCGTCAGAATGACATCTCCCGCCGAAAGCTCGAAGTACTGCGAGAGATAGGCGATCATCTCCGGCACCTTCCAGATCATCTGGTTCAAGTCCCCGGTCTGCCTCCGCTCGCCATTCACGTCGAGCCATATGGCGCCGTTGTCGCGCCAGCCCGTCTCCGACACAGGCACCAACTCCGAGCAGGGCGCCGACTCTTCGAACGCTTTGCCGATCTCCCACGGGCGTCCGGCTATCTTCATCTCGCCCTGAAGGTCGCGCCGCGTCATGTCCAACGCCACGCCATAGCCGAACACGCACTCCCCCGCTCGATCTTCCGGAATGTCCCGCCCCCCGGACTTGAGGGCGACCATGAGTTCGATTTCATGGTGAACGTCCTCACTCATCGGCGGGTATGGGAACAAGTCCGCGCCGGGCGCGAGGTTGTTTGGGTTTTTCTGGAAGAAGAACGGCGCCTCGCGATCCGGATCATGTCCCATCTCGACGGCGTGGGCGGCATAGTTCCGGCCGACGCAATAGACGCGCCGAACCGGGAAGGCGCGATCCTCGCCTCCAATCGGCAGGGAGGGCGTGGCGGCGGGCGGAAAAATGAAGTCGGTCATGTCTATCTTCGCGTTTGCGGGCGTGGGTCGTCAATTGCGCCATTCGGGCCTTGGTGACAACTCAAAACCCCAGCATTCACACGTTTCGCGATCCGTCTCCTTTCGCTGACGACAAGTTGAGGCCGATGTCGTCTAAAGGCTTTGCAGATGACAAGCGCCGCGCGTAGGTTCCCGCCCGGACGCCAAAATGCGATCGACAACGAACGGTAACGACCCATTGGCGGTCCGGCGGCACGGGAAATGAGGCCAATGGCAGTGATAACCCGACGTTTCTTGCTGACGTCCCTGGTGGCGCTCGCGGCCTGCGCGAGACCCGCGGTCGACCCGGACGCCCCGGTCAAGATCCTCGATGGCGCCCCGCCCAAAGGCACGAAAGACGAGATCGCGGCGCTTGAAGCCGCTATTCAGTCGCTCGGATCTGAGGTCGATCCAGAGGAGGCGGCCCGCGCGGCGCGGGTGACATACGATCACACCTATGAGCTGGCGATCGCCTATCGGATCACCGACTCGGCCATCATCCACAACATGAAGGTCAACGCGGGCCTGAAGCCGCGCGGGCTTTGCAAGCATTGGGCTGAGGATATGCAAAAACGGCTGGCCGCCGAGGATTTCCAAACGCTCGACCTCCACCGGGCGATCGGCGCGCGCGTCAGCCTTGACCATTCGACGACGATCATCAGTCGCAAGGGCGACGACATGTTCGCCGGTATCGTTGTCGACCCATGGAGGGAAGGCGGCACGCTAACGTGGATCCGCACCGCAGACGACATCGAATGGGGTTGGGAGCCTCAGGTCATCGTCCTCGACCGGGCGGCGCGCGAGATCGGCATGGAGCTTGGAAACGACACAGTCGTCTACTCGTCGGTCGGCTTGGACAGGCGCTGCCTGGACCTTACAGATCCCAATAGCGTCAGCGTGCCGCTCTCCTCGCCGGAGGGTGTCGCGATGTGCTTCGCGTCGAACGACCTGTCCGCAGTTCGGATTGGCGATGGGTAGAAAGAGGGCCCGCGACGTCTCACCCCCGATACCTCAGTCCTCCTGAACCGCCTCCGGCGGATCGTCATAGACTGACCAGCCGCACGACCCCGTGCTGTCGGGCAATTCACCCGGCCGCAGGTTCCGCGCCATATAGGCCTTGGCGATGAAGTTCGCCGTGATCGGCGCGGTCAGGAACAGGAAGAGCGTGATCAGCAGCTCATGGACCGACAGGCGGCCCGTGTCGGCGAAGAAGAAGATCATCGACGCCACCAGAACCCCGCCAACGCCCAATGTGGTCGCCTTGGTCGGCGCATGGAGACGCTGGATCGAATCCTTCAGCTTTATGAGACCGTAAGAGCCGACAAATCCGAATATCCCGCTGATGACGAGGGACGCTGCAATCAAAATCTCCGCGAACAGGTTCATGCCTCACCTCACTCGATAATGTCGCCGCGCAGCAGGAAACGGCAGTAAGCCACGGTTGAAACGAACCCTACCATCGCCACCAGCATAGCCGCCTCGAAGTAGACCGCCGTGCCGCGCCAGATGCCGTAAAGCACCAGGAGCGCGATCACGTTGATCACCATCGTGTCGAGCGCGAGGATACGGTCGGCGGCGTCCGGGCCGGTGGCGATGCGCCAGAGGTCCAATAGAAGCGCGACGCCATAGCAACCGGCAGCGAAAACAAGCGCGGCTTCGATCATTGGAATATCTCCTTCAATCGCCCTTCGTAGCGGGCCTTGATGCCGTCGCGGACCGCATCCGGCTCGTCCGTGTGCAGGCAGTGGACAAGAATGCAGCTGCCATCCGCCGAGAGCGTGGCCGAAACGGTGCCGGGCGTCATCGTGATCGTGCCCGCAAGCACCGTGATCGCTTCGGCCGAGGTCAGCTCCAGCGGGACGGGTATCCAATGTGACCGGATCTCCGCCTCGCGCCGGAACAGGATGATCATGGCGACCTGTACGTTCGCGACGATGATGTCCCAAAGGACGATCGCAAAATACTCGACGATCTTGACCGGCCTTCCGACCTTCGGCCGGTCAGGCCAATAGGCGGCGGTCACCATTGGAATGATCACGCCAAAGGCCGTGCCAAGGATCAGGTTGCCGAGCGTGAAGGTGTTGACCAGCCCGAGCCAGACCAGAAGCATCGTGAGGCTCAAAAGCGGGTGCGGGATCAGCTTGTTCAGCATGCTCAGCCCTCCCCGCCGCTGTTCAGAACCGCCGAGATATACCCCGCCCGGTCAAAAAGCTGCGCCGTCGTCGCGTCGAGATACGCGGAAACCGGTCCTGCAAAGACCGCCAGGCAGGCAAGCGCGGCGAGCGCGGTCATCACGGGTGCGACCTCGGCTGGCCCGGCCCTATGCGCCGGCTCCTCGGGTTGAGGCCCGCCCTCCGCCTGAGGCGCCGCCACTTCGACCGCCGTGGACTTCCAGAAAAGCGTGCTGCCGGCCCGTGCGAACCCAACGATGGTCAGAAGCGAGCCGACGAGGATGGCAGTCCAGGCCCAACCCATCATGCCGGGCATGCGGAGCGCGTCGAGCACCAGGAGCTTGCCCACAAAACCGCTGAGCGGCGGCATGCCGGCCATGGCGATGGCGGCACCAAAGAACAGCGCGGCGAAGAACCCGTTCTGCACGGTCGGCGACTCAGTCGACAGGCTGTCTCCCGACCGGCGAGAGATCACGAGATCCGCGATCAGAAATAGGCAGGCGGCGGCAAAGGTGGAATGCAGCAGGTAATAGAGCGCTGCCGACGTCGCAATGGGCGAGAACGCCGCGACGGCGATCAGAAGCGTCCCCATCGACCCGACCACCGAGAAGGCGATCATCGGCAAGAGCCGCCGCGCGCCCAGAACGCCGATCGCTCCCACGGCAATGGTCACGATCGCCGCCGGGAACAGCCATGTCTCCGCAAGCCCGGCGGTGCCCGGCATGTCCGGTCCGAAGGCGACGGTGTGCACCCGCAGGATCGCATAGGCCCCGACCTTGGTCATGATCGCGAAGAGCGCCGCCACCGGGGCCGGCGCGTTGGCATAAGTTGCGGGCAGCCAGAACTGGACCGGGAAGAGCGCCGCCTTTACCGCAAAGACGATCAGAAGAAGCATCGCCGCGACACGGACGAGCGCCGCCTCCTCGGGCGGGATCTCGGCAACCCGGGCGCCAAGGTCGGCGATGTTGAGCGTGCCCGTGCTGGCGTAAAGCGTGCCCAGGGCGAACAGGAAAAGCGTCGATCCCGCGAGGTTCATCACGACGTATTGGAGCCCCGCTTGCATCCGCGCCCGCCCGCCGGCATGGATCATCAGCCCGTACGAGGCGATCAGCAGCACTTCGAAAAAGACGAAAAGGTTGAAGACGTCGCCGGTCAGGAAGGCGCCGCATATGCCCATGAGCTGGAACTGGAACAGCGCGTGAAAATGCCGGCCCCGCGCGTCCCAGCCCGTCGCGATTGCGTGGATCAAAACGATGAGCGCCAAAACCGAGGTCAGCAAAACCATGAGCGCCGACAGCCTGTCCAGTACAAGAATAATGCCGAAGGGCGCCGGCCAGTTGCCAAGCTGGTAGGTGTGCGTCTCCCCACCTCCTGCCAGCGCGGCGAGACCCAGGGCCACGGCAACCAACACGACTGTCCCCGCGACGGAGGCAGTCCGGGCGAGCGTCATGTCGTGCCGCATCACGAAGGCGAGAATCGGCGCGAGCATCGCGGGGAGGACAACCGGGACGATGATCCAGTGCATTATGACCCGCCCTCGCCGTCTCTGTCGGCCTCACCCCCGGACCCGACATTAATCTTGTCGCTCCCGGCCTCGAGATACGCGCCGAGACCAATCAGAACAAGCACCGCCGTCATCCCGAAGGAGATCACGATCGCGGTCAGGACGAGGGCCTGAGGCAGCGGATCGGTGTAGGTCGCGCCGCCGTACTTCGAAAGGATCGGCGACATGTCGATGGCCAGCCGTCCGCTGGCGAATAGGAAGACGTTCACCGCATAGGACAGCAGTGCCAGACCCAGGATCACGGGAAACGACCGAAGGCGCAGGATCAGGTAGACGCCTCCCGCGGTCAGAACGCCGACAGAGCTTGCAACAATCAGCTCCATCTCAGTTCTCCTTCCCGTTGTCGTCGTCGACATGCTCACCGGGGTCGTAATCCATGGGTTCGACATTGACCGTCTCTCCCGCGAAGCGCGCGATCCGGGAGAAGCTGTAGAGCATCAACATGACGGCACCGAGGACGGTCAGGAACACGCCCAGATCGAACAGCATGGCGGTCGCCAGCTCAAACTCCTCAATCGGCGGCAGGTGGACGTAGGTGTAAGAGCTTGTCAGGAACGGCCGCGCGAAGAGCCAGGAACCGACGCCTGTCAGCCCGGCGATGATCACGCCAAAACCGATCATCGTATGGTATTCGATGCGTTTCCGCGCCTGGGTCCAGGCGAAACCCGAGGCCATATACTGCATCAATAGCGCGATGGCGATGACCAGACCGGCGACGAATCCTCCGCCCGGCTGATTGTGACCCCGGAGGAAGATATAGATGCCAACAAGGACCGCGATGGGCATGAGCACCCGGGTTACCACCACCATCATCAGCGGGTGCCGGTCGCGCGAGCGGTCTTGGCTATAGTCGGTGTTCTTAAGCCGCCTAGCCGCCGGTCCGTCCAAAAGAGCGTGCATCAGCGCGTAGATTGTCAGTCCCGCGATCCCCAACACGATGATCTCGCCATAAGTATCATACCCCCGGAAATCGACGAGGATGACATTGACGACGTTGGTACCACCTCCGCCCTCGTAGCTGTTGGCGAGGTGATAGTCAGAAATCGTGCCCACGTCGCGCAGGAGGAATGTATAGGCCAATCCGGCCACTCCAGCGCCGGCCGTGATTGCGATGGCGGCATCCCGAACCTTCAATGCGATCGGGCTCTCCCTTGGCGATTCCTTCGGTAAGAAGTGCAGCGCGAGGAGGAGGAGCATGATCGTCACCGTCTCGACGGAGATCTGGGTCAGCGCGAGGTCGGGCGCCGAGAGATAGGCGAAACCCGCCGAAATCGAGAGGCCGATGATGCCAATGAGGACGAGCGCGCGGAAGCGATGGTGATGCGTGACGGCGACGAGGACCGTGGCGACGACGAGCATGACCCAGCCGATGAGGATAACCGGCGGAACGGGCAAAAGCTCTCGCGTGGTCGGCCCCAAACCGCCGCCCGCGAATGCTGCGGCGCCGAGAGCGATGGACGCGATGACGAAGATCGCAAGATAACGGCTGATCGCGCCGTTATGGGAGAGCTCGGTGACGGCCCTTGCGGCGGTCGCAAAGGTCTTCACGATCCAATCGAAAATGGTCTTTGCTTCGGGCCGGGGTGCAGCGGCCCAGATACGGTCGAGCGGCCCGTGCGCCAACAACAGGACGGCACCGCCCGCGATCGCGAAGACGGACATGTAGAGGGCTGGCGTGAAGCCATGCCAGATCTTCAAGTGGGGGTGCAGATCGGCGCCTGTGACCGCGCTCGCCGCGACCGTGACCAACGTCTCGGCCAGAACCGGCATCACCCCAATGGCAATCACCAAAACAACCAGCAGCGCGGGCGCCGCCCACATGCCGAACGGCGGATCGTGGGGCTTCGAGGGATAGTCGTCCCGCACCGGCCCCAGGAAGACATGCGCAACGAAGCGGAAGGAGTAAGCGACCGATAGCAGCGCCCCAAACGTCGCCAGCACTGGCACCGCGTAATGACTGCCCAGCCAGTCCGTGTGCGAGGCCTCCTCCAGCATCATCTCCTTGGAGAGGAAGCCGTTGAAGAACGGGAGGCCGGCCATAGACAGCGCCGCGATGGTGCCGATCACGAAAGTCACGGGCATCAGCGTCCTTAGCCCGCCGAGCCGTTTGATGTCGCGCGTATGCGTCTCGTGATCGACGATGCCGGCCGTCATGAAGAGCGCGGCTTTGAAAGTCAGGTGGTTGATGATGTGAAACACCGCCGCAACAGCCGCCGCCTCGGTCCCGAAGCCCAAGAGCATGGTCAGCAGACCAAGATGGCTCACTGTCGAGAAGGCAAGAAGCGCTTTCAGGTCGTCCTTGAAGAGCGCGATGAGCGCGCCCAGGACCATCGTGACAAGTCCCGTGGTGGCGACGATATAGAACCAGGCGTCAGTCCCGGCGAGCGCGGGCCACATTCGCGCCATGAGGAACACGCCCGCCTTCACCATCGTTGCCGAGTGCAGATAGGCCGAGACCGGCGTCGGCGCGGCCATCGCGTGCGGCAGCCAGAAGTGGAACGGGAACTGCGCAGATTTCGTGAAGGCGCCAATCAGGATCAGGATCAGCGCCGGGATGTACCATTCCGACGCCCGGATGGCATCGCCTGCCTGAAGTATATCTGTCAGGTTGTAGCTGCCCGCGATGCTGCCCAGGATCAGCATGCCTGCGATCATGGCGAGCCCGCCCGATCCCGTAACCGCGAGCGCCATCCGCGCGCCCTGCCGCCCCTCGGGAAGGTGTTTCCAGTAGCCGATCAGTAGGAAGGACGAGAGCGATGTCAGCTCCCAAAAGATCAACAAAAGCAGTATGTTGTCCGAGATCACAATGCCCAGCATCGCGCCCTGAAACAGGAGCAGATAGGTGAAGAACTGCCCCATCGGGTCGTCGCCGGAGAGGTAGAACCGCGCATAGAGCGTGATCAGCAGCCCGACGCCCAGGATCATTCCCGCGAAAAGCAAACCCAGCCCGTCGAGGAAGAACGACGCGGATAGCCCAAGCTGCGGCAGCCATTCGATCTCGGCCTGCACGACCTCGCCGCGCATTACCGACGGCGCGAGCAGCAAAAGGATCACGAGCGCCAACGCAGTCGGCATGGCGGTGAAGGTCGCGCAGGCGTTCCGGCCCGCCCGGATCATCAGCCCTGGCAGCAGCGCGCCAACAAACGGCAGAGCCGCTATGACGAAAAGGAGGTGGCTCTGGCCGCCCATTCACCCGTCCCCAATGACGTCCCCGATTCTAATCTGGATAGCGCCGGGAGCGCGGGGTGTAAAACGCCCTATTCCGTCCAGAGCGCTGTTTCAGGATGGAATTGCGACCATGCGAACCAGAATGCCTGATGGCTGCCCAGATCGGAGCCGTCTGCATCGACCGCCTTGATCCCGCCCGCGTCGAGCTCCAGCCGCACGTTCTCAAAGGCGATTTCCTCGCCTCGGCTCAGGACCAGGAACGCCGTACTACGCTGGAACGCAACCGGCGTACCGGACGCGGTCACGACGCCGATGATGTCTTCATGAACCGGCAGGCGCGGATCGACGTCCCCCACTGGAAAGATCGGACCGTTCGAATCCCTGCCGTTCCGGAAGTCGAAGTCGCGTCCGAGCGCGAGCGCTTCGACCAGCACCGTGGTCTCCGGATGCGCGGCCTTCCAGGAGCCCCAATCGGTGGTGATGACCGCTGCTTGCTCAAGTTGGAGGCCCCTCTCCGCAAGCGGTCCGGTCACGGCTTTGCCGAGAAAGGTGTCGAACACCGAATGCGAACTGATGTCGTACATCACCTTGTTCGACCGTAACAGAAGGCCTGATGTGCGCAGAACCGGCCGCTCGACGCTTTCGGGCAGTTGATCGGTGAAATAGGCCTGCGCTGAGGCGCAAAGGGTGCAATAGGGAATCCCCAGATACCGCCCGCCGAGCGTGTCGTTCACCATCTCCCGCACTTCCATGATCTGACGAGGATAAGCGCGGGCCTCACCGTTCACTTCGATCCCGAAGACGATATCGTCATCCTCGAGCCATGTCGCCTCTGCCGCTCTGCTGACCTCCGGGTTGTCGGCGGCGGGAATGCAGTTGCACCGCTCATCCGTGGTGTCATAGGCGCGGTCGTCGATCAGAACGCCACCCCAGGAGACGTGGCGCCAATCAATATCGCCTTCGACAAAAAGCTTCTCCCAGCCCGGTACGAGGCCGGTGAAGATCGCCCGCTTGGTGTCAAGGTAGTCGGGCGGCGCCGGAATGTCCCAGGCGATCAGGTGATCGGTGACGACACCCCAGTGGTTTTGAGTCACCGGCTCGAGCCTCAAAAGCTCAGACGCCGCGTTTGAGAGCAGGTTGTTTAAACCCTGACCGGTCACAAAGCGCATCAGATCGCTGACGATCCAGGCCAGGCGGGGATCGTTTGACTGGGCGACGAGCTCCAGAGCCGCCGTCTGCGGCTCGCCCCATGTGGATTGGGCGACGCTATCTACAAAGGCCGTTCGCACGGCTGCGCGGAGTTCGTCGGAGAGTGGACCCTCAGGCACCGCAGGAGGCTCTCCAAACTGCGCGACCGCATAGTCCGGCAGCGCGTTCTCCTGGGCCTGACTTTCGTCTGGCCACGTGAGGCTGAGAACTGTCAGCGCCGCAATGAAGAGAAGATGGGATTGGGAGCGGATTGCTGATGCCATCTGAAAACGCCTCGCCTGCTTGCGCTCGCAGGTCCGCGCCGGAATGGCGGCGACCCGAACAAGCCGCGGCGCTTCGACAATGGCGCGCCGCCCTTCTTGCATAGGCGCTCGCGCGACCGCGCCGCCAATCACGATTGCATCAGCCTTTGGTGAGCCCGGCGGAGATCGCTAGCTAACGCCTAACCCGCAGGCGGCAAAATGACGAAGTTGCCAAAGTGCTTCTTCTCCAGAAACTCCTTTTGCGCGTCCGCGATCCGCTCAAGCGGAAAGACCTTCGCGACCAGCGGGCGGATCTCGCCCCGTTCAATATAGGAAACAAGGTTTGGAAAGACGGGCTCGTCCCACGCCGTGCAGCCGATCAGCGTGATATCCTTGAGATACATGTCCCGCATGTCGAGCGAGACGATCGGGCCGGCGATGGCGCCGGAGGACACGTAGCGTCCGCCCCGTTTAAGGACCTTCAGCATCTGGGGAAACCCAGGGCCCGCGACGTTGTCGACCGCGACGTCGACGCTTTCCTCCGCGAGCGCGGCGACCAGGTCGGCGCCGCGCTCGACGATCACATCCACGCCAAGCGCCTGCGCCTGCTCCGCTTTTGAGGCGCTTGTGATGGCCGCGACCTGCGCCCCCCGCCGCTTGGAGAGCTGAACTGCCGCCGAACCGACACCGCCCGACGCGCCCGCGATGAGCACCACGTCCTCGGACCCGACCTCAGCCCGGTGGAGCATGTTCTCCGCCGTGCCATAAGCGCAGGGAATCGTCGCCAGCTCTTCATCCGACCAGTCGCAGTCGACCGGAAAGACCTCGCTTGCCGGGACCTTGACGTACTCCGCAAAGGCGCCGTCGAAATCCGACGCCATCCAGACGTTGTCCATGACCGCGTAGCCATTTGGGCGCATGCAGGCGCGGACCAGCGCCCGCTTGCCCATCAGATCCGGATCCGTCCCCTCGCCCGCCCTAACGACGCGCCCGCAGCAATCTGTTCCCTGGATCAGCGGAAAGGGCGTGGCCTTGTTCCAGCCGCCATCCGACTTCTGCTCCTGCTGCGTCTCCTGGAGCGCGGCGGTCGCGCTCGTGTCGCCCGTCACGCTCGAGGAGTACCACCCGAGACGGGTGTTGATCTCCGTGTTGTTGACCCCGGCCGCGAGCACCCTGAGCAGGACCTCGCCCGGTCCGGGCGTGGGAATGGGAACCCGCCGATATTCCAGCTTCTCGTACCCGCCGTTCCCGGTCGTCACGACGGCCATCATCTGGCCATCACCGGCTATCGCTTCGCTTTGCATGCATCGCCCCGCAGCTTGTCCCGGCCTCGACCCTCTATCCTTGCCGTTTTTGGCTGGGGCCCGCAACGCGCCTCCGAGGCGCAGATCAAAACCTAGGGCGCGTCGTCGGCATGGGCGGAGGACATCTCGCGAAACCGCTCGTACATCATGAGGTACTCGGCGGGGATGTCGCGATAGGAAAGCAACCCCACAACGCGGCCGCCCTCCATGACGGGCAGGTGCCGGAAGGCGTCGCCAAGCTTCGCGGCGAGGGCATCCGAGATCGACTCCTCGATGTCCAGCGTGACCGGATCTCGCGTCATCACATCCGCTACAGCGGTATTATCCGGCGAGGCTCCCTTTGCCACGCACCGAAACACGATATCCCGTTCGGACAACACCCCTGCGAGATTGCCGGTCTCGACTACGGCGAGAGCGCCCACGTTGTTCGCCGCCATTGTCTCGGCCGCGCGGCGAACGGTCTCCTGCGGCGAAACACTGTAAAGCGCGCGTCCGCCCAGGATTTTCCGGATCGTCGTGATACTCATGAGGCCCCGTAACTGACTGGCGTCAGACCATTTTCCGCGATCATGGTAATCCCTGAAAGGTCCGCCCGCAAGATCAAGGCTATTGACCCGAGCTGGCCTCCGTCCACCGCTTGACGGGCGCTAAGACCCTTGGCTAACCGCATGTTATCGTGGAGCTTCACGAACAAGCGGCTAAGCCAAAAGACCAGAACGGAGCGCGAGAATGACCGGAAGCCTGATCACCTGCGAGATCGACCTCGACACCCCGGGCAAACACGCCGGGTATCTGAGGGTGCCGCATTCGACGCACCGAAGCGCGTATGGCTGGCTGCCAATCCCGATCACCGTTCTGAAAAACGGCGACGGACCGACTGTCCTGATGCTCGCCGGCGTTCATGGCGACGAATACGAAGGGCAGATCGCGCTGTCACGTCTGGCGCAGGATATCGAGCCCGGAGACATTCGCGGACGGTTGATTCTCATCCCGACACTCAACGCGCCCGCGGCAGAGGCGGGCACGCGGACTTCGCCTGTCGACGGCGGCAATCTCAATCGCGCCTTCCCAGGCGACCCCGCCGGACCGCCGACGCAAATGATCGCGCACTACGTTGAAGAGGTCTTGATGCCTCAGGCCGATTACCTGATCGACCTGCATTCCGGCGGCACGTCACTCTATTACCCGCCGACACTTTTACGAGGACAGGGTCACACGCCCGAAGTGGCCGCCGAACTTCGCAAGCTGCAGGCCGCGTTCGACCTGCCCTTCGCCTGGGTCTTCACCGGCGGTGGCGGACCCACTTCCACGGCCCGCACGGCGATGGGCGCCGCCAACCGCAAAGGCGCGGTGCCGGTGATGGCAGAGCTGGGCGGCGGCGGGGTTGTCTCAGAGGACATCCTGGCGATGACCGAGCGAGGGCTGCGGCGCATCCTGAATGCTCTGGACATGCTCCCCGGCTATACACCCGACGCCTCGAACGGAACGCGGGAGGCGCATGCGCTTGGTTCGGTCTACGCCTACGACAGGGGCGTCTTCGAGCCTTGCAAAGACATCGGAGACGCGGTCGGCAAAGGCGATTCTGTCGGACTGATCCATGCAACCGACGCTGTCAGCCGGGCGCCGATCCCGGTCGTCAGTCCCTATGCCGGTTTCGTCCTCTGCAAACGCGCTTTGGCGCGGGTCGAACGCGGCGATGCGGTCTTTCAGATCGCCGAGGACGTGGATCAAGCATGACGGCCTTCGATTTCGACCAGCCCATCGACCGGCATGAGGTTCCGTCGCTCAAGACTCACCGGATCGTTCTGGGCGAGGGGGGCGAGCGCCTGTTCGCAGCGGGCGTTGCGGACATGGATTTCCGCGTGGCGCCGCCGATCCTCGACGCGCTCCAGCGACGCCTTGACCATGGGGTGTTCGGCTATGAGGCCGTGCCGGAGGGTCTCATGCCCGCCCTGCAAGACTGGTTGTCGCGGCGGCATGGCTGGCGCGTTGAGGCAGATTGCATGTTGCGCGCGCCCAACGCTCTGAATGCTCTGGCGATCGCAACCTCGCTCTTCTCGGCGCCCGGCGAAAGCGTCATCGTGCAGCCGCCGGTCTTTTTCGACTTCTACGACGTCATCCGCGAAAACGGGCGGGGCGTCGCCCGGAATCCCCTGATCCTGCGCGACGGCCGATACGAGATGGACTTCGAAGGGCTGGAGGCACTGGCGCGCGATCCCCGAAACCGCCTTCTTTTCCTCTGCAATCCGCACAATCCGGTCGGCCGCGCCTGGACGCGAGAAGAGCTCGACTGGCTGAGCGGCATCTGCCTGCGCCACGGCGTGCTCGTGGTAGCGGACGAACTGCATGGCGACCTGGCCCTGCCTGGACACACCTATACACCCTTCGCCGCGCTGGGGGCGGAGGCGGCGGACAACAGCGTAACCATTCTTTCTCCGGCGAAGACGTTCAACATCGCCAGTTGCTGCGCCGCCTTCACGATTGTCTCGAGCGAAAAGCTCCGTCGGGCCTTTCAGGCCGAGAACTCGCGCCTGACGGTCAACAAGAACAACGCCTTCGCCAATGCCGCGATGGAGGCTGCGTTCCGCGACGGCGAGGCCTGGCTGAACGCCGCGCTGGATTATCTGAGCGGCAACCTCGACTTGCTCAGAGATCGCCTGTGTGACATGCCCGGCGTGAGCCTGATCGAGCCCGAGGCGACATTTCTCGCCTGGCTGGATTTTCGCGCGCTTGGCTTGGCAAACGACGAACACCATGCGTTCCTCAGATCGGAGGCCCGCTGGGCGCTCACGCGCGGCAGCTCCTTCGGCACCGAGGGGGACGGGTTTATGCGCCTCAACTTCGCCTGCCGCCGGGAGCGCTTGAGCGACGCGCTCGACGATCTTTCGGGTGCGCTGGCGCGGCTTTGAAGCCTTAGAACGCCGGCGAAGTGCGGGCGTTCCGATCGGGTGCGGCGGCCCTCGGCATCACCTCATCGACTGCCTCGACGATCAGCTCGGCGATGAGCCGGCAGTCGTCCTCCGAGAACGTCAACGGAAGGCGCATGTCGAAGACGGTGGCCAGAATCGCATCGGTTTGCGGAAGAGTCTGACCCCCTGCGAAGCGCCAGTTGCGGTGCGAGGATGTGAAGCCATGGGCCTCTTCGCGCCCGAACCACTTTAACTCGACCCCGCGTTCTGCCGCCGTCGACAGCAAATCCAAGCATTGGTCAGCATTGAAATGGGGCAGCCGGAACTGAATAGAGGACCCTACAAAGAATTCCTCCGCCGGACGGTCGATCAAGGCGATCCGGTTATGTCCTGACAAACCCCGCTCGACCACGCGGTAGAGCGCGTTCCATCGCGCGATATTCGCATCCAGACGTTTCAGTTGCGGCCTCAGGATCGCCGCGCGAAGGGCGTCCATGCGGGCCGAGCAATTCGGCGTCCTGTCGCGCGGCGCCTCAAAGACCTCCGGGCCTGGCCCTGCCCCATGGCGCTCATACAGCATGTAGCTGCCGGAGAGGAGCGTCGCGCGAGCCGCGATCTCCTCGTTGTCGGTGGTCAGGAACCCGCCCTCGCCCGAATTCAGATGCTTATAGGTCTGGGTTGAAAAACACGCGACATCCCCGAAGGCGCCTAAGCGCCGCCCGTTCCAACAGGCCCCCATCGTATGCGCGCAATCCTCAACGACCGTGATGCCGGCCTTCCGACACAGCTCCCTCACGCGCTCCAAGTCGCAAAGGTGACCGCGCATATGAGAGAGCAGGAGGCACCGCGCTCCGGAGCTTTCGATCTTGGCCGAGAGGTCGTTCAGATCGAGGCGCAGGCTCTCATCGACCTCTACCAGAACCGCCCGAGCACCTACCGCCGCGATGGCGCCCGGCACCGGCGCGAGGGTGAAGGCGTTGGACAACACCGCATCGCCTTGACCGACGCCCAGCGCACGGAGCGCGATCTGCATCGCCTGCCCGCCTGAGGTGACGGCAAGGCAGTAGGCGCTGCCCTGCCAATCCCGGAATTCGGCCTCAAGCGCCGCGACCTCGCCGGTTTCTTCGGGCGCGAGGTTGTAGCGGTGGAAGCGCCCGCTCTCCATCACCCGCACCGCCGCGTCGATCGCCTCCTGCGGCAGCGCTTCCTGCTGGGTGAAGGAGCCCGTGAATCGTCTCATCGCCTGTTCCGTTTCAACTTCGCATGCGTTCAAAACCCGGATCATAAGGCGAAGGCGCGATCACTGTCGACGCCACGCGCCGGCCGCAAAGATCCAACTCCATCGCGCTGCCCTCGTCGGCGACATCCGCATCCACGAAGGCATAGGCGAGGTTCAGACCAACCCGGTGCCCCCAATCACCGGAGGTCACAGTCCCGACGACCCGGTCGCCCGTCATCAGCGAGGCGCCGCCATGGGCGGGCGCATGGGTGGCGTCCACCCTGAGGGTTACTAGCTTCCGGCTAGGGCCTTCTTCCCGTCGCTTCAAAAGCGCGTCCCGACCGACAAACGGGCCTTCGTCGAGCTTCACGAAGCGGTCCAACCCGGTCTCGAACGGATCGAACTCGGTGATCAGGTCTGCTTTCCAATGCAGGAACCCTTTCTCCATTCGCATCGACTC
>JASJAU010000072.1 GCA_030066855.1 Paracoccaceae bacterium | reverse complement strand
TCGGTCTTAAGAAAAGGGAGGGAAGGGTTGGCCAAGACGCATTCCTCTGACAATACCATTGAACAATCATCGGAGTGGTTTGCCATGCTTCTTGGCATAGATGCGCGTATGACGCCTGATTTGTTGTTTTGTCTTGCCCGGATGGGGCATGGCGACGAGATCGCTCTGGTGGACTCGAACTATCCCGCGGCCTCGACCGCGGCGCACTGCGTTAGTCCAGAACCGATCCAATTGAGCGGTCTTGACGCTGCGGAGGCAGCTGACCTGATCACGAGTGTCATGCCGCTCGATCCGTTTGTCGCGCATTGCGCTCTTCGGATGGAGGTGGACAAGCAGCCGGACGAGGTGACAGAGGCCCATCACGCTGTCTGGGCCGTGATCGAGGAGAGGATGCCTGAGGGGGCGGGCAAAGGCTCGATCGAGCGCCAGGCATATTACGCCCATGCACGGACCTGCTTTGCAGTCGTTCAGTGTTCCGAGGCGCGCGCCTTTGGCTGCTTCATCCTGAGAAAAGGGGTCGTCTTCTAATGGTCGCGCCAGCGCTCAAGAACGACGGGACCACGGAAGACGCCACGGACGCGCTTGCGGGCGACGATGCCGCCGCCGAGCGGTGGCCGGGACTTAACGGGCTCGAGCATATGGCCTGCATCGCTGCTGCCGTCGGCTCTGACGGCACCGAAGGCGCCTGGGTCGCGAGGCGGGACTACAGATGACCGCCGATTCCCCTGTAGGCTTGGCTGATAAGATCGAAACGCTTGCGAGTCGGATCGAAGCGCTTCCGCGCGACCAGAACCGCCTTCTGATCGCCATCGCAGGGCCGCCGGGGTCGGGCAAATCCACGCTCGCCGAGGCTCTTGTCGCTGAACTCGTCGCCCGAGGACATGACGCGGTGACAATGCCGATGGACGGCTTCCACCTCGACAACCGGCTGCTTGAGGCCCGCGGGCTTCTTGCGCACAAGGGTGCGCCGGAGACATTCGACTTCGGCGGCTTTCATGCCGCGCTCGAACGGGTGCGCCAGGAGCCCTCGGTGGTCCTCCCGGTTTTCGACCGGACGCGAGAGATCGCTATCGCTGGGGCCGTGGAGATCCGTGCCGAGACGCGGATCGTCGTGGCGGAGGGCAATTATCTTTGCCTCGACGAAAACCCCTGGCGCCGTCTCGCGCCGCTATGGGATCTATCGGTTTATCTCGATGTTCCCATCGGCGAACTGGAGAAGCGGCTTGTCGCCCGTTGGCTGACCCACGGGTTCGGGAAACAGGCGGCCTATGAGAAAGCGAAGAGCAACGATCTGCCGAACGCCGTCCGAACGAGGGATGCGGTTGTCCCGGTCGATCTTGTGCTGTCGTATTTCGCGTGACCTGCGGGCGCATGGATGGCGTCGGGCGTTCTGGGCGGTGTTAGCTTCGGCTACGGCAAGGGCGGGTTGATCGGTCCGTTGGTCGCCGCGGCGATGCCAACGCGGCGGCGGCGCCGTCGACCCAAGGCTATGGCGCCGTGGCGCCGATGCCGGGCAAGTTAGCGGTTGAGGAGTTCCTTGCGGAAGGAGGCTGATAGGTGAGACACGCGGTCGTCATAGGCGGCACCAGAGGCATCGGAGCCGGCATCGCGTCGACTCTGGCGCAGAAAGGTTGGGCGGTCACCGTGACCGGCGTCGGGGAGGACGAGGTCGCCGAGCATATCCGGCAAACCCCTGAGAACGCCGCCATCGAGCTTGACGTCCGCGACATGGACGCGGTCCGGGCCTTCTTCGCCGGGCTGGATCGCCTCGACGGTCTGGTCAATTGCGCCGGCATTCTGGCGCGGAATGTCGAGTACGAGATCGAGACGTTCGAGACAGTGATCGACATCAATCTCACCGGCACCATGCGATGCTGCCTCGCGGCGCATCCGCTCCTGGCCGCATCTGGCGGCGCGATCGTCAATACCGCGTCCATGCTGACGTTTTTCGGCGGCGCGCTGGTGCCGGCCTACTCGGCCTCCAAGGGCGGTGTCGGTCAATTGACCAAGGCGTTGGCAGCCAAATGGGCCGCCGACGGCGTTCGCGTCAACGCGGTCGCGCCCGGATGGATTGAAACGGAAATGACCGAAGCTTTGCGCGCGGACCCGTCCCGGAACGCCGGGATTCTGGGACGCACGCCCCTGGACAGGTGGGGAAAACCATCCGAGGTCGGCGCTCTCGCGGCTTGGCTCTTGTCCGAGGAAGCCGCTTTTGTGACTGGAGCCGTCTACCCTGTGGACGGCGGATATTCTGCTGTTTGAGGAGGGGACAATGCCCGTACAAGGAACCGACGCCGATCCCAGAATACCGTATCAGCTGCCGTTTCCGGAGGACGCGCAGGAAGAGATCGTGATCCCCGACGCCATTCCCGAGGATGAGCGCATCTGGGTGCCGCAGGCTGAAAACGTTTCCTTCCGCCCGCTTTGCCTGAGCCGATCGCAGGGCTACTGGATGAACCTCTTGCGTGTCCGAAAATCCGGCGTCTTGTCCCGGCACCGGCACCCCCAGGCCGTGCATGGGTGGGTCTTGAAAGGCCGCTGGCATTACCTCGAACACGATTGGGAGGCGACGCCCGGCGGGTACGTCTATGAGCCGCCCGGCGAGACCCATACGCTGATCGTCCCTGACGGGGTCGATGAGATGATCACCTATTTCCAGGTGAACGGCGTGATGCTCTATGTCGATCCTTACGGAGAAACGATGGGTTACGAGGATGTCTTCACCAAGATCGAGATGTGCCGCAAGCACTATGAGGCCGTCGGATTGGGCGCGGATTACGTCGATCAGTTCATTCGATGATCGACGGCGCTGACATCTGTCTCTGAAGACGAGGATGGTATTGCCGCTGGGGTCCGGATTGCCCGGCCCGCAAAACAATCGCCCTCAGTTTCCCATCCAAAGCCAGGGAAATCATGCTGCGTGATTACTGCGGTTGAGAAGCAGCTTCCGCAGACGTGCCGAACTTCGGAAGGTCTGGCGGAGACTTCCCATGCGCCGCCATGAGCGTGTCGCGAACGAAAGCGATGTGAGCGGTCTCTTCAATGATTTCAGCGAGGTACTGCGCTTTGATCAGATTGGAGCCAACGCCGATGGTGCCATGGTTTGCGAGAACCGCCGCAACGATCGTCGGGTCCCGAAATACCGGACTTATCTCGACCTCCGTCTGCGGGCCGCCCAGCGCCGACAGCGGAATGAGCGGCATGCGGCCGATTTTCTCGATCGTCTGGACTGTCAGGCAGGGGATTTCGAGGCCCGCGCTTGCGTAGCCGGTGGCCCAAGGGCTGTGGCAGTGAACGATGGCGCCGATATCCGGACGAATCCGGTAGAGGTCGAGATGGAAGCCGAGGTCCTTGGATGGCTTGTAGGAGCTGGGCTCGATAGTGCCGTCGAGGTCAACAATTTGCAGATTGTCCCTCGTGCACTCGTTGAACCCGACACCTGAAGGTTTGATCAGAATGGCGTCGCGGTCCTCTAGCCGGACGGACAAGTTTCCGCCCGCATTTGTCTGCAGCCGCAGGTCAAAGCAACGCTTCGCCGTCGCTATCAGCTCGTCCTTCCGCTGGTTGATGTCCGACATCAGATTCACTCCGCGTTTCGTGACGCAAGCGCGTCGAGTTCTTCGAGCACGACACGTGTGGTCGCCGGTTCGGCAATGTGGGCGTCAAGGTCTCTGACCCTGATATCGCCGGAAAGACGCTCTCGGGCGCGGTCCAGGAAGAGACCCCTCAATTCGGGGTCCTCGATCGCTCCGCCCGGTCGGTCATGATGCGAAAAACCGCCCATTGGAACCACCAGAGCGACCGGTCCGCTCAGTCCGTTCAGGATATCGGCCAAAGCATCTGTGACTTTTAGCATCTCGTCTGCAGTCATCTTCACATGAGTGAAAAAGCTCGAGTGCGCATAGTGCGGCCGGTTCAGGTATGCCTCCGCCAGGTGCTCGCGCTCTCCAAGTCCGATGAAATTCAGGGCTCCTGGCAAAACCACCCGCGGCAATTCCCCGGCAGCCGTAAAGCGTTCGGGCATCGGCACATGCACCCCGGCGATCACAAGCCTTGTCAACTCATGCGGCGTCAAATCAACGATCGCTCGAAAGGCGCCGCGTTTTGCGAAGCGAGCGAACGCGGCGCCACCAAATCCATTCGAGTGGAACACGGTACTTTCTTCGCCGCGGGCGCGAAGTGCGGCAACGAGAGCCTGAACTGCGGCTTCCGTCACACCGAGAGCTGTGATTCCAACCGAGCGGTTTTCGGTAAGCAAGCCAGCATCTCTCCGCGTTGTGCAGAGGCCTGCAGTCAAGGCGGCGGCGTTCTCCAACACCTCCCTAATGGTGGCGTTCAGACCGCAGATGTCGGCAAGAGTCGGAACCAGAACGATCGAGGTGTCCGCCGCAGCGAAACGCGGATCAAATGGCAAAGTCGTCACAAGGACCTTTGGAAAGGTGATTGGCATCGACCGCATGACACGGAGCGCGATCTCTCCGCCTGTGCCACCACCAATGCCGATGACCGCCTGCGCCCCAACCAAGGCATCGGAAACCTGCGCCTGAGCTTGGACGACGGCCCTTTCCATGGCCTTGAGTTTCTCAGGACCGTCGAGAACGGTCCCAGCCGCACTGAGGGAAAGGTCGATTGTCGAGGTCGTGACCTCATGCTCGGCGAGGCGCTTGATCAGGTAGTCTGCTTCCTCGGCCTTGGTATCGAGGGTGGCCAGAAGGAGAACGCGCGCCGGGCTCATTCGCTCACCCTTTGACAGCGCCCGCGGTCATTCCGGTGATAATCTGGCGAGATGCGAAGAGCGTGAAGATGATCGGCGGGATTGCGAGGAGCATCCCTGTAGCCATAATCACTCCCCACTCGACGTTGAATTCGCTCATGTTATTCACGATCAGGATCGGAACGGTTTTCGTGTTCCGGTCCGAAAGCGCGGACGCCAGCAGGTACTCGTTCCATGCGATCCGGAAGGTGAAAATTGCCGCCGCCGCGAGACCGGGTTTGATGAGCGGCAGAACAACTCTGAAAAAGACCTGAAACGGTCCGGCTCCATCCACACGCGCCGCCTCTTCCAGCGATCTGGGGACCTGGACGATGAAGCTTTGCAGTATCCAGATTACGAAGGGCAGGTTCATGGCCACATAAACCAGGATGATTCCGGAATGCGTGCCAGCAAGACAGACGTCGCCGCGTCCGCCAAACGTATCCCGGATCCAGCCTCCGATGAGCCCATCGCGGTCGAGACAGAACTCATTGTTCCACAGGCCGAAGACAGGGACCAGGAGGACGGCTGGCGGGACCATTCGGACCATCAGCGTTGTCAGCGACGCGGTGTCCCGACCCATGAAACGGAACCGAACAAGCGCATACGCCGCCATGCAGCCAATGACCAAAGTCAGGAACGTCGAGATCAGGGCAATGATCAGCGAATTGATGAAAGCGCCGCCGAATTTCAGGGAACAGAAGTCGATATGATCCGGCTCGTACCAGAGGATGTCGCAAAGCGCCGTTTCGTAGTTCTGAATGGTCGGCAGGAACAAAAGGCCCGACGTGCCGCCGATGATGTCAACGTCCAGCTTGAACGAATTGACAAACATAAGAAAAATCGGGCCAACGGCCATAAAAATGAGGGCGACCAGCAGCGCGTAAAAGGCTGGGTTCTGGCGATCGTGTTCCATATCAGCCCTCCTCCTGCACTTGTCTGGCAAGGCGCGCTGCGCGAGCTTCCTGCAACCGCGTGAATGCGAACATCGCGAGTGTGAAGAACAAAAGCAGGATCAGAAGGTAGTTTGACATCGCGGCCGCCGTGCCAAGCTCGCGGAACTCGGTCGCCGTGCGCGAGATCCGAAGCGCGACGATCTCGGTCGACAGACCCGGCCCGCCTTCGGTCATCACGAGGATAACCTCTAGCACCTTGAACGCGTCGATAAGACGAAGGAGCGCGGTCACGATCAAAACGGGCATCATCAGCGGCAGCTTGATGTAGATGATCTGTTGCCAGCCGGTCGCGCCGTCGATGCGCGCGGCCTCCAAAGCAGAGCGCGGCAGCGACTGCAGCGCGGCCAGCGCCAGAATGAAGATGAAAGGCGTCCATTGCCAGATGTCGGCGATGATCACAGACAAGAGCGCATGCTGTCCCAGCCAGTCCACCCCTTCGAACCCCCATGACTTCAGGGTTCGGTTAAAGGTGCCGACGGTCGGATGGTACATATACCGCCACATCAAGCCGACGACGACGGGCGCGATCATCATCGGAAGAATGAACAGCGTCCGCAGGACTGACATGCCGCGGATGTTCCGGTCGAGCAAAAGGGCGAGTCCGACGCCGATGACCATCTCGGCGATCACAACCGTAAAGGCGAAGATGAGCGTTACGGACAGGCTCTCCCGAAATGCGGGATCGAAAAAAAGCGTGATGTAGTTTTTGAAACCAACGAATTCTGTCTCGGAGATGCTCTGGCTCGGATCCCAGTCGCGGAACGAGCCATAGACCATGTAACCAAGGGGGTAGAGCAGCGCGATCGCCATGATGATCACGGCAGGGGCCATGAACATGTAGGGCGTAAGCTTATTGAATGTCTGCGAGTTCACGCGGCCGCTCTTTGGCTTTCGGTGGTCAGCGCGGCCCGGTCGCCCGGGCCACGCCAAGGGAGGATTACCGCCAGGTGTAGTAGCCGGCTTCGTCCATGACCGCTCTTGTGCGCTCTGCGACGCCGTCGAGCGCGACCTGGATGTCCAGGTCTTCCGTCAGGACTTTCGAAAGCGTGGTGCCGAGATCGGCGTTGATCTTGCCCCAAACCGGGATGATCGGACGCCAATCTGGGTCCGCATGCTTGAGCGCTTCACCGAAAGTCGCCATATGCGGGAACTTCTCGTTCACGTCGGCATCAGCATGCGTCGAGAAGCGGGACGGGTTGCCGCCCGCCATCGCGACGAGCTTGTCGCCTTCTTTCGACGTCAGCCACTGCATGAGCAGGAAGGCCGCTTCCTTGTTTTCTGCATTCGACGGAATGCCAATGCCGAAGCCGCCTGTTTGCGAACCGCGGCGGACGCCCATCGGATGCATTGCCCAGCCGACTTTGCCGACGACCTGAGACTTGGACGGGTCGTTGATCTGACCGGCCACGACCGTGGTGTCGAGGAACATGGCCGTGTCGCCATTCAGGAACGAACCCAGCGCCTCGCCAAAGCCGAAGCTGGCCGAACCTTCAGGACCGCAGTCGACAATCTGCTTCAGAGCCTCAGCTGCTTTCACGCCAGCCTCGTTGTTCACGATCGGGTTCCAGTCGGCGTCAAAAACGCGGCCGCCGAGCGGTGCGAGGTGAAGCAGGAACGCATGCGAAGCGTGGTGACCCGAAGCGGCGCGTGAAGAAAGTCCGCCCATTCCGGGCTCAAGCTCGGGGATCTTACACGCGATTTCGAGCATCTCGTCATAGGTCTCGGGAACTTCGAGGCCGTGCTTATCGAAGATGTCCTTGCGGTAGCCGAGGATCGACGTCTCCGACCCATATGGGATGCCGAAAAGAGATCCGGTCTTGCCTTCGAGGTACCCCTTGTCACCGCCTGCGAAGCCGATGTTGTAGACGTAGCCGTCAATGAGATCGCCTGCGTCATATGTCGGATCGGCCAGCTTTGGGTTCATGAAGTACTTGGCCAGGTTCTCCAACTGGTCGGCGAAGACGTAGTCCGCCTTGGAGAAGACCACATATGCGATCAGGTCGTATTCACCTTCGTCCTGCGCCAGTTCAAGGGTCTGGCGCTCACGCATCTTCAAGTAGGGGAGCTGGTCGACTTCGACTTCGATTCCGGTTTGCTTGGTGAACTCCGGCAGAATCTTCATGACCGCATCAAAATGCGGGTGAGCCGGGAAGTTCACGATCAGTGTTTCACCGGCATATTCGTCGTATGGTCCGGCAAGTGCTGCAGTCGCCAGCGTGAGCGCCGAAACGGCGCTCACCGCTGAGCTCTTCAGTTTCTTTAGCATCAGTATTCCCTCCCTATGCCAAATCATTGGCGCTAAAGCGCCTTCTCGGTTTTGCGGTCGAACAAGTGAATTCCCTCAGGTCGAACCGCGAACCTGAGCGTCTCTCCCAATGCGATCGGAGTTTCGGATTTCAACTCGACGGTGACGCTCGCGCCGCCGCAGGCGCACATCAGGACGGACTGCGCCCCGATGTATTCTGAGACGGTCACTCGGAGATCGAGCGCCACATCATCTGCGGCATCCGGATCGTAGTTGAGGTCTGAAGGCCGGATCCCCAGCGTCACCGCGCCTGCCGTTTCTCCGAGAGTCGCGGCAAGTTCCGAGGGCACGGCAAGCTTGAATCCGTCGCCAGCCGCGAAGAGCTGATCGCCATCGCTTTTGAGCTCTGCATCGAGGAAATTCATCGGCGGCGAACCAAGAAATCCCGCTACGAACTTGTTCGCAGGTCGCTTGAACAGCTCCTCGGGCTTGCCCTGTTGCTGGATGTAACCGCCATGCATGACCACGATGCGATCTGCGAGCGTCATCGCTTCGATCTGATCGTGCGTCACATAAATCATGTTCTTGTGGACGTTCTGACGCATGACGCCTAGCTCGGCGCGCATCTGACCGCGAAGTTTGGCGTCAAGGTTTGAAAGCGGCTCGTCGAACAGAAAGATGTCGCTGTCTTTGGCTAGAGCGCGGGCCATCGCGACCCTCTGCCTCTGACCGCCCGAGAGGGCTCCGGGTTTCCGATGAAGGAACTCAGATAAGCCGACTGTCGCCGCTACCTCGCGCACCTTGGCGTCGATCTCCGCCTTTGGCCGTTTCTGCAGGCGCAAGGCGAACGAGATGTTCCGGGCCACATCCATGTGGGGGTAGAGCGCGTAGTCCTGGAAGACCATCGCCAATCCGCGGTCCTTTGGTTCAAGGTGGCTGACTGGCTTGTCGTTTATGTAGATCTCACCGTCAGAGACGGATTCCAGCCCGGCGATCATGCGAAGGGTTGTCGACTTCCCGCATCCGGACGGACCCACGAGGACCGTAAATTCGTCCTCGTCCATCTCCAGATCGATGCCGTGCAGAACCTGTACCGCACCGTAGCGTTTGATGAGCTTGTCCAGCCTGATTTTCGGCATCGATTCCACAGCGCTCCCTAGGTTCATTATTTTGTATACATTTTCAAAAGTAAACATGCAAAATTGCCAAAGTCGGTCATTTGCTCTATGAGCGAAGGAAAGACCTGCAGGATCGACCATGGCAAAGATCGCCGAAGTCCAGGAAGAGAACCCGAAAATGTCGGCCGCTCAGCGTATCGAACAATCTCTTATGGAGGAGATCAGCGTCGGCGACCTGGCGCCGGGTCAGAGACTGGACGAGGTTGGGCTGGCGTCGCGATTTGGCGCTTCGCGCACCCCGGTGCGGGAGGCGTTGTCGCGACTGACGGCGCAGGGCGTTCTTGTTCAAGGCGAAAAGCGCGGTGTCTTTGTGGCGGAGTACGGTCGTGAAGAGCTGAGCCAAATTTTTGAAGCAATGCACGAAATCGAAGCTGCTTGCGCGAGAATCGCGGCCCAGCGGCTTACGTTGCTCAAAAGATCTGAGATTGAAGCCGCTCAAGCGGACTGCCTCGCTGCGGCGCAGGCCGGAGATCGTGCCGCGTATCTTCGCGCCAATGAAGCGTTCCACATGGCGATCTACTCGGCGACGGGAAATCCCTACATGGCCGAAATCGCTTCCGAATTCAGGCGAAGGACGGGGCCGTTTCGGGCGAAAAAGTTCGCAACCCGCGAGGATTTGATATCTTCAGCCGAGAGCCATCAGGCTTTGATTGCCGACATCTTCTCGGAAGACTCTGTGACGGCTTCTAACAGTATGCGAAGCCACATGGCTGCGAGCTTCGTGGAGACTCTCAAAGTCAATTGAGCCCCAGCGTGGCAGGTTTGGGCTTGTATGTGAGTCCAATTTCGGATTTTTGTATACATAGATGATTCATTGGATGCGGAGCGAGCCATGGGTGTTGCCGAAACGAAGATCTATCCGATCAACACCGGATGGCTGCATGGCGATCTTGGGACCTACATCTTCTGGAAGGGCCCGGCCGGGAAGAAGAAGTGGCAGCCGGTTTTCTGCCACTACGTAGATACAGGAGAGCACAAAATCCTGATCGATACCGGGCTTCCGGATCAGGAACGGGCCAGCAAGTATCACCACAACTGCGAGAAACGCGGATGCCTTCAGGTCCACGAGCACCTTGAGCAGAGGTTGGGCGTCCATCCGGACGAAATCGACGCCATCGTCTTCACGCACCTGCACTGGGATCACGTGCAGAATATGAAGGAGTTCAAGAACGCCCGCTACATCGCGCCAAAGGGCGAGATCGAAATGGCTTTCAACCCTTTGCCGCTCTACTACCGAACCTACGAATGCGGAATTCTGGGTATCGAGCCCCCCTATGCTGGGTGCGTGTTTGAGGCGGTTGCGGACGAATGCGAGGTTCTGCCGGGGATCACCATGTTCCACACGCCGGGCCATTCAGTCGGGCACATGGCTGTCACAGTCGCCACCAGCGCCGGAGACATTGTAATCTGTGGTGACGCGATCTTCGAAGAACGCAACCTCGAGCCCAATCCAGTAGAGAAGTGGCGGTATTGGGTGCCCGCGCGCTTCGTGAACTCCTGGGAGGGCTGGAAGTCGGTTGAGGAGTTGGACAAGCGGGCGGACTACGTTCTTCCGTGCCACGACTATGAGGCGAACGCGCGATCTGAGGTCTTCCCTTATGAGGGAATGCCGATCCGAAAGCGCCGTCAGGTGATACCTGGGTATCAGTTCTACTTCGGAGACATGCCAGCGGGGGCCGCGCAAAAGGAAGCGCCCGCGATGAAACCTGAAGAGGTCGACGCCTATATCGCTGGGCTCGCCAGGCCAGAAGATATGGAAAGCTGATCCATCATGACCCGCGCCATCGAGAGCCTTGCCGAGGTGGCGGCGGACTATGAGGCGATCGTGCTCGACCAATGGGGCGTACTGCACAATGGGACCGCGCCGTATCGATTTGCGGTCCAAGCGGTGAAGCAACTCAAGGCCATGGGCCTGCGGCTGGCCGTTCTGTCGAATTCCGGCAAACGCTCAGAACCAAATGAGGCGCAAATCACAGAGATTGGATTCCCGTCGGGCTTTTTCGACTGCGTGATGACCTCTGGAGAAGCGCTTTGGCGAGAGGCCGCTGCCGGGCGAGCTCAGTTCTCCAGGCTATATCCGATTGCTCGATATTCCGGCGATGCTGAGGCTTGGGCAAAGGGGCTCGATATCTCAATGGCGCCGGTCGAGGAGGCTGAGGCGGTGCTTCTTATGGGCTATCCAGACAACGCGCCAAGCGACGCCTTTGAGGATGCGATCACATGCGCTCTCAGGCGTGGTATTCCCGTCATCTGCTCAAATCCCGACAGGACCGCTCCTCGAGCCGGTGGCGCGACCGTCGTAATGCCAGGAACGATCGCGCACGACTACGCCCGTCGCGGTGGCGAGGTGCGGTTCATTGGCAAGCCTCATCTGCCGGTCTTTCGAGCCGTCGAGGAGGCGCTGGATATCCCGGCTGAGAAGCTGCTGCTGGTGGGTGACAGCCTCGAGCACGACATAGCGGGCGCCCGTGGGGCAGGGTGGCATAGCGCGTTTGTGCGCGGCGGACTCTACGCGGACGAATTCCGCTCCGGCCGTATTGACGAGACGATTTCCGAGCTGGCCGAAAGAAACCGCGCCCCAATGCCTGATTTCACGCTGGAGTATCTGAGGTGACGCCATGCGAGAGCTTTTGACCCACAATTTCAGGTCTTTTTCGGCTCGGATCGGATCTGATCCTCTCCGGATACAAGGCCCGGGCGGGAACACCTCCATCAAGGAGGGTGGGGTCATGTGGATCAAAGCGTCGGGCAAGGAACTTGCCGATGCCCTGACTTCGGAGATCTTCGTCGCCGTGGACCGCAAGGCTGCGATTGGCGAAGCGCATGGCGCTGGAGATGGAACCTGCAAGGCGACCATTCTGGACCCTGAAGTGCAGCTCAGGCCATCTATCGAGACAACCTTTCACGCGGTTCTCGAGTGGCGAGTGGTCGCGCATTCCCACTCGGTCGCCGTGCTGTCGCACGTCATCTCTCCGCAGGGGCGCGTGGCTGCGGGGGCATTACTTGAAGACCTGAACCCGGTCTTTGTTCCCTATGCGAAGCCGGGGTTGCCTCTTACAGGCGCGATAACCGAACGCATCACTCCACGGACGCAGCTGATCCTGCTTGAGAACCATGGCTTGATTGTGTGCGGAAGGACCACTCACGAGGTCGACACTCTGATGCAGGCCGTAGAGACCAGGCTGCGACGCAATCCAGTGGAGGTAACCGATGTCATGCCCAACGCCGATCCTATGCCAGGGTTCGAATGGGCCGGCGAGCAAAACTGGTTGGCGCAAGACGAGCACGCGCTCGCGCGGGTGACCTCGGGCTCCTTCTACCCGGATCATGTCGTGTTCCTGGGGCCAGGCTTGCCCATGGAGGACAATGACGACGGGCCGCCCGTCGTCCTTTCTCCTGGCGTGGGCGTTCAGATCCGCGTTGACGCCACAGAGGCGCAGAAGGCTATGCTGCGATGCCTGTCAGACGTATTGCGACGCGTGCCCGCGGACTGGACGCTTGAGTCGATCGGGCCGGAAGCGGAGGCCGAGTTGCTGAATTGGGACGCGGAGAAGTATCGGCAGTGGTTGGCCGCGAAGGGCTGAAGACATGCAGTCACTTGGCATCGATATCGGGACATCTGGAATTCGCACAGCCGTCGTTTCGCCAAACGGCGAAGTCGTCTCAATGGCCAGAGTCGAGCAGCTTGAACAGGACCCGGAGAGCATCAATGCCGATCTTTGGTGGGAGGCCACGCGCGCCTGTCTTGTTCGGCAGATCGAGAAGCTGATCTCCGAAGGTCGGGAGCCTGCGGAGATCGGTCACATTTGCGTCGACGGCACTTCGGGCACCATGGTCTTGACGGACGGCGATCTCCGGCCAGTCAGCCGTGCTTTAATGTACAATTCCAAAGGCTTCGAGGAGGAAGCTCGCCGCATTGCCGCCGTAGCGCCCGACCCGCACATCGCGCGAGGCTCCGGATCGGCGCTGGCGCGCGCGTTGCGTCTTGCGAACGAAGCAAGCCAGCCTCGCTTTCTGATGCACCAGGCCGACTTCATCGCCGCGCGCCTGACCCGACAGGGCGGGTTCAGCGATGTGATGAACGCGCTCAAAACTGGCGTGGAGCCGGAAACGGGGCGCTGGCCCGAATGGATCGTGTCGCTTTTGCCGGATGGATTGCTTCCGAAAACGCTTCAGTTGGGAGAACTGCTGGGGCCACTTCGCGACGATCTGGCTCGCGATCTGGGCTTGTCCGCAAATGTCCGGGTCTACGCCGGCACCACCGACAGCGTCGCCGCCTTCTTGGCCGCCGCGCCGCTCGAGCCGGGTGTCGCGGTGACTTCGCTTGGGTCTACCCTCGCAATCAAGATGCTTGCGAGCAAACGCGTGGACGCTCCTTCGCTTGGCCTTTACTCACACAGAGTCGGGGCCTCCTGGCTCGTAGGCGGGGCCTCAAATACCGGTGGTCGGGTTCTTCGCCACTTCTTCGATGACGCGGAACTCGTCGAACTGAGCCGACAGATCGACACGTCATTTGAGACAGGTCTCGATTATTATCCTCTCGTCGAGCCGGGCGAGCGCTTTCCGGTTAACGACCCCTCGCTCGCGCCGCGCCTGAGTCCTCGTCCTGAAAGCGATGTTCTGTTCCTACAGGGCATCTTTGAGGGGATCGCTAAAATTGAGGCGCGCTGCTACCAGGTAATTTCCGAGGCAGGCGGCGGGCGACCGACGCGGATACTCTCCGCTGGCGGCAGCGCGCGAAACCGCAAGTTCGCTGAGATACGCGCTCGCTATCTCGGCCTGATGCCCGAGATCGCAGATCAGACCGAAGCCGCGATCGGGGTTGCGCGTGTTCCACTCATGAAGCTGTCGCCGGCTGACGACGCATGACACGCAGCACGATCATAAGAAGCACATCAGTCGACGGCACACGCGGCCGCCAAAGGTGTTTCGATGGCAGCGGTCCGCCTGTCGCATTCCGAAAGGGAGAGCAATGACTCAGAAAGAAACCTCCGCACCAATGAACACCGAGGCTTTCAAGGACTGCGACATTCGCGGAACCACCCCGGATCAGGTGAACGCGGACATCTTCTCCCGCGTGGGTCGGGAGTTCGGCAGACTGTTGGCGAAGGATGCTGCCGAAGGACGTTCCGGCGGCACAATCGTGATCGGTGGCGACGGCCGCCATTCCACCCCGGATCTTCTTGCGGCCACGATTCGGGGCCTCGCGGGTTCAGAGGTGCAAATCATCGACTTAGGCGCCTGCGTACCCACGCCGACAATCTACTGGGCGAAAGAGCATCTTGGCGCGCACGCATCGGCGATTGTTACGGCCTCGCACAACCCGCCACATTGGAATGGGTTGAAGGTGATGCGTGGCAAGATGCCTCCGCGGCCTGAAGACATCCTCTTTCTGGCTGACACGGCGAGCGAAAACGACGAGATCCCGTCCTCCAGTCAGTCGCGCGCCGAGAGTATGGGCACCATTGTCAAGGACTATATGCACGCCCTGAGGGAGAGGTTTGGCTCCCAGTCTCTGGAGGGGCTCAAGGTCGTCGTCGATCCAGGAAACGGATGCTTGTCGGGGATCGCGTCGGGCATGTTCCGTGAACTCGGCGCAGATGTCGTCGCGCTCCACGACCGGATCGACGCAGACTTCTCGGAACGCAACCCCGATTGCGCGGTCGCTGAGAACCTGGCCGATTTGGTGAAGGCGGTGAAAGATGAGTCGGCCGATTTCGGTATCGGCTACGACGGCGACGGTGACAGGCTCGCCGTCGTTGACGATACGGGACGGCTCCTCGGATCAGAACGTCTGGCCATGCTGCTCTTCCAGGGCGCGGTTCCGCTTGGTGACGGCGACAAAGCCATTCTCGACATCAAGTGCTCGATGCATCTCGAACGCGCTATCGCCGCGCTGGGAGGGGCGGCGATCCGTTGCAAGAGCGGACATGCCTATATGAAGCGCATGGTTCTTGAGACCGGCGCCGTAGCGGGCGTGGAGGTGTCCGGGCACGTTTTTCTGGGTGCGATAAATGCTCGGGACGATCCGCTTCACACCTCGCTTCTCCTTGCCGGATGGCTCGCCCGGCAGAACAGCCCAATGTCGGCCTTCGTGGACGAGTTCCCGAAGATGTTCATGACAAGCGACATTCGCGTTGAGATGGGCAAAGAGGACATTGACCAGCTTCTCGCCGATTGCGCCTTGGGGCTGGCAGGAGCAGATGTGCAGGAGATCGACGGGGTTCGGCTGGTGTGGCCTCATGGATGGCTCCTGGCGAGGCGATCCATCACAGAGCCGAAGGTTACAATCCGGCTGGAAGGCGAGACGAGTGAGGATCTGATGAGGATTGGGACGGTGTTCACTGATCGCTTCCCGTTTCTTCGCGAACAGATCGCCTCTGCTCTGGCAAAGAGTCGCTAACGCATGGCAGGCGGCTGATGAGATGGCGCAATCTGCTTTGTTTGGTGCTTGAAACGTGCCGTATCCGGCAAGGCCGTTGAACTAACGACGTTCTGGGAGGGTGCTTGACACCGCGAGCTCGATCGCAGCGGCGCAACGGTCTGTCAATTCCATGATCTCACCCTCCGAAATGATGAAGGGAGGGGCGATCAGGATATGGTCGCCGTGCTTGCCGTCAATCGTGCCGCTCGCCGGGTAGATGATCAGTCCGAGTTCCTGAGCGGCCTTTTTCACTTTGGCAGCGATCTTGAGATCGGGATCGAAAGACTTCTTGCCTTCGCGATCCTCGACCAGCTCGATACCGCGAAACATACCGCGCCCGCGTATGTCGCCAACATGCGGGTGCTGGCCCAAACGATTGGTGAGCGCTGCGTGAAGAGTCTCCCCCATTCGAGCCGCGCGCTGCACGAGATTCCGATCACGAAGCGTCGTCACAACGGCGGCGGCTGCCGCCGCGGCCAGCGGGTGTCCGTGGTAAGTATGGCCATGCTGGAAGCTGCCGGAGCCGGAAGCGATAGTGTCGTAGATCGCGCCCGAACACAGCATGGCGCCGATGGGCGCGTAGCCCGCGCCAAGACCCTTGGCGACTGTAGTGATATCCGGTGCGACACCATCCTGCTCGCACGCAAAGAACGTGCCTGTGCGTCCCATCCCGCACATGACTTCGTCAAGGATCAGGAGCACGCCATACTGGTCGCATATCTCGCGAACACGCTTGAAGTAGCCGGGGACTGCCGGTACGGCGCCGGCGGTGGCCCCAACAACCGGTTCGGCGACGAAGGCCAGAACGGTGTCGGGCCCGAGGCGCTGGATCTCGTTCTCAAGCTCATTCGCGACGCGCCGGCCGTAGTCCTTGGCGCTCTCGTTTTCGTTTCTGCCGCGGTACTCGTAGCAGGGAGAAATGTGATGGGTTTCAATTAGTAGGGGCGCGTACTTCTCGCGCCGCCAGGCGTTGCCGCCAGTGGCCAGCGCCCCGAGCGTGTTGCCGTGGTAGCTCTGCCGACGAGCGATGATGTGCCGGCGTTCAGGCTCCCCGATCTCCAGAACGTATTGGCGGGCGAGCTTAATTGCCGCCTCAACGGCCTCAGATCCGCCGGATCCGAGATAGACACGCTCGATACCGGGTGGCGCCTGCTCGATTAAGAGATCGGCAAGCCGTTCGGCGGCTTCCGACGTGAAGAACCCGGTATGCGCGAAGGCGAGCTGGTCAAGCTGGGCATGAATGGCCGCGCGAACGTCAGGATCGGAATGGCCCAGGCAGGACACCGCCGCGCCGCCTGATCCGTCAAGATATCGTTTGCCGCTGGAATCGATGATCCAACAGCCATCGCCGGAGACGGCGGTGGGCAGGCTGGCCGTGCAGGACCGGCCGAAGATGTGGCTGTTCATGGGCTCAGGCGTTGCCTCGCACGACAAAGACCGATTGATTAGCGTGCCGTACCACGCGGGCGGCGTTGGGGCCAAGCAGGTAGTCTTTGAGTTCCGGGCGGTGCGACCCCATGACAATCGCATCGACCTCGAGGCTGTCCGCGGCGCGCATGATCTCGTCGTAAACACGTCCGTGCAACACGTGAGGATGGACCTCGACGCCATCAGGAATGTGCTTTTCGACCCAGGCGTTCAGCTCCTCTCCAGCGTGGTGGAGCGCCTTCTCCTCAAAGCCTTCCTCGAAATACACGCTAACCATCGAGGCGCCAAAGTCGGGCACCACAGTCGCGACATGAAGCGGGATGCCGTCATCGCGCGCCATCTTGACGGCGATCGGAGCCGCTTTCGCCCAACTCGCTTCGGCGTTGAGATCGACGGGCAGAAGGATGGATTTGAACATGGGCGTCCCTCCTCAGAAGGCCGGTTTGGTCTGACGCCGCCGCTGCAGCAGGATCACGAGACCGAGAAGCAGAAGGGCGGGCAGGTAGAAAACCTGCGCCGGTAGACGGTTTTGCGGCGACTGGACAGAGGCCAGCTGCACTGGCTCATCGGCATAGAAATCAAAATCGGCGAGTGTTTCGGCGACAGCTGTGCCGAACATCGGTTCATCGAGTTTCACTACATCGCCTTCCGGGAAGAGGAGGAGGCCAGAGGCGTCGATTCTTTCTTGCGCGGTGCCCTCACCGGTGATGTCCATCACAATTGTCGTCTCGGCCGGCTCGCCTGTGTTGAAGTCGGGTCCCCGGATGAGAAGCCGGAGCTGATCGCCATCTGCTGCAGCTTCAACCGCTTGTTCGAACTCCGCTGGAGGGACGTCACGGAACGGGCTTTGCATCATGTCGAGCCAGACGTTCGGGACGAAGAGCGTGAAGGCCACGACCAGGAGCGCGAGGCTCTCATGGATGCGGGACTTGGCGAGGAAGTAGCCTTGCGTTGCCGCCGCGAAGAGCAGCATGGCGAAGGTCGCGACGATGAAAACGAAGATCGCCTGTAGGATTCCCGCCGTCGTTCCGAGGTCCACGCCATAAAGAATGAGCGTCGGGTTGTAGATGAACAGAAACGGCAGCGCGACGGTGCGGAGCGAATAGAAGAACGCAGTGAAGCCCGTACGAATTGGGTCGCCGCCCGATACCGCGGCCGCCGCGAAACTCGCGAGGCCCACGGGCGGCGTCACATCCGCCATGATCCCGAAGTAGAAGACGAAGAGGTGGGCGGCAATCAGCGGGACGATCAAGCCCTCTTGCGCGCCGAGCGACACCACGACAGAGGCCATGAGCGACGAGACCACGATGTAGTTCGCGGTCGTGGGCAGACCCATGCCGAGGATCAGCGAAAAGAGACCCACGAAAACCAGCATCAGGATCAGAATGCCGCCGGAAAGCTGCTCGACCAGACCGGCAAGCTCGGTACCGATCGGGGTTTTGGTGACCGTGGCGACGATTATGCCTGCGGCGGCTGTCGCGACGCCGATCCCGATCATGTTGCGGGCGCCCGCGATCAGACCCTCTTTCAGATCGTCGATGCCCTCGATGAACTGGCTGGCAAGCAGACGGCCCTGGCCCCGGAAGATCGCTTTGAGCGGTTTTTGGGTGACGATGATGAACAGCATCAGCGACGTCGCGTAGAACGCCGACTTCGCCGGCGACTGCTGCTCGACCATCAGGAACCAGATCAGAACGAGGATCGGCAGGACGTAATGGAGACCGGTGGCGTAGACTTCAGCGACCGTCGGAAGCTTGATTTCGGTGTCGTTCGGATCGTCGACCTCGAGGTCCGGTCGACGCGAGGCGACAGCGACCAGCCAGAGGTAGACGACGCCGAGACCGCCCATAGCGATGGGCGTGGTCAGATCCGGCATCGTCGACTGGATGAAGCCCATAAGGTAGATCAGAGCCGTGAAGCCCGCGCCGAAGACGACGAAGCCGATGAAGGTTTTGACGATCATACCGGCGAAGGATTTGGCCTCGCCAAGCGCCGGCATGTCTTTCTTGAGCGCTTCGAGATGCACGATGTAAACAAGCGCGATGTACGAGATCACGGCCGGGATGAAGGCGTGCTTGATCACCTCGACGTAGGAAATGCCGATGAACTCGACCATGAGGAAGGCTGCCGCTCCCATGACGGGCGGCATGATCTGGCCATTGACCGACGAGGCGACCTCGACCGAGCCCGCTTGCTCGGATGTGAATCCGACGCGCTTCATCAAGGGGATTGTGAAGGTGCCGGTGGTTACGACGTTGGCGATTGACGAGCCCGAGATCAGGCCGGTCATGGCGGAGCCCACAACAGCCGCTTTGGCCGGGCCGCCGCGCAGGTGACCGAGGCCGGCGAATGCGAGTTTGATGAAGTAGTTCCCCGCGCCCGCCTTATCGAGAAGCGAGCCGAATAGGACAAATAGGAAGACAAAGGCGGTCGAGACGCCGAGCGGGATGCCGAAGACGCCCGCGGTGTCGAGCCATTGAGCGTTGATGAGGGCGGTGAAGGACAGCCCTTCGTGTTCGATAAGATCGGGGATGAGCCATCCGGTTCCGAAGTATGCGTACATCAGGAAGAGCGACCCGACGACCGTCAAGGCCGGTCCAAGAGCACGGCGCGAGGCCTCGAGAAGCACCAATAGCCCGACTGCCCCAAGGATGACCTGGAATTGAGTCGGCAACCCGGAGCGAGCTGTCATTGCGAGGACGTCCGAGAACCAGAAAATATAGAAACAAGTCCCCGCGCCAATCAACGCAAGCGCCCAGTCCAGTGCCGGGATGCGATCGCGCGGCGAAGATTTCAGTGCTGGGTAGGCAAGGAACGCCAAGAAGATCGCGAACATGAGATGGATGGGGCGAGTCTGCGACGCGTTGAGCACCGTAACGTATTGGCCGAACCAAAGCTGGGGTTGCGCGATCCAAAGCTGAAAGAGCGACCATGCAAGGGCCGTCGCCGAGATCAGTAGCGCAATAGAACGGTTTGTGGGCGCGCGGGCGCCGGAATCGCTGCTCGCGACAAGATCCTGCAGTTCCTCGTCAGAAAACTGCCTGCCTTCCGGCTGGTTGGATTGGTCGGCCATGTCCCCGGGCCCCTCGCTTTGGGTTGGCCGTCCGACGGCATTGCGGACGGCTACGACGGGGCGCGGCGCGCGCGCCCCGTCCAAATCGCTAGCTTCTGCTTACTGCAGCAGACCGGCTTCTCGGTAATAACGCTCGGCGCCTGCGTGGAGCGGTGCCGACAGACCGTCTTTGGCCATTTCCGCCGGATCGAGGTTGGCGAAGGCCGGGTGCAGACCTTTGAACTGGTCGATATTGTCGAAGACGGCCTTGACCACCTCGTAGACAACGTCATCCGGAACCGAGGCTGAGGTTACGAAGGTCGCGCCAACGCCGAAGGTCGTGGTGTCGTTGTCGTTGCCCCGGTACATGCCGCCTGGAATCGTGGCGGTCCGGTAATAGGGACGATCGTTGACAAGGCCATCAATCGCGTCGCCGGTCACATTCACAAGAACCGAGTCGCAGGCCGTGGTCGCTTCCTGAATCGAACCGGACGGATGGCCGACGGTGTAGATCATCGCGTCGATGTTGTTGTCGCAAAGCGCCTGGCTTTGCTCGGCGGCCTGAAGCTCCGCAGCAAGGGCGAAATCGTCGGTTGTCCAGCCGAGCGCTTCCATCACAACGTCCATCGTGCCGCGTTGGCCGGAGCCGGGGTTGCCCAGGTTCACACGCTTGCCCTTCAGGTCTTCGAAGTTCGCGATGCCGGCATCGGCACGAGCGACGACGGTGAATGGCTCGGGGTGCACCGAAAAGACAGCGCGGAGCTCTTCGAAAGCGCCTTGCTCTTCGAACCGCGAAGTGCCGCGGAAGGCATGGAATTGCCAGTCGGACTGGGCGACGCCGAATTCCAGCTCGCCGCCACGAATGGCGTTGATGTTGAAGACCGAACCACCCGTCGATTCCACGCCGCAACGGATTCCGTGCTCTGAGCGGCCGCGATTGACGAGGCGGCAGATCGCCCCGCCAGTCGGGTAATAGACGCCCGTCACGCCGCCTGTTCCGATGGCGATAAAGGTCTGCTGCGCCGTTGCGGAGCCTGCCGCAAGCGAAAGCGCCGCAATGGCGCCGGCGAGTTTCAGTTTCATGGATGTCCTCCCTAGACTCACTATTTTTTGATTATCCGGAGAAA
>JASJAU010000002.1 GCA_030066855.1 Paracoccaceae bacterium | reverse complement strand
GATCGCCGAGACCCTGGGCGTGAGGTTCCCCATCGACGTCGACCGCCGGATCGACGGCGGCGCGGCGGTCGGCGCGCACCGCACCTCGATGCTGCAGGACCTCGACGCCGGCCGCCCAATGGAAATCGACGCGCTCGTCGGCTCCGTACAGGAGCTCGGACGCATCACAGACACCCCAACCCCAACAATCAACACCGTCCTCGCCCTCGTGAAACTCAGGGCGAAAACAAAAGGGATTCATTAAACCGACACTTCGTCATTTGGCAGGGAATGAACGACAGCCTTTTCAGGGAGATGCCATAGCTTCAAGAACGGACGAGCGTCCGCAACGGGCTCAAACAGAACATCTGACGATCTGGATCGAGCCCCGTGCAGCGCACCAGGTATGTTCCCGACCCTGAAGGCTGAAGCTCTAAGCGCACCGCGAGCGCCAAGGCATCCTTTGTTTCAAAGCCATACTAGCGGACTGCGCGGTCGATCTAGGTAGTTCCCGCAGAAATTGGATGGTCCGCCGGTCGCCTGTTCGCCAATCGTTTGAAGTCGACTTCGCGCGCCGCAGCGGGCGAGCTCCGCAGGCATTAGGGCCTTCTCAATGGAATAGGGTCTGCTAGCCTAGGCACTGATTGATTGCTGATCTGAATGGCGCGCCTAAGAGCTGATCTCCTCGCAGAACAAAGCCTAGTGTCTTCGATTTCGAAAGGAGGGCGGGGAGGAATGGCCGCGGTCCATTGTTCCGACAATGCCTTGAAAAGGGACGGGCACGCGGGCGACTGGCGCGATTCCGCGGGTTCGGCGACTCCTCCTGAAGCGTGGCTATACCGAATAAGGGCCGCGTTCTGCGCTTTGACCTGTGCTTTTACCATCGGGTTCATGCTGTTCAGCCCGCCTGCCGCCGCGCAAACGGACTTCGAGGGTTTGGATTGCCTGGCGCCGCCTTATGACGCCCCGCAGACAGAGCTGCAGCGCGAGATTGCAACTCTGGTGGATTGGCTCCGGTCGAGACTGGAGCCGTATCCGCCCCTCTTCAGCATTTTGATCGAGGCGCCGCCGGAGATCTGTCTTGGCGAGCGCCTAATCGGCGCTCATGGATATTTCGAAATGGAAACAAGTCGCATCGCGCTGGGAAGCACCCTATCTCCGGCGCTCATGCGTGCGGTTGCCGTACATGAACTCCGGCATATCCATCAAGTCCGCGTCGGGGCCTGTCTGAATCCGGGCCTGTCGATGCAGGCGACGGGCCGAACGGTGCTCGCCATGGAAGCTGACGCGAGCGCCATTAGCCTCGCAATCGCCTGGGAATTGAAACAAGCCGGCGAGCCGGAAGTCTGGGCCGCTCTTTCACACTGGCGCAGCTACACCCGTTTGGCCGAAGCGTTTGAGGCCGGAATGCGTGAAAGCGGGGATATCGCGCTCGCGACGAGCTCGGCCTTTGCAGAATGGTACGAGATCGACTGGAGAAGGGAGGCTTACTACAAAAACGCCTGCAGCGCCTATTTGGATCGCGAAGACGCCAACCATGCCCTGCCGCGTTATGGCTCCATAGAACCAGGGTTCTTTGAGACCCTGTGCACGCTTCCCGATGGGATACCCTATCCTTGCATGGAACCGGCGGGAACGGGCCAAGAGTGACTTGGCAGGATGCCTGCTCCGGGCTCATGAAAATCATCAGACGGTTCTCGTCAGGCACTGCGCATCTCCTCGCCGCTGAACGTCCGCTTGGCGGACAAAGCGACCTTACTGGGCGCGTCAAGAACGCGGGAAGGCGGGCTTCCTAAAGAGGAGTAGGTATTGGGGAAACCCGCATTGTCGTGCAGAAAGCATTGAACATTGCTCTTTGACCGCTGTCGTGCCGCGTCAGGAGACAATCACGGGAACAGCGACATGCGTATTGGGGTAATTGGATGCGGAACAATTGCAACTGCTTTGGTACACGGCATTGCTGGCGACAAGCATCAAATCACGGTTTCTGAACGAAATGCGAGTCACGCCAGGATGCTGGCCGAAACGTATGAAAACGTCTGCATCGCTGACAATCAAGGCGTTGTGGATGCAAGTGACGTGATTTTCCTGGGGCTGATGGCCGAGGTTGCTCCAGAAATACTTGGCGCTATCAGGTTTCATAGTTCCCAGAGAATGATCACCTTTATGGCCGGGGCCACGCTAGAACAGGCGGACGCGATGGTGCGGCCAGCGCGAGCGGTCGCAATCATGATGCCGTTTCCCGGCATTTCGAAAGGTGGAACACCAATAATGATGCAGGGCGACGCCGACTTGGTTGGTGAGATATTTGGAAGTCGCAACAGTATCTTCCCCTTGAAGGACGCCGGTGAGATGGCAGCTTATTTGTGCGCGCAGGCCGTGCTTTCGCCGGTGGCGCGAATGGTCAATGACGCATCTGAATGGTTAGGGGCGCGGGTGTCGGATCAAGCACAAGGTGAAGCTTTTCTGCGATCGTTGGTCGCCTCGAATTTGTTGGATACGGAAACCTCAGTCCTAATCGAAGCGCTGAACACGCCTGGAGGGTACAACCAACGTCTTCGATTGCACATGGAAACGAGTGGCATGCGTAAAGCGTTACGGCGTGGGCTGACCGAATTGGAATAGATGAACACGCAAGCCAAGACCGTTTAGGTCTCATGGGAGACATCTGACGGTTTCATTCATCGAGTGAGTTCCCCATTGGTCGTGAACGACTGTCTTGCAGGCGGCGCGTGCGCTCGTTTCACCCAAACTGATCAATGACGCGCGCTAATTCACCCGATCCCGCGTTGTGACAGTCTCTCGCCAAACGCGGGGAGGAATGAATGCTCAAGACATTGGCGACAGCAGCAGTCCTGGCGTTTTCAGCGTGCCCCTGTGGTGCCTATGCGCAGGATTACGAGAAAGGCCGTGCAGCAGCGAATGCAGGCGACTTCGAAACCGCAATCAACGAATGGCGACCGCTGGCCGAAGAAGGCCATGTCCGCGCTCAATCAAACCTCGGTGTGATCTACTTCCATGGCTACGGAGTGCCCCAGGACTTCACTGAAGCCTTGAAGTGGTATCGCTTGGCGGCCGAGCAAGGCCACGCTGCGGCGCAGTCGAATCTCGGCGTGATGTATGCTGATGGGCTCGGTGTCTCGCAGGATTACGGTGAAGCGAGTAGGTGGTATCTTCTGGCTGCGGAGCAGGGCGATGCCTTTGCCCAATCCAACCTCGGAATACTCTATACCGAAGGCTATGGCGTTCCCCCGGACCCAGAAGAAGCAGTGAAGTGGTATCTGCTTGCCGCGGAGCAGGGCTATGTCAGAGCGCAATTCGCGCTGGGTTTCATGTATTCATCGGTCGATGGCTTCCCGACGGACTTCACTGAAGCATTGAAGTGGTATCGTTTGGCCGCTGAGCAGGGTGACGCTATGGCGCAAGCCATTCTAGGCGACATGTTTCGTGCTGGTCGAGGTACGCCACCTAACATGCGGACCGCTTACATGTGGTACGAACTCGCAGATCAGAATAGCTTTCCTGATGGAGCCGTGCTTCGCGATAGATTGGGCTCAGAGATGGCGGCTATTGAAATCGCTGCGGCGCGGGAGCGGGCGAGAATATGCCTGGAGAGCAACTACGCCAACTGCAATTGATGCGGTTTGAAGCTTAGGGAGGTGTCAAGGCGAATGTCCGCTCTGGGCTCAGGGGAGAATTCCGAGAAGTCTGCGCCGTTTTAATGAGGAAAGTCCTCTGCACGCTCCATCATGGCGTGAACCATATCTCGGCGCGAAACGGGCGAAGCGGGATAAGCAGCTCTGCTTTGAGAAAGGCCAAGACCAAGCAAGGCCTCCGCAATTTTGTAGGAGAGCGGTCCAGGGTTGATGACGGGTACAGGTAGGCATTCTGACAGGTAACCGTGGCTTTCATGCATGGTTGTTGATCCAAGCAGGATGACTTCAGCCCGGTCCACTTCGATGCATGACCGCGCGAGCGCTTCAAGGGCAGGGAAGATGTCCTCCTCTTTTCCCTGCAGCAGTTCTTGGTTGTCCGGCACCACGTCAAGCGAACGAATGGAGGCGCACGCATGCGCAAGCCCGAGTTCAGTTAGTGTCTTTTCGTAGAGGTGTCGCCAACGATCCCACATTGTGATGATGGAGAAACTGTTGCCCAGCATCATAGCCATGAGCACCGCCGCCCGCCCCGGTCCAACCACCGGAATCGACAGCTCGGAGCGCAAAGCAGAAACACCACTATCGCTCATGGTGTCGATGCATACTGCGTCGTAGCCCTGTTGCTCGGCGTCCAGTCCAGCTTCAAGCATGCCAATCTCTGCAAGTGCCATGTCTGAACCGCTGACGTAGTTTCTAGGAGCTGCCCGGGTCGAGCGGAAATCGAACTGAATGTCCGGTCCGAGGTCAACGGAACCCACTTGGTTCCGTCGCAGACCGCGGTTTTCTTCGGACATCGGGAAGGGAACGATCACGAGCACTCTCTTCATTTGTGTCACCTCATCTATCTCATCGTCCCAGCGATACAGATCGATCTTGAACCCGCAAGATCGCGCTTAAGGCTCGAACTCGGTTTCATGCGGTTTATCTCGTTGGGTGCGCTTGGACGAAAGGGAGCAGGTCACCGATGCTTGCGAACGAAGGAATTTCTTTGGTTGAGGCGTATTTCTCGGCGGTCGATGGAGAAGACCTGAAGGGCGTATTGAAGACCCTGTCCGAGGACTGCGTGTTTACAGTGGAAACCCACGGCGTGCGCCTAAATGGGCATGCTGAGATTGCGGGAATGTTCCAGCGGCTCTGGAACATGCATCGCGCAGTGCGCCACTTCAGTTTTGTTCATGTTGCGGACCCTGGGCGCGGGCGGATTGCCTCTCGATTTCAAGTTGAGAACACAGAGCGAGATGGGAGCTTGGTCCACAAATCCAACTGCAACTTCTTTGAGATCACCAACGGCAAGTTCTCTTCCATAGCTGTCTATATGGCCGGCCCGAACACGCTTCAGCGAGCTACCTCGTAGGAGCGAGAGAATTGCACAACTCGAGGAAAATATTCAGATGTCCGCTTCTGACGAGCAGACATCTGACCGTTTCGGTCAGGGCTTCTCGTCCTGATCTGCCTCGAATGACCGCTTTGCGGACAAAGCAGTCATTTGATGGATCTACTTCGCGTCAATTCCGTTTTCGCCTCGTCGCCGCTTTCGCAGGAGCTGAAGAACACCACCCGTGAGAAGCAGGATCCAAGCGAGAGTGGTCGCGAGCGACTTGAGTAGAGACCAGCGTGAAGCTTCTGCCACTTTATCGGGGTCGAGTGCATTTGGGTTCGCTTTCAACAATTCCGCCACCGCGAGATTTTCGAGCCAGTCGAACCCGACAACGCATATGGTCAGCGGAATAAGCAGCCAAAGAAATACTCGACGGAACAGGAGAAAGTATCCAAGAGCAAAAGTGGCGCCGAGGAATGCCGGATAAATCCAATCTAATCGGTGCTGTGTTCGAAGGTAGTAATCGCGACCTACCTCGCTCAAGGCTATTAGAAATCCTTGAGCCTCATCGTAGTCATACCCCATTGGGCGCAAATCGAAGGGTGTCGCGCCACCTGCCTCAGAGGCGATCCGTGGCAAAGACCAACCCACAATGACAAGATAAAGCACCCCAGTCGCGGCAAAGAGGACCCAAAACAGGGATGATCGTTGCATTCAAATATCCCCGCAATCAGTCGTGACCTTAGGCTTTCGGTAGGATTGATAGCAATATGTTCGCCAACTCCCACCACCTTTCTACTGTGTACCTAATTTTTCGCATTGCAAGCGCGTTGGGCATGCATTCTGTAGAATGTAGCTCTCTGATCCGACTGTCTTTTTTTAGGGCTCATAGGAGACATCTAAGGGTTCTGGTCAGGCAGAAAGCATCATCAGCCGGCTGAGTATCTGCTTTGCGGACTTGGCGGGGTGTTGCTGATTACGTAGAGCAACAAGTATCTGACCGCGTTGAATCGGGCGCGACTTCGCTTGAGCATTGCCGGCTCCAGCGCGTTGCGATGCCGAGTAATGCTCTTTCACTCGGCATCGTACTTGTTCTGGCTCAGTCGAAGTGAATGAACCCGACCGGACCATAATCTGGGCTCTCCGGTTCGGGCGGCGGCAGAACAGGACCACGCAAGCTGCGTGGGGTCAACGCCATCAGGATGGTACCCAACAATACTGGCAGCACGCCATAGGCCGCCATCAGCAAGCCAAGCCCTTCATAAAGAGCTGGGACATAAACCGTCGGTCCGGTTTCTTCCAAAGGTTCCATTGCGCTGTCCCGCTCAAAGGCGGGCCTCGAGTATTGCTAAACAGAAGGTGGTCTGCGACGAGAACGAGCAGTCCAACCTTTTCTACGGATTTGTGGATGCGGGCGAGACCCGGCCCCGAATATTCAACCGGGGGCTGGCGTCAGGCAGTCTGTCTTGCGAAAAGCCGTATTGCATCGCCGAAATCGGATCGCGCGTGATAGGTGATTTTCGTCATGTCACGCCCTCCTTTTTGTGGCGATTCTCGGGCGCCGACTTTAGTCGGCCCCGCGAAGGAATGCCATTTCGTAGTCTGGCTCGAATTCACAGCCTTATTGCGTATGGAGTGCTCGAGCATACACTTAGTTGCTTTTCTAGCGGCTTGGCCCAAGCGGCCAACTGAAGCCGACTCAGCTCAATCGAACACAGCTCGAAAGAACGCTCTGCGGGCAATGCGGAGGTTGTCAGGCCGGCCGCGCATTCGCAGGGATAACTGAAGCGCCGGTCGGCATGCCTACTCAACTCAGATTGAAAAAGGCTAGCGACAGAAAGCGCCGGAGATCGCGAACGCATTTTGGTATCCGACCTAATGGGGTGCCGGAGTGCGATAGTTTGGAGGGCGCCAGCTTCATCCAGCCGCAAGTTAGCTCTGTTGCTGTCTGCTGCAGGTTTGGCGAGGGCTCGGAAATCGGAACGCGGATTCCAGCAACGCAATGGTAATTCCTCGCAGGGAGAATTGGTGGTCTCTGATCGAACTGACCAACGATGCCAACACGACCGAGCCGGATCTGCAGAGGGCCGTGAGAGGAAACAAGGGCGCAAGCGCGCCAAACTCCGGAGTAATAGGACGTGCCAGGATCGTTCCAGAGCTTGATATCGACGTCGGATCCATTTCACGAAGAACCAAAAGGCGGAGCCTTGGGATCATTGGCCTCTCGGGGAACCGATGGTGTTTCATCGCGCGGTTGGTCGCCGCGCGTCCGGCCCAATTCAGCCCCTGCGTAACAACTCTGACGCTTCTCGAATGCACGTGTTTTCGAGACTCTTTGAAGGCCAGGTTACGTTGAGATTGGAGGGCCGTGCCCGGATGAGACTGAAGTCACTGGAGTTTTCTTTTCTGGCGATCCCGCGAGGACTCGAACCCCGAACCTGCTGATTAGAAGTCAGCTGCTCTATCCAGTTGAGCTACGGGACCGCTCGCCGCCTTATGGTCCGGCCGCCTTCCTATTGGCAAGCCTGTTGCGCCGGGCGCCGTCCCGCATTAGTCAGTGAACAGCGTTCACGAGGTTGGCATGGCGAGAAAAACGGAACAGCGCAGAGGCGAGCTGCGCGAGCGGCTGATCGACATCGCCGAGAGCAAGATGCGAGCGGACGGTATTGCGGCGCTGAAGGCCCGCGAGCTCGCTGCGGAAGCGGGCTGCGCCGTGGGCGCCATCTACAATGTCTTCGACGATCTGACGGGCCTCATCCTCGCCGTCAACGGACGCACCTTTCGGCGAATGGGAGAGGAAGTTTCCACAAAAGTCGCCGCGCGACCGGACGATCCGCCGACCGAAAGGCTGGTCACCATGGCCAAGGGCTACCTCGCCTTCGCTGCGCAGAATCCGCAACTCTGGCGTAGCCTCTTCGACGTGCGCATGTCGGCGGACGCGAATGTGCCAGCTTGGTATCTCGACGAGCTTGGTCGCCTCTTCTCGATCATCGCCGCCCCCCTCGCCGACCTATATCCCGAGAAAGACGCCGCCGAGATAGATCTGATGACGCGCGCGCTGTTCTCCTCGGTGCATGGGATCGTACTCCTGGGGCTTGAGAAGCGAATTTCCGGCGTGCCCGTCGATCAGATCGAGCGGATGATCGAATTCCTCCTAAAGAACGTAACGTCACAGCAGGCTACTTCCTGAACGATGTTCATTTTTTCTTGAACACTGTTCATTGCCATGTATGTTCATTTTATGAACACCGTTCACAAGGAGCAAACAGATGTTCTCAACTCTCCGAACCCTCTTTGACGGCGCCAACGCCCGCGCCGACGAGCGGCTTCGCGACACTTATGCCGTTGAGCTGATCGACCAGCGCATCCGAGAGGCCGAAACCAATCTGGCGGCGGCCAAGACCACGCTCGCTAGCCTGATCCAGCGCCAGCGCGCCGAACAGCGTCTCGCCGAAGGGCTCGATAGGCGCATCGCCGATGTTACCGAACGGGCGACTGAGGCGCTGAAGGCCAAGAAATCCGAGCTCGCAGAAGAGGCCGCTCAGGCCATCGCCGACATGGAGAATGAGCGGACGATCCGGGGCGAGACGCTTTCCCGTCTCGACACCCGCGTCATTCAGCTGCGCACGTCCGTGGAAACCGCCCACCGCCGCATCGTCGATCTCAAGCAAGGCGCCATCACCGCCCGCGCGATCCGCCGCGAGCAGGCGATGCAGTCCCGCCTAGACAAGACCGTCCGCAGCTCTTCGGCCGCCGATGAGGCCGAAACGCTCATCCGGCGCGTCGTCGATCAGGACGACCCGTTCGAACAGTCACAAATCCTGCGCGACATCGACCGCGGGCTCAAAGGCGAAGGCGTAGCCACGAAACTCGAAGACGCTGGCTTCGGCTCCGCCACCCGGTCCACCGCCGAAAACGTTCTCGACCGGCTCAAAAAAGACCTCTGACCAATCCTCTCAAACCTGATCTCAATGGAGAAAACCAATGGAATCTCGCACCGACAACACCGTCATCCTGAATTTCAACCTTTTGGGTGTGATCATCGCCTATGGCATGCTCGCCATGTCGATCTGGATCACCGACATTCCCCTTTCTGCCAAAGGTTACTGGGGCATGGGGGTCCTGCTCCTGACCCTCTCGCTGGTGAACTTCGTGAAATACCGGTTCGAAGACCGGCTCCGCGAAGACCGCTTGCAAAGGCTGGAAGACGCTAAGAACGAGAAGATCCTCGAGGACTTCGTCAGCGACAAAGCGGCCTGACCAGCCCTGCCCCCGTGGAGGCCCCGCCCAGCGGCGGGGCTTTCCTATTCGGACAAAGCCAAGGTCATGAAGACGCTGTTCGGGTCCTCGGCATATCCCTCGAATGGGGGGCAGAAGCCGAACCCGTGCCGTAGGTAAAAGGCGCGAGCGGGTCTGAAGACCTCCTGGCTCCCGGTTTCAAGCGAGACGCGGGCCATCCCTTCCAACGCCGCGACGTCCAAAAGATGCCGCAAGACCGCATCGGCAAGGCCCACGCCACGCCGGTCCGCCCGGACATGCATCGATTTCACCTCGCCCTGCCCATCCGACAGCCGCTTCAACGCGCCCATCGCCACAACCTCGCCCGCGTCGAACATTGCAAAGAACCGCGCGCCGGCCTCCGCCAGATCGGCGGGCTCCATTGCGTGCACGCTGCATGCGGGCGACGATGCGCGCATGAGCGTCAGATGCGCCGCAATCAGCGGAGCCGCTTCCGGCGCCGTCGGGGCGATCTCCCGAATGTCGCGGGTCAGTGGGTCCATGCGCCCCGGCGGTCGGTGGCGAAGTTCTCGCCATAACCGCGAGGCCGGACATTCTGCTTGCGCTTGTGCGGCTCCGTGACCGAGGCCTCGATCCCGTGCTCGCTGGCATAGGCGAGCGCCGCTTTCTTCGAAGGGAACCTCAGCCGCACCTGCTGCTGCGTGTCGTCCGACGAGGTCCAGCCCATCAGCGGATCGACCGACCGCGCGCTGTCCGGCTGAAACTCCAGAACCCATTCATGGGTCTTGGCCTGCCCGGACGACATTGCGGATTTCGCGGGACGGAAGATGCGGGCGGTCATGTCAGGTTCCTTCAGATCAGCCAATCTATCGAAGAAATCCCCCGCCAAAGCAAGACCTGAGAGCCGCCGGGGGGCCGACCGGATCACGTGGAGCGAGGGGTGGGTGGGTCGCGTGATCCAGCCGGCTGTCGGTGGTCTTCTAACGACTCGCACTTTATACTTATTGGGAGATTTCGCAAGTGGAAAACTACTCAAAGTTGTGTTTCGCCAGCCTCCTGACATCCGCTGTCAGGAGCGGCGCTTGAAAGACCCTGCAAAGCCGTCAATATCTGTGGGCCCCTCCTGCCAAAGAGCCGCTGTCCATGCACAACAACTCCCCCGAACAGATGCCCGTGCTCAACTCGCCCGCGCCCGATGTTCGCGCGCGCGAGAAGCTCGAGGGCGGCCGCGCGCTGGTCATGCAGACCGAGTTCACGCCGGCGGGCGACCAGCCGACCGCGATCGCCGAGCTCAGCGAAGGCATCAACGAGGGCGAGCAGAACCAGGTCCTCCTTGGCGCGACCGGCACCGGCAAAACCTACACCATGGCCAAGGTAATCGAAGAGACCCAGCGCCCCGCCGTCATCCTCGCCCCGAACAAGACGCTCGCCGCCCAGCTCTACGGCGAGATGAAGGGGTTCTTCCCCGACAACGCGGTCGAGTACTTCGTCAGCTTCTATGACTACTATCAGCCTGAAGCATACGTGCCGCGATCGGATACCTACATTGAGAAAGAGAGCCAGATAAACGACCAGATCGACCGGATGCGCCACTCGGCCACCCGGGCGCTCCTGGAGCGCGACGACGTCATCATCGTCGCTTCCGTCTCCTGCATTTACGGTATCGGCTCGGTCGAAACCTATGGAGCCATGACCCAGGACCTGCACGCCGGTCGCAATTACGATCAACGTGAGGTCATGGCCGACCTAATCGCCCAGCAGTACCGCCGCAACGATCAGGGGTTCCAGCGCGGCACTTTCCGCGTGCGCGGCGACAGCCTCGAGATCTGGCCTGCCCACCTCGAAGACCGTGGCTGGCGGTTGAGCTTTTTCGGGGAAGAGCTCGAGAGCATCACCGAATTCGACACGCTGACGGGTGAGAAAACCGGCACGATGGAAAAGGTCCGCGTCTACGCGAACTCGCATTACGTGACGCCCAAGCCGACCCTGAAACAGGCCATCGATAGCATCAAGGTCGAGCTGAAACAGCGGCTCAATCAACTGGTCGATGAAGGGAAGCTTCTCGAGGCTCAGCGTTTGGAGCAGCGCACCAACTTCGACCTCGAGATGCTCGAAGCGACCGGGCACTGCAACGGGATCGAGAACTACTCCCGCTACCTCACCGGCCGCGCGCCGGGGGAGCCGCCGCCGACCCTGTTCGAATTCATCCCCGACAACGCCATCGTTTTTGCCGACGAGAGCCATGTCAGCGTGCCCCAGATCGGCGGCATGTACCGGGGCGACTACCGGCGCAAGTTCACGCTGGCCGAGCACGGGTTCCGCCTGCCCTCCTGCATGGACAACCGGCCGTTGAAGTTTGAGGAATGGGACGCCATGCGCCCCCAGTCAGTGTTCGTCTCGGCCACGCCCCAGTCCTGGGAACTGGAGCAGACCGGCGGGGTCTTCACCGAACAGGTCATTCGCCCCACCGGCCTCCTCGACCCGCAGGTCGAGATCCGGCCCGTTGAGATGCAGGTCGACGATCTGCTCGACGAGGTCCGGAAGGTCGCCGCCGACGGCTACCGCACGCTCGTCACCACGCTGACCAAGCGCATGGCCGAGGACCTGACCGAATACATGCACGAGCAGGGCATCCGCGTCCGCTACATGCATTCGGACATCGACACGCTCGAGCGGATCGAGATCCTGCGCGACCTCCGCCTCGGCGCGTTCGACGTGCTGATCGGCATCAACCTGTTGCGCGAGGGGCTCGACATCCCCGAATGCGGCCTCGTCGCGATCCTGGACGCGGACAAGGAGGGGTTCCTGCGTTCCGAGACCTCGCTCATTCAGACCATCGGCCGCGCCGCGCGGAACGCCGACGGCCGCGTCATCATGTACGCCGACCGCGTCACCGGCTCGATGGAGCGCGCGCTCAAAGAAACCGACCGCCGCCGCGCCAAGCAGATGGCGTATAACGAGGAGCACGGCATCACGCCCGAGACGATCAAGAAGAATGTCGAGGATGTGCTCTCCGGCCTCTACAAGGGCGACACCGACATGGCCCGCGTCACCGCGCAGGTTGAAAAACCGCTCGTCGGCGCCAACCTGCAGGCGCATCTGGACGGATTGCGCGACGAGATGCGCAAGGCCGCCGAGAACCTGGAATTCGAGGAGGCCGCGCGGCTCAGGGACGAGATCAAGCGGCTGGAGACGGTGGATCTGGTCGTCGCCGACGACCCGCTGGCGCGGCAGTCAGCGGTGGATCAGGCGGTGGCCTCGTCGGAGAAGGGCAAGGGGCGGAGCACGGCGGGCCGGGCCGGGCAGCGTGGGGGAAATGTTAGGCGGCGGGGGCGTTAAGCCAAATTCGACCCCACGAACGCGGAAAAGCTATCGCTTTTTCGCCATTAACACCTCATCGGCTTGCGCACCGCGTTTTTTCGCGTTGTTAGCGGCGTATGTCTGACGCGCTTGATGAAATGATCGCAGAGAAGAAGCGGCAGCACGCCGACTTCGAACGCCGCCTCCGAATTCTCGAAGCCGAGATTACGGCACTAGAGACTGCTGCTCAGATAAGGCCAGCGGCTAAATCTGGTAAGAAAGGCGGGGGCGTTGGTTCAGGGCGCACAAAAGGCGCGATTTCCCAAGCATGGCGTGAAGTGCTCGCGGAAATGCACAAAAGGGACGCCCCTCTGGACTACGATCAAATTGCTGAAATCACAAACGAAATTGGGAATCCGGTCACTCTTTCTAGCGTTCGTGATCGCGTAAGAAACCTAGTAAGGACGGATTTACTAAAAGGAGACGCGGAAAAAGGCTTCGTTGTAACTCCGGTTGCAATAATTCGCTTTGGTTTCCCAATCAAGCATTCAGAGGCTGCAGCCTCTGAAGAAGCGAACACCGGAAGTGCCGCCAGCACTCCCGGTGTTCTAAACCTCCCACCACGCCTCCCGAGGCAATGAAAGGAGTATCCCAATGTGGCAAGCCGCTTTGTTAACCTGAGGCCGTAACTCACGAGTTACGGCGGCGGGGCGGCGCTGCAGAACCGTCCCGTCCTCTATTACGCTCAAGACATATAGATGTCAAGAATCCATTGAAATCAAAGGGTAACGCCATGGCAAAGAGGCCAGCAAAGCAAAGCTCCCCAAAACTCTCGTCCCTCGCGTCCGATGTCCTTTCGGGCAGAAAGAAACCAACGCCCAAAGAAGTACGGCAACTGGCTGCGTCCGTACTGTCTCAAGATGAAACGAAGGGGCAAAAGCCAAAGAAAGGACGCTGAAGCGAGCGTAGGGTGGGTGGTTCTTCGCGCCGGCGAAGGTTCACCCGACGTCAATCCCTCCCTCGCCCGCACTGACGCCCGGTGGGTGAAATCACCCACCCTGCGCGCAGCCTCACCGCCTCCCGTAGGGCGGGGTTCACCCCGCCAAATCGCGTCGGCCGAGAAAAGGCGGGGTGAACCCCGCCCTACATCCGCGCCCCAAAACACCCACCAACCGTCTCACTCGCACCCGACCGAACCCCGGGGCTCCGCCCGTTCGCGCCTTGAAACGTCCACTGGACGTTTCACCCGCCTCCGGCGGGACCGGCGCTCACGCCCAACTCCGCCCTCACCTTCCGCGTCAACCGCGCCACCGCCATCTCGTAACTCGCCACAAGATGCGCGCGCAGGCTCTCCTCGCTCATCGCGTCCGGCTCATAGACCTGCACCCATTTCAAACCGCGCGGCGCCATGTAAGGCGCCGGCCGGATGCCCGGCTCGCCGGTCAGAACCTCGTAACCGATGTCCCCGACTTTGAAAGTAAAAGCCGGTCCGGCCTCATCGCGGGCGCACCAGGCGAAGACCTTGCCGCCCACTTTCCAGACGTCGGACTCCGCCCACTGCACCACATGAGTCGCGCCCTTCAGCCCGCCGCAGAATGTATTGAACTCCTCGCGGGTCATTCCCCCGGCACCACGGTCAGCCCCAGCGACCGCCACACCTGCATCCCGCCCCGATAGTAATGGATCTTCTCCGCCGGATAGCCCGCCTCGATCATCCGCCGCGCCGCCGCAGGCGATTGCCCGCACCACGGCCCGTTGCAGAAAAGGGCGACCGCAGGCGCGTCGTCCGCACACTCGAACCCCTCAAAATCCGGCTCGCAGCCCAGCTCGCCCAGCCGGTCGGCGGCTTCGTTATGCGGCACCGAAACGGCCCCCGGGATCGTGCCTGCCCTGAACTCAGGCGAAATACGCCCATCGATCACCACGGCCTCCGGATCCTGCAAAAACGCCAACAACTCAAGCTCCCCAATCGGCGTCACGCCCTCGGCCGGCACCATCGGCTGAATGCAGAAGTTCGGGCAGGGCCGGGAGGTCAGCGCCCAGTCACCCGTCACTGCATTGGCGTTGTCCTGGACCCGCGCGATCTCGACCGGCCCGTCCGCCGTCTCCACGGTCACCGACACCATCTCGGGCGTAATCCCCACCGGATCGGCCCACGCGGCGCCAGTCATCAGAACCAAAGCCAGTATCGCACGCATCGTCATTCGTCCCTTTCGAGGTTTCGCGCAGGCTCCGTCCGGTCGCCCATCCGGTCAATGCCACGCCACGCCGCACCTCGTCATTGCCCGCCGTCTATGACTTCGCCTAACCTCTGGCTCATGCCGGACTTCCACCTCTTCGCCAACGGCCCCCGACCCGTCGCGCCCTTCTCCCACGCGGTCGAGGCGGATGGTTGGGTCATTCTCACCGGCCAGATGCCGACCGACCCCGACGCGCCCGACGCACCCCTGCCCGCAGGCATTGAAGCGCAAACGCGCCGCGTGATGGAGAACCTCGCCCTGATCCTTGGCGAGCTCGGCCTCGACCTCTCGCATATCGTCCAGTGCCGGTGCTTCCTGACTGCGTTCGAGCGCGACTACGCCGCTTTCAACGCGACCTATGAGACCTATTTCCCGGAGGACCGCCGCCCCGCCCGAACCACCGTGGGAGTCACCGCGCTCGCCGTGGGCGCATTGGTCGAAATCGACTGCATCGCCCGCCGCCCATGATGACGGCGTCCTTTTCCGACGAGATGAAAAAGATCGCGGGTCATTTCGCGCCCCGCATGCGGCGCGAGGGCTTCCGCAAACGCGGCAACGCCTTCAACCGCACGACGCCGGGCGGGCTGACACACCAGGCCCGCTTTTTTCAGATCGGCGCCTACAGCGCTGGTCATGGCGGGTTCCACCTGCATTTCGGTGTCTATTGCCCCGATATCCGGCTCTACACCGGCAATCCCGAACCGGGTGCATGGGTCAACGACTACGATTGCTGCGTTCGCGCGTCGATCGGGCCGGACCGGGTCTACCGGGCGCATCACGCCTGGCCCGTCAGCTTTGAAGAATGGGTGCTTTCAGAGGTTGGCGCGGCCTTCGACAAAGACCTTGAACTGCTATCCCGATTTCAATCCTCTGACGACATCCTGAACCATGAGGAAGAGGACCTTGAGGGTGATCAATCGGATGGAGCGAGCGTCATGTTCGAGACGCCGCTTCCCATCCAAAAGGCCTGCATCCTGCTTAACCGAGGGCGGACAAAGGATGCCAGCACCGTTCTCGGCGCCTATCTCACACACGCGGACCAGCGAATGCCCGCCCATGCCGATCACTTGCGAAGCTGGGCGGCGAAACACGGGCTCCTTTGAGGCGGCTCGGGAGGGCGCGACCGGATCGCTTGACGTCTCCCGTCCATATGGCGCCTAATCCCAACGCGCAGAGAAAGGAGCGCCGACTATGTCCCTCCTCGTCCGTTACACCCTGAAATCCGCCGACGATCACGACGCGCAGGCCGACGCGATGAAAACGCTCATCGCCGAACTCAAGACCGAATGCGCCGGCGCCGTCACCTATTCCGCCTTCGCCACAAGCGACGCTTCGGCTTTCGTCGGCGTTCTCGAGTTCGATGACGATACCGGCAAGCACGCCTTCCTCGAAAGCAAGGCTTTCGAAGGCTACCGCGCCCGCGTCACACCCATTCTGGCCGGCCCGCCCGAGACGACCGACATCTCGGCGATCGCGACGACCCGCGCTTGATCCAAAAGGGACGATTGCCCTCGCGGTGGCGCCCGCTACCTTCCGGTGATGCGCAGCCTTATCGCCCTTCTGGCCGTCACGGCCCCCGCCGCCGCCTGGGAGTTCACGCCGACGCCCGTCTGCACGCTCTCGCACAGCACGAGCGCGGCGGAGGTGACCGTCACCTACGACCCCAGAGCGGCCGAGCCCTACGCCATCGCGCTCACCGGCGCCGGCTGGCCTGATGCGCCGGTCTTCGCGATCCGATTCAGCGGCCCGCGCGGTCTGACGATCACGACCGACCGCCACCGACTTTCCGAGAGCGGCGCCACGCTCACCGTCTCCGACCGGGGTTTCGGCAATGTGTTGAACGGGCTCGAGTTCAACGAAACCGCGACGGCGCTCATCGGCGATCGCACGGTCACGCTCCAACTCGAGGGCGCGTCGGAGCCGGTCCGCGCTTTCCGCGCCTGCGCCGAGGCGCCCCTTGCCTGACACTCCGAAAAAGATCGACCCGATCCGGCCCACCGATGACGAGGCTCGCGCGCTCGCCCAAGGGCTGATCACGGAAGCGCGGCACGGTGCGCTCGCCACGCTCATCGACGGCGCGCCCTTCGTCACGCGCGTGGCGCTGGCCCCCGCTTCGGACGGCTCGGTGACGACTCTGATCTCAGACCTGTCGACGCATACGGCCGCTCTCCGCGCCCATCCCATCGCCTCGCTCCTGATCGGGGAGCCGGGGCGCGGCGATCCGCTCGCCCATCCCCGGATCACGTTGCAGGTTCGCGCGGAGTTTCTTGAGAAAACAGAGGTGGGCAAGGCGAACTACCTGGCGGCCCAACCGAAGGCCCAGCTCTACATCGACTTTGCCGACTTCCGCCTCGTCCGCCTCGCGCCCTCCGGGGCTCTCCTGAACGGCGGCTTCGGCAAGGCCTATCGCCTGACGCCCGACGACCTGACGGCCTAGTCAAAGACCCCAGCCACCTCGTACATCACCGGTTCAAAACGCGAGGCGAGCGCCGCGAACGCCTTGTTCCGCTTGCGCATTTCCGCCGACCGCAGCATCGCCTGAAAGTCCTCCCGCCGCTCCCATTGCGAATAATTGGCGATACGGGTTTGCGCGTCGTTCACATGAAGCCCCGCTCCGATGAACCCCGGCTGCTTTGAGATGAACTCTGCGTAGGCCGCCTGCAGACCCTCGAGCAGGTCCGCGCAGGTGCCAGGCGAGCATTCGAAGGTGGTGATGACGGTCTGCAGCGGGCGGTCCTTGACGATGGCTGGCATGGGCTGGCTCCTTTTCATCCTGACAATACCACAAAACGACGAGTGGAGACGCCTTGCGCCAGAGCGCCATTCCGGGAACGCTGACGCCCATGAAGATCGCCGAAGAAACCGCAGACCGTCTCGTCGTCGAGGACAAGGCCCGCTTCCTGCAGCTCGTCTTCTTTCTCGTTGGCGCGGGCGCCGTCGCCGCGGCCGCACTGAACCCTGAAGGCGACGGCCCAATCTTGCGCCTGCTGATCGCCGAGATCGGCCTTGCGATCTGGGCGGTCGGCTGGTGGTACGCGCCTTCGCTCAGGATCGCCTTCGACAAACCGCACGGCCAAATCACGATCGAGCACAAGCGGCTCTTCAAGACCCGCGCCTATACGCTCTCCTTCGACCGGCTGGAGCGCGCAATGTGGCAAAGTAATTGGAGCGACGGAACTCGCATGACGCGCCTCGCCCTGGTGATGGACGACGGGCCAATCCCAATGGAATTCGGCTTCGGCGGCGCCGACCGCGCGCCTATCGCCAAGACGATCAACGACTGGCTGGAAAGCCCCTAGCGCATCACGTGTACGCTGCAGGCCGCGTGCCGCACCACCCGCGCCGCTGTGGAGCCCAGAAAATAATCTCGCAGCCCCGGTTTGTGCGAAGCGATGACGATCAGATCGCAATCATGCTCATGCGCGTATTGCAGAATCTCCTGACCGGGCGAGCCCCGGCGGATCGCGGTCACGATGTCCGAACTCCCGCTCGTCAAATAGCGCAGCGTCGCCATCGCGCGTTCGCCCGCCATTTTCGACACCTCGTCGGGCAGCTCCCCCGCCAGATAGGCTGGCAGCGGTTCCACGACGGTCAGGGCTGTGATCACTGTATTGGCGTCTTCGGCCAGGTTTCTGGCCATCTTCAGCGATTGTTCGTGAATGACCTCATGGCCCGGATCGACCGGCACGAGAATGTTCTTGTACATGGCGGACTCCTCCTCTGGAGGACAGAACACCACAGGGCCATCGGGCTTGCTTTGATTCCGATCAGATCGCTCAGGCGCCCACGCCCGGCGCTCTCAACACCTGCACGCCGTTGATTTTCCACAGACCTTCACTCTGAACCATCTGGTAGTCGAGCACATGCAGCTGGCCTTGCTGGTCGCGGATCATGACCTTCTGCCAAAGCTGACCGCCCACGTCCCTCAGCTCGAGAAACCGCACCTCACCCGGACGCCAGACCATCGGATAGCCGCTCCGAACCATCGATCCGAACCGTTCGGGAGAACCGAACATCCCTTGTATGTTCGGCGACGCGAAGGTGAACGCCGTCACGAAATCGTCCACGAGAAACGCATCGATCTGGCTCTGAATCGTTCCCTCGATGCCTGGCTCGGCTGGAAGAACATCCGCCGCGCGCACCATGCCCGCGAGCGCCCCCGCGAAAACAATTGCCATCAATCCAAGCCGCATGATCCGCTCCTCCCGTCCGCGTTCCGTCACAAAGCTTACGGTGAAGTAGCGCGGATGGTTTTGTTTTCTTCAATCTCCTCGCGATCATAACGAAATGCCCGAGGTACCAAGACCGCTCTCCTTGCCAAGCGGTCATTCGGCCGAGAAACGATGCTCGGAGCCTGACCAGAACCGTTAGATATCTCCTGTGGGCCCAATATGGGCATTGGTGTAACCTGCTGCTCCACCGTGATATAGTTCGTGCTTTCTCAAGCGTGGTCGCTAATGGATGGCTCAGAGAATACGGAAATTCGCGAGCGCGGTTCAGGGATTTTCGCAAACTTTTCTTGCGCTGTCCGAACCCAAATGGAGATTCACGCAACGCCTGAGCGCATTTGGTCCATCCTGACCAGTAACGAAAGCTATCACGAGTGGAATCCGTTCATCAGGGAGCTACGGGGAACCTTGGAAGCAGGTCGGCGGCTTCACGTAACAGTGGGGCAGGACGAGAGCGACCTTCTGCAATTCGATGTGAGGATAACGAAGAGAAAAGCTGCGCAAGAACTCCGATGGTCGTCGCGTTACGGCCTGCCGCTGTTGATCGATACTGAGCACTATTTCGAACTGGAAGAGCAAGCCGTTGGCGGAACGCGCTTGATCCATGGCGAGAACTTTTGGGGATTTTTGATCCCGAGAATGGTGCGCCCTGGCATCATTGATGCCGCTGCCGGTTTCAACGTGATGAATCGAGCACTAAAGGCCAAAGCGGAAGCTCGTTAGAAGTTCCTTGAGTATTGACCTGTTTGAATTCGGAGCATTCTCATCAGGGCCCACGGCAGACGAGACAGCTGGATTGTTGTTCTCGTGAAGACGAGAGCGACGTTCCAGAAATGCTGCTGACCGTCAACGGTTTCTGCGTCAGCGCTTTACGCAAAGCGGTCTCTTACTGCCGAAGCGACATCGCACAACCGAGCCGCAAATGGGCCCGACATAGCTCCTATTCAGCCATCTCTTCGGCCAGAGCCCGCTCGATCAGATCGGCGCTCTCCGCCACGCCATAGAGAGCGATGAAGCCCCCAAAACGCGGCCCCTGGCTCGCGCCGAGACAGACCTCGTAAAGCGCTTTGAACCAGTCGCGCAAGGGATCGAACTCATGCGCCTTGCCGACCGCGAATACCATCGATTGCAGCTCTTCCGCGTCAACTGCCCCTTCCCAGTCCCGCAAACGGCCCAGCAAATCCTCCATCGCCGCCCGCTCCTTGGCGTCGGGCGACCTGAAGACCCGCTCGGGTCTCACGAAGTCGTTGAAATACCGTACGGCGAATCCCGCCGCCGCGTCGAGGTCGGGATGCGTCTCCGGCGCCGCGTCCGGCGCATAGCGCGCGATGAAGCCCCAGAGCGTCTCCTTGTCCTCGGCGCCCGAGACCGAAGCCAGGTTGAGGAGCATGGCAAACGGCACGATCAGCGTCGATGCGGGCACGTCGCCCGAATGAATGTGATAGACCGGGTTCGCCGCCTGCTGCGCGGCATCCTGCCCCGGATAAGCTCTTAGCTGCTGGTGGTACTCGTCGACCGCGCGCGGAATAACGTCGAAAAACAACCGCTTGGCCGTCTTAGGCTTCTGATACATGAAATAGCTGAGCGACTCCGTCGCGGCGTAGCTCAGCCACTCATCAATCGAGATCCCGTTCCCCGAGGACTTCGAGATCTTTTGCCCCTGATCGTCCAGGAACAACTCGTAGGTGAAATGCTCCGGCGGCCGCGCGCCCAGGGCGCGGCAGATCCCGTCGTAGATCTTCTCGTTCGTCGCGTGCTCCTTGCCGTACATCTCGAAATCGACGCCGAGCGCCGCCCAGCGCGCGCCAAAATCCGGTTTCCATTGGAGCTTTACATGCCCGCCCGTGACCGGCAGCGTCCACTCCCGCCCGTCCTCGTCGTCGAAGGTCACCGTCGCTTCGATCGGGTCCACGTGTTTCATCGGCACATAGAGAACCCGGCCCGTCTCTGGATGGATCGGCAGGAAAATCGAGTAGCTCTGCTGACGCTCTTCGCGCAGCGACTTCAGCATGATCTTCATCAAGTCGTCGTAGCGCTCCGCGCAGCGCCGCAAGATCTCGTCAAACTGGCCCGAGCCGTAAAACGTACGCGCCGAATAGAACTCATAGTCGAACCCGAACGTGTCGAGGAACCGCTTCAGCATCGCGTTGTTGTGATCGCCGAAACTCTCATGCGTCCCGAAAGGGTCGGGCACGCTCGTCAGCGGCTTCTGGATGTGCTCGGCCAGCATCTCCTGGTTCGGCACGTTCCCCGGAACTTTCCGCATCCCGTCCAGGTCGTCGGAGAAGCAGATCAGCTTCGTCGGAATGTCCGAAATCACCTCGAAGGCGCGGCGCACCATCGTCGTCCGCAAGACCTCTCCGAACGTCCCGATATGGGGCAGACCCGACGGCCCGTAGCCCGTCTCGAAAAGGACATAGCCCTTTTCAGGCGCCGCCTTTTCATACCGTTTCGCCAGCCGCCGCGCCTCTTCAAAAGGCCAGGCTTTCGACATCAGGGCGGCATCGCGGAACTCGGACATCTCGATCAGATCCTTCCCAGCCCGGACCCCGCGTCCGGGCAAGGCCCGCTACCTATTGCGGGGCGCGGTTGGCGTCAATAAATTCAGGGGCGACGCACTCAAAAGGACGCATCCCTTGGCCATCCCATCCGCCGATTTCACGCCGCAGGACACCCTAGTGGCCATCATGATCGCCGTATCGGTCTCCGACGAGACGATCCGAACCTCCGAACTGGTCACGATCGAGCGCATCGTGAACCATCTTCCAGTATTCGCCGCCTATGATGTCGAGCGGTTGAAGGACGTCTCTGCCACCGTGCTCGACATGTTCGAAAAGGAGGACGGGCTCGACATCTTCTGGAACGCCGCCCGCGAGCGCCTGCCCGATCCCTTGATCGAAACCGCTTACGCCATGGCCTGCGACGTGGTCGCCGCCGACGGCAAAGCGCGCGAGGGCGAGCTCAGGTTCCTTCAGGAGATGCGCTACGAGCTCGAGATCGACCGCCTGCCCGCCGCCGCCATCGAACGCGCCGCGCGGGCGCGGCATCGGACGGTTTAGGCGCTCAGATCACGACTGAAAACCCGGCGAGAACCCACAGGTCGGTCGCAGCCCTCTCAACGAAGCTTTCTCTAAACCCGCGCCCCGGCCCAACGCGCCAGAAGCGCCCGCTGCAAACCGCGAGACCGGCGCGACCAGCTCTTCGACCCGGGCGGCCGCTCCCGCGCCTCCGGCGCGATGGCGTCGCGCCGCGCCACGTCCGCGGTGAAGATCGCAAAGACCAGCTCACGCCCGCCCGGCGCAGTCATGAAACCAGCAAGCGAAGAGACGAAATTGAGCGTACCGGTCTTTGCCAGAACCTCGACCCCGTCGAGCGGCTTGCCCTTGCGGTCGCCGGGCGTGGGAACCGAGAATGTCTTGAGCAAGGGCCGCGCGTCCCCGGACCCGCGCATTATCCGCACCATGTCGCCTGCCGATATCTCCGATCCATAGCCCAGCCCAGAATGATCCCGGAACTTGAGCTGCGACGCTCCGAAGGACGTCTCAGCCCACCCGGCCATGCGCGACCCGGAGCCTAGGAGCGACCCGACCGGTACGCCGTTCGCTAGGGACGCCGTCATGCCCGACGCCTCCGCCGTCAGATTAGTCGAGTACTTCAGCATTCGCCGCAGAACCTCGACCATCTCAAGGCTCTCCGACCGCGCCAGCACGCGGCCGGGCACGGGCGCCTCCACGATCTCCGCCGGTTTGAGCACGATCCCGTTGGAGCGCATCAGCGTTCGGAACACATCCCCGCAATAAAGCGCCGGATACCGGACAGGCAGCCAGCGCGCCCCGTCCTTGCCCAACGCGCCCCGCGCCACCGACCATCTGTCCCGATCCTGCGATGGGTGGTACTCGAACACCGGCGACTTCCGGTCGATCACGGACATCCGCGCGACCGAAGTCGAGGGCGAGGCCTTCAGCCCCCGCGCCTGCATCGTCAGGTCGTAGTCATCACCAATACGCTTCCATTCGAAGTGCACGCGGTTGAAATTCAGGTTCAGCCCGCCGAACGCGGGATTATAGCCGACGTATTCGGGCTGATCCCCGTCGATCCGGTCGCCCCGCGGCACCGCGCCGGGCCAGAGCAGGAACCGCCCCGTTACCTCGATCAGCCCGCCCTCCCGGAGCGTGATCGCCAAGGCCGCAAGCCGATCCGTGTCCAAAGTCGGATCCGCGCCGCCCGACAGCACCAGATCACCCTCGAGCCGCCCGTCCACCACAGGACCCGTGGCGAGAACCTCGGTCCCGAACCGGAAGGAAGGTCCTAACCGCTTCAAGGCATATTGCGCCGTAACCGCTTTCAACGTGCTCGCGGGCGGCATCAGATGATCGGGCAGCCGCGCGTCGACCACCTCGCCGGTCGCCCGGTCGGCAACGGTATAGGTTACCATACCGCCCAACCCGGCTTTCGTGACGAGATCGTCCGGTTCGGGCATAGGCGGAACCGGCCGCTCGCCGCGGGCGACCGGGCGCAGGCTGACCGCCGGGGCGCCCGCGAAGGCGGCGCTTCCCAATGCAGACCCGGCTCCCGCCAAGAGGGCGCGGCGTGTGATCTCACGCGACATGACCGCGACTAAAGAAAACTGACCGCCGTCAAGCAAGCCTCAGTTGATCACAAATTGAGGCGTGTCGCGCCGCGGGCTCACCAGCCCCCGCCGGCCCGTATTGCGGTCGAGCTCTCGTCCCGCATCGGCATGTTGACGAAACACCACGCGGGCGGGACTCGCCGCTTCAGCGTCCCAGCCTGCCGCGCGCTCAGCTTGAAGGGCCGAAACCGCCGGGCGGCGGGCGACAAACGCGCCGAGATCCGCTCGCCCGGCCTGGCCAGAACACCGATAGGCGCCATGTGAAAGATCGCCTCCCACCGTTGCCATCGATGAAACGTCGCCAGATTGTCGGCCCCCATCAGCCAGACGAAGGTCACGCCTGGATAGGCTTCCTGCAATCCCGAGATCGTCTCGGCCGTGTACCGCGTGCCCAGCCGCGCCTCCAAAGCCGTCACCCGCACCTTTGGATGCCGCATGACCTCCCGCGCCACGCGCATCCGGTCGTCCAGCTCAGCCGGCCCCCGCGCTTTCAAAGGATTGCCGGGCGTCACCAGCCACCAGATCTCATCCAGCCGAAACCTCTTCAGCGCCTCGCGCGTAATATGCGCGTGTCCGGCATGAGCCGGGTCGAACGACCCTCCCAGCAAACCGATCACTCTTCCGGGCCGGGCCAAAGGCCACCCCTCGCGCATCGAAAGTCCCCTGTTTTCAGGATTTTATTGAAACCACGATGTCTGCTTGTCAATCCGTGCGCGAGGCGTCAGTCCGAAACCCGCCCCGCGACCTCGTCCGCAAGCGCTTCCATCTCGCCGGTCCAGACGCCCTTCGACCGCTCCAGCACGCCTTTTCCGAGCCCGAGCGTTTCGGCATAGGCCACCCGGTTCCCCAAAACGGTGCCCGCGCGATCCACGCCCAGCTCGCCCAAAGCCCGGTCCACATCGCCCGCCACGCGCGTCCCAGCCTTGGCTCGGTTCAGAACCACCATCAGTTCCGCCCTTTCGCGCTGCGCGAGGTCGAGAACGTCCTCGGTCGCCCAGACATCCACATGGCTCGCCGTCACCGGCACGATCACCAAATCGCTCTCGCGGATTGCCGGTTTGAGGTCAGCATCGATCTTGGGCGGCGTGTCGAGGAAGATGTAATCGGCGGTCTTGCGAAGCTTGTCGCATTCGTAACTCACGCCCCAGGCACTCGCGGTCGAGAAGTCGAGGCCCGGATCGCCCGCCTCCCGCCGCGTCATGAACCAGCGCCCGAGCGAGCCCTGGGGGTCGGTATCGAGAAGCGCCACCGACTTGCCCTGTTTCACGAATGCCACCGCAAGGTTCGCCGCGATCGTCGTCTTGCCCGCGCCGCCCTTCTGCTGCGCCACCGTGATGACTTTGCCGGCCATTGCCCCGCTCCTTCAGCTTTTCTGCACCGCAGCATAATTCACCGGGATTCGCAAGGCGGCGTCATGGCGCGTTGAAGTCGACGTCCAAGGCCTCCTCGACAACGAGCGATCCATCCGGCCACGGCCGGCAGAGCGCCCTTGCGTCATCATCGCTCCCCGAAAGCCAGATATCAAAGGCCTCCGGCGCCAGGATGACCGCCATTCTGTGATGGATATCAACCACATCGCCGCTCGGCTCACAGGTCACCGTCGCCACTTGATCCACCACGCGGCCTCCTGGCGCCTTCCATCGGTCTGCGATTGCTGCAAATGCGAGAAACCTGCCGCTCTTCGGCCTGATCCGCCACGCGGTCTTGCGCCGCGCCTGCCCCGTCCACTCGTACCAGCCATTCACAGGCACAATCGCCCGGCCCACGCCCTCGAAGGCGCTCTTGTCGAATACTGTCTCAGATCGGGCGTTGATGATGGTCTCCAGCACCGGCCGTCCGCGCACGTTGACGCGCCCCACCGGGATGATCCCCCAGCGCATCATCGAAAGCCGCCTGTCGGCGTCCGTGACGACGATCTCCTCGCCGGGCGCGACGTTCTTTCGGGGCGGCTGACTGAGTCCGTCAGAATCGGCGCCGAGCCAATCCGCTACTTCTGCCACAGGAACTGTAAGAAAAAACCTGCCCGGCACGTCACTCTCCCGTCACCGCCGCAACGACCTCCACCTCCACTTTGAACTCCGCTCGCGTGAACCCCGAGACGATCACCAATGTCGAGGCCGGCAGCCGCTCCACATCCGCCAGCCACTTGTCCCGCGCCGCCATGTAGCCGCTCATGTACGCCCGGTCGGTCACGAAGGCGTTGATCCGCACGACGTCGCCTCGCCCGGCGCCCGCCTCCGCCAGTATCGCGTCGATATTGGCGAAACAGATATCCGCCTGCGCCCCCTCGTCCTCCGGCACCGTCCCGTCTGCCGCCAATCCCAACTGGCCAGAGGTGAAGACCAGCCGCGCGTCCTCGGGCACCTCGACCGCATGCGCGTATCGAGCGAAGGGCGGCGCAATGCTCTCCGGCTTCAATTCCCGCATTCCGAACCCTCCCAAAAGCCTCGCAGGAACCGTCTCCTGCCGAAGCCTGCATCGCAAGCCCGAAAAGCAGGCGCGAATTTCGCTGAAATCACGTGCGAATCGCCTCGATCTGTCTAATCTTTAGGCGAAGCCGGAGGACGCGCGCGACAGGACCAAGTGGTGATTGGACGGTCCGAACCCCTCATGCGACGGCTCGGAACAGAAAAACACCTGGAGGAAACGCCCATGTCTTTCGCAAGAACCACAGCCACATCAGCCGCCGCGATTCTCGCCGGCACCGCCGCCTTCGCAGGTGGCCACCTCACCGAAGTAACCTTCGGCACCAACTGGGTCGCCCAAGCCGAGCACGGTGGCTACTACCAGGCCGTCGCCGACGGCACCTACGAGGCTTGCGGCCTCTCGGTGACGATCATCCCCGGCGGCCCGCAGGTCATCAACCGCCCGCTGCTCTTCGCAGGCAAGCTCGACTTCCATATGGGCGGCAACATGCTCCTGGCCTTCGACGCCGTGAAGGAAGAAGTGCCGATGAAGGTCGTCGCGGCCCACTTCCAGAAAGAGCCGCAGGTCTTGATGACCCACCCCGGCAAGGTCTCCTCCTTCGAGGAGCTCGCCGGTCTCGACACCCATATCGTGGGCGATGGCGGCTTCATCAGCTACTACCAGTGGCTCATGACGGACTACGGCTTCGACAGCGAGAAGCGTGTGCCCTACACCTTCAACCCGGGTCCGTTCATCGTGAACGAGGACAGCTTCCAGCAGGGCTACATCACGTCCGAGCCGCTGGCAGTCGAGAAGGAAGGCGGATTTGAGCCAGACCTCTGGCTCCTCGCCGACTATGGCTTCGCGACCTACGCCACGACCGTTGAGGTCATGCAGCAGACCATCGACGAGCGTCCCGAAGTCGTGAAGTGCTTTGTCGAAGGCTCCAACATCGGATGGGCCAACTACCTCTACGGCGACAACTCCGCCGCCAACGCGCTCATCAAAGAGGACAACCCCGACATGAGCGACGAAAAGCTCGCGTTCTCGCTCGACAAGATGAAGGAATACGGGATCGTCGATTCCGGTCAGGCGCTCGAAGCGGGCATTGGCGCGATGGAAGCCGGCAAGATCGAAGAGTTCTTCAACACCATGGTCAGCGCCGGCGTCGTGGATGGCGATCTTGACTGGCAGTCGTCGTTCACGACCGAGTTCTCGAACACCGGCGTCGCGCTCGAAGCCAAACAGGCCGCGATGGGTCAGTGATGGCCGACGGAAGCGAAGCCTCTCCCGCCCCGGTGGGAGAGGACGCGATGTTGTCCCGCCCGAAACTCCTGTCGATGTCCCATGTCGACAAGATTTTCGGGCGCGATGTCGTCGCCCTCAAAGACATGAACCTCGACGTCCGGGTTGGCGATTTCATCTCGCTGCTCGGCCCCTCCGGCTGCGGAAAGTCGACCGCGCTCAGGCTCATCTCGGATCTCATCCACCCGACGGGCGGCCGCATCAAATGGGAGGTCGAGAAAGAGCCAGGCTCGCTCTCCGTGGTTCTGCAGGAACCCACGCTGATGCCCTGGGCCACGGTCGAGGACAATGTGTTCCTGCCCTTCCGGATGCAGGGGAAATCCAAGCGCAGCGTGATTTCCGACATCGAGGAAGCGCTTGCGCTCGTGGGGCTGGAAAAGTTCCACGGCGCCTATCCGCGCGAGCTGTCGGGCGGGATGAAAATGCGCGTCTCCATCGCCCGCGCCATGGTCACGCACCCGAAACTGATCCTGATGGACGAGCCCTTCGCAGCGCTGGATGAGATTACGCGGTTCAAGCTCAACAACGACCTTCTGGCGATGAAAGAGAAGATCGCCTCCACCGTCATCTTCGTCACTCACTCGGTGTTCGAGTCGGTGTTTCTCTCCGACCGGATCGTCGTCATGGCCGCCCGCCCCGGCCGCGTGATCGAAGAGCTGACCGTGACAGAGCCCTATCCCCGCACCGAGGATTTCCGCACCTCGGCCGATTATGCCGCGCATTGCCGCCGCGCGTCGGACGCATTGAAACACGCAATGGAGCTTGGCCAGTGACCGCCATCGAACAAGACGCCCCGGCCACAGCCGACCTCGCCGTCGATCCCGAAGAGCTGGCTCGCGCTCGCCGCAACCGCAACGAGAAGATCGGCCAGTGGGTGCTGCCCGCGCTCGTTGTGATCGTGACGATCTTTGTCTGGGACCGGATCGTCGCGGTTAACGAACTGCCGCATTACATCCTCCCCGGCCCCGGCCTCGTGGTCGAAGCGCTGATCGAAGACTGGGGGATGCTCTCCGACAGCCTGCTGGTCACGCTCCGCATCACTATGGGCGCGCTCTTCATCGCCATTGTCGGCGGCGTGGGCCTTGCCGTCCTGTTCACCCAGTCCCGATGGGTCGAGATGAGCTTTTTCCCATACGCGGTCATCCTCCAGGTGACGCCCATCGTCGCCATCGCGCCGCTCATCTTCATCTATGTCGATAACCGCATGGTCGGCCTGTTGATCTGCGCCTGGATCGTCGCCTTCTTCCCGATCCTCTCCAACACCACGCTCGGCCTCAATTCCGCCGATCACAACCTGCGCGACCTCTTCAAGGTCTACGGCGCCACGCGATGGCAGAAGCTCCGCTATCTGCAGCTGCCCTCCGCGCTTCCCTACTTTCTCGGCGGTCTGCGCATCGCGGGCGGGCTCAGCCTGATCGGCGCCGTCGTTGCGGAATACGTGGCTGGCACAGGCGGCAACGCCTCCGGCCTCGCCTTCCGCATCCTTGAGGCCTCCTACCGCCTCAACATCCCCCGAATGTTTGCGGCTCTGCTTCTGATCGCGCTGACCGGCGTCATCATCTTCGCGATCCTGAGCCTCGTCAGCCACCTCAGCCTCCGCAAATGGCACGAAAGCGCGCTCAAGCGGGAGACCTGATGCAAGCGATCCCGGAAGACCGCCGCGTCCGGCTGATAAACGTCACCGTCCCCGGCTGCCTCATCGGAGCGGCCGAGGACCTGGTAGTGACGGACCTCTCCCTCGCCGACGGCAGGATCGCCGCCTCGGGTGGCGAGGAAATCGACATGGCCCGCGCCATGGTCTTCCCCTGCTTCGTCGACATGCACACCCATCTCGACAAAGGCCATATCTGGCCCCGCGCCGCCAATCCTGACGGCACCTTCCTGGGCGCGCTCACGACCGTCGGCGCCGACCGCGAAGCCAATTGGAGCGCCGAAGACGTGCGCGCGCGCATGACCTTCGCGCTCAAATGCGCCTATGCCCACGGCACCCGCGCCATCCGCACGCATCTCGACTCAATCCCGCCGCAGGACCGGATCTCTTGGGCCGTGTTCGAAGAGGTGCGGGGGGAGTGGGAAGGCCGGATCGCGCTTCAGGCGGCAAGCCTGATCGGCTGCGACGGCCATGAAAGCATCGCCAGCGATTACGCCGCAACTGCGGACATCGTGGCGAAGACGGGCGGCGTCCTCGGCATGGTCACATACCCTGTGCCTGACGTCCGGCAGCGCATCTTCGACTTCTTCACCCTCGCGGGAGAACGCGATCTCACCGCCGACTTCCACGCCGACGAGACGATGGACCCGGAGGCCGAGACCCTCCGCGCCATCGCCGAATGCGCTTTGGAGACCGGCTTCGACGCCCCGGTCGTTGTCGGTCATTGCTGTTCGCTCTCAACCCAGGACGAGGCGCGGGCGCTCGACACCCTCGACCTGGTGGCCAAGGCAGGCCTCCACATCGTCTCACTGCCGATGTGCAACCTCTACCTCCAGGACCGCCACGCGGGCCGCACGCCCCGGAATCGCGGGATCACCCTCGCCCACGAGATGAAGGCGCGCGGCATCAATGTCAGCTTCGCCTCCGACAACACCCGCGACCCGTTCTACGCTTACGGCGATCTCGACATGATTGAGGTCATGCGACAGGCCACCCGCATCGGCCATCTGGATCATTCCGATGCCGACTGGACCCACACGTTCTTGAAAAATCCGGCCAAAGCCTGCGGCTTCGACGCGCCCTCGCTCGCGCCGGGTGCGCCTGCCGATCTGGTCATCACGAGGGCCCGCGACTGGACCGAGCTCTTCTCGCGCCCGCAATCCGACCGCGTCGTCTTGCGGGGCGGCAAAGCCATCGACACCACGCTCCCCGATTATTCGGACCTCGATCACCTGATGGAGACGACCCTATGAAACCCAACGTCGCCGCCGCCAAAGCCGCGCTCGCCCATCTCGACGTCGAAGACAAAGAAGTCGCCATCAAAGCCGCCAGCCGCGATTTCTTCTGGTACTCCCCGGTCCTGAAAGATCGCCTCGACCATGTGACCGCCGACTTCGTCGTCCGCCCGAGAAGCGAGGCCGAGGTTATCGAAATCCTCAAGACCTGCTTCGCCCACGACTGCCCCGTCACCACGCGCGGCGCGGGCACCGGCAATTACGGCCAGGCCATGCCGCTCGAAGGCGGCTGCGTCATGCACCTCCGCCATATGGACAAGGTGAAGGAGGTCCATCCGGGCCGTGTCATCTGCGAGCCGGGTGTCCTCCTCAAAGACGTCGACGCGACCTGTCGGGAACAGGCGGGCCACGAACTCCGCATGTTCTCCTCCACCGTCGCCACCGCCACCATTGGCGGCTTCATCGCCGGCGGCTCGGGCGGCGTCGGCTCCTGCACCTGGGGGGCGCTCCGCGATCTCGGCAACATCATCCGCCTTCGCGTCGTGACGATGGAGGCGGAACCCCGCATCCTCGAATTCACCGGCGAGGAGCTCGCTCGCGTCTCCCACGCCTACGGTACAAACGGCATCATCACTGAGGTCGAAATGCCGCTCGCTCCGGCGTACGACTGGGTCGAGATCTTCGTCACCACTGACGATTTCATGGAGGCCGCCCAACTCGCGCAGGACCTCGCCAACGAGGACGGCATCCTCAAAAAACTGGTCAGCGTCTACGAGGCTCCAACCGCTCACGCCTATTTCCAGCGCGTCGCGCCCCATGTGGACGAAAAAACCACCGTCTTGGGCCTGATGATCGCACCGCATTCGATGGACGGATTCCTCACCTTCCTTGCCCGCCGCCCGACAGCGCGGATGATCTATCGCAGCGACGACCACGACTGGCCGCGCAATCCGGGCCCGGTCTATGAGTACAGCTGGAACCACACCACGCTCCGGGCGCTCAAGGTCGATCCCGAAATCACTTATCTCCAGGTTCGCTTCGCGGGCCCCAAGCAGCTCGCGATGATCGAACAGATGCAGTGCGAGTTCTCGCCCGAGGTGCTCCACCACCTCGAAGTCATGCGCGAGAGCGGCAAGGTCATCTTCGCGGGCCTCTCTATGGTGAAGTTCTCCACCGAAGAGCGCCTCGACGAGATCATCGCCCGGCACGAGGCGATCGGAGCCATGGTCTTCAACCCGCACCGCTACACGCTCGAAGAGGGCGGGCGTCAGACCGTCGACGACCGCCAGCTCCAGTTCAAGAAAGAGGCCGACCCCAAAGGCCTCCTGAACCCCGGAAAGATGATCGCCTGGGACGACCCGAACTGGGACTATTCGAAGATGTACGCCTATCCAAAACTTCAGGCGGCGGAGTGACCCGGGCCCTTATCCTCTACGCTCACCCCTGCGGCGACAGCTTCGCTTCCGCGCTCCACACCGGCATCGTCGAAACGCTCTCCGAGCGCGGCTGGGAGATCGACGATTGCGACCTCTACGCCGAGGGCTTCAACCCGGTCCTTTCGGACCTTGAGCGCCGGGGCTACCACGACGAGGGGCCGAACATCGAACCCGTCGCGGACTATGTCGCGCGGCTTCGAGCCGCCGACACGCTCATTCTCTCCTTCCCAGTCTGGAATTTCGGTTATCCCGCCATGCTGAAAGGGTTTATCGACCGCGTCTTTCTGCCTGGCGTGTCGTTCAAGCTGGTCGACGGCAAGGTCAAACCCAACCTCACTCACATAAAGAAACTTGCCGCCGTGACCACCTACGGCGGCACGCGGCTCCGCGCGGTCATGGCGGGCGATCCGCCCCGCAAGTCAGTCACGCGCCACCTTCGCTACATGACCCAGCCAACGCGGATGCGCTACCTCGCGCTTTACGATATGAACAGAAGACAAGACGCCGAACGCGGCGCGTTTCTGAACCGGGTAAAACAGGAAATGAGGTCATTCTGACATGCGGGCGCTCGTCGTTTACTGCCATCCGCGCGAGGAGAGCTTCACCGCCGCCGTGCGCGACACCGTCCTCGACAAGCTCAAGGAAGCGGGCGCCGAGGTTCGGCTTCTCGACCTCTACAAGCGCGGCTTCAATCCGATCCTGACAGCCGAGGAACACCGAGGGTATCAGAACTGCCCAGAAAACTGCGATCCGGTCGCCGACGATGTCGCCGATATCCGCTGGTGCGATACGCTGATCTTCGTCTATCCGACCTGGTGGTACGGTCTGCCGGCTGTCCTCAAGGGATGGCTTGACCGGGTCCTCTTGCCCGACGTCGCGTTCCTGATGCCGAACGAGGAAAGCGATACGATCCGCCCGGGCCTCCAGCACATCACCCACCTCGGCCTCTTCACCACTTGTGGCGCGAGCTGGTGGCTGACGACGCTGGTCGGCGCGCCCGGCAAGCGCACGATCCTGCGCGGCGTCGGTTTGCTCTGCAAGAAACCTCATAAAACCGCCTTCGCCGCCCACTACCTGATGGACAGCTCCACCGCCCATAGTCGCCAGAAGCACCTTGAGAAGGTCGCCCGCAAGATGGAGCGCTTCACGGGACGCGCCCAGATGAAGGCCGCCCCGGCATGAGGCGGCTCGACTGGGCCGACTACCGCACGACCGAGTTCGAAGGCCTGGACCCTGAGAAGGTCATCGCGATCCTGCCCACTGCGGCCATCGAACAGCATGGGCCCCATCTGCCGACCGGCACCGATACAATGATCGCCGAAGGCATGCTTGCCGAACTTCGCAATCAATGCCCCGAGGACCTCGACATACGCATTCTACCCGTTCAGGCGGTTGGCAAATCCAACGAGCACCTCCACGCGCGCGGCACGCTCACGCTAACCGCCGAGACAGCGCTCAATGCCTGGCGCGAGATCGGTCTCTCGGTCGCGCGCGCCGGGGTCCGCAAGGTGGTCATCGTGAACAGCCATGGTGGCAATCTCGATCTGATCTCGATTCTTGCCCGCGAGCTTCGGGTCGAAGCGGGCATGCTCGCCGTCAAGTGTCAGTGGGGCAATTTCGGCCAGCCTGAGGGCCTATTCTCAGACCGCGAGAACGCCTATGGCATCCATGGCGGTGACCGTGAGACCTCGCTCATGCTCCACTTCCGGCCCGAGACGGTCGATATGACCCAGGCGACGGATTTCCCGTCGACAGCCGAAGATACCCCCATCGCCCCGATCGGCCCTGTCTCCTACGGCTGGGTCGCCTCGGATCTGAACCCGGCGGGCACTGTGGGCGAGGCGCATCTGGCCACTGCCGAGAAAGGCCGGCGCTCCGCCGAGCACCAGGTTGGAGGCTTTGTCGGGCTGCTGCGGCAGGTCCGCGACACGCCGCTCGGCGGGTTCCTGCCCACAATCGGTGGCCCGGCTTAACCCTGCGGCAACAGAGTATTGACAGATTCTTCAGCCATGGGTGCTATTCCCCTGCCGGAGTTTTCCGGGAGAGACCCATGGCCTTCGCCGCCGTTCTGTTCAGCCTTCCAATCGCGATTTCAGCAACGCTTTCGCTCGCCCTGATCAACGATCTCGGCCTTAGTCAGGCGTTCACGCTTTATTCGACGATCGGCTTTCTCACTTTGGGCACGGCGCTTGCTGCCGCTTTTCTGGGAGAAGACCACGCGCGTTGAACGGTCGGATAGCGGCCCTTTCGACGAGTTCCACAATGAACACGAAGGCGACCGCCTTCGACGTCGCCTCAATCCAGCAGAAGGGGAAATGGTGGAGCCGATCGGGATCGAACCGACGACCTCGTCATTGCGAACGACGCGCTCTCCCAACTGAGCTACGGCCCCACGACCCGCGCGTTTTGGCGGATGGCTATGGCCAAGTCAAGGCGGTGGGGATCAGGCCAGCTCCACCGCCGGAACAAGCTCGAAAGTGAGCGCTGCCTCGAGCATCGCGCGAAGTTGCGCTTCATAGGCAGGATCGCCCGGCGCGGCGATGCCCTGCAGCAGAAGCACCTTCTCAGCCACGCTGACCCCGATCATTGCGGCGCTCATCAGCGCGCTCTTTGCCGGATCGCCGATGATCCGGTCCATCGGTTCCCCCCACTTCCGGCGAAACGCCTCGCGCACAGGCTCGCTCGATTCTGGATCGCCCGCGTTCGAGAGAATGATGGTGAGCGCCGATGCCTCACCGGGACGTCGGGGCGCGGTAACGAACAATTCAACAATTGCGTCCACAAGCTGCTCGGCGCTCTCGAAATCCTCGGGGTCGATCGCGGGCAGCTTCTCCAGCGTGGCCTCAAAAAGGCCGCGTTTTGATCCGAAATACCGGGATATGAGAGCGACATCGACATTCGCCGCCTGGGCGATCTCCCGGACGGAGACGTTGGAAAAGCCCCGGGTCCAGAACAGGCGCTGTCCCGCGATCAGCAGGTTTTCTTTTGTTTTTTCAGACTTTGACATGATCCGAACCTAAGGGATGAAGAAAAAAAGTCAACGGGTGTTGACATGCTGAATCCGGACACCTATCTGTTCTGTCAACACTTGTTGACTTTTGAGAATCGAAAGGACCCGACCCATGACCAACGCAGCCCTCATCACCGGCGCTTCCGCAGGCCTCGGCACCGAATTCGCCCGCTATCACGCCTCCAAAGGCGGCGACGTGATCATCACCGCGCGCCGAAAGGAGGCGCTCGACACGCTCAAAAACGAGCTGGAGGAAAAATACGGCATCACCGCCCACGTCATCGCCCATGACCTCGGTCAGATCGGCGGCGGCAAGGCGCTCTATGAGGCGGTCAAAGCCATCGGCGCGCCGGTCGAAATTCTGATCAACAACGCCGGGTTCGGCGGCCACGGCAAGTTCGTCGAGCGCGAGCTCGACGCCGACCTCTCGATGATCCAACTGAACGTCACCGAACTTGTTACGCTCACCCATCTCGTCGCCAAGGACATGGTCGAACAGGGCGGCGGCAAGATCCTGAACGTCGGCTCAACCGCAGGCTTCGCGCCGGGCCCAAACCAGGCCACCTATTTCGCGACCAAGGCTTTCGTGAACTCCTTCAGCCAGGCGCTGAACGAAGAGCTGCGCGGCAAAGGCGTGACCAGCACGGTTCTCGCGCCGGGCTATGTCGAAACCGAGTTCGCCAAGACCGCGAACCTCGAAGGCACGACGATGGTCAAAGCGGGCGGCGCGAATGCGGCGGATGTCGCCAAGTTCGGTTATGACGCGATGATGCGGGGCGAGCTGATTTCCATCAACGAGCGGCTGCTGTCGTTCCTGATGAACTGGATCATCCCCCTTGTGCCCCGCCGCACTGCGCTCGGTATCATTGCGCGAAGCCAGACGAAGCCCGCCTGATCCGCTTCGCCTTTGACGGCGACGCGCGCGGACGGCCCTGCCGTCCGCGTCTCCTTGCGCGCTACTCCGCCGCTTCGGCATACTCCTCCAACGGCGGGCAGGTGCAGACCAGATGCCGGTCACCCCAGGCGTTGTCGACGCGGTTCACCGGCGGCCAGTACTTATCGACCCGAAAGGCGCCTGCCGGGTAGCAGCCCTGCTCGCGGCTGTAGGGCCGGTTCCACTCGCCGATCAGATCTTCGACCGTATGGGGCGCGCGCTTGAGCGGATTGTTCTCGGCGTCGATCTCGCCCGCCTCAATCGCTCTGATCTCGTCCCGGATCGACAGCATCGCGTCGCAGAACCGGTCGAGTTCGGCCTTGGTCTCGGATTCCGTGGGCTCGATCATCAGGGTGCCGGCCACCGGCCAGCTCATCGTCGGGGCGTGAAAACCGTTGTCTATCAGACGCTTGGCGATATCGTCCACGGTCACGCCCGCGCTCTCGGCATAGGGCCGCGTGTCAATAATGCATTCATGCGCGACCCGGCCCATTGACCCGCGATAGAGCACGTCGAAGGCGCCCTCCAGGCGCTTGGCAATGTAGTTGCCGTTCAGGATCGCGACCTTGGTCGCCTGCGTCAGCCCATCGCCGCCCATAAGCAGAATGTATGCCCAGGAGATCATCAAAATCCCCGGCGAGCCATAGGGCGCGGCGCTGACCGGCCCCTCGCGCCCGCCGGTCTCCGGGTGGCCCGGCAGGAAGGGCGCGAGATGCGCCTTGACCCCGATCGGCCCCATGCCGGGCCCGCCGCCGCCATGAGGGATGCAAAAGGTCTTGTGCAGGTTCAGGTGACTCACGTCGCCGCCCACGTCGCCCGGCCGCGCGATCCCCACCATCGCGTTCAGGTTCGCTCCGTCGATATAAACCTGCCCGCCGTGGTCATGGGTGATCTGGCAGACCTCCTTGACCGTTTCCTCGAACACCCCATGGGTCGACGGATAGGTGATCATGCAGGCCGCCAGCCGGTCGCCCGCCGCTTCGGCCTTGGCGCGAAAATCCTCGACGTCGATATCGCCATTCTCGGTGCACTTGGTAACGACAACCTCCATCCCGCACATATGCGCCGAGGCCGGATTTGTGCCGTGCGCGTTGATCGGGATGAGGCAGATGTTCCGCTCCGTGTCGCCCCGCGCCCGGTGGTAGGCCGCGATGGTCAGAAGGCCGGCATACTCACCTTGAGCGCCCGAGTTCGGCTGCATCGACATCGCGTCATAGCCGGTGATGGTGCAAAGCTTCTCCGACAGATCCGCAATCATCTGGGTGTAACCCTCGACCTGGTCGGCCGGCGCGAAAGGGTGCAGGTTCGAGAAATCCGGCCAGGTGACCGGCATCATCTCGGCCGCCGAGTTGAGCTTCATCGTGCAGGAGCCGAGCGGGATCATCGCGCGGTCGAGCGCCAGATCCCGATCCGCCAGACGTCGCATGTAGCGCATCATCTCGGTCTCGGCGCGGTTGTGGTGGAAAGTCGGGTGGGTCAAAAAATCGGAAGTTCTGTGGTACTCGACCGGGAGCCGTGTGTAGCCCGCCTCGAAATCGTCGCGCTTGAAGTCCAGACCGAAGGCCCGCCAGACGCCCTCCAGAACGGCGGGGCGGATCGTCTCGTCCACGGCGATGCCGATTCTTGTCTCTCCCACTTTCCGGAAGTTGATCCGCTCGCGCCGCCCAGCCTCCATGATGACGCCCTGAAGCGGGCCGACCTCGACGGTCACCGTGTCGAAAAAGTTTTTCGGTTCAATAGCATAGCCGCCAGCCTCCAGCCCCATCACCAGCCGTTCGGTCTTGCGGTGAATGCGCTGCGCGATGGCCTTTAGCCCGTCCGGTCCGTGGAACACAGCATAGAAGGACGCCATGACCGCCAAGAGCGCCTGCGCTGTGCAGACGTTCGACGTCGCCTTCTCGCGCCGGATGTGCTGCTCCCGTGTCTGGAGCGACAGGCGATAGGCCTTGTTGCCGCGCGAGTCGATCGACACGCCGACCAGACGCCCCGGCATCGCGCGTTTGTAGGCGTCGCGGCAGGCCATATAGGCCGCGTGCGGGCCGCCGTAGCCCATCGGCACGCCGAACCGCTGAGTCGAACCAATCGCGATATCCGCCCCCATGGCGCCCGGCTCTTTGAGGAGCGTCAGAGCCAAAGGATCGGCGATCACGATGCCCAGCGCCTTCGCTTCATGCAACGCGCCGATCTCGTTCGTGAAGTCGCGGACGTGCCCATAGGTGCCGGGGTATTGGAAGACCGCAGCGAAGACCTCCTCGACCACCAGCGCTTCCGGCGCCCCGACGATCACCTCTATCCCCAAGGGCGCCGAGCGGGTTTTGATCACCTCGATGTTCTGCGGATGGCAGTTCTCGTCGACGAAGACCGCGCCCGCCTTCGACTTGGCCACGCGCTGCGCCATGGTCACAGCCTCGGCAGCCGCCGTCGCCTCGTCGAGCAAGGACGCGTTGGCGATCTCCAGCCCGGTCAGGTCCGAGATCATCGTCTGATAGTTCAACAGCGCCTCAAGCCGGCCCTGGGAAATCTCCGGCTGGTAGGGCGTATAGGCCGTGTACCAGGCAGGGTTCTCAAGGATGTTCCGCTGGATCGCAGGCGGCGTGACCGTGCCGTAGTACCCCTGCCCGATCATCGTGGTGAAGACCTTGTTCTTCAACGCCACTTGCCGCATGAAATACAGAAGCTCACGCTCGGACTTCGGTTTGCCGAAATCCAATGGCTCCGTCTGCCGGATCGCCTCGGGCACCGTCTCGTCGATCAACTGATCGAGTCGCTCGACGCCCAGAACCTCCAGCATCTCCGCCATCTCAGCGGGCGACGGCCCGATGTGGCGGCGGTTGGCGAAGTCGTAGGGAAGGTAATCGGTGGGGGTGAAGGTCATCTCTGTCTCCCGGCTGGCAAGCGATTGAATTTACTCAACCATCGCCTTGTACTCATCCTCTCTCATGTACTCGTCCACGAGCGCGACATCATCGACCTTCATCTTAAAGAACCAAGCCGCGCCGGTCGGATCCTCGTTCACGAGGCCCGGGTTGTCTTCCAGATCGCTGTTCACTTCGACGATCTCGCCCTCTAAAGGCGCGACGATGTCTGAGGCTGCCTTAACGCTTTCGATCACCACGATCTCGTCGCCCTTGGCGACCTTGGTCTCGGCCTCGGGCAGCTCGACAAAGACGACATCGCCCAGCTGGGTCGATGCGTGCTCAGTGATTCCGACGACGACGACATCGCCATCGACGCGGAGCCATTCGTGATCTTCGGTGTACCTCATTGTTCTCTCCCTCGTTGATCAGCGTTTGAATCGCGCGGGCCGGAAGGGCATGTCGGCGACGGTCACGGGCATCCGTTTGCCCCGCACCTCGCCGTCCAGAACCGTCCCGGTTCCCGCATGTTGAGTTGAGACATACCCCATGGACATCGGTCGTTCGATGGTCGGACCGTAAGCGCCGGAGGTCACCGCGCCAATAGCGGCGTCGCCTGCAAAGATTTCGGTCCCGGCGCGCATCGGCGCCCGGCCCTCGGGCAGAAGCCCGACGCGGCGGCGGGCGGCGCCTTCCTCCAATTCATTCAGAATGCGGTCGGCGCCCGGAAAGCCACCTTCTCGGTCCCCGCCCCTGCGCCGAACTTTTTGTATCGCCCATTCCAGCGCGGCTTCGACGGGCGAGGTCGTCTCATCGATATCGTTTCCATACAGGCAAAGCCCGGCCTCAAGCCGGAGCGAGTCGCGGGCGCCAAGCCCGATCGCTTCGACCTCGTCCATCGCGAGCAAGGCCTCTGCAAGCGCGCGCGCGGAGGCCTCCGGCACCGACACCTCGTACCCGTCCTCGCCCGTATAGCCCGAGCGGGAGACCCAAAGCGCCACCCCGTCCCAATCGAAAACGCCCACGTCCATGAAGCGCATCGCCGCAACTCCCGGCGCGAGCCGCGCCAGCACAGCCTCCGCCTTCGGCCCCTGCAGCGCCAGAAGCGCGCGGTCGGTAATTTCCTCGATCTCACAGCCGGTGAGATGCGCCCGCATATGCGCGAGATCCGCCGCCTTGCAGGCCGCGTTGACGACGACGAACAAGTGATCGCCCCGGTTGGCGACCATCAGATCGTCCATGATCCCGCCCGCGTCATTGGTGAAAAGCGCATAGCGCTGACGCCCCTCGGGGAGACCCAGGATCGACACCGGGACCAGCGTCTCGAACGCCGCCTGAGCGTCGGCATTTTCACCAGACTTGGCCGTGACCAGCACCTGCCCCATGTGGCTGACGTCGAAGAGCCCGGCGCTTTCGCGGCACCAAAGATGCTCCTTCATCACGCCAAGGCTGTACTGCACCGGCATCTCATAGCCTGCGAAGGGCACCATCTTGGCGCCAAGCGCTCGGTGGAGATCGAAAAGCGGCGTCCGCGCGAGGTCTGTCATCGGCTCTTGTCCCCTGTCGCCGACGCGACCGCGCCGGGCACCTGCCGGGCAATCGCCTTGCCCGCTGGCGCCCCCTCTGTCCTTCGGCCTGAGATCGCTATCCCTTCGGCGCCCCGAGATCGGGGTCTCTCCAGAGTGTCGTTCCCGCGACGGTCCATGGGCCTGTGAGTTTACCGGGGCGGTTGCTCCTTCGGCACCGGGGCGAGCCCGGATTCTCCCGTCGCATGAGAGATCCTTTAAGCCCCTCGCCCCGCTTCTGACAACCCCCTGCTTGCCTTTCACCCGGGCAGGGTCCAAATGCCCCGCATGGAGACCCCATTTTTCTTCGGCTACGGCTCGCTCGTGAACCGCTCGACGCATGATTACACCGACGCGCACGGCGCGAGGGTCCATGGCTGGCGGCGCACCTGGCGGCATGTGGCGACACGGCAGGTGGCCTTCCTGACGGCCTATGCCGCGCCGGGCCATACGATCGAGGGCCTGATCGCGGGCGTTCCCGGCGCGGATTGGGAGGCGCTGGATCAGCGCGAGTTCTCCTACCTCCGCGAGCCAGCCGACGACGTGATTCACCCGCTTCCCGCCAAGCCGGAGGTCCACATCTACCACGCGCCCCCGCATCTCCATCAGCCTGCGACCGATCAACACCCCGTCCTGCTCTCCTACCTCGACACGGTCGTGCAGGGGTATCTCAGGGAGTTCGGCGAGGAGGGCGTCACGCGCTTCTTCGACACGACCGACGGCTGGGACGCCCCCATCAAGAACGACCGCGCCGACCCCGTCTACTCCCGCGCGCAGAAGCTCACGCCGGACGAGCGGACGCTGGTGGACGACAACGTACACCGCATCAAGATCAAAACCGCATCCTGAAACGTCGCCGTTTATCAGGCGCTTCGCCGGGAGCGAAGCCTAGCGGCGATGCTGGAAGATATTCACGATCCGATGGTGCCGGTTGAACGGGTCGGGTCGGTGCGCGACCGTCTCGCCGGTCATCACCTGCCGAACCAGCGCGACCGCGATCAGCGCGAAAACGATTCCGCCAACCGCCTGCCCGATCAACACGCCCGGCGCGCCGAGCCAAGCGGCGAAAAGCCAGACCGGGATGATCGTGCCCAGCGTGTGCCGGCCCCAGTTGATCATCGTCGAAGTGAAGGGCCGACCGAGGTTGTTGAATGCCGCGTTCGAGCAGAAAATCACGCCGTTGAAGAACCAGAGTAGCGAGAGCGGTCCGGCGAAGAGGAAGACCAGCCCCATCGCTGCCGGCGCGCCTTCGAGCGCGAAAAGCCAGACGAGGCCGGGCCGCGCGAGGAATAGGATCAGCGAGACTAGAACGGTCACGGCGGCGGTGAAAATCATCGCGTCGCGGAAGGCGTCCCGCACCCGGTCATCGCGCCCCGCTCCCGCGTTCTGGCCGATCACGGGGCCAACGGCGCCCGAGAGCGCGAAGAGCACCCCGAAGGCCACTGGCGTGAGCCGCCCGACGATGGCCATGCCTGCCACCGCCTCCTCCCCATATTCCGACATGGCGCGGGTCACGTAGGCCTGCCCGACCGGCGTGGCGAGCTGCGTGAGAATGGCGGGAAGCGCGATGGTGAAGACCGGCCTCAGATCACGCAGGATCGCGCCCGGATCAAAGGGGGCGAGGCCGTTGTGATGCTTGATCACCGCCGAGAGCGCGACATAGGCGATGGTGAACCGCGCGGCGATGGAGGCGAGCGCGGCGCCGGTCAGCTCCAAGTCCAGCCCGAAGATCAGGATCGGATCAAGGACCGCGTTCACCACACCCCCGATAATCAGCACATTCATCGACCGGGTCGCGTCGCCATAAGCACGGAGGATCGCGCCGCCCACGATCCCGATCAGCAGGACCGGCAGGCTCGGCAGGATGATCGCCATGTAGTGGGTCGCGAGCTCCAGCGTCTCGCCCGTCGCGCCCAGAAGCCCGACGAGGAGCGGGATGTTGACCCAGACGACGGCGGCGAAGACCGCTCCGACGACGAAGCCTATGGCGAGACTGGAGGTCGCGACCTGCCGCGCTCGCTCATCGTCGCCCGCACCGAGGGCCCGGGCGACAAGAGCGCCGCAGGCGATGGCCATGCCGATCCCGAAGGAACCGGTGAAGAACAGGATGGCGCCCGCATAGCCGATCGCGGCAGCGAGCTCCGCCTTACCCAGCATCGAGATGAAGATCATGTCGATGAAGTCGACCGCGAAGACCGCCATAAGCCCGGCCGAGGCCGTGAGCGACATCACCGTGATGTGGCGCAGCAGGTTACCTTCGAGGAATTTCGCCTGTTCGGCCATGGACTGCTCTCCTTTGGCCAGAACGTTGGCACGGTTTTTCGCCGTCGCCTAGGGGGCTGCGCTCCCTCGGTCCTGACGGACCTCACCCCCGGAGCATTTCAGCAAGGAGGCAGCGCCTACTCGAGCGTGGGCTTCTTCTGGAGAAGCGGCATGACCTCGGCCATTTCCGGCCCCCGGGCCCGGCCCGTGACGGCCAGGCGGAGCGGCATGAACAGCCCCTTGCCCTTGCGGCCGGTCGCCTCTTTCACCGCTGTGGTCCAGTTGCCCCAGGTCTCCGCCGAATAGGGCGGGTCGGTCAGGAGGCCGAGCGCGGTTTCCACGAAGGCGCGGTCATCCTCGGCGATGTCCGGCGCGGCCTCGCCCAGGAATACTGGCCACCAGACGCCTGCCTCGGCGCGGGTCTCGACATTGCCGCGAACCGCTTGCCAGTATGGCGCCTGCTGGTCGGCGGGCACCCCGGCAGCGTCTAGCTCCGCCTTGACGGCGTCCGCCTCAAGCCCAGCCAGGATGCGGTGCGAGAGCGGAACGAGATCGGCCTCGTCGAATTTCGTCGGCGCCGCGCCGAAACGGGTGACGTCGAACCCGTCGATCAGCTCGGGCAGGTCCGAGCGAAGCTCCACCGGGTCCGCCGAGCCGAGGCGCGCCATGAGTGACAGGATCGCCATCGGCTCGATCCCGCGCTCGCGCATGTCGCGAAGCGCCAGAGTGCCAAGCCGTTTCGACAGCGCCTCGCCCTGCGGGCCTGTCAGTAGAGAGTGGTGCGCGAAGGTCGGTCGGGCGCGGCCGAGCGCCTCGATCATCTGGATTTGGGTGGCCGTGTTGGTGACATGGTCCGAGCCCCTCACCACGTGGGTCACGCCCATATCGGTGTCATCGACGACCGAGGCCAGCGTGTAGAGCACCTGACCGTCCTGCCGGATCAGAACCGGGTCCGAGACCGAAGCGGCGTCGATCGAGACGTCGCCGAGGATCTGGTCGGTCCATTCGATCCGGTCGTGATCGAGCTTGAAGCGCCAGACGCCGTCGCCGCGCTCCTCCCGAAGCTGCGCTTTATCCGCCTCCGAGAGCACCAGCGCCGCGCGGTCGTAGACCGGCGGGCGGCCCATGTTCAGGAGCTTCTTGCGCTTGAGATCGAGCTCCGTGGGCGTCTCCCACGCCTCGTAGAACCGGCCCATCTCGCGGAGCTGGTCCGCCGCTTCGGCGTAACGGCCGAGCCTGGCGGACTGCCGCTCGACCCGATCCCATGTGAGGCCGAGCCATTCGAGGTCTTCCTTGATCGCATCCACGAAATGCTCTTTCGACCGCTCCGGGTCGGTGTCGTCGATCCTCAGGATGAAGGTCCCGCCCGCCGCCCGCGCGATCAGCCAATTGAAGAGGGCCGTGCGCAGGTTTCCGATATGCAGATAGCCAGTTGGCGAGGGCGCGAAACGAGTGACGGTCATGGGCAGGCTCCTTGGCGGGGCGCTCTTTCATACCGCTGCTGATTTGTCCATATGAAGGGCATGGAAACCACCCGCCTGCCCCCCAACGCCGCCGAGATCGAGGCGATCGCGCTCAAGACGATCGATTCGCTGCCTGAAGCGTTTCGCGGACCTGCGCGGGGCGTGGCGCTTCGGGTCGAGGATTTCGCGAGCGACGAGGTGCTGGCGAGCGTGGGGCTGGAGGATCCCTTCGAGCTGACCGGACTCTATGACGGCGTTCCCCTGACTCAGAAGTCTGTGCTGGACCAGCCGGAGCAGCCGGACGCGATCTGGCTCTTCCGCCGAGCGATTCTGGATGAATGGGTCGCACGGGGCGACGTGGCAATCGAGGCGCTCGTGGCGCATGTCTATGTCCATGAGCTCGCCCATCATTTCGGCTGGTCCGACGAAGATATCGCGTCGATCGATCAATGGTGGTTGTGACGGCTTCGTGAGGGCGGCTCGACAGCGGGGCGCTCCGCCCTAGCTCCGGACCAACGCGAAAAGGCCACCGGAGACCCGTCATGAAAAACCTGAAACTCACCCGCCGTCAGGCGCTGGCCGGGACGGCCGCTCTGCCCGCAGCCGCTCTGACCGGCGCGCCCGCGCTTGCCGGGGGCCACGGCGAGGGGCCGAACAACGCGATCCAGCATACTTTTCAGTTGGGCGACATGACGGTTTCGACGCTGCTGGCCGGAACGCGAACCGTAGAGGACGACCCGCAGGGCATCTTCGGCATGAACGTCGATCGCGAAGCGTTTGAGCGCGTGAGCCGCGAGAACTTCATCCCGGCCGACAAGGCGCAGTTCTTCTTCACCCCAACGGTGGTTCGGGCGGGCGACAGCGTGATTTTGTTCGACGCGGGGCTTTCTGCCGCCGGCACGACTGCCGCGTTGGCCGAGGCCGGGATTGCCGCCGGAGATGTCACCCATGTTGTGATCACCCACATGCACGGCGACCATATCGGCGGTCTGTCGGATGACAGTGGCGCCCTCACCTACCCGAACGCCCAATTGATCGCCGGTCAGGCGGAGTTCGATCATTGGAGCGGTACCGACAGCGGGGCTTTCAATGGCAAGGTGAAGCCCATCGCAGACCGTTTCACTTTCGTGGGTGACGGCTACAGCCCTGTTTCGGGCATTACGGGAATGGCCGCGTTTGGACACACACCAGGTCACATGGTTTACCGCCTCGAGTCGAACGGCGAGCAGCTTGTCATCGCCGCCGACCTTGCCAATCACTACGTCTGGTCGCTTGCGCATCCCGAATGGGAGGTTCGGTTCGACATCGACAAGGAGAAGGCCGCCAAGGCGCGGCGCGACGTTCTGGGGATGATCGCCGCCGAGCGGATACCGATGATCGGGTTTCACATGCCGTTTCCAGGCGTGGGATACGTCGACACGCGGGGCGACGGGTTCCATTACGTTCCGGTAACGTATCAGACAATGCTCTGATCCCGACTTCCGGACCAATGAATCGGCGGCTCCTGGCGAGGCGCCGATTTGCTTTTCCGGCTTGCGCTGATGGCGCTAACACTTCAAGGTCCGGGGTCGAGAGGCGACGGGAACCGGATCCATGAAATCGCATATTCTGACCATCACGCTGAACCCGACGGTGGATTTCTGCACCACGTCGCAAGGCATCGAGGCGGGGCCGAAACTCAGATGCACCGAACCGCAGATCGATCCGGGCGGCGGCGGGATCAACGTTGCGCGGGCGGTGAAGCTTCTGGGCGGGCAGGCCACGGCTCTGGTCGCCATCGGGGGCGCGACCGGCGCGCATCTCTTGCAGCTTCTGGCGCTGGAGGGCGTGCCGACAGTTGCGTTCCAGGGCCCAGGCGAAACGCGCCAGTCAATGAGCGTGATCGAGCAGACATCGGGCGGTCAGTACCGTTTCGTCATGCCGGGGCCGGTCTGGACCGAGGACGACGTGCCGCGCGCGCTCGCCTCGGTGGATCAGGCAACGGGAGAAGACACTCTGGTGGTGCTGTCGGGCAGCCAGCCGCCCGGCGTCGCCAAGGACTTCCCGTCGATCCTGGCCGAACATGTGGGGGACCGCCAAGCGCGTCTGATCGTCGACACCTCCGGCCCGGCGCTCCACCACCTGGTTGAGGAGCCGCGCGAGGCGCTGCACTTCCTCCGGATGGACGGCGAGGAGGGTGAGGAGCTTGCCGGCAGGCCGCTGCCCACGCGGGAGGACACAGCGGAATTCGCGGAATCGCTCGTGAAGAAAGGCGTCGCCAAGATCGTGATCGTCGCGCGGGGACCGGACGGATCGGTCCTGTCGAGCGCCGAGGGAAGCTGGCATGCGGTGAACCCGCCGGTTGAAGTGGTCTCAACCGTGGGCGCGGGTGACAGTTTCGTGGGCGCCTTCACGCTGGCGCTGGCGGGCTCGGAACCGGTGGAGGAGTGTCTGCGCTGGGGCGTCGCGGCGGCGGCGGCGGCGGTAATGTCGGACGCCACGCGGCTTTGCGACCGGGAGACGACCGAACGTTTGCTGGCAGCCTGCACAATCGAGAAGCTCTGAGCCTGCCCGAAAAGCGTCGCGGGGCCCGCCCCGCCTCGTTTCGCCGCCGTTCATCCGGCGTTTTGGGAGGGGTCGACCGCGCCGCAAGAAGGTCGAAAACCGAGCTCCTTGGGTCGGCCTCTTGACCTCGGCCCCCACGGCTTCGGTCTTGTGTCAACTTCTGGATCAGGTTCCAATTCACACGGCGCACGGGCCGCGTGGAAGGCTCTCCGCGCAAGGTGAGTCAAACGCGTTGACCATGCGCGTGGCTCTCCCTCAAGCCGCTATTGCTCTTCCTCGCTTTCCAATTGCCTCCGCCGGAGACCCATCTCATCGCACGAGAAATCGTCGCCATTCCGACTCACGTCGCCGCTGGCGCGGCCGACCAGCGTTTGTGAGCAAACACCAGAAATTCCAGACGCCGGGGCCTTTCAAGCCGGCAGCCCGCTCCTTCGGCCGACACTCCCAAACGCACAAGTACGTCCTTTTGCGACGCCCTTACAAAGCTGAGCGGAAAACCGATCTTTCTTCCATCCTTCATCCGCAAGGTCATGGCATCCCCACCTCGCGGCCATTCGCTCACCACGATCTCCGAAAGTTCGGACCAGCGGATGTCATGCTCGCGCGCCCTCCCAAGAATCGACCGGTGGTTCGCATGGAAACCTCCGTTCTGAAACTCCGTCTCGACGCCGCGCCAGACAGGCTTCCGCCACAGTCAACCAGAGAAATCCAAAACGCCCAGCGCAAGCACCGTGGACTGCGCGATCAGCCGGATGTCCTGGGATGCAATCGGCGGGTGATCCCGGACTGCCCACCAGATCGATTCCGGGAATGCCAGGATAAGCATCCCCAGGACGCCGAAGAGCACTGCCAAGACGCGGTTTCCATCGGTTTCAGCCTCGATGTCCTCGGGCACTCAGCTCGAATCCCGCCAGCGGTTCACGATCGGATAGCGCCGATCGAGCCAGAACGAGCGATGCGTCAGCCGCGCCCCCGGAGCGGATTGAAAGCGCTTGTACTCCGAGATGTAGATCAGATGCTCGACCTTCTTGACCACTTCGCGCTCGAACCCGTCCTTCACCAGCTCCGCAACAGACAGCTCGTCGTCGATCAGCCCTTCGAGAATCGCGTCGAGGATGAGGTAGGGCGGCAGGCTGTCCTCATCCTTCTGATCCTCGCGCAGCTCCGCCGAAGGCGGCTTGTCGATGACTTCGGGCGGGATCACCTCGCCCTCCGGCCCCATCATCCAGTCGCGCCAGTTCTCGTTCCGCCAGCGGCAGGTGTCGAAGACGCGGGTCTTATAGAGATCCTTGATCGGATTGTAGCCGCCCGCCATGTCGCCATAGATCGTGGCATAGCCCACAGCGACCTCCGACTTGTTACCGGTGGTCAGAAGCATGTCGCCGAACTTGTTCGAGATCGCCATCAGGATATTGCCGCGAAGCCGGCTTTGGATATTCTCCTCGGTCACGTCTGGATGGGTCCCTGTGAACAGATCCGACAGCGCTCCTTCCATCGCCGCAACCGGGTCCTTGATCGACACAGTGTCGAGCCGGGTCCCCAGCTTTTTCGCCGTCTCGGCGGCATGCGCGAGCGACTCCTCAGACGTGTATTTCGACGGCAGCATAACGCAGCGCACATTCTCGGGCCCGAGCGCGTCCGCCGCGATGGTTGCTACCAGCGCCGAGTCGACACCGCCTGAAAGGCCGAGACAGACCTGGCCAAACCCCGTTTTTCGGCAGTAGTCGCGCAGGCTCTCGACCATCACGCGGTAGTCCTGCTCCCACTCGTCGGGCAAGGACGCTACCTCGCCCTTCACTGCTTCCCAGCCTCCGTCCGTCTCGACGAAATCGACATGCTCGACCGCTTCGTCAAAGACCGGCAGCATCCGCACCAACGCGCCGTGAGGGTTCAGCACAAAGGTGCCGCCGTCGAAGACCTGATCGTCCTGACCGCCGACCATGTTTAGGTATATCAGCGGCAGGCCCGTCTCGATGACGCGGGCGACCATGTGGTTGATCCGCGTGTCGAACTTGTTGCGGTAGTAGGGAGAGCCGTTCGGAACGAGCAATATCTCCGCTCCGCTTTCCGCCAACGCCTCGGGCACCTCTTCGTGCCAGGCGTCCTCGCAGATTGGCGTCCCGACCCGGACGACCCCCAAGTCCCAAGGGCCGGACACGGGGCCAGGCTCAAACAGCCTCTGCTCATCGAAAACGGTCTCGTTGGGCAACTCATGCTTCAGCACCTGACGCACAAGGCGCCCGCCCTTGAACACGTGATAGGCGTTGTAGAGCTTGCCGCCCTGCAAGAGCGGCCCGCCGATCGCCAGCGCCGGGCCCTCTGCAGTCGCGTCCCTTAACGTGTCCAAATTGGCCATCGCGTCCCTAGCGAAGGACCGCTTCATCACCAGATCCTGCGTCTGATAACCGGTCACGAACATCTCGGGCAGCGCCACCAGATCGGCGCCTGCGTCGCGCCCAACCTCCCACGCGGCAAGCGCTTTGGCCGCGTTTCCGGCCAGATCGCCCACCGTCGGGTTCAGCTGCGCAAGCGTGATGCGAAAGCGGTTGGCCATAGGGTGCTCCTGTTCCGGCGTTGGATTTATCAGTTATTCGCCCAAGGAAAAGGGCGTTTGGAAAAGCGTTGCGGCCCTCCAAGCGCTTGATTAGATTTCTTCAGGCAAGGCGGAACAGCCGAAAAAGGCAGGCGCGGAAGGGAACCAACGTGTTGAAACGGATCAGGCACTCTTTGATGGCAAGCGCGGCAGCGTTGCTCGTGGGCCTCTCGATGCCCGCCTTGGCGCAGGACAGCACGATCGTCAAAAAGCAATATGACGACGGCGGCGTCTACGAAGGTACCTTCAAGGACGGCAAGCAGCACGGCACCGGCACCTACCGGCTGCCCAACGGCTATGTCTATTCTGGAGAATGGGTCGAAGGCGAAATTCGCGGCCAGGGCCGGGCGGAGTTTCCCAACGGTTCGGTCTATGAAGGCGAGTTCGTGGCTGGGAAGCCCGAAGGGCGCGGCCGGATCACCTTTGCGGACGGCGGCACGTATGAGGGCGAATGGCTGGATGGCAAGATCAACGGCTCCGGCGTCGCAATCTACGCTAACGGCGTGCGCTACGAGGGCGGCTTCACTGACGCGCTGCACGACGGCCAGGGGCGGATGGAAAGCCCGAACGGCTATGTCTACGAGGGCGGCTGGGTCCTGGGCATCAAGGAAGGGAATGCACGGATCGAGTATGCCGACGGCGCCGTCTACGAGGGACAGCTCGTACGCGGCGCCCGAGAGGGGCGCGGAACCCTGACCATGCCGGACGGCCTGGTCTACGAGGGCGAATGGGCCTCCGGCGAGATCAACGGCCAGGGCAAGCTGACCCAGGCCAACGGCGATGTCTACGAGGGCCAGTTGATCGACGGCAAGCGCGAAGGCGCGGGCAAGGTCACCTACGCCAACGGAGACATTTACGAGGGCGACTTCCTCAACGACCGGCGGCACGGACAGGGCTCTTTCGTCGGCAGCGACGGCTATCTCTATACCGGCGGTTGGATTGACGGCCGGATCGAAGGCGAGGGCGAAGTCACCTACCCGGATGGCTCGGTCTACACAGGCACGCTCAGTGCGGATCTGGCAGACGGAACGGGCAAGATCGTTTACCCGGACGGCAACACCTACGAGGGCGAATGGCGCCAGGGTGTCATCGACGGCGCCGGCGTCGCGACCTACGCCAATGGTCTCGTCTATGAGGGCGAGTTCCGGGACGCCAAGATGGAAGGCCAGGGCAAGATGACCTTCGCCGACGGCTACACCTACGAGGGCGCCTGGGTCGGCGGCCAGCGCGAGGGCGAGGGCATCGCCCGCTATTCGAACGGTACTGTCTACGAGGGCGGCTTCGTCGCCGGCCAGCGCGAAGGGCAAGGCACGATCACCATGCCGGACGGCTTCACCTATACCGGCGAGTGGCAGGGCGGCGAGATCGACGGCATGGGCGTAGCCACCTATGCCAACGGCGATATCTACGAGGGCATGTTCGTGCGAGGCAAGCGGCAGGGACAAGGAACCATCCGCTACGCCACGGGCGAGGAGCGCTCCGGCACGTGGCAGGACGGCGATCTTGAGGAAGGCGACTCCGCGTCAGGCAACTAGGAGTGGCGTCAAGGTGTCGTGTCGCGCGCTCTGGCCTGCTGAACTGGACGTTTCCCGTCGACGGCCGCTTTGGCACGTAGGACGCCGCGAATCCACATACTTGAGGCGATTGCCGTCACCAACGCCACGACCAGTCCGATCAGGTCGCTCATGACCTCGGCAAAAAGACTGATCTGATCCATGAACACGTACCCTAGCCCGACGTAGGCGGCGACCCACACCGCTTCTCCCAGGACATCCCAGGTCGAGAAACGGCGCCAGGACAGACCTGTCGCGCGTGCCGCGAAATTGACCCAGGGACCAAGGGTGCGACCGCCCAGGTCGAAAAAACACGCCCATGCCGCCCCGGCGGTCGGCATCATCAATGAGGTGGGTATCGGCAGAGCCAAACATGAAAGGAACGCGGAAGCGAAAACCACGAAGGCGCCATAACGCGTCACCGGACCGAAAACGGTTTCAGTCATTGCCGCGGATCCTTCCGCCGCTAGAATTCTCGGCGTGGAACTCTGCGATAGCCGCCTCAGCCGCGGCGATGACCTCTTCGACTTGAACGCCCCGCGGGTCCGCCAGTTGCCGGAGTTTGATCGGACGTTCCGGCGAGCGTTGCGCCCCAAGCGCCTCGATGATCACCCCGGGCGGGACGCGCCAGGATTGCGCGATGTAGCGAGGCGTCATCCATGCGGCGACGGGCTGCTCGCGCTCGACCCGCGACGCGTCAATCCAGTACAGCGCCGCGCGGGCGCCAAAGAACAAGCTCGCGGCCAAAGCCAGCGCCAAGATCGGGGAGACCTGAGGCGCCGTGGCCCAAAGCCGCCTCACGAACGATTTTTGCTGCGCTCAAACATCGGTCGAAGTCTCTGTCAGACCAAACTTGTGGATGTCACGACTCGCCGTATTGAAAATGTCCGTTAGTCAATGGCGGCCAGGCAAGTACTTCCGATCTCACCAGATGCGCACGGACCATCTTGCCAAAGGGTGTCTGATGTGGCGACCGCTCCCATGACAAGCGCGGCCATCGCGGCCATGAAGCAGAGAGGAAGAACATTTCTGAGCATTGCAGCCCCCGTTTCGCGCGCGTTCCAATGTTGAACGCCGGACCGCGAGTTTTCCGTCGGGCTGAAGGAAGGCAGTCGCGAGAAGTCGCGGGAGGACCTCTTTATTCCTTCGCGTCTTGGCTGTGCTCTTTCACAAAGCGCCGCATGAAGTGGCGAATCTCGCGGGCGGCTGAAGTGTCGAGATCCTCGCAAAGGCTGACGAAAGCCTCCCGCTCCTCCGGCGTCAGGCGAATGACCAGCTGGCTGGTCTTCTTGTTACGCTTGGTTTTCTTCTTTTCCGTCATCCGGCAATCGCCTCCGGCACTGCCCTTGAAACCACGGATACGACATTGTATATACAATTTCTAGCAAAACGGATGACGCGCGGAGTTGAGTTCATGAGCTTGTTTTTGGCGAAAGCAATGCTGGTCGGACAGCGCCTGGATCAGAAACGGGCTCGGCTACCATGGTTGCCGGCATATCTATACCGGTCTTATCGCGGCTCGCTGCCCCGGTAGTCGGCCGTTCAGTCAGCATGGCGCTCCCTTGAGCGGTCGGCTTGAGAGGCCGCTATCCACGATTCGATGTCTGCGCGCGCGGCGCCAGAGAACTCGACGCCAGGCGAGCTTTCAAAGACATCCCGCTTAGGGCGGAAGGGTCGCGCGGTCCTATCGGCCCCAGACCGCACCCAGACGCAGGCGATACGCCCGTCCTTGTTGGTCTCCGCTATATAGAGAAGTTTCTTCATGCGGCCCCCCGGTCGTCCCCCGACGAAAGGCTAGCGGCGGTTCGCGATTCGCGCAAATGCGCCTATCCGCCACACCGATCGGGCCTCAATCCGTCGCGAAAGAACGCAATTTCCGCCAAATTGTTTCCGCATTCTTGGGTTTTACTGACACTGCGCCGGTGAGTTGGCGCGTGTGATTGACGAGTGTGACGACAGGTCGTTTCGGGTGTTTCCCGAGCACGCGATCCGCGTCAGAGGTAACGAGTGAGAGTACGATGAACTTCTTTGAGAAAGCCCAGGCCCGGGCCCACGCACAGGAAGTGTTGGGACTGGAAGGCCACGCCGAGCACGATGAGATCCGCGCGGCATACAAGAAACTCGCCAGAGAGAAACACCCCGATAACGGCGGCTCCGACGACGAATTCGCCAAGATCAACGAGGCCTATTCGCTTCTGATCGACGACGAGGGCTATTCGTCCAAGGACCGGCTGCGCCACGCGCCGAGCGATTCAAGCGCGACGACCTTCGCACCACGCGACAAGAAGCGCCGGAACAAGGGCCCCTCGCCCGGCAACTTCGCAGATACCGACGAGGCCGCCGAGATCCATGCGGGCGTGCGCCCTAGCCGCATCCGCACCGCCGTGACGAGCCGCATCCAGAAACTGGGCGAGGCCGAGGCGCTGGAATGTCGGATGCTCTTGGACGAGATCCCCTATATGGCGACGCCAGACGAGGACGAGATCTCGCTCCGCGCCAGCATTATGGACGTGATCCAGAAAGCGGACGCGCCCTATGTGCCGCACAAGAACCACCTTCCTTACGCGATCCGTCAAAGCGGGCGGCGGATCTCGTACATGGTGCGCGAGAACATCGAGCGGGGTGTGAACCGCGTGGCGGTTCCGACGGGCGTCTTCGCCGACAAGCGGAAGGTGCTGCCCATTATCGTACGCTTCAAGGCGGAAGGCGACGGCGCGGGGACGCACACCGTGTCGTCGGCCACGCTGGCCGAGAGCTTTCCGGGCGCCAAGAGCGTGCGCGTCCACTTCGCCCTCGACGAATGGCCCAAACCGGCGGCCGAGCAGATGGAGGCCTACGCCTGAGTTATTGGAGCTGAGGCGCTATCAGGGCGCCTCGGCGTTAATTCCTCGGCGTGAAATCCGTTTGATATCCGAAAGTAGCGATGGACTGGCCAAGCGCGCGGCAGGCAGCAATGCGTCCGACCTCGTCCGCGTTCTTCGCCCCGGCGCCGTTGCCGCCCGCGAGAAGAAAGATGCGGTCGGTGTGATCGCAGATGAGCGGCTTGCCCGTCGCGGTGTAGGACGTCATGCAGCTAGCCGATGTCACGCTCTGAAAGCGCAACTCAGGCATCACTTCAATAAGGCGCTCCACCAAATAATCCCGCACCTCCGGGTCGCCTGGCGTTCGGAACCAGTCGTTCATCTCGGATTTGGACCGTAGCGGGATGTCCTCCATATCGCCGCCGATCTTCAGCCAGGTCTTGCCGTCCGGATAGCGAACGGGCGGCAGCAGATAGGCGTCGCGGCTGCTGCCCTCGGGAAACCAGATCAGCGAGGGCATGGTGGCGAGCCGGTCGCTCTCGCCTTCGTCCACTTCCAATAGCGCGACGGTGCGCGCGTAGACGGTCAGATCAGGCGGGTCCTGCACCAGACCGCTCACCATCGAATAGCCGCCGCAGGCAACAACGACCTTGCCCGCCTCAAGCCGCGCCCCGTCCCGGCAGGTCACGGCAACAGACGCCGCAGCTTCGTCGACGCCCGTCACCTCGCCGTCGATCAGGCGCGCGCCAGAGGCCTCCGCCGCCTCAAGCTCGGCGCGGACATGGGCGCGGGGGTCGATATACCCCCCGTCGGCCTCGAAAAACGCCCGCATCCCCTCGGAGAACTTGAAGAACGGAAACCGCCGGGCGAGCGCTTCGCCGGCCAGACGTTCCGCCCTGATCCCGCCCGCCGCATCAACGGCGGCGACGCGATCGTGGAAGCTGCCGGGCGGCATGGCCATCAGGGCTCCGGCGGCGCGGTAGAACCTCACTCCGGACGCTGCTTCCAGATCGGCGTATCGGTCGATGCTGCGGGCGCTAAGTAGCGACCAATCCGGGTCGCCGTCGAGCCGCCGGGTTATGCGCGCGGCGTCGTGATGGCTGGCGAAGGGGCCGTCGAAGACCGCCCTGTCCTCAGGCTCCCGCGCGCCGACGATCGCGACCGACGCGCCCTGTTCCGCCAGGTGGCGAGCCGCCGCGCTGCCCATCATACCCGCACCGACTACAACGAAATCAAAGACCTGCGCCATGCCGCCTTCCCCGCCTCTCACCCGTTCGGCATACGCCTCGCGCCTCCCGCCATCAACGACGGTGCCGCGCCTTTCGCGAGATTAATGAAATCCGGCTTCAGTTGTGGTCGGGTCGCGAAATGGATCGCCAGCAGGGGAGCGCGTCGTCATGCCCAAGGACACCGAGGCGAGGGTCATTGCCGCCGCCCATATCCTGACCTCCGGCAAGGCCGGGCAGCATCCCGAGCACCGCTTCGGCAGCCGGAAACCGCAGCTCTGGTGGGTGCTGTTCTCGCGGCGCTGGGTCGAAATCCCGCTCACCTATGTAGCGATCGAGCACAAGGACGGGCTGGTCCTGTTCGACACCGGGCTCGACCCCGCCATCGAGAGCGATCCGACCTACATTTCGCAATGGATCGGGCGGGTTCTGCTCAAGCGGATCTTCCGCCTCGAGATCGGCCCTGACGAGGCGCTGGACAAAAAGCTCGCGCGCATCGGTCTCAACGCGCATGACGTGAAGAAAGCTGTGATTTCGCATCTGCATTTCGACCACATGGGCGGGATCAAGCACATCCCCCAAGCCGATCTGATCGTGTCGAAGCGAGAATGGGACATCCTCTCCGAGCCGCACCCCGAGCGCGAATGGATCCTGCGCGAGCACATCGAGATCGAGGGCGCGAAATGGCGTCCAGTCTCGTTCGCGCCGACCGACGACCCAGCGCTCGCCGCTTTCGGGGAGGCCTATGACGTACCGTGCCTTCAAAGCTCAGTCTTCCGTCACCGGACCGCACGCTGAGAAGTACGCTGTTCGAGTTTGGTTTCCTGAACTCCGCTTCAAGGAGCTCCTGCAGTCTGTCTTCCGCTCTGCTCATTTGGAACCTTTCCGCGCCATCCGCCAGGAAACCTAGTTCATGCAATGGGCATGACACAAGGCAGTCTCACCGGCGGACCCGCGGCGTCATTGGGGCCGCCTCTAAACCCGCGCCCCCGCGTCCATCCGCTCCAGAAACCCCTCCGCCTCCACCAGGATGATCTCGCGCCTGTCGGGGTTCATCCGGTCCCAGGTCCGGTACATCTGCGCCATGCGCGGGTTCCTCTCAAACGCGTGCCGATGGCGCGAGAGGAACGCCCAGTAGAGCAGGTTGAACGGACAGGCCCCCTCTCCCGTTTTGGTCTTGGCCGAATAGGCGCAGGCGCCGCAATAGTCCGACATCTTGTCGATATAGTTGGCCGACGACGCGTAGGGCTTCGACGCCACCGTACCGCCATCAGCGAACTGGCTCATGCCTGTGACGTTGCCGGCCATGACCCAGCCATAGGCGTCGACAAAGGCGGCCATGAACCAGTCGTAGACCTCGCGTGGGTCGATGCCGGCGAGAAGCGTGAAGTTCCCGGCGACCATCAGGCGCTGGATGTGGTGAGCATAGGCGGTGTCGATTGCCTGGCCGATCGTGGAAGCGAGGCAGGCCATGTCGGTCTCGCCCGTCCAGAAGAACTCCGGCAGGGCGCGCGTGTGGTTCAGACCGTTTTTCTCAGCATAGTCAGGGCCTTGCGTCAGCCAGACGCCCCGCATGTAGTCGCGCCAGCCGATGATCTGGCGAATGAAGCCCTCGACGGCGTTGATCGGCACGTCGCCGCGATGGTAAGCCGCCTCCGCCGCCTGCGCGACCTCCAGCGGCAGGAGCAGGCCCGCGTTGATATAAGGGCTCAGGATCGAGTGATATAGCGTGCGGTTCTCCCGCAGCATCGCGTCCTGGAAGTCGCCAAATCCGGGCAGCGCGTGCTGAATGAAGTGGTCGAGCGCATTGCGCGCGCCCGTCCGGTCGACGGCGTAACGGAAGGGCCGGAGCGCGCCGAAGGTGTCGGGGAAGCGGGACTCGACAAGGGACAGAACCTCTTCGGTCATTGCGTCCGGCGCGAAGTCCAGCGGCGCGTGCCGGACCGCGGCGGGAGCGGGCTTGCGGTTGTCGTGGTCAAAGTTCCACTTACCGCCGACCGGTTTGTCGCCCTCCATCAAAAGCCCGGTCTTCCGCCGCATCTCGCGATAGAAGTACTCCATACGGAGCTCTTTCCGACCCTCGGCCCAGCGCGCGAAATCCGCCTCGCTCGCGATGAAACGGTCGTCCTCCAGCGTTGTGACGCAGAGCGGAAACGTCTCCAGCGCCTCGATCAGCCGCCATTCGCCTGGGCGCGTGGCGATGACCTCCGCCGCGCCATGCCGGTCCGCCGCCGCGAGAAGGGCGGCGGGGATCGAAGCCTGCGGCTCGGGCGCGTCGAGTCGGGTGTAATCGACCCGCCAGCCCGCGGCGCGGAGCTCTTCCGCGAAGTGCCGCATCGCCGAGAAAGTGAAGGCGATCTTCTGGGCGTGGTGGCGGACATAGGTCGCCTCCTCCATCACCTCAGCCATGACCACGATGTCGGACGCGCGATCCGCCGCTTTGAGACCGGCAAGGCTATCGGACAGCTGGTCGCCCAGGACCAGAACGAGCCGCGTCACCAGGGGATCTCCCGCCCCGCGTAGTCGAAGAACCCGCCGGAATGACCGGCTGTCCGGCTCTCGATCACATCGATCAGGTTCCGCGCAGCCTCCGGCGCGGGGACGGTCTTGTGGCGGCCCGCGTATTTCGCCGTGAACGGCGTCTCGACCGTGCCCGGGTGAAGGCAGAGCGCGATCGCCTCTCTACGCGTCCGCTTCATTTCGATCGCCGCGCCATGGATCAGCTGGTTCAACGCCGCCTTCGAGGCGCGGTAACTGTGCCAGCCGCCCATCGCGTTGTCGCCGATCGAGCCGACGCGGGCGGAGAGCGCGGCGAAGACAGCGCGCTCGTGCTTGGGCAGAAGCGGCAGGGCATGTTTCAGGACCAGCATGGGCCCCAAGGCGTTCACGCGGAACTGGCCGAGCAGAGCGTCTTCCGAAACCTCGCGCACCGCTTTCTCTGGCTCATGCCCCTCCACCACCAAAGCGCCGGTGGCGACGACAATAAGGCCAAAGGGGCCGTCCAAGTTGCCGAGGCAGGCCGCGACCGACGCCTCGTCCGTCACGTCAAGGCCGTGAGTCGAGCGGGAAAGCCCGGTGACGGCCCAGCCGCGAGTCTTCAACTCCGCCGCCACAGCAGATCCGATACCGCCCGAGGCGCCGATGATAAGGGCGTTTCGCTCGCTCATGACGCCGGGAGGTAATGCGGGTCAAGTGCCGGTCAATCGGACCGGATTGACGCAGGCCGAAGGCGGGCCATTTCCTCAACCATGCGCCGCCTCGCCGCCCTGCTGATCCTTCTCGCCGGCCCCGCCCCGGCGCTGGAGCTGACATTCACCGGCAGCTACCCGCTGAACAGGCCCGCGAGCCTCGACTACGACCCCACCTTCTGCGGCCTCTGGATCGCGAACGAAGGGCCGGAGGTCATTCTGGTAACGCTCGAGGGCGATGAACTCCGCCGGTTCGGAAGCGACCTGATCCGCATCAAGGCAATCACGGTCGAGGGCGAAAACCTGCTGGTCGCGGACGGGGGCGGATCGTTTCAGCGGCTCTCAAAAAATGGCGACGCGCTCGGAGCGCCTTTTAGAATCTCTTCCGGATGGGCCGATACCGAGGGGATCGCGATTGACGCCGACGGCTCGATCCTGTCGGTCGAGGACGATCCAGAGCGGATGTCCTGGCTGACACCCGAGGGCGATGTGATCCGGCAAATCAACACGCTCACGCTCGACCCGCCCTTGTTCGAGGCGCAGGGGATCGCGCGCGACCCGCGCACGGGGCACTTGCTGATCGTGGATGATTGGGAAGGCTCGAACAGCCTCTACGAATTTGATTCCGAAGGGGAATTGCTGGGAACCGTCTCGCTGACGCCCTACGGAATCGACCCCGAGGGGATCGCCATCCGGCCCGGATCGGGCCAGGTCTTTATCGCCTTCGACCAGGGCGCCGCGGTCGCGTCCTTCGACTACGTGCCGACCTTACCGGAGGGCGCCGAGGCCCTGCCGCCAGGGGCGGATTGCATGATGTTCTAGGGGAGCAGACGATGACCAAACCGCAAGCTGTAATCATTGGCGCGGGCGACGGGCTCTCCGCCTCGCTGGCGCGGGAGTTCGCGCGGGACCACACGGTTACACTGGCCTCGCGGAGCGGCGGCAAAGCGGAAGCCGTCGCCGAAGAGACGGGCGCGGCGATGGCCAAGCTTGACGCGACGGATGAGGCCGCCGTCGCCGGGCTGTTCGACGCCCTGCCCGCGCCGCCGAATCTGGTCATCTACAACCCGTCCTCACGTGTGCGAGGGCCGGTCGCGGAACTGCAACTCGCGGACGTGCGCAGAGCCGTCGAAGTCACTGCGATCGGCGCTTTCATTGCGGGCAAGCACGCGGCCCGGCGGATGCTAGAGACCGAGCCGGAAGACGGCGTCCGGGGCGCGATTCTCTTCACCGGCGCGTCGGCCGGCGTGAAGGGCTTTCCGATGTCGGCGCCCTTCGCCATGGGCAAGTTCGCCCAGCGCGGCCTGGCCGAAAGCATGGCGCGGGAGCTACACCCAAAGGGCGTCCATGTCGCCTGGATCAACATCGACGGAGGCATCCTGAACCCCGGCCGGTCGGAGCCTGAAGACAATCCGGGCTCGATGCTCAGGCCTGACGCTATCGCCAGGTCCTACCGGCATCTGGTCGAGCAGGACCGGAGCGCCTGGACCAACGAGATGGCGGTGAGGCCATGGGTGGAGCGGTTTTGAAGGGCGCTGATCGGACCAAACGCGCCTGATACAGAGGCGCCGGACCGAAGGCCCCAGACCCCTTGATTCCGTGACAGCGGCGTCTCTTACTCGCGACGAGTTGAAGGACGCGATCCATGAAAACCGTCACCACCTTCCCTCGGAAGGTCACCGAGGAGCCCGACGTCCGCATCCCTATGGAGGATGGGGTCATGCTGTCGGCGCGCATCTGGCTGCCCGAGGACGCCCGCGCGAACCCGGTGCCCGCGATCCTGGAGCACCTGCCCTACCGAAAACGCGACGGGACCATCGCGCGGGATCAGCTGACCCATCCCTATCTCGCCGGGCATGGCTACGCCTGCATTCGGGTCGACATGCGCGGGAACGGCGACAGCGAAGGGCTGATGGAGGACGAGTACACCCGGCAGGAATGGGACGACGCGCTCGCGGTGATGGACTGGGTCCGCGCGCAGCCCTGGTCGACGGGCGATTGGGGGATGATGGGCATCTCCTGGGGCGGATTCAACGCCCTGCAGTTGGCCGCGCTGAACCCGCCGGGTCTGAAGGCGGTGATCTCGCTTTGCTCGACAGTTGATCGCTACGCCGACGACATCCACTACAAAGGCGGCTGCATGCTGGGCGAGAACCTGGGCTGGGCGGCGCATATGCTCGCCTATTCCTCGCGTCCGCCGGACCCGGAGGTCGCGGGAGAGGGCTGGCGCGACATGTGGCTTAAGCGTCTGACTGCCCAGCCGTTTCTGCTGGAGACCTGGCTGGGGCACCAGCGTCGGGATGACTACTGGCGGCATGGTTCGGTCTGCGAAGACTACGGCGCGATCGAAGCGGCGGTGCTGGCGATCGGCGGCTGGCACGACGGATACCGGAACACGCCGGCGCATCTGGTCCGGAACCTCTCCGCACCTGTCAAAGCCATGGTGGGCCCCTGGATCCACAAATACCCGCATTTCGCCGGGCCAAAGCCCGCGATCGGGTTTCTCCAGGAAGCGCTCCGGTGGTGGGATCGCTGGCTGAAGGGCGTGGAGACAGGCGTCGAGGCCGAGCCGCGCGAGCGCCTCTACCTGATGGATGCGGTTCCGCCGGAGCGCTGGGTGGACGAGCGCCCCGGGCGTTGGATCGGGTTGGACTCCGACGCGCCCTTCGAGACGCTGCATCTTACGCCGGACGGGCTGGGCGCGGATCAGGACCCCATCGCCCTGCCGGTCCGGTCGCCCGAGACCTGCGGCGACGGGGCGGGTGAATACTTCCCGGCCGTCTCCGGCCCGGAGCTTCCCGGGGATCAGGCGGAGGATGACGCGCTGTCCTTGTCGTTCGACCAGCCGCCGACCGGCGCGGATCGTGACATCATCGGCGCCGCAAGGGTGACGCTTCAACTCCGCCCGAACGGGACCAAGGGGCAGCTCGCGCTGCGGCTCTGCGACGTTCGGCCAGACGGCCAGGTCACGCTCATCGCGCACGGGTTCCTGAACCTCACGCACCGCAGCTCGCATGAGTTTCCCGAGGACCTGATGCCGGGCAAAGAGATCGAGGTCGAGGTCGCGCTCGACCAATGCGCCTGTCGGCTGCCGGGGCGTCATGGTCTGCGGCTATCGATCTCGACTGCGTACTGGCCGTTCATCTGGCCCGCGCCCGAAAACAAGGGCGCGGTCGTCACTGGCGGCACGCTGCACCTGCCCGTCCTCGACGAGGCTGACGCGGAGGTGACGTTCGACCCGCCGGAGGGCGCCCCGCCCTGGGAGGCCGACCAACTTCGCCTGCCCTCGATGACGCGCGAAGTCGAGCGGCTCCCCGACGGCCGCCGCCTGATACGCATCACCAACGACGAAGGCGAGGTCCGTGACCGCGGGCATGGTCTGATCACCGGCTCGCGCTCTGTCGAAGAATGGACCATCCACCCGGAGGACCCGCTTTCCGCCGAGGGGCGCTGCACCTTGGAGACGCGGACCGCGCGCGAAGGTTGGGACGTTCGCGTGCGATGCGACGCAGGCCTGACGGCGGACGCGGAGGCCTGGTATCCCAGAGCGCGGATCGAAGCGCTGGAGAACGGCGAGACGGTTTTCGAGAAGGGGTTCGAGAGCCGGATCGCGCGGGACGGGGTTTGAAGGGACCGTGGCCCCGTTAGGCAAGCAAATCCGGCCGCAACATCAGGATCGCGCCCAGGCAGATGAGCACCACGCCGCCGATCAGATGCGAGAGGCGGGCGTACCTGCCCGCAGAAGCGACCGAGCGCATCGTCACCATCGCGACCACGAAGATCGCTGTGTCGTCCAGAAGAAAGACGGAGATGTACAAAAGCAGGTAGCCGTAGTGCGCCATCGCGGGCAGGTCGCGCATCGCTAGCATCTGAGTGAACACAACCGGGACGCCCGCCGAACAAACCAGTTCGATCAGGTTCACTGCGAGCGCGAGCGCCGCGATACCGAGGGCGGCCAGGAACAGGCTCGGCTCGTCGACAATAGCCCGGAACCGAGCCGTAATCGTCTTTCGCTGCTCGGCTGGGGTCACTCGGCAGACGCCTTCCGGGTTGGTCCAATACTCTCGAAGGTAGTGAATCCCTGCCGCCACGGCGACGCCACCCACAAGCAATCGCAGCCAGGCCAAGGCCCCAAGCCACAGAACCACGTTCAGCCAGGCGGCCATGATCGCGAGATACATCACGGCCGTGGTCAGAAGGAAAACGAGGCCGAGGGTCCACATCCGCCGCCGATCCTCGACACCGAGCAGGAAGCCGATGAGAATGGCCAGCACCCACATCGCGCAGGGATTGAAACCGTCAATCGCCGCCAGCACGACAGTAAGAACCGGCAGCGAGGCGTCGCGCGCGTTGAACTGGCCGAAAACCGGGAGGCCGATGGTCTCCGGGAGCGCGCTTTCTTCAGCCCGATCCGTCCGCACGGCGTCCGACGACCGGGTTTGATGCGCCAGCACGTCTTCGCAGCCGCGCTCCCGGCAGGTCGCTATGAGCGACCGATATCTCTCGGCCGTGTTGGCGCTGTTCGCAAATCCAAGGACAGCGGTGTCTCCGACAATAAACATCGGCACCGCCGGGCTCTCGATCTCGAGCGTCTCGACCGCAAGGGCGAAGACGCGGTCATTGGTTTCGGAAGCCCCTACCTCAATCTCGACGAGATCAAGATCGGGTTCGGTGGCGGACATCACGCCCAGGGCGTCCCGGGCGCGCTCGCAAAAGGGACAGCTCTCGTGCCAGAACAGGTAGGCTCTGACCTCATCCGCCCGGGCCGCGGGCGGCAGAAAAAGTGCGCAAAGCGCAAGTAGGGCGGCCAGTCCTCTCGCTCTCGACGCCATTCTCGTCCCTGGATCGCTCAGGTTCTTTCCCCTCTGCGAAATCAATGCGGACTTGCTAGTAGAGCTTTGAGTGTTCTCTGGCGTTAATCCCGCTCAATCGGCATGACCCAAGCGACCATGCTCGCGCGCGGCGCGATTGCCACCAATTTCCCACAGTTCTGCCCGACAAGGGACATGGCCAAGGGGTCTAATTACGGCGGCAGAAAAAGACCCCGCAGAATGGACAAGACCGCTTCCATCCCCGAAGACGCGCCCGGACTTCCCCACGATCCCCCGGCCTGGATCGAAGAAATCCGTTCGGCGCTGCTTTATTGCGATCACCTGGTTTTGTCGGGCAACACCCGCGATCTCTACCCCGCTATGGAAAACGGAGGGGGCGCAGGGTTCCAGGGCCTTGAGGACAGCCTTTGGGAGCTGCTGAAGGCGGGCGGAACCAAAGCGCTTATCCGGTACGATCCTGTCGACGGGTTTCAGCTTCACAAGCGATGCGCGCGCTCGAAGCGGGCTCTTGTTGGCGCCGGCATTCCGATTGGCGAGGCGCCGGACAGCCTTGGACGGATTGCCGAGGTTCAGCACGCGATTGCCAATTTCTCGAAGTTTCCCGTCGCACTGCTCATCGACTACGCGTCGCATCTGCACGGCGCCAGCGAGGCCGATCTGGAAGACTTTTTCGTGAGCGTCGACAGCAACTCGCGCGATCGCTCCGGTCCCGATGCGCCGCCCAAGAACCCGACCTTCTGGGTCGCGGATCATCCCGCCGACCTTCCCGACTGGTTCGTCGTCAACAATAACAGGCTCCGCGAGGTCTTTCTGGAGCTTCCCAACCTGGAGGACCGCTTCTTCTTCGCCCGTCACCTCGGCGAAAGCACGGGATGCGCGCCGGACCTTGATCTGCTGGCGCACGAACGGCTGCTGCAGCAATTCGCGTTGGAATGCGACGGAGAACCGCTCCTCGGCATGCAATGCATCGTGCAACTGGCGGGCGGCGAGACACTCGAACTGAACCGACTGACCGATGCCGTCCGAACCTACCGTACCGGGTCGCGGCGAAACCCCTGGTCGTCGCCAGTCCTCCAAACCAGAATCCGGCGCGCGAAGGAGACGCTCGAGGACCGTATCAAAGGTCAACCCCGCGCACTGGAGAAGACGCTCGACATCCTCGCGCGGTCAATCCTCGGGCTTTCTGGCGCGCAGTCCGGCACCGGCCACGCGCGGCCCAGGGGCGCCCTGTTCTTTGTCGGCCCGACCGGCGTGGGGAAGACCGAGCTAGCCAAAGCGGTGACCGAGCTCCTTTTCGGCGACGAGAACGCCTGCCACCGGTTCGACATGTCCGAGTTCATGGACGAAAGCTCGATCAACCGCCTGATTGGCGCGCCGCCGGGACATCCCGGGCATGAGCGTGGCGGGCATCTGGTGAACGCGGCGCGCCGCCGCCCGTTCAGCGTGTTTCTGTTCGACGAGATCGAAAAAGCGCATCCGCGGATCCTCGACCTCTTCCTGCAAATCCTTGACGAGGGCCGGCTGACGGACGCCCGCGGCGCGACGGCTTATTTCTCGGAAGCGCTAATCATCTTCACGTCGAACATCGGGATCGCGAAAGGCTCCCGGGTGTCGAATCGCGGAATGAACGTGCTGCCGTCGGACACCTACTCGGAACTCGCCTCCAAGATCGGCCATGCCGTCGAGGAGCATTTCCGGATCGACCTGAAGCGCCCCGAGCTTCTGAACCGGATTGGTCAGAATATTGTGGTGTTCGACTTCCTGAAACCCGACGGCATCGCGCAGATCTTCGAGTCCATATTGGGCCGCGTACTGACGACCGTGCGGATCGAGCATGGATCAGAGGTTGTTCTGAGCCAGGCGGCGCACGACTCGCTGCGCATGCTCTGCACTCAGGACTATTTCGAAGGCGGACGCGGCATCGCAAACCGGATCGAGGCGCATTTCATCAACCCGCTCGCGCGCGAGATGTTCGACAATGGCGTTCCGTCGAGGTTGGAGGTCGCTGGCATCGCCGAAGAGCGGGGCAAGACCAAACTGGTCCTGGAAGGCGCGGCGCAGGCCGGCTCGGATCGCCAGGAGCCGCATTTCGTCAGGCCGCACAGGGTTCTTGCCGAACCGCTTCTCCGAAAAAAGACCTGGCCTGACGCCCCGGGATCGACATCCCGCCGGCGGCGCTTTTTGTCCGAAGAAGGCCCAATCGGCCGGGGCGACCGTCCGGACCGGAAACCGCCGCTGCCGGTGTGACGCTTCCGAACCGGACACACCGGACGCGCTGAAGCCTATTGTATTCCTGAGGCGAGCAGCCGCCATCCGTGCTGGTTCCTGCGGTCCAGCGCCCACCTCTCTCTTCCTTGCCCGCGCCCAAGTCAGACGCTCGCTTTGACGTTCAAGCGCCTCACCGTCGCCCCTTGATACATATCAATTCGTGCATGCGAAAACTCAGGTACGTTTCTAGGCGGAAATTGATGCCGCGAAGGCTCGCCGACGCCGCGCCTTACGAAGGCGCCCGGCCAGCCGCGTTCCAGGAGGAGAGAACGATGAAAGAAATACCCCGATTTTCTACGACTCGTCGCGGTTTTCTGACCCTGGCCGCGGGGGGCGCCGCATTCGCGTCGGTCGGGTCCTCAACACCGGCGAAGGCCCAGGTCGCGACCAACGCCCGCATCGTCATCATCGGCGCAGGGGCGGGCGGCACGGCGCTGGCCAACCGGGTCTCCCGCCGGCTCGACGGCGCCAGCATCACGTTGATCGACCCCCGGAAGAGCCACCTCTACCAGCCGGGGTTATCGCTCGTCGCGGCGGGGCTGAAGCCCGCAAACTACGTGGTGTCGAAGACGACCGACTGGCTGCCCTCCGGCGTCACGCTGATCGAAGAAGCGGCCGCCGCCATCGACCCGATCCAGAAGACGGTCGAGACCTCCGGCGGCCAGACCCTCGAGTACGATTTCCTGGTGGTGGCGCCCGGCCTCGTGCTGGACCATGACGCCATCGACGGCTTCTCGATCGACCTAGTGGGCGAGAACGGCATCGGCGCGCTCTACGCCGGTCCCGACTACGCCGCCCGTACCTGGGCCGCTGCGTCACGATTCACGGAAGAGGGCGGCGTCGGGGTTTTCACCCGCCCCGCGACCGAGATGAAATGCGCGGGCGCCCCGCTCAAACACACGTTCCTGATCGACGACATCACGCGCCGGGCCGGCAATCGCGGCAAGGCCGAGTTCATCTACGCCGCGCCGCAAGGCGGTCTTTTCGGCGTGCCCATCGTGGCCGAGAAGGTGCGGATGCTCTTCGGCGACCGGGGGATCGACACCCGGATGCGCCATACGCTCAAGGCCATCGAGCCCGGCCAAAAACGCGCGACCTTCGAGGACAAGGACGGGTTCGACGTCGAGATCGACTACGACTACATCCACGTCATCCCGCCGCAGCGAGCGCCCGAGGTGATCCGCCAATCGGGGCTCTCCTGGTCCGACAAATGGACCGACCAGGGCTGGGTCGAGGCCGACAAAGCGACGCTCCGCCACATGCGCTATCCGGAGATCTGGGCGCTCGGCGATGTCGCCGGCGTGCCCAAAGGCAAAACCGCGGCCAGCGTCAAGTGGCAGGTACCAGTGGTCGAGGACGGCATCGTGGCAGCCATCAGAGGCGTAGAGCCCTCCGAAACCTACAACGGCTACACCTCCTGCCCGCTGATCACCAAGGTCGGACGCGCCATGCTGATCGAGTTCGACTACGACAACAACCTGACCCCGTCCTTCCCGGGCGTGATCGCGCCTTTGGAAGAGCTTTGGATCAGCTGGCTGATGAAAGAGGTGGCCTTGAAGGCGACCTACAACGCCATGCTGCGCGGTCGGGCGTAAGGGAGCCGAGAGATGAAGGAACTGACATTTGAAACCCTGATCGCCGTCTTCGAGGAGATCTTCGGGCGAGGGGTGTTCTGGGGCATGGTCGCCGTCGCGGCCATAGCGACGTTGCTGTATCTCTACGTCCTGGCGCGCGATCATAGGGTGAGCTGGCGCAAATTCCTGCTGGCGCAAATCTCGATGCCATTCGGGGCGGCAGGGGCGGTTTGGTTCGTCCTCAGGGTCACGGATTCGCACCTAACCGACATGGGCGGGCCTGTGGACGTGATCGTGCTTCTGGGCATCGCCGCAGTCGGCGCCATCGGTGCGGCGGTGCTGGTCTACACGCTTCAATCACTTGTGCGACCGCCGGAGTATTGAGCGCGGGCGACCCGTTGGGGTGAGCGCGGCGTCGGGGGTTGGGTCCGGAGCGTGGACCCCCTTGCGCGGCGGTCCCACACCCCCTCTTTACAACCCCACCCCCCGCGCCTACCCTTCGCGCCATGGCGATGAAGACCGATATCCCGACCCTCGACGCGTTTCCGCGCGCCGGTCTTCTTCTTCTCCTTAGCCGCCTCTGAGCGTGCCTTTCGGCGCGACCGCTCAGAGGGGAACGCGCGCCAGATCGACAGAAGGCTAAGGAACATCAGATGGATAGGATCAATCTCAGCGACAAGCTCGCGGCGTTCGACACGCATTGGGACCCGCACGTCATCGCCGACTACAACGACAACGACGTGATGGTCGTGAAGTTCAAAGGCGAGTTTCCCTTTCACAAGCACGACGACACGGACGACTTTTTTCTCGTCCTCGAAGGCGAAATGACGATGGAATACGAGGACCGAAGCGTTAGCACCGGCCCCGGAGAGATCGTCATCGTGCCGAAAGGCGTCGTTCACCGGCCCAGAGCCGAACAGGAGGTCAAAGTCCTCCTGATCGAACCCAAGGGCGAACCGAATACTGGCGACAGCGGCGTCCCGCCCGCGCCGAAACCGAGACTCTGAGGACAAGACCATGACCGAAACGAACCGAGTGTTGATTTTCGACACGACCTTGCGCGACGGCGAGCAATCCCCGGGCGCGACCATGAGCCACTCCGAGAAGCTGGAGATCGCCGGGCTTCTCGACGAGATGGGCGTCGACATCATAGAGGCTGGGTTTCCCATCGCCTCGGAAGGAGATTTCCAAGCGGTAAGCGAGATCGCCAAGAACGCCGAGACCTCCGTGATCTGCGGGCTGGCGCGGGCGAACTTCAAGGACATCGATCGGTGCTGGGAAGCGGTGAGGCACGCGAAACGGCCGCGCATCCACACATTCATCGGGACATCGCCGCTCCACCGTGCGATCCCGAACCTGAACATGGACGAGATGGCGGAGCGCATCCACGATACCGTAACGCACGCGCGGAACCTCTGCGACAACGTGCAATGGTCGCCGATGGACGCGACGCGGACGGAGTGGGAGTATCTCTGTCGGGTTGTCGAGATCGCGATCAAGTCGGGCGCGACGACGATCAACATCCCAGATACGGTGGGCTACACCGCGCCCCGCGAGAGCGCCGATCTGATCCAGCGGCTCATCGAGACGGTTCCGGGCGCGGACGAAGTGGTCTTCGCCACCCACTGCCACAACGACCTCGGCATGGCGACGGCGAACGCGCTGGCGGCAGTCGAGGGCGGCGCGCGGCAGATCGAGTGCACGATCAACGGCTTGGGCGAGCGCGCGGGGAACACGGCGCTTGAAGAGGTCGTAATGGCGATGAAGGTTCGGAACGACATCATGCCGTTCTTCACCGAGATCGACTCGACAAAGCTCATGCACATCTCGCGCCGCGTCGCGACCGTCTCGGGCTTCCCGGTGCAGTACAACAAGGCGATCGTCGGCAAGAACGCCTTCGCCCACGAGAGCGGCATCCATCAGGACGGAATGCTCAAAAACGCCGAAACCTTCGAGATCATGCGGCCCGAGGACGTGGGTCTGGCCGAGACGAATATCGTCATGGGCAAGCATTCGGGACGCGCCGCGCTTCGCTCGAAGCTGAAAGAGCTCGGGTTTGAGCTGGCCGACAACCAGCTGAACGATGTCTTCGTCCGCTTCAAGGCGCTGGCCGACAGGAAGAAGGAGGTCTTCGAGGATGACCTCCTGGCGCTGATGCGCGATCAGGAATCGGGCGAGGAATACGACCGCATTCAGGTGAAGTTCCTGCGGGTGATCTGCGGGACCGAGGCGCCGCAATCGGCGGACCTAATCCTCGAGATCGACGGCAAGGAGGTGCGGACGACCGCCCAGGGCGACGGCCCGGTGGACGCGACCTTCAACGCGGTCAAGGAACTTTTCCCGCACAACTCGCATCTGCAGCTCTACCAGGTGCACGCGGTGACCGAAGGGACCGACGCGCAGGCGACGGTCAGCGTGCGGATGGAAGAAGAGGGCCGGATCTCGACCGGTCAGTCCGCCGACACCGACACGGTCGTGGCCAGCGCCAAGGCCTATGTGAACGCGCTGAACCGGCTCCTCGTCCGACGCGAGAAGTCGGACCCGAACGCGGACGTGAAGCAGGTGAGCTACAAGGACGCCGGATGAGTCGTTCCGGTCGGGGAAGGGCTGGTGTACGCCATCCTTCCTCGGTCTCATGCGCCCGCCGCCAACTCGCGCACACGGGTACGAAACGGGCGATTGTTCCGAAAACCCGGGCAATCATGAAAAGCAGTTTTTATTGATACCGCAAATCCTGCCTTAATTCGTTGAATTCGCCATAATTTCGCCGCGTTTCCGTCTTATCAAAGCCTTAACTCGCGCAGTGTCCCGCGCGATGTGTGTTAACGAGTGCTAGAGTTTGCAGGACGGTCAGAAGACCGACGATCCTGACACCGATATCAATGCGCGGCCGCTCTCACCGGCCGCGCATGACGCGGTACAGCTCTCCACTCGTTGAACCTGTGACCCGCTGGCGCGCCTTCGCGTGCGCCGGTCAGAACTTGGGGGCACGCGCCCGCCAGAACGGCGGGCACCATGAGACAGCTCAGGCGCGACGTGAGGGGTCGCTCGCGCCAGCTGGGTGGGGCTGGGGCGCGGACCTTTGGGGGGTTGCCGCGCCCCAACTTCCTTCCCGACCTTGCCGCAGTGCCGCATCCGCCCTAGGGTCCGCCCGGTTGCTTCGGGGGAAGATGAGAAGCCCATGACCTATTGCGTTGGCCTTCTGCTGAATGACGGCATGGTGTGCCTGTCCGACACGCGCACCAATGCGGGTCTCGACAACATTTCGACCTACAAGAAGATGTTCTGCTTTGAGAAGGCCGGCGAGCGGGTGATCTCGATCATGACCGCGGGCAGCCTGTCGGTCACGCAAACCACGCTCGCGAGGCTGGATGAAGCGGCGACGGATCTGGAAGCGACACCCGAGACCTCGATCCTGTTGGCGCCCACGATGCTGCAAGTGGCCGAGATCATCGGGCGGACGATGTCGGACACCTCGAGCGAGGTGGCAAGCCGGATGGGCGCCAAGGCGTCCAGCGCCACTGCCTCGCTGATCGTCGCAGGTCAACGGAAAGAGGGCGAGATGCGGATGTTTCTCATCTACCCCGAGGGGAACTTCATCGAAGCGACCGCCGATACGCCTTTTCTCCAGATCGGCGAGCACAAGTACGGAAAGCCGATCCTCGACCGGGTGGTCACGCCGGAGACGACGCTTGCGGACGCCAAGAAAGCGGTGCTCCTAAGCATGGACTCGACGCTGAGGTCGAATCTGAGCGTGGGCATGCCGCTTGATCTGGCGGTGATTGAGAAGGACGCGCTGACGATCGGTGAGTCCCGGCGGATCGAAGCCGACGATGAGGTCTTCGCGCGAATGAGCCGGGACTGGTCCTCGGCGCTGAGGAGCGCCTTTCAGGAGATTGAGACCTAGCCCCCCAGGAAAGCCAGCGCCTCCTCCATGAACCGCGCCCGGATTGCGGGCGCCTCCATCATCAACTCGTGCTTTGCGCTCTCGACAATCTCCAACCTCGCCGAGGGCCAATCCTCGTGCATCCGCCTGATCGCTCCAGGATGGACGATCTCCTCCTCTGTGCCAAGGAAGGTCAGGACCGGGGTCTTAGGGCGCGGCTCACGGTAGAGCGCCTTCATCTCCTTCCGCGCCTCGGAGAGCCAGTGATAGGTCGGTCCGCCAAGCGCAAAGGCGGGATGGGCGAGAGCCTGCCGGCCGAGGTAATCATAGTGATCCCGGTCGGTTGTCAGCATGTTCTCCTCGAACCCGGTGTCGGAGACGTAGTTGGTGGGCTGCGTGCCCGGCACGACCCGCAACTCCTGCCTGAGCCGTTTGGCAAGCCAGGGCAGCGTGGCGGCGGCAGGGCGCATGCGGTTGGGCACCCAGATGCCCCACATCGGCGCGGAGAAGACCGTGCGCTCGATGGCAAGCCCCTCGATCATCGCGCGGAGGCCGATGCAACCGCCCATGGAATGCGCGATCAGATAGCGAGGGCCGGGCAGCCCCTCGCGGTCGACGGCGGCGGCGAGCGCGTCCACATCCTGCTGATAGTCGGAGAAGGTCATGACATATCCGAGCCGCGCGTCTTCGATCAGCCGGTCGGAATGCCCCTGCCCGCGCCAGTCGATGGCCGCGACCGCATAACCGGCGGCGGTCAGGTCGCGGGCGACGCGACCGTATTTCTCCAGATACTCGGTCCGCCCCGGAAAGAGCAGGATCGTGGCCCGAGCGTCCTCCGGGACCCAGAACCCGATGCGGAGCCTTGTCCCGTCCTCCGCCGCGCCCCAGACCGCGCGTCCGAAGGTCGGGCCTTCGGACAGCTCTATGTCGAATGGCGCGGCATCGCCCATGCTCAGGCCAAGGCGGACCCGAGCCGCATCGCCGCGCCCATGTCCCCGTCGATCTTCAGGCGACCGGACATGAAGGCCGCCGCCGGGTTCAGATCGCCATCGAGGATCGACCGGAACGTGTCGGTGTCTGCGGTCATCGTGACCTCGGCGTCCTCGTCCGCCGCCCGCGCGCCGTCCGCGTCAAGCATAATCGCGCCCTCATCCTCGATCACGAACTTGGCGGTGCCGTCGAACCCCTCTCCGGCCAGTTTGTCGTTCAGCGCAGTGACCGCGTGAGTGATGACGTCGCTCATTGGGAACTCCCTCAAATGTGACAGGCGGGGGCTCGCTTTCGGCCCCGGATAGGCTAGTCTCAAACGACATATGCGAAATGTCGCCTCATATCTCAAATGTGCCGTCGCGTTCTTTGCGGCCTGCTTGGTTATTGCCACGCCGTCGTTCGCGGAGGAGGCGGAGCTCGAGGCGCTCTTCGAGGGCCTGCAAACGGCGGACGCCTCCGCCGCCCGGCAAATCGAAGGGCGGATCTATGAGATCTGGTCGCAGTCGAAATCACCATCGATGGATCTTCTCCTGAGCCGGGGGCGCGAGGCCCTGAGTGAGGGCGAAAATAAGGTTGCCATCGAGCATTTCTCGGCGCTGATCGACCACGCGCCTGAGTTCGCCGAAGGCTACAACGGTCGGGCGACCGCCTATTTCCATGAAGGCCGCTTCGGACAGTCCTTGGAGGACATCCGGCGGACGCTTGAGCTGAACCCGCGCCACTTCGGGGCGATGTCGGGGCTCGCGCTGATCTTTGAGGAGATCGGACAGACCGAGGGCGCGCTTGCGGCCTGGCGCGAGGTGGAGCGGATCAACCCCAATACCGAGGGACTTAAAGAGTCGCTCGAGCGGCTCGAGCGCGAGGTCGAGGGCCGCGCCCTCTAGGGGCCGGTTGAAATCCCGACGCGCCGCGATAGCTGGCCTTCTCTCGAGCAGGTTCAACGCATGAGCGACACTCCAACTGGCAGACCCCTTCCGGTACCCTCCGGGCGCCTGACCCGCGCCGGTCGGCTTGGCGCCATGGCGACCGGAATCGCGGGCGGCATGGCGCTGTCGGGGTTGAGGCGCTTCAGCCAGGGCGAGCGGCCGGAAATGCGGGATCTGCTGATGACACCCGCGAACATGCGCCGTGTGGCCGAGGAACTGGCGCAGATGCGCGGCGCGGCCATGAAAATCGGCCAGCTCCTGTCGATGGATACCGGCGACATTCTCCCGCCGGAGCTGTCTCAAATCTTCGCGCGTCTCCGGCAGGACGCGCATTTCATGCCGCCCCGTCAGTTGAAGCAGGTTCTGACTCGCGCCTGGGGCGCCGATTGGCTGCGGGCGTTTCAGCGGTTCGACGTGCGGCCGCTGGCCGCCGCCTCGATCGGTCAGGTACATCGCGCCGTTCTGAAGGACGGGCGCGATCTGGCGATAAAGGTCCAGTATCCGGGTGTCGCACGGAGCATCGACAGTGACGTGTCGAACGTGGGCGCGCTGATCCGGCTCTCGGGCTTGATTCCGAAAGGCTTCGAGCTCGGACCCTATCTCGACGAGGCCCGGCGCCAGCTTCGGGAGGAGACCGACTACGCGCTCGAAGGGCGCCATCTTACGGAATTCACGTACGTTCTCGGCGCGACCGACACGTTCGACCTGCCCGTTCTGGCCGAGGACTGGACCCGGCCCGAGGTGCTCTCGATGTCCTTCGTCGCGGGCGATCCCATCGAGGCGGTGGTAGACCTGCCCCAGCAGGAGCGCGACCGGATCGCGGGCGCCCTGGTCGATCTGCTGTTCCGGGAGATGTTCGAATTCGGCCTGATGCAGTCCGACCCCAACTTCGCGAACTACCGCTACAACCGTGAAACCGGGCGGGTCGCGCTCCTGGACTTCGGCGCGACGCGGCGATTGAACCCGGACCTTCTGGTCGAGTACCGGCGCCTCTTCGCGTCAGGCCTTGCTGGCGACGCGGACGGGTTTGAGGGAGCGGCAGAGGCGATCGGGTTCATCCAGCCCGAGACGGAGCCCAGCCACCGAACCCGCGTTCTGAGCATGATCGGCATGGTGTTCGACGCGATCCGCGAGGCGGAGCAGTTCGACTTCGCCGATCCCGCCCTCTCGCGCAGGATGAACACCGAGGGCATGGCGCTGGCCGAGGAGGGCTTCGTCCCACCGCCCCTGCCAATGGACGCCCTCTACATCCAGCGCAAGTTCGGCGGAATGTTCCTTCTGGCCAGCCGCCTTGGCGCGCGTCTGCCCGTCGCGGGCATGCTGGCGCGGCGCCTCGACTGATCTCCCGAAACCGCTCTAAATGGTTGACTGACCGAAGACGTCTGGCCGAGACTGGTCACACAAGCAAGACGGCGCGGTCTTTGGAGGAGAAGCCTAGCGCCGCGGGATGTGGCCAGGGCATGCAGGACAAGACCCTCTCCGGGCAGGGGCGCGCTTTTGCGCCGCAACCGAAGGGAGGACTTGGACATGCGCGCATTCGCTGTCATCGGACCGTCGCAATCCGGCAAATCAACACTGGTCGAGGCGCTCGCCGCGCTTGAGGGCCAGCGCGCCCAGACGCTGAAATTGCTGGGCGACACAAGCATCACGACATTTGAATTCATGGGCGACGCCTGGGCCGCTTTGGACATACCCGGCGGTCAGGACAGCTTCGCCAATATCGGGCCCGCGCTCGCCGCCTGCGACGCCGCCGTCCTCTGCGTGCCGGCAGAAGCTGACGCGGCGGTTCTGAGCGCGCCCTATCTCCGTATTCTGGAAGAATCCGGAATGCCGACATTCCTGTTCATCAACCGGGTCGACGCGATGTCGGGCCGTATCGCGGATATTGTCTCGGAACTGCAAACCTACTGTCCGCACGCCATCGTACTGCGCCAGGTGCCGATGCGCGAGGGCGACGAGATCGTCGGCGCGATCGACCTGATCTCGGAACGGGCCTGGAAGTATCACGAAGGCGAACGGTCGTCTCTGGTTGAGCTGCCGGACAGCATGGCCTCCCGCGAGGCGGAGGCGCGCTCGGACCTTCTTGAATCGCTCGCCGATTTCAACGACACGCTCCTGGAGCAGATCATCGAAGATCAGATTCCGGGCAGCGACGAGGTTTATGAGGTCGCGACCAGCGCGCTCCAGCATCACGACGTGATCCCGACTCTCATGGGATCGGCCAGCCATGGAAACGGCATCCTGCGCCTGATGAAATCCCTCCGGCATGAGGCGCCGGAGGCAGCGGCGCTGCGGGAGCGCCTGGGGCTCAGCGGCGACGTGCTCGCCGCCGCCGCTATGGCGGATCACCGCAAGCACATAGGCAAAACGGTTCTGGTCCGCGCGCTCGGGCCGGGCGTGCAGCCGGGCGCCGAGATCAACGGCGCCAACATCGGCGGCCTGACAGCGCTCGACACGAAGACACAGGTCGCCTCGCTTGGAGCCGGCGAATTCGCGCTGACGATCAAGAGCGATCACATCGCGCCCGCCGCCTTTCTCACCGCGTCCGGATCCTCGGACCTGCCCGACTGGGCGCGGGCCCACGCGGCGCTTCTGCACCGGCTGGTCACGGCGGCGCATGAGAAAGACGAGAACAAACTCTCGACCTCCCTGGCCAAGCTGGCAGAGCTCGATCCCGGCCTGACAGTCTCGCAGGACCAGATGACAGGGCATCTGGAGATCGGCGTGCAAGGCGCGCAGCACCTCCGCGCCGTCATGGCCAAGCTGGAGGAGGCCTACGGCGTCGAGGTCGAATGCGAGGAGGTGCCGACGGCGCTGCGGGAAACGATCCGGCGCGGCCTCAGCAAGCACTACCGCCACCGCAAACAGTCGGGCGGCGCGGGCCAGTTCGCCGATGTGGTGATCGACATCAAGCCCTTGCCCTCGGGAACCGGCTTCACCTTCGACGAGGTGGTCAAAGGCGGCGCGGTGCCACGGAACTACATCCCGGCGGTCGAGCATGGCTGTCGCGACGCTCTGGCCTCCGGCCCCGCCGGACATCCGGTCGTGGATGTGGGCGTCACGCTGACGGACGGCAAATCGCACTCGGTCGACAGCTCTGATTTCGCTTTCCGAATGGCTGGCCAGTTCGCCTTGCGCGAGGCGATGTCGGAAGTGGGCACAGCGGTGCTCCAGCCGATCCTGAGCGTCGAGATGCACGTGCCTTCGGTCTTCGCGGGCGATCTCGTACAGCTTGTGAGCGGGTTGAAAGGCCAGGTGCTGGGCTTCGAGGCGCATCCGACCGCGGCGGGTTGGGACGTATTCCGCGCGCTCCTGCCCATGGCCTCTCGCGAGGAGCTGGCGCGGGCCTTAGGCAGCGCGACGCGCGGCACCGCGTGGTTCACCAGCGAGCTCGACCACTACGAAGAGACACGCAACCCGGTGGCGGCGCAGTAGCGGAACGCAGGCAGACCCCGCCTTACCCGGCGGGGTCCGCGGCCTGAACGGACGCCCTACGCCTGACGCCAGGGTTGCATGAGTTTCCGACATGTCGCGCGCGAGCTGCCGGTTGAGGCGCTAGCCGGAGTGGCTCCTTTGCGGACAGTGCAGCCGTTCAGCTCAGGCCTTATTCATCCCGTTCTTTCTGCCAAAATGTGACGACATAATGCTCGAGCACAGAGAGATCTGTCAGGCACAAAGAACTCCACCGTACAAGGGCGGTCCGGAAAGTCCAAATTGAGCTTAGCCGTATACGTCTCCTTCAAAGTCTCACCCAGATGGAGCATGTGCTCTATTGTCGCCCTCTCTGTTTGCATCTGATGGAAGTAAAGGATGTTCCGCTGGTTCAGTTCGCGCTCGATGGTGCGAGAATCAGCGAGGTACGATCCTGAGATGAGCGCGTTCAACTTCTTTTCGGTCCAACCTTCGGTCAGGATGCAGTCGTTCACGAGTTCGAACCTTGGCCAGAGGATGGTGCTGTAGCCGAAAAACAGGTCAAAGTTCCCCTCCGCATCCGTCCACTCCTGAATCGTTATGCCTTTGCCTTCGTTCCAGCGGCCAAGCTCTTCGGCCAGTTCAAATGGGACAAGGCGTCCGCCGAACATCCGCCGCAGTTTGGGATCGATGCTGCGTTTGCTTGAGTCCGGCTGAGTGTCCGGGAGCGAATTTATCTCTTCGACGTGTTTCGAGATCACCAGCTCGTGTTCAGGATGCGCATCAACGTCCAGCACGAGATTTCCGTTTCTGCGTTCCCAGCGGACGACAAGGTCGTAGTCAGTATTGTCATCGGGGTCGAGCGCTTTGGTAAACGCTCGGCGCTCGTGCCCGAAATTCGTAACTCCGCGCCAGCCCGGTGCCGTGAAATCACAGACTTCCACCAATACAGCTACGGCCTCGGCCAACCAAGAATCATGCGCCGCCATTCGTCTGGGTCCGCCGGTCCAATCCGATGCCCACTCAATCAACTTGAGCTCATCGACTTCTAGTTTGCCACTCTTCACTGTCGAACCTTCTTTGCTATCTGGATCGCAATCTAGCCCTAGGAACCTCACTGGTTTCGTGGATGCTGGCACTGGAGGGGAACGAAAGACAAACCAAAAGAATCTACACCGCCTGGCACTTTGTCGTCCTCTCTGGGCTTAGAGCCGTCATCTAACTGCGCTCAGGGGCATTGGCGGTCAGGCGCCATCGCAGTTTCAGCCGAGCGCCTTCTCAACGATCGGGTTGATCTCGCCCGCCATCGTGAGCGCCGCCATATGCCCGCCCGCGCCGATCCTGTGAAAGGTCCAATGCGGGGCGGCTTCCTGCAGAAGCGAAACGATGGCGAGGATGGAGGCCACCGTGTCGTCGGCGGATATCACGCTGGTATCGCGCGGCAGGGCCCTCGCCCAATCGGCGAGCGGCGTCTCTTCGCTCATCACCGCGTCCCATTCGTGGAAGTTGGGCTTCAACGCCTCCGCGAACTTCGAACGGCGATCTTCGGGCATTGCATCCCAACTGCCCGCGCCGGTCCAGTAGTTCGCGAAAACCTCCGCCGCCCGCCGCCAATCGCCGCTGCCGCCGTGCGTCTTGATCGCTTCGCGCAACAGCAGCGCCTCGCCGAGCGCCTCCGCCCGCCCGCGCTGGACGATCAGGTGGAACGGGTTCGGCTCGATCAGCACCAGGCGTCGAATTCTACCGCTGAAGCGCGCCGCCGCCTTCATTGCGACCGCGCCGCCAAAGGAGTGCCCGACAATCGAGACCTTGCTTCCGTCATCGGGCATCATTGCCGCGACCAGATCGACCTGATCGGAAAGAGTCTGCTTTCGCGCCATTTTCCACGGCTCGGTCCCGCCGTAGCCGTAGAGGTTGATCGCGATTGCGTGAAAGCGCGGGGCAAGGCGGTCCATCAAGCTCCGCCACTGCCGGGCGCCCGCCACGCTGGAGTGGATCAGGATCACCCGCTCTCCGGCCCCCGCCTCCAGATAATCCGGCGCGGGCCCCGCCGGGCTAGCCACAGAAGACGTCTTTGATGATGCCATCGGAGCCATAGACGACATTCGTCCGCCTCGGCAGGTACTCCTGCGTAATGATGTCGGTCTCGCCATAGGCGCGGAAGAATTCGTTCTGTGGAAACGTCGCGGCGGGGGTGCCGATCAGCGGACGGTAGTCCTCGGCGTCGCATTGCTCGGGGATCGGAATGCTTTCGGCTTCGTCATTCGCGCCGGCTTCTTCGTCCGCCGGCGCCTCCGCCATCAAGTCGTCCGCAACCGGCGGGTCGAGAGCGGCCGGCTCCTCCGCCGCGCAGGCGGCCAGGAGAATGGCGAGCAGGGAGAGGGCGGCAAGTCTCATCGGTCAGCACTCCTTCACGACAGAAGCCGATGAAACCGTCAAAACGGCGTCCGCGCAACGGCGGATCTCTTCTTGCACCGAATCCGGGTTTCAATGAAGGTTCCTGAAAACATTTCCAGGGAGAGTGCCATGCAAACCCGCGCCGCCGTTGCAACCGAAGCCGGAAAACCGCTTGAAATCATGGATGTGAACCTCGACGAACCGAAGGCGGGTGAGGTTCTGGTCGAGATCAAGGCGACCGGCATCTGCCACACCGACGAGTTCACCCTCTCGGGCGCGGATCCCGAAGGGCTGTTCCCGGCGATCCTGGGTCACGAGGGCGCTGGCGTGGTGATGGAAGTCGGCGAAGGCGTGACAACCGTGAAACCCGGCGATCACGTGATCCCGCTTTACACGCCCGAGTGCCGGGTCTGCCCGTCCTGCCTGTCGCAGAAGACGAACCTCTGCACCTCGATCCGGGCGACGCAGGGGCAGGGCGTAATGCCGGACGGGACATCGCGCTTCTCGACGCTCGATGGTGATCCGATCCTGCATTACATGGGCTGCTCGACCTTCTCGAACCACACGGTCCTGCCCGAGATCGCAGTGGCAAAAGTGCGCGAGGACGCTCCCTTCGACAAGATCTGCTACATCGGCTGCGGCGTGACCACGGGGATCGGCGCGGTGATCAACACAGCGAAGGTCGAGATCGGCGCAAAGGCGGCGGTCTTCGGGCTTGGCGGGATCGGGCTGAACGTGATCCAGGGGCTCAGGCTCGCGGGCGCCGACATGATCATCGGCGTTGACATCAACCCGGACAAAAAGGCGATGGCCGAGCATTTCGGGATGACCCACTACCTCAACCCGAACGAGGTCGATGACGTAACGGCCGAGATCGTCAACATGACGAAAACCCCCTTCGATCAGATCGGCGGCGCGGATTATTCGTTCGACGCGACCGGGAACGTGCAAGTGATGCGCGCCGCGCTGGAATGCACCCACCGGGGATGGGGCCAGTCTGTGATCATTGGCGTGGCGCCCGCGGGGGCTGAGATCTCCACCCGGCCGTTCCAGCTGGTGACGGGTCGGGTCTGGAAGGGGACGGCCTTCGGCGGCGCCCGCGGCCGTACCGACGTGCCGCAGATCGTGGACTGGTACATGGACGGTAAGATCGAAATCGATCCAATGATCACCCACACGCTGGCGCTCGATGATATCAACGAGGGCTTCGACCTGATGCATGCGGGCAAGTCGATCCGGAGCGTCGTGGTTTACTGACAGGCTGGTGGGGGGCTTCGCCCTCACCGCTTTGCGGCTCCACTAGAAAATTTCCGCCAACAGGAGGGGAGTTGCCTTGGATTCCTTCCACTCGTCCCCTTGCCATTCCGGGGGCGAGGCAACACATTCGCCTCAACCGAAGGATCGAGCGGGAGCCGCCAGATGGCAGACGACAAGAAGAAAGACGACGACAAGAAAGAGATGGGCGGCAAAGCGGGCGAGCTGTTCTTCAAGTCCCGCAACGTGATCATCACCGGCGAGATCAACGACAAGCTGGCCGAGAAGATCACCACTCAGCTCATCGCGCTGGCGGAAGACAGCGAGGATCCGATCAACCTGTTCATCTCCTCCCCCGGCGGCCACGTGGAGTCCGGCGACATGGTGCATGACATGATCAAGTTCATTCGTCCGACGGTCCGGACGATTGGGTCGGGCTGGGTGGCGAGCGCGGGCGCGCTGATCTTCGTCGCCGCGCAAAAGCAGAACCGCTTCTGCCTGCCAAACACCCGGTTCCTCCTGCACGAGCCCAGGGGCGGGATCGGCGGATCGGCCTCGGACATGTGGATTCAGGCCGAGCAGATCCGCATCATGCGCGAGCGGTTCCACAAGCTTTTCGCCGAAGCGACCGGTCAGAAGGCGGAGAAGATTGCCAAGGACACCGAGCGGGACTTTTGGCTGGGGACTCATGACGCGATCGATTACGGGCTTCTGGGTCAGGTTATCCACACGGTCGACGACCTGCCGAAGTAATCCTCAGCGCCGTTCGTCAACGCCGTACTTGGCCAGGAACACATCGACCGCGCCATCGATCACTCGGTCGATCTCCTCATCGGTGAAAGAGTCTCGGAGGCCAAGCACCAGCTGCAGATGAATTCCGGCCTTGCAGAGCTCAGGGAACTGATCGGCCGCCAACTCGACATCCTCGATCTCGAGCTTTCCGGCGTCAACGGCCTTCTGCAGGAACTTCGTGAGGATCTCGCGTACCATGGCCGGGCCGGAGTTGTAGAACTCCCGCCCGATCTCGGGAAAGCGCTGGCTCTCGCCGACGACGATCCGGTAGACCTGCATGCCGACGTCCGAAGTGAAGAACCGGACCATCCGGCCGGCGGCGTCTTTCAGCACTTCGCGCACGTCGCCCGAGGCTTCGATGCGGGAAGCCGCCGCGTGGGATTGCGCCTGACATTCCATCTTCGCAACCTCAAGAAACAGAAGCCTCTTGTCCGCGAAGTAGCTGTAAAGCGTGGCTTTCGAAACGCCCGCCTCGCGTACGATGTCATCGACGCTCGCGCCCTCGAACCCGTCGCGCATGAAAACGGTCCTGGCACCATCGAGCACCTGATCCCATTTCCTGCCGTGTTTGAGAACTTGCTGGGGCGCGTTCATCTCAGCCTCACATCCGCGTTCTGAGATATAAACTAACCGGTTCAGTTTTCAAGCTGAACCGACCAGTCGGCATGGCAGATCATCCGACTGAGGATCTATCGCAGAACGGCGCGGGAAGGTCATAGACGCCTGCGCCGGCGAAAGCCGGGAGATGGACGAGGCCGATCAGGACAGTAAGAAGGACGGCGCGCGCCATGGCGGATCTCCGATTCTGAACTGTTTCGTTCAGTTTTCTCACGCGCGAGCGGCGCCGGCAAGAGAAAAGTGAACCGGAGAGTTCAGTATCGCGCGCTCAGGCTGGCGTGTCGGCGTCGTAGGCCTCAATGATCGCCGCCACCAGCGGGTGCCGCACCACGTCCTTCGCCGTGAAGTAGTTGAACGCGATGTTGCTTACATCCCCGAGAATGCGCTCCGCGTCGCGAAGGCCCGAGGTGACGCCGCGCGGCAGATCCACCTGGCTGCGATCGCCGGTAACGACCATACGGCTGCCCTCGCCCAGTCGAGTCAAGAACATCTTCATCTGCATCGACGTCGCGTTCTGCGCCTCGTCCAGCACGACAAATGCGTTCGACAGAGTGCGGCCCCGCATGAAGGCGAGCGGCGCGATCTCGATGCGCTTCTCCTCGATCAGCTTGGCGACCTGCTTGCCGGGAAGGAAATCGTTCAGCGCGTCATAAAGCGGCTGCATGTAGGGATCGACCTTGTCCTTCATGTCGCCCGGCAGGAATCCGAGCCGCTCGCCCGCCTCGACAGCAGGACGCGAGAGGATGATGCGGTCCACATGGCCGGAGATGAACATGTTCACACCGACCGCCACGGCGAGATAGGTCTTTCCCGTTCCCGCCGGGCCAATCCCGAAGGCGAGTTCATTGGCGTATAGCGCTTTGACATAGGCCTTCTGCGCGTCGGTGCGCGGCTCGACCAGCTTCTTGCGGGTCTTGATCTCAACCCGACCGCCCTGGAACAGCTCCATCTGATCGCCGGGTCGACCGCCGCCCTCGGCCTCGGGCGGAGCCATGCGGATCTCGCCGTCTATGTCGCCCGGATCAATGCCGCGCCCTGCCTCGAGTTTTTGGTAGAGCCCTTCGAGAACCTCGGCGGCGCGCTGACGGGCGTCGCCCGCCCCCATCACGGCAAGCTGGTTGCCGCGCCGGAGGATATGCACGTCCAGCGCGTGCTCGATCTGCGCCAGGTTGCGGTCGAACTCGCCGCAGAGGTCGATCAGAAGGCGGTTGTCGGGAAATTCGAGAAGCGTCTCGGTGGCGTCTTCAGGCGGGGTCGGCTGGGTCAGCGCGCGGATGGCCAAAAAGAAGAACTCCGTGGATTCGTTTCACTTTCACCATCATGCTGACAGGGCTTTCCGCCTCGCGCAAGCACATCTCGTCAATTGTCATGGGAGCGTCACGATATGTTGCGAAGGCGTGTTCGCGTTCCCTCATTCATCCAGCGGGTTGACTGAGTAGAGAAACGTGTGTAATTCACCTTTATGGTTGAACGAGATACCGATTTCGATCTAACGGCGATCCTCAAGGCCGCGGCCGATCCGACGCGCCGGTCAATCCTGACGCTTCTGGCCCAGCACGGGCCCACCCGCGTAACCGACCTCGCCCGGCATTTCGACACGAGCCTCAATTCGGTTTCGAAACACATCAAGGTGCTGGAACAGGCCCGTCTCGTCAGCCGGAGGACAGAATGGCGTGAGCACCTGATCGAGCTTCAAACCGAGCGCCTCGCCCTCATCGACCGCTGGTTCGCGAAGCTTCGGTCGATCTGGGCGCTGCGACTCGAGCAACTCGACACCTTGATGAAGGAGACGAATGATGACTGACATGGCCACCGAACTGAAACTGGAAACCTCCCGTGTGATCGCCGCCTCGCGCGAGGCGTTGTTCGACGCCTGGCTGAACCCCGAGATGCTGGCGAAGTTCATGACGCCCGGCCCGGATATGACCGTCCCGGAGGCCAAATCCGACGCGACCGTCGGCGGGCGGTTTCTGGTGGTGATGCGGGCGGGAGATGAGGACATGCCGCATGCCGGCACTTACAAGACCATCGACCGGCCGAACCGGCTGGCCTTCACCTGGGAGTCGCCGATCTCGTCAATCGACGGCTCTACCGTCACAATCGACTTTGAGGAGGCGGACGGCGGAACCAATGTGCGGCTGACCCACGTGCGCTTTCCGGACGAGGAGAGCCGGGACAATCACGAAAAGGGCTGGGGCGCGATCCTGACCGCGCTGGCCGAGGCGGTCTGATCGCAGCGCTAGAGCACGTCGCCCGCTAGCGAATTGCTGTTGGACTGAACGATCCGGACGGGGCGCAGGTCGCCCCGCTCCACTTTGTCCGAAGTCACGTGCACAGCATGCAGGTACTCGGACTTGCCCACCATCTGTCCGCTCTGACGACCCGGCTTCTCGAAAAGCACCTTCACCTCGCGTCCGACCATCGCGTCCTGTGCCGCGCGCTGCTGGTCGTTGAGGAGGGCTTGAAGCCGCTGTAGCCGATCGTTCTTCTCGGCTTCGCCCACCTGCGCGCGTTCGGCGGCCGGGGTGCCAGGACGGGTCGAGTACTTGAAGCTGTAGGCCTGGCCGTAGCCGACCTCCTCCACCAGATCGAGCGTCGCCTGGAAATCGGCCTCGGTCTCGCCCGGAAACCCGACGATAAAGTCGCCCGAGAGAAGGAGGTCAGGGCGGGCGGCGCGTATGCGCTCGATCAAGCGGAGATAGCCCTCCGCCGTGTGCTTGCGGTTCATCGCCTTCAGCACCTTATCCGAGCCGGCCTGAACCGGCAGGTGGAGATACGGCATCAGCTTCTCACATTCGCCATGCGCCGCGATCAGTGCCTCATCCATGTCGTTCGGGTGCGAGGTGGTGAAGCGGATGCGCTCCAGCCCGTCGATCTCGGCGAGATCCCAGATCAACCCCGCCAGCCCGCCGTCATGCCCGTGGTAGGCGTTCACATTCTGGCCGAGAAGAGTGATCTCCCGTACCCCGCGCTCCACCAGGTCACGGGCCTCCGTCATCACACCTTCTGCTGGACGGCTCACCTCGGCCCCGCGTGTATAGGGCACGACACAGAAGGCGCAGAACTTGTCGCAGCCTTCCTGAACGGTCAGAAACGCCGTCGGGCCACGCCGCGCCTGGGGGCGGGTTTTCAGATGGTCGAACTTGTCCTCTTCGGGGAAGTCGGTGTCGAGCGCCTTCTCTCCCTCCCGCGCCTTCCGTTCCAACTCCGGCAGGCGGTGATAGCTTTGAGGCCCGACGACCAGATCGACCATCGGCTGCCGCGCGATGATCTCGGCGCCCTCGGCCTGCGCCACGCAGCCGGCGACGCCGATTTTCAGGTCCGGGTTCTCGGCCTTGAGCGGCTTGAACCGGCCAAGTTCGGAATAGACCTTCTCCGCCGCCTTCTCGCGGATGTGGCAGGTGTTCAGAAGGATCATGTCGGCGTCATCCGCCGTGTCCGTCTGAACATAGCCCTCGCCGCCCAGCGCTTCGGCCATCCGCTCGCTGTCGTAGACGTTCATCTGGCAGCCGTAGGTCTTGATAAAGAGCTTCTTCGGCGCGGACATGGGCCGTTCCTTCATGATCAGCGGGCGTCCTACATGCGGGACCGCCCGTTGCCAAGAGCCTCAGGCCGCGTTCGCCCTCGCCGGCTGGTCAAGCGGCAGCCTCCGCGCCCAGAACCACAGCGCCACGAACGCGATCAGACCTGCGCCCGCGTAGGCGAGCAGGATCAGGCGCAGTTCGCCGAAGGACATCTCATCGACGGCGGATGTGGCGAAGGTCGCGACATAGAGCGAGGCGGAGAAGACAATCCGGCCCGTAAGGCTTTTGAGCGACAGGTAAGTCGCCCGGCTCTCGTTCTTAAGCTCGGGCTGGACGCGGGCGAGGATGAAGGGCGCCGAGAGGGAGTTCGGCACCATCCGGAGAAGCAGGAACACGATCGCAAAGGCGCTCGACGTGGCCGCGAGGATCGCGGCCAGACCGATCTGAATCGCGAAAGCCGCGAGCAGGATCGCGGTCAGTCCGATCCGATGCCGGATGCCCGGCGCCGCCCAGGACACGGCCACCGAGAGGAGCATCATCGCGGTCGTCACAGCGCCGCTGACCAGGGGCGCTTCGGCCTCCAGCCCAAGCGACGCAAGCGATTGCTGGATGTAGGGCTGGCCGAAGACGAAGGGAACGTGGCTGAGCCCGTACATCAAGACCGTCAACGCGAAGAGCCACAACAACACGGGGTTCACAAGCGCCTCCCGCAACGCGCCGAACCGCGCCCATTCCCCGCCCTGGGGCACATGATGCTCCAGGCGGCCCGGCTCCACGAAACGGATGGCGATAACCAGCATCACCAGCGCCGCAGCGCCTGCCATGACAAAGGTCGCGGCGTAAGACACGAGAGAGACAGCACCGCCGATCAAGGCCGACAGTGCGAGCGCGGTGAAGTTGAAGCGCCATGCGCGAAGCTCCTGCGCCTCGACCTCGTCCGCGCGACCGGCGTCTTCTAGGGATTCGTAAAGGAAAGCGGTGTCCGTCCCCGACGAAAAGGCGGCGGACGCCCCAAATGCCACCTGACCGGCGAGGAAAACCCAGAAGCTGCCTCCGAAGGCAAGCAGAGCCGAGGCCGTCACCGCGAATACGGCGGCTAGGATCAATGTGATCCGCCGCCCGACCCGGTCCGACATCCATCCCGAGGGAACTTCCAGAACAGTCGTGGCCAGGTCGTAGAGCGCGTAGAGCAGGATCGCCTCAGCCGCCGACAACTCGTTCTGGAAGTAAAGGAACCAGACCGCCTGCCAGAACAGCAGGTTCTGAAAGAACCGGAACCAGGGGTAGAGCGCGACGTTCCGCGCAGCGGCGCGCCGGTCTTCGGTCACCGAACGATCGACGCCTCGAAGGCCTCAACCGGAAAGACGGGCAGAAGCAGCGCACGAAGCTCCTCGCGCATGGGATGGGTCGGGTTGGCGATGGTGAAGCAGATGAAATCCTCGACGATCGCCGCCTGCTGCTCGTAGCCGAAAGCGAAGAAAAGCGGGGCGTCTTGGGGTTGGAAAAAATATGGATCGGCGAGCCTCAGGCTTTCGCCAATGGCGCGAAGCGGCGTGTAGCCGGTCCTGTCGCGGTTCTGCCATTGCCAGACGTGGGTCAGCTCATGCGCGAAGATCAGCGCCTGAGGCAGACGCAACCCATTGGGCCAGGGCGCCAACATATCGGTCGAATAGAGATCATTGCCGAAATGCATTCGGTTGAAGAGCGCGAAGGCCCGCGGCGGCTCCGACCGGACGGGCTGCGGTGTTCTGACGCAGGCCCGTTCGGTCCCGCGCAGCCTGCGGACCGACGACGGCACAGTCTTGGGCGGCGGCGTGAGGCCGAGACTGTGCGAGACCGTCACCTTGGAGGTGTCGAGCCCGTCGCCGAAGAGATCGCGGGCGAAGCGCTCTTCATTCTCGGTCATCGGCCGGCTGCAGGCGGCGATCAGAAGGAAGGCGAGAGCCGGCAGCCGCATCAGAGCATTGCAGGAACGACCAGATCGGGCGGCCGGTGGCCGTCGTCGAAGGTCTTGATATTGATAATGACTTTTTCGCCCATCTCGATCCGACCCTCGAGCGTGGCGGACCCCATGTGCGGCAGCAGGACGACATTAGGCAGCTCGCGCAGGCGCGGATTGGCCTCGGCCCCATGCTCGAACACGTCGAGGCCCGCACCCGCGATCTCGCCCGCGCGGAGCATCCGGGTCAGGGCGTTCTCGTCGATGACCTCGCCCCTCGAGGTGTTTACGATCACCGCATCAGGCTTCATCAATTTCAGCCGCCGCGCGTTCATCAAATGAAAGGTCGAGGGCGTGTGCGGACAATTGATCGACAGGATATCGACGCGCGCGACCATCTGGTCGAGGCTCTCCCAATAGGTCGCCTGAAGCTCCGCCTCAGTCTCAGGGCGCAACCGCCGACGGTTGTGGTAATGCACCTGCATCCCGAAGGCCGCCGCCCGCCGGGCGACCGCCTGGCCGATGCGGCCCATGCCGAGGACGCCGAGCCGCTGGCCGCCAACCCTACGCCCAAGCATGCCCGTGGGCGACCAGCCCTCCCAGTCCCCCCTCTGCATGATGGAGAGACCTTCGGGAATCCGCCGCCGCACGGCAAGGATCAGCGCCATCGTCATGTCGGCGGTATCGTCGGTCAGCACGCCGGGCGTGTTCGAGACGAGAATGCCCCTCTGCCGCGCGGTTTGAACGTCGATATTGTCAACGCCCGCACCGAAATTCGCGATCAGTTTCAACCGTTCGCCGGCCTGCGCCAGAAGCCCGGCGTCGATTTGATCGGTGATCGTCGGCACCAGCACATCCGCGTTGCGGACTGCGGCGATAAGCGCGTCGCGCTCCATCGGCCTGTCGTCCGGGCGAAGCGCGACATCGAAGAGCTCCGACATCCGGGTTTCGACCGCCTCGGGCAATCGTCGCGTCACGACAACACTCAGGCGCTGCTCTGGCATGCTCTCTCCCGGGCTCTTTTCGTTCGCTCTGGTTGTTGGCAAAGTGGCAAGGAACAGGACGCGGCACAAGAGACCCTTTAAAGGGCGCGATGGCGATGCGGCGTGTGAGGACGAGAGCGGTATGAAGCGGGCGAGATCAGTCCTTATTGCGGGTCTTCTGGGCGCGGCGATGCTGTCGCCGGCGCTCGCGTCAGAGCGCGGTCCGGTTACCAACCTGCCGATGCCGCGCTACGTCTCGCTCAAGGCCGAAGAGGGCAATGTCCGGCGCGGCCCCTCGCTCTCCCACCGGATCGACTGGGTCTTCAAACGGCGGAACATGCCGCTGAAGATCACCGGAGAGTACGGCCACTGGCGGCGCGTGCAGGACCGCGACGGGCTGGGCGGATGGGTGCATTACTCACTCCTTTCCGGGGTTCGTCACGTGATCGTAGACGGGGACATGACGCCAATGCGAGTCAAGCCGAGCGCCGAGGCGGAAGTGAATGCCTATGCCGAAGCAGGCGTCGTCGCCCGTCTCGAAGACTGCACGCTCGACTGGTGCAGGATCGAAGCGAACCGGAGCAAGGGTTGGGTGCGCAAATCGGTTCTCTGGGGCGTCTGGCCAGAAGAAATCCGCGATTAGCGCTTGACCTCAAGCGCGCTTGAGGTGCGACGGTGCCCCGACTCATCAGAACGGAGGCCGGCATGGCAAGTCTTGAGCATGTGAATATGACCGTCAGCGACCCCAAGGCGACCGCCGCCTGGATCGAACGGGTGTTCAACTGGCATATCCGCTGGGAGGGGCCGGGCATGCAGACCGGATACACGGTCCATGTGGGCGACGACACCAGCTACGTCGCATTGTTCTCCTTCCAAAAAGGGCAGGAGCCGAAGAGCGACAGCTACATCACAAAAGGCGGCCTGAACCACTGGGCGGTCGTGGTCGACGACATCGACGCCACCGAAGAGCGGGTCAAAGCCGAGGGCTTCACGCCGATCAACCACGCGGACTACGAGCCGGGCCGCCGGTTCTATTTCCACGACAACGACGGGATCGAGATCGAGGTCGTGCAGTACGACTGACCGCCTTGACCTCGGGCGCCGGGCTTGGCAGGGCGCGCGATATGAGCGATCACCACGCCTCCGGCGCCCCCTGGCGCAACTTCTATGGCCGTCTGAAGGGCAAGGCGCTGCGCGACAGCCAAAAGCGCAATCTGGAGGATCTCGATCGGATAGGGCTGACAGGCGTCGGCTGGGACGAGAACCCGGAGCGCGTGGAGCTCGACCTTGGCGCTGTGTTCGGCAGCCGGCTCATCTGGCTCGAGATCGGTTTCGGTGGCGGCGAACACCTCGCGCATCAGGCGGCGCGAAACCCGGAGATCGGCTTCATCGGGGCCGAGCCCTACATCAACGGCGTCGCCACCTGCCTCGGCAAGCTACGCGAGGCAGGCCTGTCCAACGTCCGCCTCCACCCCGGCGACGCCCGAGACCTGATGGACGTGCTGCCCGCCGGGTCAATCGCCAAGGCGTTCCTCCTCTACCCCGATCCCTGGCCGAAAAAGCGGCACCACCGCCGCCGCTTCGTCACGCCGGAGCATCTGGAGCCGCTCCACCGCGCCCTCGCCCCCGGGGCGGAGTTCCGCGTGGCGACCGACATCCCTGACTATGTCCGGCAGACGATGGAGGAGGTGCCAAAGGCCGGGTTCGAATGGCTGGCCGAACGGCCCGCTGACTGGCGCGCTCCATGGGATGACTGGACGCGCACGCGGTACGAGGCCAAGGCCGTCCGTGAGGGCCGCACCCCGACCTACATGACCTTCCGCCGCCTCTGAGCGCCGCAAAACGGGCATTTCCCCCGGCCTTTGTCTGCGCTAACAGAGCCCCGACACAGGGAGGGAGAGGCCATGTCCGGCCACGGCGATCCGCAACCGATGACATCGCGCCGCGCCGCGCCTTTGCAGGGCGTGGCGGAGATCCCGGGCGACAAGTCTATTAGCCACCGCTCGCTGATCCTGGGCGCAATGGCGGTTGGCGAAACGCGGATCTCCGGCCTGCTCGAGGGCGAGGACGTGCTCAGAACCGCCGCCGCCATGCGCGCCTTCGGCGCGGAGGTAACGCAGACCGGCACGGGCGCCTGGTCCGTGCACGGCGTCGGCGTCGGCGGGTTCGGCGAGCCTGAGGACGTGATCGACTGCGGCAACGCCGGGACCGGAGTCCGGCTCATTATGGGCGCCATGGCGACCACGGACATCACCACGACCTTCACCGGCGACGCTTCGCTCCGCTCACGGCCCATGGGGCGCGTGACCGACCCGATGGCCTTGTTCGGCGCCCGCGCCTGGGGCCGGTCGGGCGGGCGGCTGCCGATGACGATCAAGGGCGCCCGAGATCCGATCCCCGTACGCTATGTCGTGCCCATGCCCTCGGCGCAGGTGAAATCGGCTGTGCTTCTGGCTGGCCTGAACGCCCCCGGCCAGACGGTGGTGATCGAGACAGAGGCGACGCGCGACCATACCGAACGGATGCTCGCGGGCTTCGGCGCAAAGGTCGCGGTCGAAGACACAGAAGAGGGCCGGGCGATCACACTGACCGGCCACCCAGAGCTGAACCCGCAGTTTATCGAGGTGCCCCGCGACCCCTCTTCCGCCGCCTTCCCTGTCGCGGCGGCGCTGATCGTCGAAGGCTCCGACGTCCTCGTCCCGAATATCGGGCTGAACCCTACGCGCGCCGGACTCTACGAGACGCTCCGCGACATGGGCGCGGACCTGACCTATGAAAACGCGCGCGAGGAGGGCGGCGAGCCCGTGGCAGACCTCCGCGCCCGGTACTCACCAGACATGAAGGGTATCGAGGTCCCCCCGGACCGCGCGGCGTCGATGATCGACGAATACCCCATCCTGTCCGTCGTAGCCTCCGTCGCAGAAGGCCGGACGTTGATGCGCGGGGTCAAGGAGCTCCGCGTTAAGGAAAGCGACCGCATCGACGCCATGGCCAAAGGGCTCCGCGCCAACGGCGTCGCGGTGGACGAGGGCGAGGATTGGTGGGAGGTCGAAGGGATAGGACCCCTCGGCGTCCCCGGCGGCGCCACTGTTATGGCGCGACTCGACCACCGGATCGCGATGTCGTTCCTCTGCCTCGGCATGGCGGCGCGAGACCCGGTCACCGTCGACGACGCCGCGCCCATCGCAACCTCCTTCCCGGCTTTCGCACCCTTGATGACCGGCCTCGGCGCGGTTTTCACTGAAGGCGCGGCGTGACGGGCGGCTGCCTCTGCGGCCAGGTCACCTTCAAGGTCACCGGCCCGCTCCGCCCGGTCATTGCCTGTCATTGCGTCCAGTGCCGCAAGACCAGCGGCCACCACGTCGCGGCGACCAGCGTCCGGCGGGATCAGATCGAGATCACGGGCGAGGTCACATGGTATCGCTCGTCCGAGACCGCCCGGCGCGGCTTCTGCGCGGCCTGCGGCTCGAACCTTTTCTGGGACGGCGCAGGGGAGAATCTGTCGATCATGGCGGGAACACTCGACGCCCCGACGGGTCTTGCCGTCAAAGGCCACATCTTCACGGCCGACAAGGGCGACTACTACGACATCACCGATGGATTGCCTCAGTCAGAGAAAGCAGACCCGAGGCTCACCACGATGGTGGCGGATTAAACGGGCAAGCGACGCAATACGGTGTATGTCCCGCCGGTGACGGGCTCGTCAAAAGCCCCGACCGCGCGATACCCCAGACGCTCGTAGAACGAGATGTTTCGCGGCGTGAAAGTCTCGAGATAGGTCGCCCTGCCCGCCCGGTCGGCCTCCTCCAGCACCGGCCGCACCAGATCGCCGCCAAGCCCCCGTCCCTGGTGATCCGGAAGGATGCCGATGATCGACAGGTACCAGTCGTCCGGCTCGGTCACTTCCATTGTCGCGACGCTCATGTAGGCTACGATGCGCTCATAGACCTCCGCCGATCCGGCGCACAATCGATCGCGGACAAAGGCGCTCTTGGCGGCCGATTTCCGCGCCGCGGCGTCCGCATCCAGAGGCAGCGACCAGAGCGAGACGCCAGCGTCCGGCGCGTCCGCCGCGACGCAACGACCGAGGTCGGCAGCCTCCGAGATGGAGTAGTCGTAATAGGCCAGCATTGCTTCCCTCGCCGAGATGGCCGGCTCAATCGCGGCTTCCAGCGTGGCGTAAAACGGGTCGCGCCGAAGCGCCTGTTGAAGCGCCTCAGCAAGCCCTCTCCGACGCCCCGGATCATCCGTCATTCGCCCGCTTCGCCCAGATCGGCCAGGATGGGACAATCGGGGCGCTCGTCGCCCGCGCAGGCGCTAACCAGCGTCCGAAGCGTCTCCTGCATCGCGCGAAGATCGGCGATCTTGGCCTCGATGCTCTCAAGGTTGCGCTCCGCGATCTCCTTGACCTCGGAACTCGCCCGCTGCTCGTCCTCGTAGAGCGCCAAAAGCGTGCGGCAGTCCTCGATCGAAAAGCCGAGCGTGCGGGCGCGTCCCAGAAAGCGCAGCTTGTGAAGGTCGGTCTCCCGAAAGACGCGATACCCGTTCGCGCCCCGAGCGGGGCGAACCAAGTCGATGTCCTCGTAGTACCGGATGGTCTTGGCGGGGAGACCCGTCGCCTCCGCAACGTCGCCGATGTTCATGCCGGGACCTCCTGAAGTTCGGGCTCCGGGGGGCTCCCCTTTGTCGGCGCCCCCCACCGGCGCAACCGCAGCGCGTTTGTCACCACCGCAACGGATGAAAGCGCCATGGCGCCCGCCGCGAGCATAGGCGACAGAAGAAGCTCGAAGAAAGGGTAGAAAATGCCCGCCGCGACCGGGATCAGAAGCACATTATACCCGAAGGCCCAACCAAGGTTCTGCCGGATATTGCGTATGGTCGCGCGGCTGAGCGCCAGCGCCCGGGCGACGCCTTCCGGATCGCCCGACATCAGCACCACATCCGCCGTCTCGATCGCCACATCCGTGCCGGTTCCGATGGCCAGCCCCGTATCGGCGGCGGCCAGGGCAGGCGCGTCGTTGATGCCGTCGCCGACAAAGGCGACCGGTCCGGAGGTCTTAAACGCTTCGATCGCCGCAACCTTCTCGTCCGGCAGGGCCTCCGGGACCACGTGATCGATGCCCAAGTCCCTCGCGATGGCCCGGGCGGTCGGCGCCGCGTCGCCCGTCACCATGGCGACGCTGACGCCCATCTCATGAAGCGCGCCGACCGCCGCCCTCGCGCGCGGCTTCACCGGGTCGGCCACCGCGACGGCGCCAGCGAGCGTGTCGCCCACGGACACGAAAACAACCGTGCGTCCCTCGGCGCGGAGCCTCTCCACCTGCTCCTCCAAGGCTGCAATCCCGATCTCGCGCTCAGCAACAGCCACGAAGGCGCCTGTTCCTACGCGGACCTTAACGCCGTCCAACACCGCCTCGGCGCCACTGCCGGGCGCTGTCTGGAACCCCTCCGCTTTAGGCGCGTCCAGAACCCGGCGGAGGATTGCCCGCGCGATGGGATGCTCGGAGAAGACCTCGACGGCGGCTGCGGCGCTGAGAACCTCCGCCTCGTTTCTGCCCTCGACCGGAAGAACATCGGTCACTTCCGGCCGCCCTTCGGTCAGCGTCCCGGTCTTGTCGAAGGCGACCGTTTTGATTTCAGAGAGCTTTTGCAGCGCCTCGCCCTTCCTGAACAGGATGCCGAGATCCGCCGCGCGACCCGTGCCGACCATGATTGAGGTCGGCGTGGCGAGGCCCATTGCGCAAGGACAGGCGATGATGAGAACCGAGACGCCCGCCACAAGCGCCAGGCCCAGCGCGGGCGCCGGCCCGACCGCGAGCCAGACCAGCACGGTCAGCGCGGCGACCGCCAGAACGGCCGGCACGAACCAGGCGGTCACCCGGTCGACGAGGCTCTGGATCGGGAGCTTGGCGCCCTGCGCGTCGCGTACCATCCGGATGATCCCGGACAGGACCGTCGCCTCGCCGATCGCCGTCGCGCGTATGGTCAGGGCTGCCGCGCCGTTCACCGTACCGCCTGTCACTGGGTCTCCCTCGGCTTTCTCCACCGGCACCGGCTCCCCGGTGATCATGCTCTCATCCACAAACGCCGAGCCCTCGGTCACGACGCCGTCCGTGGCGATCCGTTCGCCCGGCCGCACCTGGATCACGTCACCCACCTTTAGCGCGGCGATCGGGCGCTCCTCGAGCCCGCCTGCGCTCACGACCATGGCCACCGAAGGCCGCAGCCCCACCAGTGCGCGGATGGCGGCGCCGGTCCGGCCCTTGGCCCGCGCCTCGAGCGTCCGGCCCAAGAGGATCAACGCGACGATCACGCCCGCCGCTTCAAAATAGACGCCCCTCGCCCCCACAGGCAGGAGCGCCGGTGCGAAGGTCGCGACTGTCGAATAGAGAAACGAGGCGCCCGTCCCCAAAGCGACAAGCGCGTTCATGTCCGGGGCGCGACGCATGAGGGAGGGGATGCCCTTGAAGAAGAACTGCCGTCCAGGACCGGCGAGCGCCGCGCCGATCAATAGGAATTGCAGGACCCGCGAGGTCTGGTGCCCGATGGTCTGCCCGACGAGATGGTGTACCGCCGGAATCAAATGCCCGCCCATCTCCAGCAGGAAAACCGGCAGAACGAGCGCGGCGGCGACGATGGTGTCGCGGCGCAGCCTGTCGGCCTCCTCCGCCTGACGGTTGACCGGCGCGTCGGACGGCACCTCCTCGGAGACCGGATACCCGGCGTCTTCGAGCGCTTTCAGGAGCGCGTCCTTGTCTGCGGGCGCGACGAAATCGGCCTCGACGCTGCCGGCAGCAAGGTTGGCGCGGGCCGCAGTGACGCCGGGCAGGCGGACAAGCGCGTCTTCAACCCGCTTGACGCAGGACGCGCAGTGCATGCCGTCAATATCGGCGCGGAAGACCTCGGCCATGATGCGGCTCCCTTTCCTGCCACCAGATAAGGGTTCCAGTCACTGGAAGGTCAAGGGGTCAAGCCGGTTCGGCGCCCGCTCCGAGAGCTTTTTCTGCATGGTGGCAGGCAACCCGCCGGTCCTCGAGGTGGCGCAGTTCCGGTCGTTCTGCCCGGCAGAGATCACTCGCCAATGGACAGCGCGGGTTGAAGGCGCAGCCGGACGGCGGATTGATCGGGTCGGGGATCTCGCCCTTGGGCGGCTCGACCTCCCGCCCGAACCCGTCCATGCGCGGCGCCGAAGAGAGGAGCATCTGGCTATAGGGATGCGCGGGGCGCTCGAAGAGCGTGTCCGGATCCGCCTCCTCGACCAGCCGTCCCAAGTAGAGAACCCCGATCCGGTCGGACATGTGCTGAACCACCGTCAGATCATGGCTGATGAAGAGATAGGTCAACCCGAACTCTTCCTTGAGATCGGTCATCAGGTTCAGGACCTGCGCCTGAACGCTCACATCCAGCGCCGAGGTCGGCTCGTCGCACACGATCAGCTTGGGCTCGGACGCCAGCGCCCGGGCGATGCAAATCCGCTGGCGCTGCCCGCCGGAAAACTCATGCGGGAACTTGCCCGCGTCTTCGGCGGCCAGTCCGACCTGCTCCAAAAGCCGCTCGGCCAGACCTTCCGTATCGCCGCCTCGCGCCGCCACTGGCTCGGCGATGATGTCCCGCACCTTCCAACGCGGATTGAGCGATGCGAACGGGTCCTGAAAGATCATCTGGATATCGGAACGCACCGCCTCGACCTTGGCGGGATCGGTCTCCCTCGAAAGATCGACGCCCTCGACCGAGACCACGCCGCCCGACGGGTTCAACAAGCCGACCACCATCTTGCCGATAGTCGACTTGCCCGACCCGCTTTCGCCCACCAGCGCGTAGACCTCGCGTTCGGGGATGTCGAAAGACACGTCGCTGACCGCGGTCAGCCTGGCCTTCGGCAGCCGCTCGATGACCCGGTTCAGCCAGGGTTTAGAAACATCGAAGATGCGAGTGAGGCCCTGGACCGAGACGAGAGGCGCGGTCATTCAGCCGCCTCCCGCTGCTCGACGGGATACCAGCAAGCGGCGCGCCCGTCGCAAGTGTCCAGTCGCGGCGACGGGTCCCGCCGGCATTTGTCTTGCGCCTTGGGACAGCGAGGGTGGAAGGCGCAGCCGTCCGGCAAGGCGCCAAGTCGGGGCATCGAGCCGGGGATCTGCCGAAGCCGCGTCTGGCCGCGCGAGGCGAGCGGCGTGGAGGCCATGAGACCTTCGGTATAGGGATGCCGCGCGCGCTGGATCACGTCCCGGACCGGCCCTAGCTCCGCCAGCCGCCCGGCATACATCACCGCCACGCGGTCCGCCGCCTCGGCGATCACGCCCATGTCGTGGGTGACCAGCATCACCGCCGTCCCCCGCTCGCGGCAAAGCCGCTTGAGAAGGGAGATGATCTGGGCCTGAACGCTCACGTCCAACGCCGTCGTCGGCTCGTCGGCGATCACCAGCGAGGGTTCGGCGCAAAGCGCGAGCGCGATAACCACGCGTTGCCGCATGCCGCCCGAAAACTCGTGCGGATAACTGTCGATCCGGCTCGCCGCCGCCGGAATGCCGACCTCGTCCAGGGCCGCGATCGCCCGCTTGCGCCCTTCGGTCTCGGAGATGTCGAGATGCGCCAGCATCGTCTCGGTAAGCTGATCGCCGATCTGTAAAAGCGGGTTGAGCGAGGTCAGCGGGTCCTGAAAGACCATGCCGATCTCTCTCCCGCGAACTCTTCGCATCGCGTCGCCCTTAAGCGCGTCGATCCGACGGCCATTGAGCCAGACCTCGCCGCTGGCGATCCGCGCAGGACGGTCCAGAAGCCCGATCACCGCGTTGCCTGTCATGGATTTGCCCGCGCCGGACTCCCCGACGACGCCCAGGATCTCGCCCTTCTCGATTTCGTAGGACACCTGGTCCACGGGGCGCAGCACCGCGTGGCGGGTCGGGATCTCGACCACGAGATCGCGGACGGACAATACGGCGTCGGTCAAATGTCATCCCCAAAGCTCCCGCCTGTATGCGCCAAGGGGCGGAACAAGGGCAAGCGCCGATGCGGCCTGAAATCGACATCGGCAATGTCGCGGAAGCGCCTAGACAGCCACTGGAAACCGCGCTCAGCCTGACGCGAAAGGCAAGGGAGGACGCCATGGACCTGAAAGCGCTCGCCGCCGACTACGACCGCGACGGCTTTATCACCGGCGTGCCGATCCTGTCCGAGGCGGAGGCGGCCGCGCACCGCGCCCGGCTCGAGCGGAACGAGCGCGACCAAGGCGGCATTCACTACAAGGCCAAGCTCCATACCGTCATGACCTCGCCTTATGAGATGGCGACCGATCCCAAGGTGCTCGACATCATCGAGGCGCTGATCGGGCCGGACATCCTGCTTAATGACGCGACCTTCATCATCGAGGAGCCGCGCACCGACGCTTTCGTCTCCTGGCATCAGGATCTGACCTTTTGGGGACTGTCCGACGACGCGCAGGTCACGCTGTGGCTCGCCCTGTCGCCCGCGACGGCAGATTCGGGATGCATGCGCATGGTGCCGGGTAGCCACAAGATGGGGGTTTTGGATCACGCCACGGGCGAGGATGCCGACAACGTCCTGATGCAGAGCCAGACCGTTCAGGACGTCGACGAGGCGGCGGCGGTAATGTGCCCCTTGCGCCCTGGCGAGGCGTCATTCCACCATGGCTGGACGCTTCACGCCTCGATGCCCAACCACTCCGACGACCGCCGGATCGGGCTGAACGTCCAATACGTCGCGCCGCATGTTCGCCAGACCAAGCACGACCTCGATTCCGCCATGCTGGTCCGGGGAGAGGACCGCCACGGCCATTTCCGGACCGACACGCCGGCGACCGTGGATTTCGACCCGGCGGCGGTCGCGCGGTGGCACGAGATGGACCGCCTGCACGTCGAGACGCAGGGGAGCGCTTAGCCTCCCCGGCATCAACGACGCGAATTAACAGCCAGCAAGGAAGCCGCCCCCGCATTATCCTAGATTGTCCGGATACGTATCGCCGCGTTTCGCAGGCGAGCGATGAGATGGGGAGCATTCATGCAAATAGCAAATACATTCCGCCGCGTGCTGGGGACGCTGCTTGCGGTCACAGGATTAATGGCGGGGACCGTCGCAAGCGCCGGAGAGAAGGTCGGCACCAATATCGACAGCCGGGTTCTTATTGGTTTTCAGGTGAGCGACGCGAGCGTTCAGCCCTGGCTGCCGGAGGACTGGAAGCTCCTGACGCTTCCGAAGGGGCCGCTCGCGGGCACCAATCTGATTGTCGGGTTCTTTGATCGCAAGCTCCAGCTCGACGGCGAGGGCAAGCCAGCGGCGCAGCCCGCGACGCTGGGCGCCGAACTTGTCGCCTTCGCTGTGAAACCAGGCGAAGAGGGCAGCCGTCTTTACGTTCTGCGCAAGTACGAGCCCGCACCCTTCGCGAACACCTACGGCGCCACAAAGGAAGCTTTCGTCGAGCGGACCTCGACTGTCGAGGGCGGAGCGCCCGGTCGCAAGCACGAGACTTGGCAGATCACGACCGACAGCGGCGCGCTTTCTCTCGACCTCGCCTTCGCGGCGGGCAAGGTGAATTGGGTGCCTGGGAAGAACGCGCCGGTCTCGGCGTCGGATGCCAGCATCAGCCGGATGCAGGAATACAATCAGATGATGGATCTCGTGATGAGCTCCGCCGTGGGCAAACCGCTCGACGGCGACTTCAGTTTCAGCACATCGATCCCGGAACTCGCCGCGATGTTCGACGGGTCAGAGAAACTGACCGGCATCCTGTCGATCCCGGTCTATGTGCGCGACGTGTACATGCCCTAGCCGAGCTCAAGCGTCGAGACCGCCAGCACGCCCGCCCCCTCAAAGGGCGGCGCCCCCCGGTACATACGGGCGGTGCCGAACGACACCACCATCCCCTGCCCCTCGCACCAGGCGGCGAGCGCTTCCTCACCCTCAGGCACGTCGATGAAATGGGGGCCACCTGTTTCGGACACGGCATGGCGGATCAGTGCGACTGCGTCATCCAGCGTCTCGGCCAGCATTGGTCCGATCTTCGTTCCGACCCGGCACGCGCGGGCGGTCAGAAAGGCCGAGGTGCCCTCCAACACCCAGGTCCGCCGCGTCTTCGTCGGCGCGAGCCAGACGGCGTTGAAGGCGTCCTTCGCCACGCCTGTCCGGGTCGCCTCGCGCCAGCTCAGGCCGGGGATGTCGCCGACCGCCGCCACCCGCGCGCGCGGGTCCGGCACACCGTCGATTTCACCCTCGAACCGCCGCGTCTGGCCTGTCAGAACGAACCCCGACTTCCGGTAGTTGTCCTGCTGGTCCGGCACGCCGTCGAGACCGATCGTCCGATCTCCCGCATGCTCGATCGCGTGGTTCCAAAGCGCATTCCCAATTCCGCGCCCCCGGAATTCCGGCCGGCAGATGTAGAGACCGAGAAAGGCGAAGTCCTTCGTGTGGTTCACGACCGAGATGGCGGCGGCGAGCGCACCTCCGATCTCGGCAACAAAGAACCCTTCGGGATCGGCCGCGAAAAAGCCGGCCGCATCGTCCCAGCCGGGATTCCACCCTTCCTCCGCCGCCCATCCGAGAATGGTCTCCAACTCTTCCAGAGTGGCGTGCCGGAAGTTCATTTGAGCCGCGGGTTCAGCGCGTCCCTCAGCCAGTCGCCCAGGAGATTGACCGACAGAGCCAGCGCCAGAAGCGTGATCGACGGGAAGAACAAGATCCACCACTCGCCCGAGAACAGGAACCCCTGCCCAATCCGGATTAGCGTGCCGAGCGACGGTTGCGTTGGCGGCGCGCCGACGCCCAGGAACGACAGCGTCGCCTCGGCGATGATCGCAAGTGCGAGTGAGATCGTGGCGATAACGAGAACCGGCGACAGCACATTCGGCAGGATGTGCCTCAGCATGATCGCCCAATGAGACCGTCCGATCAGGCGCGCGGCCTGCACGTATTCTCGGTCTTTCTGCACCAGCGTCGCGCCGCGCACGACACGCGCGAACTGCACCCAGTCCGACAGACCGATGGCGATGATCAGCACCCAGATGGCCATTTGATCGCGGTATTCGACCGGCGTGAATCCCTTCGCGATCCCGAAGATCAGCATCGCGACGAGGATCGACGGGAAGGTCAGCTGCACGTCCGCGACGCGCATGATGATCGTCTCAGTCCAGCCACCGACATATCCCGCAATCAGCCCCAGAAGGACGCCCAGTACCATGGCAAAGAGAACGGCCGAGAACCCGACGAAGAGCGAGATTCGCATGCCATACAGGATGGTCGAGAACACGTCCCGCCCCTGATCGTCGGTCCCGAGGAAAAAACTGTCGCCGGTGAAGGCGTTCGGCTCTCCCGGTGGCGTGAAGCCGTTCATCAGGTTCAGGCTGGCCGGGTTGAAGGGGTCGTAAGGCGCGATTAGTGGCGCCAGGACGGCCGCCAGCACAAGCATTACGGTAACCGTGAAGGACACGACCGCGACGGGCGAGCGTCGGAACTTCCAAGCGAAGTCGGACTCCCAGAACCACGCGAGCCGCCCCTTGTCGCGGATGGTCGCCTGAACTTCTGGCCGGGTCGCGTCGGTCATGACGTCACCCCCGTGCGCTCGTGCCAGGCAGCGAGGCTCTCGTCCGGGTAGGCGTCAAACGTCTTGTCCTGCGGATCGGTCTTGGGCACCGCCCAGTTCGCCCGCGACCCCAGCATCAGGTGCGTCCGCTCCGGCGGGATCGGCAGATCGGTGTCGATTGCCGAGGCATGCGGGTGAATGAGATCGGGCCAATGCTCTGAGTAAACCCAGAGCGCGCTGCCGCAGGTCCCGCAAAACGCCCGCTCGCCGGCCTCCGTCGCGGCGTAGGTGCGGATGGCGTCGCGGCCCTCGACTTCCATCGTCCCGGCAAGCGCCCCGAGGTTGATCGCGTATCCGCCCGCGCCCGCCGTCTTCCGGCAGATCGAGCAGTAGCAGAGGTTGAACGGCGCCGGATGCGGCGCCTCGACCGTGAAGCGCACCGCGCCACAATGGCAGGAGCCCTTGAGTTCCATCAGTGTCCCCCTCCCCGGTCGACCCTGAGACGCGGATCGACCCAGAAATACAGGAGATCCACAACGAGATTGATCATCACGAACATCACCGAGATTAGCATCAGATACGCCGCCATGACAGGGATATCGACGAACTGGATCGCGTTGATGAACAAGAGCCCGACGCCCGGCCAGTTGAACACCGTTTCGGTGACGATGGCGAAGGCGATGATGCCGCCGATCTGAAGACCCATGACCGTGATCACCGGGATCAACGTGTTCTTGAGCGCGTGACGGAAGTTCACCGCCCGATCCTTGAGCCCCCGGGCGCGGGCGAAGCGGATGTAGTCCTGCCGCAATACCTCCAGCATCTCCGACCGAACCAGCCGCATGATCAGCGTCATCTGGTAGAGGCCCAGCGTGATCGCCGGCAGGATCAGCGACCTCAGCCCGCTTTCCGTCAGGAAACCGGTCGACCACCAGCCGAAGTCGACGACATCCCCCCGTCCGAAGGTCGGCAGCCACCTGAGCTGCACGCCGAAGAGGTAGATCAGCAGGATCCCAATGAGAAACGTGGGCAGCGAAACCCCGATTAGCGATAGCGACATGATGGCGTTGGCCGCCACCCCGTCTCGTCGGATCGCAGTGAAGACGCCAAGCGCGATGCCGAGCCCCAGCGCGAAAAGCCCAGACACAGCGGCAAGCTCCAGCGTGGCCGGTGCGCGTTCCGCGATGATTTCCGCCACGGGACGCCCCTGCCGGTAGCTCACGCCAAAGTTGCCCTGCGCCGCGCCCTCGAGGAACTTCAGGTACTGCACGACAAAGGGCTGATCGAGGCCGAGCTGAGTGCGAAGCCGGTCGATATCCGCCTGCGTCCGCTCTTGTCCCAGCATGTTGTCGATCGGGTCGCCCACAAACCGGAACATCGAAAACGCGACGAGGCCGACGATGAGCAGGACGAGGATCGACTGAAAGACCCGTCTGATGACGTAAGCGAGCATTGCTCCGTTGTGAGCCCGACGCAGGTGGCCGTCAAGGCGGAGATCGGCGTCGCTTAACGCCGGTCATCGCCAGAACGTGACGTGACGTCACAATCGTGAACATTGTTCACCAAACGCTTGAGCGGTGCTCAAGTTGTGATAAGTTCGTGAACGTCGTTCAAGTATGGATTTCCCATGACCCATGTCGTCCAGACCGAAGCCCTCCTCTCTGAAGGCGTGATTACGCCGGAGCAAGCTGCCGAGATCGCCCGCCGCTCCCGCGACACGATGATGGCGCTCGCCATCAACGCTGTCCTGACTGCAGGCATCGCCGCCGCGACGCTCGGACTGGCTTTCTGGCTGGCTGACGCGATGGCCGTCGCGATCGCGGGCCTTCTGTTCCTCGGCCTTGGCGCCTTCGTTCTCGTCAAAGGCGGCGACCTCTACCGCATGCTCGGTCACGCCGCCGCGCTGGTCGGCTCCGGCATGCTCTTCGTGGGCGCCGGCATCGAGCTCTCGGACCTCGGTTCCCAGAACGCAGGGCCGATCCTTTTCCTCGCAGGCGCGGGGTCCGCCGCCCTCGCGGCCTGGGCGTTTCGCAAGGGTCCGCCATCGCTCCGCTTCACGACCGGCACCGTCGCGCTCATGGGTGGCGCGCTGCACCTCTGGGGCCTCGGCCATATCGTCGACGCCATTGCGGAACCCGGCATGGCGCTGACCCTCGCCTTCGGCTACGCCGCCGTCCTCATTGCCGCGTTCGGCCTGTTCCTGAATGTACGCGCCGTCACCGCGCTTGCCATCGTCCCGTTCGCGCAGATGCTCGAGACCGGCACGGCTTACTTTCACGCGGCCTACGTGTTCTATTCGCCCGAACCGACGCTTACGATCCTGCAGATGTCGACTCTGATCGCGGCATGTCTCTGGGTTCGCGCAAATCAGCCCGACCGCATCGGCCGCCACGCCGGCATCATGGCAATCATGGCCGCCGTCGTCGGCAACCTCGCCTTCCTCGTGGCCTCGCTCTGGGGCGACCACATCGGCATGAGCTTCTTCCGCGAGGCTGCGCCAAGGTTCGAAGGCGGCTGGCAGACGTACCAGAACCTGCGCGACGCCTGGGAAGCGCAGTTCCTCCACGTCTCCGAGCACGTCTATACCGTTCTCTGGGCCGTCCTCCTGATCGCAGCCGCGCTCTGGTCCGCCCACACCGCCCGCCGCGGCCTCTTCAACACCGCGATAACCTTCGGCGCGATCCACGCCTACACCCAGCTGTTCGAAACCTTCTCGGACGAGCCGCTGGCATACGCGATCGGCGGGCTGGCGGCGATCCCGCTTGCCTGGGGCGTGTGGAGGTTGAACCAGCGGATTGCGGTGAAGATGGAGTGAGGGGTTGCGGCGAATGGCGGCTTTGAGCCCAAAACGACCAGTGTTGTTGGATGACCGAATGTCCGTAATGCGAGCCGGATGCTGAGTGCTGTTTGACTCCTAGTCGGCGCGACATGACCGCAAATCGCAACACTGGTGAGATGGCGGTGCTCTCAGCGCGTCTTTAGAAACCGCCGCTCCATTTCGGCTTCTTGCTCGACCATCAGCGCGCGTGCAGTTTGCATGTGCGACAGCATTGTTTCGCGCGCGCCGGCGGCGTCTCCACTGCGCAGGGCGGTGATGAGTGACGCCTGGTATTGCCGTCCCTTGCGCCAAAGTTCGTAATTTCGTGGTTCGTAAAGGCGGCGATAGACCGTCAGGTCAGCCAGCATGTTCGCCATGAACCCAACCAAAAACCCGAGCAATTCGTTCCCGGCGTAGGAGGCCAGGAGTTGATGAAACTGCAGCGAGGCGACGTGCTGCGCGCGTTCTTCTTCCGCGTTGGCGGGCGGTTCAGCGTAGGCCGAGATATTCTCTTCGAGCTTTGTTAGCTGTTCGGCGTTGAGTGCCCCTGCAAGCGACGCCGCCAACTCTGGTTCCAATGCCAAGCGCAATTGGTAGATGTCGGCGATCGTCAGATCCTTGAAGTAGAAGTAGTTGCCCAAAAGCGCCCAGGCGCGTTCCAGCGAAACCTCGTGCACGAAGCTGCCGCCGCCGGGTCCGGTGCGGGTCTTGACCAGTCCTTGCGCTTCGAGGATGCGCATCGCCTCGCGGATCGTGCCCTTAGACATGCCAAAGCGCGCGATCATTTCCTGTTCGTTCGGCAATCGGTCGCCGGGCGCCATGTTCTGCGCCACGAGCCACGATTTGATCTCTTCCGCGACACGGGCCGGGCGGCTGAGGCGGGTCGGCGCAGTTTCAGTCGACGGGATGGTGACAGGCGGCAAGTTGGTCGTCCTCCATACGCTTCAGCCGTGGTTCTTCGCGCTGACACAATTCCGTTGCGCGCGTGCAACGCGGGGCAAAGGCGCAGCCGGGCGGTTGGTTCAGGGGGTCCGGCAATTCCGTGCCCTTGGCCTCGGGCGGTGTCAAGGGACGGCCGACGACAGGTGCGCTGCCGGCCAGCAGCTTGGTATAGGGGTGGCGCGGGGCGGTGAATATGCGTTCTGCGGTGCCGATTTCCACCACCGCGCCGAAATACATCACGGCCACCCGGTCGCTGACGGCTTCCACCACGGCGAGGTCGTGGCTGATGAACAGGTAGGTCAGGTTGAATTCTCGCTTCAGGCGCGCCAGGAGATTCAGCACCTGCGCTTGCACCGAGACATCGAGGGCTGAGACCGGCTCGTCCAGAACCAGGATGCGGGCGTTTGCGGCGAGCGCGCGGGCGATGCCGATGCGTTGCGCCTGACCGCCGGAGAATTCGTGGGGGAAACGGTCGAGGAATTCCTCTCGCAGATTAACCGAGGCGAAGATCTCGGCGATCCGCGCCGTCCGCTCCGAGGACCCCATACTATGCAGGCGGACCAGCGGCGTCTCGACGATGCGGCGGATCGACTTGCGCGGGTTGAGGCTGCTGATCGGGTCCTGGAATACGTACTGGATCATGCGGCCGAAGGCGGCCGGGTCGGCATTGTCGAAGGCGCGGCCCTCGATCTCGATCTGGCCGGTCGTCGGCCGTTGCAGCCCGACCAGCATCCGGGCCAGAGTGGACTTGCCGCAGCCGGATTCGCCGACGATGCCGAGCGTCTCACCGGTCTGCACCTCCAGCGTGACCGGCCGCACGGCGCGCACATGCGCCTTGGGCGGGCCAAGCAGCGGTTTGCCGACCGGGAAGGTCTTCGAAAGATCGGTGAGGCGCAGCGCGGCGGTCATGCAGAGTGCCTTTCGATCGCGTCCTCGGGAAACAGGCATCTTACAGATCGCTTGTCGCTTCGGGTCAGATCGACCGGCGCGGTGCAGGCTTTCGCCGCCTTGTCGCAACGGGGCGCAAAAGCGCAGCCCATCGGCAGCTGGTCGACCGCCGGCGGCAGGCCGGGGATAGCCGCCAGGTCTCGCCGCCCGCCGCCAAGTTCCGGCACGCAGGCCATCAGCCGCTTGGTATAGGGATGCGCGGGCCGTTCGAGGATGTCGCCGGTTGGGCCCTCTTCGACAACCCTTCCCGCATACATCACCGCCACCCGGTCGCAAAGCTGCGCGACAACGCCGAAATCATGGGTGATGAACAGGATTGCGAGGCCGCGGTCGCGTCTCAGATCATCGAGAAGCGAAAGGATTTGCGCCTGCACCGTGACATCGAGCGCCGTGGTCGGTTCGTCCGCGATGATCAATTCCGGCTCGTTGGCCAGCGCCATGGCGATGCCCACACGCTGACGCATGCCGCCCGACAATTCATGCGGGAAGTTGTCGACGCGGGCCTCGGCGTTGGGGATGCGCACATCCTTGAGAAGTTCGATGGCGCGTCGGCGCAACTCGGCTTTTGGTACCGCGTGATGCACGCGGATCGCTTCGGCCAGTTGCTCACCGATGCGTGTCAGGGGGTGCAGCGTGGCCAGCGGGTCCTGGAAGATATAGGCCACCTTGTCGCCGCGCAGCCGTCGCAGGGTGTCGTAGGGTGCGCCGATCAGGTCCTGCCCGTCGTGGAACACCGCGCCCCCGGTGATCACGCCGGGGGGAGAGGACACCAGCCCCATGATGCTGAGCGCGGTCACCGATTTGCCGCAGCCCGACTCGCCGATGATCCCAAGACATTCGCCGGGCGCGACCTGCAGGCTGACCTCGTTAACGGCCCGGTAGATGCGCGGGCCGACATGGAACTGCGTTTCCAGATCGCGCACATCGAGTGTGCCTCGGCCCGGACCTTCTGGCGCAAACGCCCGCTGCACCGTCGTCGCGGGCTGTGGCCGCGTCAGCGCACCGGACCGCAACCGCGGGTCCAAAGCGTCGCGCACACCGTCGCCGAGAAGATTGATCGACATCACGATGATGAAGATCATCAGCCCCGGAACAACCGAGGTGTGCGGGCTGGTGATCAGTGCCGAGCGCGCCTCTCCCAGCATCGAGCCAAGGTCGGCCTGCGGTGGCTGCGAGCCAAGGCCGAGAAACGACAGCCCGGCGGTTTCTAGGATCATCCAGCCGATCGTGGTCGACATGGCGATGACGATTACCGGAACCACGTTGGGCAGGATTTCCTGCAGCAGGATCCGGGCGTGCCCCATCCCCGCCAGTCGCGCGGCATCGACGAACTCCTTGTGCGCGATACCCACTGTGACGCCGCGGATGTTGCGGGCAAAGAACGGGATGTTGACCGCCGCGACGGCGATCAGCGCGTTGAGCAACCCGGTGCCGAGCGCGGCAACGATCGCGAGCGCCAGCAGGATATAGGGAAACGCCATCAGCATATCGACGCCGCGCATGATGACGTTGTCGGTGCGCCCGCCGAAATAGCCCGCGACGATGCCGACGGCCGAGCCGATCACTGCGGCGATGACGGCCGCCGCGGTGCCCACGGCGAGGCTCAGCCGTGTGCCCCACAAAAGCCGGGACAGGAGATCGCGGCCAAGGTGGTCGGTGCCGAGCAGATGGCCTTCGGTGAAGGGGCGATGAAACCTCTCGGCCGTGTTCGTGACATCTGGCGGTTTCAAAGGAAGGACGGGCACAAGCAACGCAACGAGGACAACCAGCGACAAAACGATCCCGCCCGCCAGCGCCAGCCGGTTCCGCGCCAGAAGCTTCATAAACGCGATCATGTCTTGATCCGCGGGTCGAGCAGGCTTTGCGCCACGTCGACCAGGATGTTGAACATCACATAGCAGGCGGCGACGAAGACGACCCCTCCCTGCACCAGCAGGATGTCGCGTTTCAGGATCGCGTCGACCAACATGCGACCGACGCCCGGCCACTGGAACACGATTTCGATATAGACGGCGCCGGACAGAACGAATCCGGCCTGGATGCCAAGGACCGGAATGATCGAGACCATTGCGGCCTTCAGCGCGTGGCGCCAGATCACGCCGCGTTCGGGCACGCCCTTGGCGCGGGCGGTGCGGATGAAGTCCTGCCGAAGAACCTCCAGCATGGCCGAGCGGCTGAGGCGCGCAATCACGCCGGTGGCGACCACGGCCAACGCCCCCGCCGGCATGACCAGGTGGCGCAAAAGGTCCGGTAGATCGCCGCCGCCGTATATCGCGAACATGCCCGAAACCGGCAGCCAGCGCAGGTTCACCGCAAAAAGGAGGATCATCATCATGCCGAGGAAGAAGGACGGCACCGAGATGCCGATCAGCACAACAAAGGTGATGCCCTTGTCGGCCCAGCCATACTGACGCGCGGCAGAGATCACGCCCGCGAGGATGCCGAGAAACGCGCAGAGTACGAAGGCGGTGCCGGCCAATATCAGCGTCGCGTTGAACCGCTCTGCCACTTCATCCAGCACCGGGCGGTTCAGCGAAAACGACCGCCCGAAGTCGCCGGTCAGCATGTTTCCGAGCCAGATGAAATACCGTTGCACCAGGGGCTTATCGAGCCCCAGGTCTCGGTTCAGCTTCTCGACATTCTCCGGCGTCGCGTAGGATCCGAGGATCGCCGTCGCCGGATCGCCGGGGATCATCGCCATGATCAGGAACACGATCACGGTGATCCCGAGGATCACCGGCACCGCCGAGACCAGCCGTTTCAGGATATAGCCGCCCACGCCACCTCCTCGCGGGAAGTCACTGGCACGGCGGGGCCGCCACCCGGACGGCCCCGCCTTGGTTCAGTTCTTTACCACGTCGCGCAGAAGCAGGAAGAACGACGGCTCCAGCCGGAAGTTCTCGACCTTGTCACTGGTCACGGCGTTCTGCTTCCAGTTCGCCACGAAGACCCAGGGCGCGTCCTCCTGCACGATCTCCTGCATCTTCTTGTAGAGCTTGGCGCGCTCGGCCTGATCTGTCGACACACGGGCAGCATTCAAGAGCTCGTCCACCTCGGGGTTCGAGTAGTAGCCCGAATTGAAGCCGCCCTTGTCGGGCCAGGCCTCGGTCCGCAGCGCCAGATAGGGCAGCGTGTCGGGGTCGTTGGTCATCCAGGCCATCTCGGCCATGTCGGCCTTGCCTTCGAGCCCCGGATTCACCTCGCCAAGGAACGTGTTCCACTCATAGGTCTCGATCGTCACGTCGAAGCCCACGGCGGCAAGATCGGCCTGAATGGCGGTGCCCATGGCCACCGGGTCCAGCATGCCAGAGCCGCCCTCGGTGACGTAGAAGGTGAGGTCCAGATCCTCGACGCCGGATTCGGCGATCAGCGCCTTGGCTTTCTCGGGATCGTATGGATAGGGCTCCAGCGCCTCGTTATAGGCCCAGGCAAAAGCTGGCGGCGTCGGACCGGCGGCGACATCCGCGGTGCCTTCCAGCACATCGTTGACCAGCGCCGACTTGTTGACGGCATAATTCGCAGCCTGGCGGACCAGCTTGTTGGCGAATGGACCCTCCTTTGCGTTCAGGATCAGGAACCAGACATGGGGTCCAGCCTGTTCCACGACGGTGAAATCGTCGCCCTGGAATTGCGACAGCGATACCGGCGGCACCTCGACCATCATGTCGATGCCTCCCGCCAGCATTTCGGCGACACGGGTGTTGGCGTCGGTGATTGGGCGGTAGATCACGGCGTCCAGCGACGGTGCACCGTCCCAGTAGGCCGCGTTCTTTTCAACGACGACCGCCTCGTTCGACCGCCACTCCTTGAAGACAAACGGCCCGGTACCGGACGGGTTGCGCCCGAAATCGGCCCCGTGCCGTTCGACCGCGGCGGGCGACACGATCAGGCCCGTGGGATAGGCGAGGTTCGACAGGAACGGCGCATAGGGTGCGTTCAGCGTGAACCTGACCGTCATGTCGCCCACAGCCTCGGTCGATGTGATGGCCGAGAAGAAAAACGACAGCGGGAACGGGCCGGTGTCGTGAAACGGGTGATCCTCGTTAAGCATGCGGTCGAAGTTAAACTTCACGGCCTCGGCGTTGAACGGGCTGCCGTCGTGAAAGCTGACGCCGTCGCGCAGACTGAACGTGTAGACGGTGCCGTCTTCGCTGATGTCCCAGCTTGTGGCCAGCGCGGGCTCGACCTCCAGCGTGCCGGATTTGTAACGCACCAGCCCGTCATAGACGTTCATCAGAATGCGAAAATCGTTGACCGCCGTCACTGCGGCCGGGTCGAGCGCCTTGGGCTCGGCGATCTGTCCGACGACTAGCACGCCCGGTGGTGTCTGAGCGACGCCCGGCGATGCGAATGAACCCAACGCCAAAATCGCGCCCGTGGCGGCAAACAGCGCCCGGCGCGTCAAAGTCTTCCATGCCATGTGAATTTCCTCCGGTGGACAGCGACTCTGAAATTATCATGATAAATCTCCAAAATCAAAATTTTCATGATAAATTGGCCTGCAGGGAGGTGTCCGGCCATGACCTACTCGATCCTCGTGCGCGATCCCGCCACCGGCCATATGGGCGGCGCGGCGGCCACCGGCAGCCTCTGTGTCGGCGGCTGGGTCTTGCGCGGCGATGCGCGGGCCGGCATGTCGGCGTCGCAGGGGGCGGCGCCAAGCACATTCTGGGGCGAGGATGTTCTTGCGCTCATGCGTGAAGGCACCACCGCCGCCGATGCGGTATCGCAGATGACATCGGCGGACGCGGGCCGCGACGCCCGGCAGCTTTCCGCCCTCGGTTTGTCAGGTCCCGGCGCGGCGTTCACCGGAATGGACAACACGCCCGAGATGGCCAGCATCACCGACAACGGCCTGGTCGCGGCCGGCAACCTGCTTCAAAGCGCGGCTGTTATCGACGCCGTGGTAAGCGGCTTCACCGCGTCCCAAGGCGCCTTGCCCGAACGCCTTCTGACAGCGCTCGACGCGGGCTCTGGGGCTGGCGGAGACAGCCGTGGGCTTATGTCGGCGGCCATTCTCGTTGTCGGCAAGGACATCCCGCCGCTTTCCCTGCGTGTCGATTATAGCCTGCAGCCACTACAAGCCCTCGAAGGGCTTTTGGAACGGACCCAACAGGACGACTATTCCGCCTGGTTGAATACCGTCCCGGTTTGTGCCGATCCCATGCGGCGCGACGACGGGTAACGCACAACTTTTGATTTCGCCCCAAAACACTGGCAACTGCCTACGCCAATTTGCCTCCATGAGCCCTTTGGGCTTGCCGCAAACACCAACGCGTAAGCAGAAGTTCAGATTTGACAGGCGAACGGCGGCTCAGTCCGCAAAGCAGTCATTCGCGAAGCATGTGGCATTTACCCGCCGCTAGAAATGAATAGCCCCCGGTAGCGTGACACTACCGAGGGCTACAGACGAAAAGCATCAGGAAGAATGCCCGTCTCAATCGTAAGCAGACTTAGCCGCATGGAGCAACTCCGCAGACCGTCGAACCTGCCAGATCGGAGTTGCGAACCCAACTGGCCTTGTCAGATGTCTCCTCTGAGCCCAAAGCGGACGCACGGTGCAGCTAGCATTGGATCAGATCAAAGCCTCCAATGATGCGCGGGGCCAAGCGATTCCGGGTTTCTGGGCAGAAGTGCTACGCTGGCGCTGCAAAGCAATGCGGAGCACCAAATGCGTTTCACGAGATGCAGTCCGAGAACCTTGGCATTTCTCGCATCGGCACTTGCGCTGTGCGCGGCAAATGACGCGCTGGCTCAGAGCTTCAAAGTCGTTGAACCTTCAGAGGGGTTCTTGAGTGTGGACGATGATGAAATCACTGCGCGCCTTCGGCATGGAGCCTGTGACCCCGGCTACGAAGATGCTTGCACAGAAAAATCTCAGCTTCAAAGCAGCGAGTACTTGCCAACGTTGTCGCACGCGCATGGCGACACCGTCACATACCGCTGGGAAATTCTTGTACCGGAGGACTTCGCATATGAAACGGTCAGCGGCGATCTCCGCGCGGGACGTCTTTACAACGACTCCGGAGAAGCCATTCAGTATTTCTTGTTGGACGGCGACTCCGGACTCACAATAAATCGAAAGGTTTGCTTCGATCCGGAAGGGTTCGGCGAATGGCATAGCATTGAGGTCCTCGCTGTGTGGGACTCGACGAAGAAGAAGGGCTTCAAAGACAAAACGCCCGGCTCAATTCGAGTGTCGTGTGACGGTTCGGAAGTCCACGCGAGTTCTGGACGGCCGACAGTTGGTGAAGGCCAGAGCGTTTGGCTCGCGCTTGGTCTCAGGGG
>JASJAU010000071.1 GCA_030066855.1 Paracoccaceae bacterium | reverse complement strand
GCCCCTGATGGCGCCTGCGGCCGATGTGATGGCGGAGGCCCTCGCGGAAGTCGAGGTCGCGGCGCCGAAGGTGCCGATCGTGGCGAATGTTCTGGCGGCGCCCTGCGATGACCCGCGGGAGATCATCCGGCTTCTTGTCGAGCAGGTGACTCATTCGGTTCGGTGGCGCGAGAGCGTGATGTGGATGGCCGGCGAGGGCGGTGTGACGTCGTTCTGGGAGATCGGGGCGGGCAAGGCGCTGACCGGCATGATCCGACGGATCGCGAAAGACGCCGAGACGCGGGCGGTCGGGACGGCGGCGGAGGTGGCGGCAGCCGGCGCCTGAGGGGCTCCGCCAAAGAACTTGAAAACGCGAAGAAGGAACTGAGGATGTTTGATCTGAAGGGCAAGGCGGCGCTTGTGACGGGCGCTTCTGGCGGGATCGGAGCAGCGATCGCGCGGGCGCTCCACGGCGCGGGCGCGAGCGTCGGGTTGTCCGGGACGCGGGTCGAGCCTTTGGAGGCGCTGGCGGGCGAGTTGGGTGCGAGGGCGCATGTGCTGCCCTGCAACCTGTCCGATGCTGAGGCGGTTGCGGCTCTGCCCAAGGAGGTGATTGATGTCATGGGCGCGGTCGACATCCTCGTCAACAATGCCGGTATTACGCGGGACAATCTCTTCATGCGGATGTCGGACGAGGAATGGGCCTCCGTTCTGCAGGTGAATTTGACGAGCGCGATGATCCTGTCGAAAGGCGTGATGCGCGGGATGATGAAGGCGCGCTGGGGGCGGATCGTGAATATCACTTCGGTCGTTGGCGCGACCGGCAATCCGGGCCAGGCGAATTACGCTGCCTCGAAGGCGGGGTTGGTCGGGATGTCAAAGTCTCTCGCCTACGAGGTGGCGAGCCGTGGGATCACCGTGAACTGCATCGCGCCGGGCTTCATTACGACGGCGATGACGGACAAGCTGAGCGACGATCAGAAGGCGACGATCCTGGCGCAGGTGCCCGCCGGACGGATGGGCGAGGCGGAGGAAATCGGAGCGGCGGCGCTCTATCTCGCGAGCCCCGAGGCGGCCTATATCACCGGCGCGACATTGCATGTGAACGGCGGCATGGCCATGTTGTAGCGCGGTCGCCGCGCCTGCGGATATCGTTTGCGTTCGCGAAACGATATGGTATAGGCGCGCCATCCCAGCCGGGGACCGTGAGGGCCCGGCTGTTTTTCGTCCCGCGAGGGCGGAGCTTTGAAAGACGGGACGAGACCCCGAGGAACATGTGAGGAGCTGATATGAGCGACATCGAAGATCGCACGCGCAAGATCGTCGTCGAGCATCTGGGCGTTGAGGAGGACAAGGTTCAAGAGAACGCCTCGTTCATCGACGATCTGGGCGCCGACAGCCTGGACACGGTCGAACTGGTCATGGCGTTCGAGGAGGAGTTCGGCATCGAGATTCCGGATGACGCCGCGGAGACGATCCAGACCTTTGGCGACGCGGTGAAGTTCATCAAAGACGCGGCCTGATCAAACGGCCTTTTTGAGATGATCGGGCGGTCCTTCCAGGGCCGCCTTTTGCGTTTTTGAACCATTGAGCAGCGCGTCGAACGCTTCCTCCTCGAGCGGTGACCCGAACTGGAGGCCGGTGAAATGCGCGTTAGACCAGACCGCTGCAGCCGGGATGCTTTGCCCGTACGCCCGGATGATTAGCGGCGTTTTCGCGGGTATGCCTTCGACCGTGGCGATCTTCATGCCAGTGATCGAGATATCCTGTACCCGCACCAGTCGAGGCGCGGCCTCGCCCGGTACGAAAAGGTCGACAGTGAAGTCGACGATGCGCCGGTCGCGCCGGCGGGAATCGAAAAAACGGTACCGTAGCGCTTTTCGGTTTCGGGCAACAAAGCCCGCCACAGCGGCGGCCACGAGCCCAATCCCTGCAATCCACGCTGCGGTTTTTGAGATGATCGGCGGGCCCTGTGATTCCGTGGCGGACGCCGGCGCAGCGTCGCGCGCGGCCTTCTGGGCGACATCTGGGCCAGTGGTGGCGCATTCGGTCTGCCCGGCCAGGCGGGCGAGGTCGGAGAGCGCGCCGTCATATTGGGCGCGGCCCTGAGCGCCGACCGTCAGCTCGGACCCAAGCTCGACATCCGTGGTAAGGATGGCCAGATCGGCGAGAAGCTGGCTGATGCGGCTGACGTCGGAAAACGCTCCCTCAGCATTGAGCTGTCTGTTCAGCGATTGCGCGTCGGAGGTGGCGAGCATGTCGCTCGCCGCGGACACGGCCGCGCGTCTTTCGGCGCTGTCCGATGCGGACAGCAGCGCAGTGAAGGCCGCGTGCAAATCAGCCAGCGCGGCCGCACCTTCGCAGGCCTCAGCGCGGGGGAACGCAAGGCAAAGACCTGTTGCAAGGCCAAGAAGCGTGCTTCGGCAGGTTTGACGCATGTTCCCGAACCCGGGTGGATATGCGGTCAGTCTACCGGCGTCGGATTAGGCGCCCGTTGACGGCGGGTTGCCGCCTGTCAGTCGATTGCGCCCTGCGAGGGCGGCGTGTATGTGTCGGGCGACTTGAGAAAAAAGGGGTTCGGGCATGCGGCGCGTCGTTGTCACAGGACTTGGAATGGTGTCTCCCCTGGCTTCGGGTGTTGAGGAAACCTGGGTACGGCTTCTAGCCGGAGAATCGGGCGCGGGCGGGATCACGCGGTTCGACGCGAGCCACCTGGCGACCACTTATGCCTGCGAGGTGCCCCGGGGCGACGGCTCGGACGGTACTTTCAATCCGGACGATTGGATGGCGCCCAAGGAGCAGCGGAAGGTCGACGACTTCATTCTTTACGGCATCGCGGCGGCGGAGCAGGCTGTGCGCGACGCGGGCTGGGCGCCGACCGATACCGAGAGCCTTGAGCGCACCGGCGTGATGATCGGCTCGGGGATCGGCGGGCTTGAATCGATTGCCGATACCGCCGTTCTGCTGAAGGAGCGCGGGCCGCGCCGGGTGTCGCCATTCTTCATTCCCGGGGCGCTGATCAATCTGGTGTCGGGGCAGGTGTCGATCCGGTTCGGCTTCAAGGGGCCGAACCATGCGGTCGTTACGGCGTGCTCCACCGGGGCGCACGCGATCGGTGACGCGGCGCGGTTGATCATGTTGGACGACGCCGACGTGATGGTCGCGGGTGGCGCGGAAAGCCCGATTTGCGAGATCGGGATCGCGGGGTTCAACGCCTGCAAGGCGCTATCCACCAAACGCGGAAACGCGCCCGAGACAGCGAGCCGGCCCTATGACGACGACCGAGACGGCTTTGTCATGGGAGAAGGCGCCGGCGTGGTCGTGCTGGAGGAATACGAGCACGCCGTCGCGCGTGGGGCGAAGATCTATGCTGAGATTCTCGGCTACGGCCTGTCAGGCGATGCATACCACATCACCGCGCCGTCGGAGGATGGCGAGGGCGGGGAGCGGGCGATGCGGAACGCATTGCGGTCGGCTGGCATTGCGGCCTCGGAGGTTGATTACATCAACGCGCACGGCACCTCGACGATGGCGGACACTATCGAGCTCGGAGCGGTCGAGCGGTTGATGGGGGACGCCGCAAAGGGCGCGACGATGACCTCGACGAAATCCTCTGTCGGGCATTTGCTCGGCGCGGCTGGCGCTGTTGAAGCGATCTTCTCGATCCTGGCGCTCCGGGATCAGGTGGCGCCGCCGACGATCAACCTCGACAACCCGGCGGTGGAGCCGAAGCTGGATCTGGCGCCAAACGCGAAGCGGGAGCGAAGAATTGGGGTGGCGCTGTCGAACTCCTTTGGATTTGGCGGAACCAATGCCTCGCTCGTGATGGGTCGGGTTGATCGCTGATGTGGAGAAATCTCGCCTCGAACATGCTGTCGCTGATCATTGTGGCGCTGGTTCTGGTGTTCGGCGTGATCGGCTGGGGGCAGCGGGAGTACCGGATCGCCGGGCCTCTGGAAGAGGCTATCTGCCTGCAGGTGCCTCCCGGGAGCACCATGAGTCGGGTGGCCGGCGATCTGGATGCGCGGGGGGCGATTTCTAACGCCACCGTGTACCGGTTGGGCGCGGACTATTCCGAACGGTCAGACGATCTGAAGGCCGGTTCGTTTCTGATACAGCCGCAAGCTTCGATGGCTGAGATTGTCGATGCGATCACAGGCGACGGCTTGTCGACCTGTGGTACGGAGGTGATCTACCGGGTTTCGGTCAACAGCCAGGAGGTGCGTGTTCGGGAGCTGAACGCCTCGACCCAGCAGTTTGAAACCACGGTGGAATTCGATCCGAAGGCGGTGGAGACGCCGCCCGTTTTCTATGCCGAGGCGCTGGACGATGTCGCGACCCGTTACCGGGTTGTCGTGGCCGAGGGCGTAACGAGCTGGCAGGTGGTGGAGGCGTTGAGGGCGTCTGATCTTTTCGCGGGCGAGGTGGAAGAGGTTCCCGCCGAGGGGTCTTTGGCGCCCGAGGGCTATGAATTCGCGCCCGGCACAGATCGGGCGGCATTTTTGAACCGCATGGCAGCATTGCAGAGCGAGCGGCTGGCGGAGGCCTGGGAGAACCGGGCGCCGGACGCGCCGGTCAATTCACCCGATGAGGCGCTGATCCTGGCTTCCATAATTGAGAAGGAGACCTCGGTTCCTGATGAGCGGCGGGTTGTGTCGAGCGTATTCGCGAACCGTTTGGAGCGGGGGATCAGGCTGCAGACAGACCCGACCGTGATCTACGGGATTACCCGAGGCGAGGGCGTTTTGGGACGCGGGCTTCGGCAAAGCGAGCTTCGGCGGGAGACGCCCTGGAACACGTACGTGATTGAGGGACTGCCGCCGACGCCGATCGCAAACCCAGGGATCGCGGCAATCGAGGCGGCGCTCGATCCGGACGAGACGGATTACATCTTTTTCGTCGCGGACGGTACCGGCGGGCATGCCTTCGCGGTCACTTTGGAAGAGCACAATGCGAACGTTGCGCGTTGGCGGCAGATCGAGGCGGAGCGGGCGAACCAGTAGGCGGGCGGGAATCCTTCAGTGGTTTCATGGCCGTGCTCGCGCGTTAAGGATCTGGTAACTCCATCGAACGGTAAAGTTCAAATCTATCAATAACTTAAGCCTTGACCTGGCGGGCGGTCTGAGGTACAACTTCAGGCAAGATAGGACAGGTGAAGACGCGGCCCGGAGCGATCCGGCGCCGCGTTTTTGTTTGGCTTGACCCAATCAGGACACATGAGATGACAGACGATCCCTCCGAGAAGGCGGGAACGGACGGATCGCGCTGGCTCCTTAAACAGAGCGAGACGGCGCTGACAGACGTTCTTGCCGCATTTGAGATCATGGTGACGCGGTTTCGCAAAGGCGAAAACGTGCCGGATTCTGAGATCCAAAAGGCGTGTATCGTTCACTCCGCCGTCCGAAACCGTTTGCTGGAACAGGTTGAAAAGCATGAAAAGCAAGTCCTTCTTGACGGAGGTCTCCTTGCCGAGGCCCCTCTCGATTTCGACGAGATCCGACGCGAGGTCGGGCGCCATCTCGATCGCATCCGCGACGCGGAAAGGTCAGGAGAGCTTCCTGACGGGGCTGTCGAATGAAGCGCTGAGGGGGCTGCCTTACCTGTTCGAGTTCTGGGCTCTGCCGCACCAGTTGCCGCCGGAAGGTGATTGGAAGACCTGGGTGGCCATGGGCGGCCGCGGTGCGGGCAAGACGCGGGCCGGGGCCGAATGGGTGCGTTCGGAAGTCGAGGGCCCCGGGCCGGAGCACCCCGGGCGGTCCCGGCGGGTCGCGCTTGTGGGCGAGACGCTGGACCAGGCGCGGGACGTCATGGTCTTTGGCGATAGCGGTATCCTGGCCTGCTCGCCGCCGGACCGGCGGCCGCGCTGGGAGGCGACGCGGCGGCGGCTCGTCTGGCCGAATGGCGCCGTGGCGGAGATCTATTCGGCGTTCGACTATGAGCGGCTGAGGGGGCCTCAGTTTGACGCGGCCTGGGTTGATGAGCTGGCGAAATGGACGAATGCCGAGGACGCCTGGGACATGCTGCAGTTCACGCTGAGGCTCGGTGAGAATCCGCGGCAGGTCGTGACGACGACGCCGCGACCGGTTCCGGTACTGAAGCGGATTCTGGGGCAGGAGACGACGGTTGCGACCCACGCGCCGACGCAGGCGAACCGGGCTAATCTGGCGCCCTCGTTCCTCGAGGAGGTCGAGACGATCTTTGGCGGGACGCGGCTTGGGCGGCAGGAGCTGGAGGGGCTGCTGCTCGAAGAGATCGACGGGGCGCTTTGGCCGGCGTCCGCGATAGAGGCCGCGCGGGTTGACGAGATCGGGCTGTTGGACCGGATCGTCGTCGCAGTGGACCCGCCGGTCACCGGCGGCTCGAAGGCGGATGAATGCGGGATCGTTGTGGCCGGAGTTCGGATGACCGGGTCTCCGCGAGATTGGGAAGCGGTGGTTCTGGAGGATGCTTCGGTGGCCGGCGCTACGCCGATTGAATGGGCTCGTGCGGTGGTTGCTGCGGTGGCGCGGCACGGCGCGAACGACATTGTTGCCGAGGTCAATCAGGGCGGGGATCTGGTGAAGACCGTGATCCGGCAGGTGGACCCGGCGGCGGCGGTCAGGGCAGTGCATGCGCGACAAGGCAAGGCCGTCCGGGCGGAGCCTGTGGCGGCTTTATACGAGCAGGGCAAGGTGCGACACGCGCGGGGCCTGGGCGGCCTCGAGGCGCAGATGGCCTTGATGTCTAGGCTAGGATTTCAGGGACGGGGGTCGCCCGACCGGGTGGACGCCCTTGTCTGGGCGCTGACCGATCTGATTGTCGAACCGATCCGGAACTGGCGGGACCCGAAGGTAAGGATGCTGCGATGAGCGTTTTTGGATTTCTGAAGCGGAAGGCGCCTGACGTTGCCGAGACCAAGGCCTCGGCGGCGGGGCCGGTGATCGCCTATGCGAGCTCCGGGCGGGTGGCTTGGTCGCCGCGCGACACGTCGAGCCTGATCCGGCAGGGATTTGCCGGAAACCCGGTGGGGTTCCGGGCGGTGAAGCTGATTACCGAGGCTGCGGCGGCCCTGCCGCTGATCTTGCAGGATGCGGAGCGGCGCTACGATGTTCATCCCTTGCTTGCTCTGGTGCGGCGGCCGAATGGGGGGCAAGGGCAGGCAGAGTTGCTGGAGGCCTTGTACGCGCAGCTCTTGCTCTCCGGGAACGCCTATCTTGAAGGGGTTCTGACGGAGGACGGCATGCCGGTCGAGCTGCATGTTCTGCGTTCAGATCGCATGGCGGTGGTGCCGGGGACGGATGGTTGGCCGGTAGCCTATGAATACGCCGTGGGGGGCAAAAAGCACCGTTTCCCCGTAGTGGACGGCGTTTCGCCGGTCTGTCACGTCAAGGCGTTTCATCCGCAGGACGATCACTACGGGCTTTCCCCGTTGCAGGCGGCGGCGCAAGCGGTGGACGTGCACAACAGCGCGTCAGCCTGGTCGAAGGCTTTGCTCGACAACGCGGCGCGGCCATCAGGCGCGATTGTGGTAAAGGGTGAGAGTCAAACCTCTCTCACCAATGAGCAGTACGATCGGCTGATCGGCGAGATGGAGGCGCACCATCAGGGGGCGCGGAACGCAGGCCGTCCGATGCTCCTGGAAGGCGGGTTGGACTGGCGACCGATGGGGTTCAGCCCGTCGGATATGGAGTTCCAGAAGACCAAGGAGGCGGCGGCGCGGGAGATAGCTCTGGCGTTCGGGGTGCCGCCGATGCTCCTGGGCATCCAGGGGGATGCGACCTACGCGAACTATCAGGAGGCCAACCGCGCGTTCTATCGCCTGACCGTGGTGCCCCTGGCGGCGCGGGTGACGGCGGCGGTGTCGCATTGGTTGGCGTCGTTCACCGGCGTCGCGGCCGAGCTGAAGCCCGACCTGGATCAGGTGCCCGCCTTATCGGCCGAGCGAGAGGCGCAATGGCGGCGGGTTACGGCGGCGGATTTTCTGTCGGAGGCAGAGAAGCGGAGCCTGTTGGGGCTGCCGAAGGTGCAGGAGTGAGCGGAATGAGCGAATTGGAGCGGAAGTTCTTTCGCCCGGAAGACGGGCTGACGGTGACGGACGGGCGGGTGATCGAGGGATACGCCTCGGTGTTCGGCCGCGTGGATCGCGGCGGCGATGTGGTTGAGCCGGGGGCCTATGCGGCGTCCTTGAAGGTGTTGGGGCACGCCGGGCGGCGCGTGAAGATGCTTTGGCAACACGACCCGGCCGAGCCTATTGGAGTCTGGGATGAGGTGCGCGAGGACAGCGCGGGGTTGTTCGTCAAAGGGCGGCTCTTGACCGACGTGGTGCGTGCGCGTGAGGCCGCTGCTTTGCTGGGAGCGGGGGCGATTGACGGGCTGGCGGCGAGAGACGCCTCGGGCCGGCGGCATTTGCATGAACTTGAGCTTTGGGAGGTGTCGCTGGTGACCTTTCCGATGCTTCCCGAAGCACGGGTGGGCGCGAAGGGGGACGACCCCGACGAGGCGGCCATGCGTGACCTTGCGGCCGCCATCGACGCGGCGCGCCGCGACCTAACCCGTGCGGCCGAGACGGGCTGACCGGAGCAACTTCCTCAAATCAAAGGAACTCACATGAGCGAACCCGAGACGACGGCTCGGGGCGGGGAAAATGCGCCCCGGCCCCAGACCGCGGCTGACGAGGTGAAGACCGCACTGGCGGGCCTTGTCGGCGACATCACCGAGACACTGGCTAATCAGGAAGAGCGACTGAACATGCTTAGCGCCAAATCGACCATTCAGACCGCGCGCCGTCCGGCGCTGCAGACCGCCGCCACGGATGGCGAGCGGCGGGTGATGTGATCGATATGGCAGCGGGATCGGGACCGCCATCGGATCCTGGGTGCGCGGGCTGACGGGGACGCCGCTGACCTATTATGCCGATACCAATCTTGTGCTGACGGCGGGCGGCGGTTCCTTTGATGGCTCGGGTTCGGTCCGGTTGGCGGTCCACTATGCCGAGCTGACTCTGCCCCGCGCCTGATGCGTCCGATTTGCCATAGCGACGTGGTCGCCGCCGCGCGTGTGCTTTGGGCGTCGCGGCGGGAGCGGCGCGGGTGGGTTCTGATCCGGATGTTCCGCGAGGCGGATCGTGCGGCGGGCTGGCGTTTCCGGTACGGGCGGCCGCATCCTCAATGGGGCGATGGGACGCTGGCGAGCGCCGCGCTTCGGAGACGACCGCCGCCGGAGCCGATGCTGAACGACCGCGCCTATTGCCAGTGCCTGGTGCGTGTTTTTGGCGCCGTCGCCGTACGGGGGACCTAACCCCTGGCGCAGCTCACGCAGGTCGGGATTGTCGGGTCGAGATCGAGACGCTTCGGCGCGATTTCTTCCCCGCACTCTGAGCAAAAGCCAAATTCTCCTTCCTCGATCCGCTCCAAAGCAGCGCGGATGCGATCCGCACGGGCCGCGCGCCGCCTGGCGGTCGCTTGAGCCATGGCCTGGCGCTGCATGGCGTCCATGCGGCTCAGGCGCCCCACGGCCTGCTGGTCCAGGCGCACTGTCGCGCGGTCTTCCGCGCCGCCTGATTCCGCACTGGACAGCTCGGCAAGCTCGTCCGTGAGGCGCTGCCGAAAAACCTCAATCTCCTCGATACTTGGCAGGGTTTCTTCCCTCTCAGGCTTTGTCCTTGGTCGAACGCGCCTATCTGGTGTAAAACGCCCAGACAACGGAAGGAAGAACCGAATGGCTGAACGTCAGAGAATGCCCACGCCGCTTGATCCCGTCTGGGCGCGGATCAACGAGGACGCGCGAGCCGCCATCGCGGCCGAGCCGTTGATCGGCGGGCTGGTGCATCAGAGCGTTCTTCATCACGCGACGTTTGAGCGAGCGCTGGCCTATCGCATTGCTCTGAAACTGTCCTCGGGGGAAATGTCGGCGCAGATCCTGCGAGAGATTGCGGACGAGGCCTACTTGCTCGAGCCGAAGCTGGGAGAAGCTGCGCGCGCCGATCTGACGGCGGTCTACGAGCGTGATCCGGCCTGCCACCGCTTCTTGCAACCACTTCTGTTTTTCAAGGGATTCCAAGCGGTTCAGGCGTATCGCGTTGGGCATTGGCTCTGGATGCATGGCCGTAAGGACGTCGCTTACCTGATCCAGGCCCGCGTCAGCGAGGTGTTCGGGATCGACATTCATCCGGCGGCGGTAATCGGCAAAGGGCTGATGATCGACCATGCCCATTCCATCGTGATCGGCGAGACCGCCGTGGTCGGTGACAATGTTTCGATGCTGCACTCCGTGACCCTTGGGGGCACCGGCAAGGAAGACGACGACCGGCACCCGAAGATCGGCGACGGGGTCCTCATCGGGGCCGGCGCCAAGGTGCTGGGCAACATCCGCGTCGGGAATTGCTCGCGCATTGCGGCGGGCTCGGTAGTGCTTGAGGCGGTGCCGCCCTGCAAAACGGTCGCAGGCGTTCCGGCCAAGATCGTGGGCGAGGCGGGCTGCGATCAGCCAGCGCTGACCATGGATCAGATCCTGAACGGCTGTCCCGGAGAGTAGGCGTCCATCGGAACCGTGTTTCGCGGTGGCGGCCGGGGGCGGAACACGCTCCCTTTTCAATAGGCTAAACTTGCGCGGCGCGACCCGTCGCGACACTGTTCTCGCGTTCAATGCGCAGGGGACCAATTATGGCCAGCAGACAGACCAACGGGCGCGGGCGCCTCTATTCTTCGATTGTGGACACGGTTGGCGACACGCCCGCCATACGGGTCAACCGGCTCGCGCCCGAGGGCGTGACCATTTACGTCAAGTTCGAGGCCTTCAACCCCGCCGCGTCAGTCAAAGACCGCCTCGCGCTCAGCATCATCGAGGCGGCGGAGGCGGATGGATCGCTGAAGCCCGGTCAGACAGTGGTCGAGGCGACCTCCGGCAACACCGGCATCGGCCTCGCCATGGTGTGCGCCGCCAAGGGGTATCCGCTTGTGGTCACCATGGCGGACAGCTTTTCAATCGAGCGGCGCCGACTCATGCGCTTTCTTGGCGCTAAGGTCGTGCTGACGCCCCGTGCGGCAAAGGGCTTTGGCATGTATCAAAAGGCCAAGGAGCTCGCTGAGGCCAACGGCTGGTTTCTGGCGAGCCAATTCGAGACGCCCGCCAACGCCGATATCCATGAGAGCACCACGGGCCGCGAGATCCTCGCAGACTTCGAGGACGAGCGGCTGGACTATTTCGTCACCGGCTATGGCACCGGCGGCACCGTGTCCGGTGTGGGCCGGGTTCTGCGCGAGGCGCGGCCTGACACCAAGATCATCCTGACAGAGCCCGCGAATGCGGCTTTGGTCGGCTCGGGCTATATCAACACAAGAAACGATGACCACCAGCCGACTGAAGGGCATCCAAATTTCGAGCCCCACCCGATCCAGGGCTGGACCCCGGATTTCATCCCCTACGTCCTGCAAGAAGCTCTCGACAAAGGCTTCTACGACGAGCTGATTCCGATTCCGGGGCCCGAGGGCATCGCCTGGTCGCGCAGGCTCGCGCAGGAGGAGGGGATCTTCACCGGCATCTCCGGCGGCTCGACCTTCGCGGTGTCGATGAAGGTCGCGGAAAGCGCGCCGGCAGGATCGGTTATCCTCTGCATGCTGCCCGACACCGGCGAACGCTATCTTTCGACGCCGCTTTTCGAGGGCATCGCCGAGGAGATGACTGACGAGGAGATCGCGCTTTCGCAGTCGACGCCGGGGTACCAGCTCTGACGGCGGAATGGCGCTTCGCGACGCTGTCACAAATCTGAATCCCTCGCATCGTACTTGGACCCGTCCAACAAAGGGATGGGAATCCATGCATTTGAAATCATCGACCTCGCGCGCCGCATTCACCGCAGTTCTTTCTCTCATCGCGGCACCGGCAGTTGCGGAAACACAGCATGTAGTCACGGCGGTCTCCGGTGACGGTTCGATTTACGCCGCGATGGCCGCGGCCAACAGCGGGACGGGCGCGTAAAAGATCGTGGTGGCGGTTGAAGGCGATATCACGCTCGACGGGCCGCTCGTCTATGAGGGCGCGGCGCCGCTGACGATCATCGGAAATGGGCAGACCCTCTCGCTCTCTCAGAACGCGACGATCCTGACCGCGGCCAACGGCGCCGACCTGACGGTTCACGGCCTGACGCTTTCGGGGCCTGGCGGGTTTGACATCGAGAATCGGGGCGATACGGACGGGGCTGCGGGCAAGGGTATCTTCGTGGACGTGCGTGACGATCAAACCGGCACCGTCCGGCTGACGCTCTCGGATGTGACGGTCGAGGATACGGCGGGTCACGGCATCCACGTTTCCGATTGCTCGCTCGCCGATGACTGCGGCGGCGGCGGTGGTGGCGCAGGCGAGGGGTCGGACGCCTCGATTTCTGTCGTGCTTTCCAATGTGATTGTGCAGAACGTCGGCTATGGCCGCTTCGACGCCGACGGCTTGCGCGTCGATGAGCGCTCCATCGGCGACATCTCCCTCGCGGCCGTCAACGCTTCATTTATTGGCGTGGGCGCGGATGGCGCGGAGCTGGACGAGGGGCAGGCGGGCGATGTGATCGTTCACGTCACCGGCGGCTCCTTCGCCTCCAATGGCGGTTATTGCGACCCTGAGTTGCTGAGCGCTTTTATGCCAGCGGAGCCTGAGGGCGAATTCGACGAGGGCGCCGTTCATGAAGCCGACATTCCCAGTCCGATCACCGGCACGCCGGATGACGGCTGTTTCGAGCGTGAGGTCGGCACCTATGATGACGGCTCGGTCGAAGAGTATGAATTTTCTATCGACGTCGACGACGGCTTCGATATCGACGAGGCGGGCGACGGGTCAATCCGGGCAGTCATCATCGGCGCGTCGATCACTAACAACCTCGACGAAGGTCTCGACTATGACGAGGAAGGCGCGGGCGGCATGGAGCTGACGCTGATCGGCACCACCGCCTCGGGCAACACCGATGACGCCTACAAGACCTCCGAGGAGGACGAGGGCGCGGTCATCGGCACGGCCATCGGGCTCTCGGCCACGGACAATGGCGGTGTCGGCGTCGTGTTCGAAGAGGAGGATGGAGGCGATGTCGCGGTCGCGATGATCGGCGGCGCGACCTCCGGCAACGACGACGGCGAGACCGGCGTTGAAATCGTTCAGGAGGATGACGGCATGGGGCTGGCCACGCTCATCGGCGCCGACATCGCGGACGGGTCCGAGATCGAAGGCGTCGACGTCTCCGAGATGTGATCGCCCGGTCGGGGCGGGGGCCTAGCCCTTGCCCTGACCGCCTGACAGCTGGTCGAACGCCTCCAACGCCTTGACACCGTACATGTAGGCAGGTCCGCCGCCCATCATCATGTTCACAGAGATCACCTCCGCGATCTCGTCCCGTGTTGCGCCGGCCTTGATCGCAGCGCGGAGATGGAAGCCGATGCAATCCACACAGCGCGTCGCGATGCCGATGGCGAGCGCGATCAGCTCCTTTTCCTTGGCCGAAAGCGCCCCGTCGACCATCGACGCCTTGTGCATCGCTGTGAAGCCCTGACCGGCGGCCGGATGGGTTCGCCGAAACTCAGCGAGGTTGGCGCTTTGCTCGTCCAGGTGAGATTTCCAGTCCATGTCGTTCCTCAATGCCATTTGGCTCGGGATGAAGCATGCGGGACGTCTCTGCATTGAACTGAATCAAAAAAGGGGAGCGGTCATCGCTCCCCTTCCCAATCTCGTTTTGAGGGCGGGCTAGGCCAGCATCGCCACCGGATTCTCAAGGTTCTCCTTGATCGCCGCCAGCAGCTCGGCCCCGAGCGCCCCATCAATAACCCGGTGATCGACCGATAGCGTCACCGACATCACGGTCGCCACGGTAAGCTCGCCATCCTCGCCGACGACCGGCTTCTTCACGCCCGCGCCGACCGCCAGGATCGCGCCGTGCGGCGGGTTGATGACCGCGTCGAAGTTGTCGATTCCGAACATGCCGAGGTTCGAGACGGTGAAGGCGCCACCGACGTACTCATGCGGCGCGAGCTTGCGGTCGCGGGCGCGGGTGGCGAGGTCTTTCATCTCGCCCGAGAGCGCCGACAGCGTCTTGGTATCGGCGTCCTTCAGAACCGGCGTGAAGAGCCCGCCTTCGACGGCCACGGCCACAGCCACGTCCGAGGGGTCCAACTGCAGGATGCGGTCTCCCGCCCAGACGGCGTTGGCGGCGGGCACCTGCTGCAGCGCGACCGCGCAGGCCTTGATGACGAAGTCGTTGACGCTCAGCTTCACGCCACGGCCTTCCAACTGCTTGTTGAGCTGGCTGCGGAACTTGAGAAGCGCGTCGAGGTGGATGTCGCGGCGCAGGTAGAAATGCGGGATCGTCTGCTTGGCCTCGGTGAGGCGGGCGGCAACGGTTTTCCGCATGCCGTCGAGTTTGATCTCCTCGAACTCCCGGTCCGCGTACATCTTGAGCACGGTTGCCGCCTCGGGTCCGGCGGGCATGGCGGCTGGGGCGGAGGGGGCTGCGGCGGCGGCTGGCGCGGTCGCAGGCGCGGCGCCGGGCTGAGCGGATTCCACATCCGCTTTCACGATCCGACCCTTCGGACCGGATCCCTTGATCTGCGAGAGGTCCAGGTCTTTCTCCGCCGCGATGCGCCGGGCGAGCGGAGAGGCGAAAATCCGGTTGCCGTCGGCTGCCGCGGGAGCGGCGGGCGCTGCGGTTGGCGCGGGAGCAGGCTCTTCGGAGGCCGGGGCGGGCGCCGCCGGAGCCGGGGCCGACCCAATATCGTCCGCGCTCTCGCCTTCCTCCAAAAGCACGGCAATCGGCGCGTTTACCGCGACGCCTTCCGTGCCCTCGGCCACAAGGAGCTTGCCCACGGTCCCCTCATCGACCGCCTCGAACTCCATCGTGGCCTTGTCGGTTTCGATTTCTGCGATCAGGTCGCCAGATGAGACGGTGTCGCCTTCCTTGACCAGCCACTTCGCAAGCGTCCCTTCCTCCATCGTGGGGCTGAGCGCAGGCATCAGGATTTCGGTGGGCATCAGAATTCCTCCGCGATGTCGATCCGGTCGAAAGGCGCCTTTGGGACGCCGCCGGTTGTCCGTGTGGCGAGGGCGGCTTCGACCGCCTTCCGGTGTTTCTCAATCCAGGTGTAAACCTCGGTGTGGCCGGGTCTCCGGTTGATCCCCATCATCTCCATGACAAGGCCTTCGGGCACATATCCGCGAACTTCCCCGCCCTCATGAGCGAAGGAAATGCGATAGGCCTCGCGCGTCATATCGATGCCGTGGACTTCCAAACCTTCAAGCCCGATAGGTCACGGCCTTGACCGCGTCCATGACTTCCTTGGTCGAGGTCAGCGCCAGCTTCTCGAGGTTCGCCGCATAGGGCATCGGAACGTCCTTGCCGGTGCAGGCCAGAACCGGCGCGTCGAGGTAGTCGAACGCCTCGCGCATGATCTCGGCTCCGATGTGGTCGGACATTGACGCGACCGGCCAACCTTCCTCGACGGTGACGCAACGGTTCGTCTTCTTCACGCTTTCGATCACCGTTGCCATGTCGAGCGGGCGGAGGGTGCGCAGGTCGATGACCTCTGCGGAGATACCCTCTTTCGCAAGCTCGTCAGAGGCTTCGAGCGCATAGTTCATCCCGATGCCCCAGCTCAGGATGGTCACATCCGAGCCCTCGCGCCAGATGCGGGCCTTGCCGAAGGGGATCGTGAAGTCATCGAGCTTGGGCACGTCGAAGGACCGCCCGTACATGATCTCGTTTTCCAGGAACACGACCGGGTTCGGGTCGCGGATCGCCGTCTTCAGAAGACCCTTGGCGTCAGCCGCCGAATAGGGCTGCACGACCTTGAGACCCGGCACGGAAGAATACCACGCGGCATAGTCCTGGCTGTGCTGCGCGGCGACCCGCGCCGCCGCGCCGTTCGGGCCGCGGAACACGATGGGCGAGCCCATCTGGCCGCCCGACATGTAAAGCGTCTTGGCGGCGGAGTTTATGAGGTGGTCGATGGCCTGCATGGCGAAATTGAAAGTCATGAACTCGACAATCGGCTTCAGCCCGCCCCAGGACGCGCCCACGCCGATCCCTGCAAACCCGTGCTCTGTGATCGGCGTGTCGACCACGCGGCGGGCGCCGAACTCGTCCAAGAGCCCCTGGGTCACCTTGTAGGCGCCTTGGTACTCAGCCACTTCCTCGCCCATCACGAAGACGGTCTCGTCTGCCCGCATCTCTTCCGCCATCGCGTCGCGCAGCGCCTCGCGGACGGTGGTCGAGACCATTTCGGTGCCTTCCGGGTAGTCCGGGCTGCGGTCCGGCTCGGCGATGGCCGGGCCAGGGGCGGGGGCCGCCGCGACTTTGCCCTCGAAGCCTTCGAGCGCGGCGGGAACCGCCACGCTCGCAGGCTGCTCCTCGGCGGCGGCGAGAGACATGTCCTCGCCCTCTTCGCCAATAACGGCGATGGGCGTGTTCACCTTGACGCCCTCGGTGCCCTCGGCCACCAGAATGCGCCCGACGACACCCTCATCGACCGCTTCGAACTCCATCGTCGCCTTGTCGGTCTCGATCTCAGCGATGATATCGCCGGACGACACCGTGTCGCCCTCCTTCACCAGCCACTTCGCCAGCGTGCCTTCCTCCATCGTCGGAGAGAGCGCGGGCATGAGAATTTCGGTCGCCATGATCAGTTGCTCCCTGCGTTCGGTGTGATGAAGCCAACGACGTTGCCTTGGCCGTCTTCGACATAGGCGCAACGGCCCACGCCCGGATAATCTGCGGGCGGCAGCGCCTCGGCGCCGCCGTTCGCAAGCGCCCAGCCATACCGGTCATCGCAATCTGCGACTTCAAAGGTCATCGTTCCGCCACGGATCGGCGACCCCGGCTCGGGCGCCTTGCCCATCCGGCGCATCAGGCCGCCCGTGACGCCCTTGGTCATTCCTATCTGGTCGCCATCGATCAAGTGGTAGTCGACGTCTTCCCCACCGGGCATTGGCTCGAATACCCAACCGAATAGCCCCGCGTAGAACAACTTTGCCGCGTCCACGTCAACGGCATGTATCTCAAAATGCGGCATCAGGCGGAGGCCTCGACGTAGATGTCGGTGTAGAGCTCCGCCAGCGCGGGCTCGGGGCTTTCTTTCGAGTAATCGGCCGAGGCGTTGACGATCGCCTTGATGTCCTTGTCGATGGCTTTCAGCTCATCCTCGATCTTGTCGTCCATTTCGATCAGACGCGCGCGCACCTGCTCGATTGCGTCGCGCTCCTCCCGCATCTTCTGCACCTCGTCGCGGGTCCGGTACTTGGCGGGGTCCGACATGGAGTGGCCGCGATAGCGGTAGGTCATGACTTCGAGGATGAAAGGGCCCTTGCCAGCCCGGCAGTGCTCGACGGCCTTTTGGCCCGCAGCCTTCACCGCCAGCACGTCCATGCCATCCACTTCCATGCCTTCGATGCCGTAGGCCGCGCCGCGCTCCCAAAGACTGGGCGATTTTGTCGACCGCTTGATCGATGTGCCCATGGCGTACTGGTTGTTCTCGATCACGAAGACGACCGGCAGGTTCCAAAGCTCGGCCATGTTGTAGGTCTCGTAAACCTGACCCTGGTTCGCCGCGCCGTCGCCGAAATAGGTGAAGGTCACGCGGTCGTTGCCGAGGTACTTGTCAGCGAAGGCGAGGCCCGCGCCCAAAGGCACGTTGGCGCCGACGATGCCGTGGCCGCCGTAGAAATGCGCCTCTTTCGAGAACATGTGCATCGAGCCGCCCTTGCCCTTGGAATAGCCGCCCTCGCGGCCTGTGAGCTCGGCCATGACGCCGTTGGGGTCCATGCCCGAAGCGAGCATATGCCCGTGGTCGCGATAAGTGGTGATGCGCTTGTCGCCCTCTTCGGCGCAGGCCTCCAGGCCGACGACGACCGCTTCCTGTCCGATGTAGAGGTGGCAGAAACCGCCGATCAGGCCCATGCCGTAAAGCTGGCCGGCCTTTTCCTCAAACCGCCGGATCAGCAGCATCTCGCGATAATACCCGAGAAGCTCTTCTTTCGAGACGTTGGATTTCCGCGTCGCCTTCCTGGCAGCCATCGGCGGCGTCCTCCCTCTGAGTGAAATAGTTCAGCGTTAAACGATCTCCTACACCAAGCCTTTGCGGAACGCACGTGCAAATCCGCCGCAGATTGAAAAAGCTGCTATGCGGGGGGCGCAAGGGTGGGGGCTGGACGTTCGCATGATGCGCGGCGAAAGTCGGCTTTGAGCCCAACGGAGACATCTGTATCGCCGACTGCTAGCGTTTCAAGATATGGTTGCCTGCACGCATCAGGGGGGCGTTTCGCCTCACGTTTCTACGTGGAAAGGAGTACAATGCGTGAGACTTGAAATCTGGTTCGAATTCGCGAGCACCTATTCTTACCTCACCGTTTCGCGCGCCGAAAAGCTTCTGCAGGACACCGAGGTTGAATTGGTGTGGCGGCCGTTTCTGCTCGGGCCGATCTTTGCCGACCGCGGGCTGGATACGTCCCCCTTCGTTCTGGATCCCGTCAAAGGCCAATATATGTGGCGCGACATGGCACGGCGCTGCGAGAAATACGGCATTCCCTTCATGCGCCCCCACATCTTTCCAATGAATGGCGTGAAAGCTGCACGGATCATGACGACTGCCCTTGACCAGCCATGGTGTGGAACTTTTGCGCGATCTGTCTTTTCCGCACAGTTCGGGCGCGGACTGGACATCTCAGATAACATAGTCCTCGGAAATGCCCTCGAAACATGCGGCGTTCCGCAGGAGCCATGGCTCAATCGGGCGCAACTTCCGGAAGCCAAAGACGCTTTGCGAGCAGCAACCGACCAAGCGGGCCGTCTCGGAGTATCCGGCGCACCCAGCATGGTTGTAGGCGACGAGCTTTTCTGGGGCGATGATCGATTGGAGGACGCGATCATATTCGCCTGCGATGAGCGCCGATAGCAACGTCGGCACTCCCGCCCAGGGCGCCAAATTCTTTTTAACAAGGAGTCCCGCAATGAATGACGAACAGCCGACTTCCGGCCCCGTACTGAGACTTTTTCAAGTCCGTGCAAAGCCTGGCTGCGCCGCGGAGCTAATCCAGAAATTCGGAGTCACCTCGGCCGAGGTCGTGCGGGGATATCCAGGAAACCTGGGGTATTTCTTTGGCCACGGCGTCGACTCAGACGAGGACTATGTCGCCTTCACGTCGATCTGGGACAATCTCGACGCTGTCAAGGAGCGATTTGGCGACACATGGAAGGAGTCCTTTCTTCCCCCCGGCTATGAGGACCTTATCGAGGAACACTCCATCCGCCATATCGACATTGGCGGGGGCTGGCATGTGGGAATTCCGAAAGATGCTTAACGGCGAAAACTATCGAGCCCGGAAGGTCCGCAGCGTCCGCAAAGCGCTCATGTCGACGACCGGAAGCAGTAGCGATCCGGCACCCCGGATTAGTCAGACGAGTCCGTCGCCGGAGCTGGCGGCTGAGTTTCGTCGCTGGGTAAAGACGCCCCCTACAAAAACCCCTCCAAAACCTTCGAAAGCGCCTCCCAATCCGTGAACTCGCGCGAGCCCTCCGTGACGTTGTAATCATGATCCCGCAGGATCACGTGGCGGACGACCTGATCGGAATAGAAATCATAGCTCTCGACCCGCACCGCCCCGGCGACAAGCGCCTCGGCGTCAGGCTCGAGCCCTGTCCGCATCTTCATCTCAACCAGATACTCTCCGGCTTCCTCCCGGCCTTCTTCGAACGCCGCGTTCAGGCTCACCGACAAGAGCAGCGTCTTCCGCGCCCCGAGCGCCTCCAGCTGGCCGGAGACGAACGCCTCGAAATCCCTCGGGTGACGCCGCTCATGCACTGGCGCGGCCAGGACGACCTTGTCCACGCCCTCGAAGTCGATATCGACCGTCTCGTCGGAGACGTCGGCCAGTACGGCCTCCATGCCGCGCCGCTGGACTTCGGCCTCGACAAAGCGCGCGATCTTCCCGGTTTGCCCTTCGATGGTTGCGAATGCGATTAAAACCGCCATGTTCATCCCCCTGCCGGTTCTCGGGCGGCGCATCGGCCGCGACTCGTCACTTAACTCTATAACATGCCGGACCCGGTCCATTTGCGCAGGGTCAAAGCGGGCCGAACGACGCGGACTGGTTACCCATGCGTGTTCGGGATAGGAGAGGGGCTAGAGCCCTAAACCGCCCAGAAAGCCGCCAAAATGAGCCAGCCCTGCATCGTTTGCGTCGCCATAACCGGATCCGTTCCGCAAAAGGCTGACAACCCCGCTGTCCCGATCACGATCACCGAACAGATCGAATCGACGCAGGAGGCCTTTGAGGCGGGCGCCTCGATCGCCCATTGCCACGTGCGGCTTGAAGACGGAACGCCGACCTCCGACCCCGACCGCTTCGCGCGGCTGATGGAGGGGCTGAAGACGCATTGCCCCGGCATGATCATCCAGCTTTCGACGGGCGGCCGGTCGGGCGCCGGGCGGGAGAGGGGCGGGATGCTGCCGCTCGCGCCCGACATGGCCTCTCTCACGGTCGGATCGAACAACTTCCCGACCCGGGTCTACGAGAATCCGCCCGACCTTGTGGATTGGCTCGCGTCCGAGATGCTTGAAAACGACGTCAAGCCAGAGATCGAAGCCTTTGATCTCTCCCACATCTTCCAGGCCGCGAAGATGGCCGCCGACGGCCGCCTGGAAGGCCCGCTTTACGTGCAGTTCGTCATGGGCGTGAAAAACGCCATGCCCGCCGACCGCCCGTCCTTCGACTTCATGCGTGAGACCCTGGCGCGGATCGCGCCGGACGCCGAGTTTTGCGCAGCGGGCATTGGCCGTCACCAGTTGGAGGTGAACGAGTGGTGCGTCACCACCGGCGGCCACTGCCGCACAGGGCTCGAGGACAACATCCGGCTCGACCGCGACACGCTCGCGCCGTCGAACGCGGCGCTTGTCGCCCGGACGGCCGAGCTCTGCGAGAAGCACGACCGGCCTGTCGCCACCGTGGCGCAGGCCCGGGCGATCCTCGGCCTTCGCGCCGCCTGAGCG
>JASJAU010000070.1 GCA_030066855.1 Paracoccaceae bacterium | reverse complement strand
CCTGATTTACTTGACTTCCGATTGTGCATAGGGTCTCGCCGTCCCGAACGCCCCAAGAAGAGGTTCCCGATGGTCGCGTTTTTGTTTCTGCGCCGCAAGGTGTTGTCCTTCGTCACCGCCGGCGTCGCGGCGCTGGCTCTGGCGGCTTGCGACGCGACGGGGATCGGCGGACCGCTGATCAACACCTCGCGCGCTGTGCCGGTCGCGCTCCTGGTGCCGCAGACCTCGCCCACCGCCGCGAGCCTCGCCCAATCGCTCGAGAACGCGGCCCGGCTTGCCGTTAACGATCTGGAGAGCGTCGAGATCGATCTGCGTGTATACGACACCGCCGGAACGCCCGAAGGCGCCAGCGCCGCCGCCGGACGCGCGCTGGGAGACGGGGCGCGGATCATCGTTGGCCCGCTCTTCGCCGAAGCCGCCGCGGCCGCGGGACAGACCGCAGCATCACGGGGCGTAAACGTCATGTCGTTTTCGAATAACCCCGCCATTGCGGGCGGGAACGTCTTCATTCTCGGCAACACCTTCCAGACCTCCGCCGACCGGCTGGTCCGTCATGCGGTCAGCCAGGGCAAGAGCGACATCTTCGTCATTCACGCGCAGGACAGCGCGGAGGAGGCGGGGCGCGACGCTATTCAGCGCGCCATCCTTGCCAACGGCGCCCGTCTCGCGGGCGTCGGGTCTTTTCCGCTGTCGCAGCAGGGCGTGATCGAATCAATCCCGCAGATCTCGGCGGACTATCGGGCGTCGGGCGCGACTTCGGTCTTCGTGACGTCGGGCACGACGGGCGCCCTGCCCTTCCTGTCCGAGCTTCTGCCGGAGAATGGCGTTGGCCCTGAAGACGCGCAATTCATCGGGCTTCAGCGCCTTGACGTGCCGTCGAGCGCGCTGTCGCTCGGGGGCCTGCAAGGCGCGTGGTTCTCGGCGCCCTCGCCCGATATCGCCGCTCGCTTCAGCGCCCGCTACGCCGCCGCCTTCGGCAGCCAGCCCAGCCCGGTAGCAGGGCTCGCCTACGACGGGATCGCGGCGATCGGCGCTCTTGTGGCGCAGGGCAACGCGGATGCGCTGACCGCCGACGCGCTGACACAAGGCCAGGGGTTTGCGGGCGTCTACGGGCCGTTCCGGTTCTTCCGAAACGGGACCAACGAACGCGGTCTGGCCGTGGCGCAAATCCAGAACAACCAGGTGATCGTGATTGACCCCGCGCCAAGAAGCTTTGGCGGCGTCGGCTTCTGAGCCGGAGCCGTCTTCCCAAATAGCTAAGACAGAGGGCGGCGCCCTCTTGCTGGCGCCGCGCGAGATCTTCGATTCCGAGGCCGTGCTGGCGGCGATCGACGCCGCTCTGCCCGAAGGCGCCGACGGGCGCGCGACACGGAAGGCGACGGTCGAGGTTCTGAAAGGCGCCCTCAGAGAAGGCCGGGCGCGTATCGCGGACGCGTTCTCGGAGGCACCGACGGCTGCGCGGCCCGCCGTGCTGTCTTACGCCTATCTGACCGACGGCGTGGTCAAGACCGTCTTCGAGGTCGCTCAGACCAAGCTCCATCCCAACCCGAACCCGACCGAGGGCGAGCGGATCGCCGTTCTCGCTGTCGGCGGATACGGGCGCGGCGAGATGGCGCCGCATTCGGACGTTGACCTTCTGTTCCTGATGCCCTGGAAGGTGACGCCCTGGGCCGAAAGCGTGATCGAGAGCATGCTTTACATGTTCTGGGACCTGCACTTGAAGGTCGGTCACGCCAGCCGGACAGTGAAGGAGTGCGTCCGGTTGGGGCGGGAGGACTACACCATCCGCACGGCGCTCTTGGAGCACCGGTTCCTGGATGGCGCAGAGGAGATCGCCGGCGAGCTCGGAACCCGGCTCCAGCAAGAGCTCTTCCGCAAAACCGCCTCGGAGTACATCGAAGCCAAGCTTTCCGAACGGGCCTCGCGCCACCGCAAGCAAGGCGGCCAGCGGTATATGGTCGAGCCCAATGTCAAGGAGGGCAAAGGCGGGCTGCGCGATCTGCAGACGCTGTTCTGGATCGGAAAGTACCTGCACGGCGTACAGGACGCGGCGGAGTTGGTGCCGCTCGGCCTCTTCCGGCAAGACGAGTTCGACCGGTTCCTGGCGGCCGAGAGCTTTCTTCTGGCCGTGCGCTGCCATCTGCACCTCGCCGCGAGCCGGGCCATGGATCAGCTTACGTTTGACATGCAAGTCGAGGTGGCGAAGCGCATGGGTTACACCGACAAGGGCGGGCGCCGCGCGGTCGAGCACTTCATGCAGGACTATTTCCGCCACGCCACCGCTGTGGGCGAGGTCACGCGGATATTCCTAACCGCGCTCGAGGCGAGCCATGTGAAGCGCGCCGCCTCGCCGCTCACATTCTTCCGGCGGCAGAAACCTGTGAAGGAAGGCTACGTCCGCAAGCAAGGCCGGTTGATGGTCGAAGAACCCAGGACCTTCCTTGAAGACAAGCTGAATATCCTCCGGCTCTTTGAGGAGGCCCTGCGCACCGGCTATCTGATCCACCCTGACGCCATGCGGATGGTTCAGGCCAATCTGAACCTCATTGACGACGAGCTTCGCGCCTCGCCGGAGGCCAACCGCATCTTCATGGGGCTCCTCCTGAAACACGGGAATCCGGAGCGCGCGCTGAGGCGGATGAACGAGCTTGGGGTACTCTCGGCCTTCATGCCCGACTTCGCGCCGGTCGTGGCGATGATGCAGTTCAACATGTACCACAGCTACACGGTCGACGAGCATACGATCCAGTGCGTCAAGACGCTGGCGCAGATCGAGCGGGAGGAACTGGTCGAAGAGCTGCCGATCGCCAGCCGCATCCTCAAGGAGGGCGTGAACCGGCGGGTTCTCTACGCCGCCTTGTTCCTGCACGACATCGGCAAAGGCCGGCCCGAGGACCATTCGGTGCTCGGCGCGAAGATCGCACGGCGGGTAGCGCCACGGCTCGGGCTCAAGAAGGACGAGGCGGAAACGGTCGAATGGCTGGTCCGCTATCATCTGTTGATGTCCGACATGGCGCAAAAGCGTGATCTGTCGGAGCCGCGCACAATCCGGGACTTCGCCAAGGCAGTGAAGACCAAGAAGCGCCTGGATCTGCTGACAGTTCTGACGGTCTGCGATATTCGCGGCGTGGGTCCGGGGGTTTGGAACAACTGGAAAGCGATGCTCTTGCGGACGCTCTACCGCCAGACCGCTGTCGCCTTGGATCAGGGGCTGGAAGCGGTCAATCGGGAGACTGCGGAATCGGAGGCCAAGCGGCTTTTGCGAGAGGCGCTTGCCGATTGGAGCGCCGCAGACCTGCGGAAAGAGACGAGGCGGCATTACGGGCCCTATTGGCAAGGGCTGCCGCCGGAAACGCATGTGGTCTTCGCCGAACTGTTGCGCGAGATCGGCGACGATGAAATTCGGATCGACCTGAAGCCCGATGAGGACCGCGATGCCACGCGTGTCTGTTTTGCGATTGCCGACCACCCGGGAATTTTCGCGCGGCTGGCGGGAGCGCTGGCTTTGGTTGGGGCCAACGTGGTTGACGCGAGGACGTACACCTCGTCAGACGGTTACGCCACGGCGGTGTTCTGGGTGCAGGACATCGAGGGCGCGCCCTACGAGGCGGCGCGGCTGCCGCGCCTGAAGGCGACCATTAAAAAGACGCTGGCGGGCGAGGTGCTCCCGCGCAAATCGCTCGTCAGCCGCGACAAGCTGAAGAAAAGGGAGGAAGCCTTCGACGTCCCGACCTCGGTCACCTTCGACAACGAAGGCTCGGACATCTACACGATCATCGAGGTCGACACCCGGGACCGGCCCGGTCTTCTCTATGATCTGACGCGCGCCATGGCGGACGCCAACATCTATATCGCAAGCGCGGTCATCGCGACCTATGGCGAGCAAGTGGTCGATACCTTCTATGTGAAGGACATGTTCGGATTGAAGTTCCTGAACGCCTCTAAACAGAAGAGCCTTGAGAAAAGGCTGATCGACGCGATCGCGGCGGGCGCCGAGCGGGCCAAGGGCTGATGGCGTCGATCCGGCTGGTCCATGGCGCGATGACAGTGGGGTTCTGGACCCTGTTGTCGCGGATCATGGGTTTTGTCCGGGACATCCTGATCGCTGCCTGGGTTGGTACAGGCCCCGTGGCCGAGGCGTTCCTGATCGCCTTTTCGCTGCCGAACATGTTCCGCCGGTTCTTTGCCGAGGGCGCGTTCAACATGGCCTTCGTGCCAATGTTCTCTAAGAAGCTGGAGGCAGGGCAAGGCGCGGATGGCTTCGCGCGGGACGCTTTCGCGGGTCTCGCGGCGGTTCTGGTTGTCTTCACCGTGCTGGCGACGGTCTTCATGCCCTGGCTGGTGCTGGCCATGGCCTCGGGTTTTCTCGGCGACGCGCGGTTTGACATGGCGGTGACGCTGGGGCGGATCGTCTTCGTCTATATCCTGTTCATTTCGCTCGCCGCCTTGCTTTCTGGCGTTCTGAACGCGAGCGGGCGCTTCGTTGCGGCGGCGGCGGCACCGGTTCTGCTCAACATCATTCTTGTCGGGGCGCTTATTCTGGCCGAGATCGGGTGGACGCCCGCGCCGCTGATCGACGCCTCCTTCGAGGGCGCGCGGCACGGGTCGGTCCTCGCCATCGGCGTTGTCGTCGCCGGCCTGGCGCAGTTCCTTCTGGTGTGGATCGCGGTGAAGCGCGCCGGGTTCGATCTGAAACCCAAGCTGCCGACGTGGACGCCCGAATTGAAGCGCCTCGCCATCATCGCCGCTCCCGCTGCCCTGGCCGGCGGCGTGGTGCAGGTGAACCTTCTGGTGGGGCGGCAGGTCGCGAGTTTCTTCGACGGCGCCATCGCCTGGTTGTCCTATGCAGACAGGCTCTATCAGCTCCCTCTCGGGGTCGTTGGGATCGCGATCGGGATTGTTTTGCTGCCCGATCTGTCGCGGCGCTTGCAGGCGGAGGATACCGACGGCGGGAGGGATGCGTTCAGCCGGGCGGCGGAAATGTCGCTCGCTTTGGCCATCCCGGCCGCCGTCGCGCTGGCAGTCATCCCGGCGACGCTCATCTCAGTCCTGTTCGAGCGCGGGGCATTCGATGCGGAAGACACCGCCGCGACGGCGCTCGCTTGCGCGGTTTATGGCTTGGGACTTCCTGCGTTTGTCATGCAGAAGGTCGTTCAGCCGCTCTACTTCGCGCGGGAGGACACCAAGCGTCCCTTCTACTTCGCTTTGGTCGCCTTGGTAGTGAACGCGGTAGTCGCAGTGGGGCTGGCTCCGGTGATCGGTTACATCGCGGCGGCGATCGGGACGACTGTCGCAGGCTGGGCCATGCTGCTCTTACTCTGGCGGGGATCGCGGGGCATGGGTGAGGCGGCGCATCTGGACTCTCGGTTCGCGGGTCGGTTCTGGCGCATTCTCGGGGCCTCGGCGATCATGGGTTTCGCGCTCTGGGGCGCCGAAGCGGCGCTGTCTTCCATGCTCGATGCCGCCGGGTTGCGATTTGCGGGTCTTGCGGCGCTGGTGGTGTTCGGGTTGGGCGTCTACGGGGTCGCCGGATTGGCGCTCGGCGCCTTCCGGCTTGGCGAGCTCAAGTCGGCCTTCCGGCGCTAGCGCTGACGGAGGCGGGCGAGGAGCCGCCGCATGCCGCCCGGGGCCAGCAATGGCGTGAGCGCGAAGCCCATCAGAAACCCTGAGAGCTCGGCCACCCAATCGAGCGTGCCGCCGAAAAGCGCCCCAAAGATCAATTGGATCATCAAAAGTAGGCCGATAAGCGTGAAGGCGCGGTACTGGCTCTCTCCCTTCTGGCCGTAACTGACCCAGAGCAGAAATGTATAAGAGCCAATGAAGCCGTAGACCGCGGGGAATCCGCCGATCAGCGGGCGCGGGTCGCCGGTCAGACCCGCGTAGACCAACGCGCCGAAGATCGCGCAGGAGAAGAAGACGATCAGCACGGCGAGATTGCCGAAGGCCTCGCCCACAAGCTTGCCTAGGGCGAGGAGGAACACGATCACCATGATCGCGTGAACGAAGCCTTGATGGATGAAGGGATAGGTGACGAAACGGGCGACCTCGGGGAGCGGAAAGGTCTGGGCGTCGATCATCGCCTCAATCAGAGGCGCGAAGAAACCGAAGCTGCGCATCGCCTCGAGCCGCCAGCCGATCGCCTCGGCGCCGCCGATCAGACCGCGCCCCCCGGCAGAGATCATCACCTCGACCCCGAAGATCGCCAGCGCCAGCGCCACCACGGCGGGCGGCAGCGGATTGACCAAAGGCTGCATGTGGTCTTCGTCGGACATCTCTCGCCTTTCTTGACGGGCCTCGCCCCTCTCGGTAAGGCGCGTGGACGCGAAAATCCACCGGGAACGCAAAGGACTCTGACATGGCGGACGCCCAATTCACACCGCGTGTCTTCTCCGGCATCCAGCCCTCGGGCGGGCTGACGCTGGGCAATTACCTGGGCGCGCTGAAACGCTTCGTCGACATCCAGAACGCCGGGACGCATGAATGCGTCTATTGCCTTGTCGATCTGCATGCCATCACGGTCTGGCAGGACCCGGCGGACCTTGAGGCGCAGACTCGCGAAGCGGCGGCTTTCTTCATCGCGAGCGGCATCGACCCGGATCGCTCGATCCTGTTCAACCAGAGCCAGGTTCCCGGCCACGCGCAACTTGCGTGGATCTTCAATTGCGTCGCGCGGATGGGCTGGATGGGCCGGATGACCCAGTGGAAGGACAAAGCGGGCAAGAACAGCGAGAACGCCTCGCTCGGCCTGTTCGCCTACCCGGCGCTGATGGCCGCCGACATCCTGCTCTACCACGCCACGCATGTCCCGGTGGGCGAGGATCAGAAGCAGCATCTGGAGCTCACGCGCGACATCGCGGCCAAGTTCAACCATGACTATGGCGTTGATTTCTTTCCGATAACCGAGCCGGTGATCGAGGGGCCGGCGACGCGCGTGATGTCGCTCCGCGACGGCACCAAGAAGATGTCCAAGTCCGATCCCTCGGACATGAGCCGGATCAACATGGGCGACGACGCCGATACGATCGCGCAGAAATTTCGCAAGGCTCGGACCGATCCGGAACCTTTGCCGGAACGCTATGAGGACCTTAAGGACCGGCCCGAAGCGCGGAACCTCGTCGACATCTTCGCGGCTCTCTCGGAGCGGTCGACCGATGCGGTCATGGCCGAGGTCGGCGGGTTCGGTTGGGGCCAGTTCAAGCCGATGCTGGCGGAACTGGCGGTCGAGAAACTCTCGCCGATCTCAGACGAGATGACCCGGATGCTGGCCGACCCGGCGGAAATCGACACCGTTCTGGCCCGCGGGGCAGAGCGCGCGAACGCGGTGGCGGAGCCGATTCTGCGCCGCACCTATGAGATCGCGGGAATGGTGGGGGCGGAGAAGTGATCCCGCCTACGGCGACTGACGTACCTCTTTCATGTCGTCCAAGCCTCACCTTGTCGCCATCGGCGGCTTCCGCCTTCGCTCCCCGCTCCTTGCGCCTGCATTCTTCTGGTTCGCGGCGCCGGCGCTTTCGGACGCCCGGAACGCGCCTGGCTGCGTGATGGCGGACGCTCGAGCGGTTTATGGACGGCAGTTTTCGTTGAGCGTTTGGGAGAGCCCTGCGGCCATGCGGGCCTATGCAGGGTCGCCCCGCCACGCGCGCGCTATGCGGGCCGCGTCTTGGCTCGGGTCGGGCCCGTTCGCGCATTTCGCGACAACCGAGCCGGTCACCTGGGAAGAGGCGCTGGAGGTCTGGCGCATGGCGCATGAACCGGCCCTTTCACCTGCCGCTCGGGCGCGCTAACACTCTCCAGCCAAAGGGGAGGCTTTCATGCCAGACGATCTGATCAACTCCTTCATGACCGGACCGGACGAGAACGGGCGGTTCGGGAAATTCGGCGGGCGGTTTGTCAGCGAGACGCTTATGCCGCTGATCCTCGATCTCGAGGCCGAATACGAGAAAGCGAAGACCGATCAGAGCTTCTGGGATGAGATGGATTTCCTCTGGAAGCACTATGTGGGCCGGCCCTCGCCGCTCTATTTCGCAGAGCGTCTCACCGAGCGTCTGGGTGGCGCGAAAGTTTACATGAAACGCGACGAGTTGAACCACACCGGCGCGCACAAGATCAACAACGTGCTGGGTCAGATCATTCTGGCGCGGCGCATGGGCAAGACCCGGATCATCGCCGAGACCGGCGCGGGCCAGCATGGCGTCGCGACGGCAACGGTTTGCGCCAAGTTCGGGCTGAAGTGCATCGTCTACATGGGCGCGCATGATGTGGAGCGTCAGGCGCCAAACGTGTTCCGGATGAAGCTTCTCGGCGCCGAGGTGGTGCCGGTCACCTCCGGGCGCGGCACGCTCAAGGACGCGATGAACGACGCGCTGCGAGATTGGGTCACCAACGTCCGCGACACGTTCTACTGCATCGGCACGGTCGCCGGCCCGCATCCCTACCCGGCGATGGTGCGCGACTTTCAGGCGATCATCGGCAAGGAGGCCAAGGCCCAGATGCAGGAGGCCGAAGGGCGACTGCCCGACACGATCATCGCGGCTATCGGCGGCGGGTCGAACGCGATGGGGCTGTTCTATCCGTTCCTCGACGACAATGACGTCCGCATCATCGGCGTCGAGGCCGGTGGCAAAGGCGTGAACGAGAAGATGGAGCATTGCGCCTCGCTCACCGGCGGACGGCCGGGGGTGCTGCATGGGAACCGGACGTATCTGCTGCAAGACGACGACGGGCAGATTCTTGAGGGCTTCTCGATTTCGGCCGGTCTCGATTATCCGGGAATCGGGCCCGAGCATTCGTGGCTGCACGATATCGGCCGGGCGGAATATGTTGCAATCACGGACGCGGAGGCGCTGGCGGCATTTCAGCTGTGCTGCGAGACGGAAGGGATCATCCCCGCGCTCGAGCCCTCCCACGCGCTGGCGCACGTGACGAAGATCGCTCCGGACCTCCCGAAAGACCACATCATCTGCATGAACATGTGCGGCCGGGGCGACAAGGACATCTTCACCGTCGGCCGGGCGCTCGGGTTCGAGATGGACGACACCTGAAGGGCTGACCTGCCGGTTCACTGCGCAATTGCGGGCATAAACGGAAGTTTATGCCTGTTTTGCTTGGGTTTATTGCGCCGCAAGTAAGCTTGGGGTCAATGTTCTCGGGCTGGGTGCGGGGTCACGACACGGGCATCGCGAAAGTCGCGCTGAATTGAAAGGACCCACCCATGAAGAAATCACTTGTCACCCTTTCCGCCACGGCAGCCCTGATGGGCTCCACCGCGCTTGCGCACGAATTCCCCTGGGCGGTCGAAAAGCAAATTGAGATACTTGAGAAAGAGGGCTGGAGCATTGTCGAAGTCGAGTACGACGAAGACTATGACGAAGCCGAGATCCTCGCCGAGGGACCTAGCGGCAGACATTATGAGCTCTGGTTTGAGGACAATGCCTGGGAAATCGAGCTCGAAGACGACGACGAGGACGACGACGAAGACGACGACGAGGACGACGAAGAAGATGATGATGATGATTTCGACGATGACGAAGATGACGAAGATGATGATGATGATGATGACGAAGACGAGGATGACGAAGACGACGATGATGACGAAGATGATGACGAAGACGATGATGAGGAAGATGATGACGAAGACGACGAGGATGAAGGCGACGAAGATGAAGACGACGAGGACGACCACAAAGGCTGAGCCGTTCGCCGTCTGAAGTTCGCCGAGCCCGCTTGCGGGCTCGGCTGACGTTTGGAGGAAGGGAAATGTGGAAAGCGCTGATCTTATCGGCAGGCATCACACTAGCAGCGGTGCCAGCGCAGGCCCAGACCAGTTCGATTCAGGACCGTATCGTGGAAGCGCTCGGACAAGAGGGGTATCGGGAGGTTAGCGTCACGCGGACTTGGTTGGGACGGCTGCGATTTGTCGCCGAGAAACCCGGAGCCGAGCGTGAGATCGTCGTCAACCCAAACACTGGCGTTGTCCTGCGCGACTATGAGCGCGTTTTGATTGACGATGATGATGAGGATGGCGGCTGGGACGAGGATGAAGCCGACGACGAAGAAGACGAAGACGAAGAAGAGGAAGACGAAGAAGAAGACGAAGACGAAGAAGAAGAAGAAGAAGAAGAAGATGATGATGATGACGCATAGGGAGACGGATCAACAGCGTGGGGCCGAATGAACACGCGCTACGTGCTCGCGACTGTATTCGCTGTGCAGGTCGTCTGCGCGGTGTTTTTCGTCTCCGAGATCCTGATCGATGTTTTGGGCCTGCCCATTGCGCCGATCTCGTGGACCGTTCACGAGGCGATTGAAGTCGGCGCGGCGCTGGGGCTGATCCTCGGCGTGGTGATTAGCGGCTGGGCCCTCATCCGCGCCCGGGCGAGATCCGCAAAAGCGGAGGAAGCGCTTCGCGTCGCGCAGTCGGCCTTCCGCGACATGCTGGACGAGCGATTTGTCCAATGGAGCCTGACCCCGGCCGAACAGGATGTGGCGCTTTTCGCCATTAAGGGGTTCTCAACGGCCGACATCGCGCAGTTGAGAAATGTGAGCGAGGGGACTGTCAAAGCCCAGACCGCCGCGATCTACCGCAAAGCCGGCGTGAGCGGCAGGACGCAGCTTCTGGCGCTCTTCATCGATGAGTTGGTCGACAACGAGGATCAGCCGTCGGTGGCGTGATCCATCAGGATGTCGAGCGGGACAATATCCAAAGCGCGGCGATGGGTGGAGGCGAGCCGGATTCTCGGCGCCGCCCCTTCATCGGCGGCTTGCAGGAAGCGGCCCGCGCACAGGCACCAGCAATCGCCGGGTTTCAGGCCGGGGAAGCGGAATTCCGGGCGGGGCGTACTCAAGTCGTTGCCCACGTATTTCGAGTAAGCCAGGAACTCGGCGGTGAGGATCGCACAGACGGTGTGGCTGCCGCTGTCTTCCACGCAGGTGTTGCACGCGCCGTCCCGAAAAAAGCCCGTGACCGGGTCCGCCGAGCAGGATTCCAGCGCCTCGCCAAGCACATTGATCGCCGGTTCTTTCTCCACGCGCGTCCCTCCCCTTTCGGAGCGACTTAGGCCAAGGGGGGCGCCGGTAAAGGGAGCGCGCTAGCGCGCCAGCCAATCCACCCAGCGACCGTGGAAATCGACCCTGGCCAGGAGGGTCGGCTCAGTATCGCCTGGCGCGGACTGGTCAAGCGCCGCGCCTTTACCGCCATCCCACTCCATGGCGACGTGCGCGACGGGATGATGGGTTTGGGCGATCGCCCGCTCCACGCCTTCCCGCGTCCGCCGGTCGAAGTACTGCCAGGCGACGGTGTGGAAGATCACGGCGATGGCGCCCTCCGGATGGTCCTCAAGCGCTGTTTGCAACCAATCCGCCGCATCGCCTTGGCTGACCTTGGCTGGGACGCGCCTCGCGATCTCAATCGCCGATGACGTCCGCTCGATGCGGTCGGTCTGATCGGGCCAGAGATAGGAGAGGAGCCTGATGCGCCCTTCATCGGTCGTGGGATCGATGGGGTTCAGATCGACGCCTTTGCGGGCGATGACCTCGGGCAAAGCGAGCGGCGGCGTCGCCCCGGTCCATTCGGGGGCGAGCACCACCGGAGAACCGGCATCACCGATCACTCCGCCAGGCGTGTTCAGACAGAACCGGTCGGCCCGCAGGTTCAATCCGCCGCTCGCGCCGAGCTCATAGAGCGCGACAGGCCGTGGGTCTCGCGCGTGCAGAGTCGCGAGCGTGGGCAGAATCGCCGCCGCGCGCCGGACCTCATTCGTCTGCGGCGGGATGTCGAGCCAGCTGAGGACATGCGCTTCATGATCGACCGCAGCTCTCAGCACCGCGTCCCAAAGGACGTCATCTGTGGCCGCGTTCGGAGGATAGACTTCCCGCAGGGCCTTGTCGGCTAATTTGAGCGCGTGGAGCGCGCCGGCGAACCGGAGCGGCACGTTGTCGGCGTTGGGACTGGGGTCGCCCTGCCAATTCAGCATCGCGTCGAAGACCGGCCGTCCCGACGCGAGACGCTCGGCGATCAAAGCCATCAATCGTGCCATGAACGGCGAGCCGAGGCCCGCGCAAGCCTCAACCTGCGCGGCGAAGGCCTCTCTAACGGTCATCGGAACTTTTCGAGAAGCCGTTGAAGCGGCGAGCGGGCGTCTTCCTGGACCGGTTCGGGTTCGGCTGCGGGCGGTGGGGCCTTGGGCTCCGATTTGGAGGACCGGGGCGGGCTCACGCGTAAGGCGACGGCGTTCTGGAACCGGCCGGCATCTCCAGCGGCGAGCGCCTCGGACCCATCGGAGACGCCGCGCAAGAGATCATCGAGCCAGTCCTGGTCCGCCTTCGAGAAATCCTTGAGCACGTAGGACGGCACCGCGTCCTTGTGCCCGGGATGCCCGACGCCGATGCGGACCCGCTGGTAGGCTCCGCCGATGTGCTGGTGAAGCGACCGCAGCCCGTTGTGACCGGCATGCCCGCCGCCCTGTTTAACGCGGAGTTTCCCCGGCGCGAGGTCGATCTCATCGTGGAACACGGTGACATCCTCGGGCTCAATCTTGAAGAAGCGGATCGCTTCGCCGACCGACTGGCCAGAGAGGTTCATGAAGGTCTCGGGCTTCAAAAGGACGACCTTTACGCCGCCCAACCGGCCCTCGCTCAAGAGCCCCTGAAACTTCGACCGCCAGGGTGCGAAACCGTGGTCGGCGGCGATGCGATCGACCGCCATGTAGCCGACGTTGTGGCGGTTGCCGGCGTATTTGACGCCCGGATTGCCGAGGCCGACGAACAGCTGCATCGCGCACTCCTTTTCCGCGCGGACCCTAACGTTGGGCCTTGAAAGCGGCAAGCTCGGCGCGGAGCGCCCGCAGCTCGCCGAGTATCTCAGCCGTTTCCGCCTTCATCGCCTCCCGCTCGTCATGCGCGGCATCGGCGTGCTCGGACTGCATGGCGTCGACGATCACGCCGATGAACAGGTTCAGAACGGCGAAGGCGGTGAGGATAATGAAGGGCACGAAGAGCATCCACGCCCAGGGGAAGACCTCCATTACCGGACGGACAATTCCCATCGACCAGCTTTCCAGCGTCATCACCTGAAAGAGCGTGTAGGCCGAACTGCCAATGCTGCCGAACCACTCGGGAAACGCGGCGGCGAAGAGTTTCGTCGAGATCACAGAGAAGACGAAGAAAATCAGACCCAGCAGCGCCACGATCGAGCCCATGCCCGGGAGCGCCGAGAGAAGCCCGGACACGACACGGCGCATGGCGGGCACCGTCGAGACGAGCCGGAGCACACGCAGAATACGGAACGCGCGAAGCACCGAAAGAGGGCCAGTCGTGGGGATGAGTGCGATGGCCACCACGATGAAATCGAAGATCCGCCAGGGGTCACGCCAGAACCCGCGCGGATCAACGATCAGGCGGCTCGCGAGTTCGACCACGAAGACGCCCAGGATGATACGGTCCAGTGCGATCAGCATCGGGCCCGCGAAGGCCATGGCCGACGAGCTGGTCTCGAGCGCGAGGATGATCGCGTTGATGACGATGAGCGCCATGATCACAGGCTCGAAGGCGCGGTGATCGATCAGTCTGGCGAGGGATTGGCGCATTTCGGGGTCCGGTCGGTTGGTTTGCCGTGAGATGGTGCCAAACCGGCGCGGCGGCAAGGGATGGAGGGGCGTATCCAGCCTGGGCGGAGCCTTTGGCTTTCCACTGGTACACAAAACCCTCGCCCGAAGGGGCGATTTATGGCATGATCTGCTCGTCCAGAGCGCGAACAACGCGCCGGGCAGTGTATTGGGGTAACAGATGATACGTATCGCAGCAGTCGCCGCAACGGCGGCCATTATGACAAATCCGCTTTTCGCAGAACAGATCGAGCGCGCCTGCTTGAACTCCGAGAGGTCGGCGGGCAATCGGGCGCTTTGCGGGTGTATTCAGGACGCCGCGAACCTGACACTGACGTCACGGGACCAGCGCATGGCGGCGGAATTCTTCGACGATCCGCATCGGGCGCAGGAAATCCGGCAATCCGACCGGAGAAGCCACGAGGCGTTCTGGCAGAGGTATAAGAACTTCGGCCAGACGGCGGAGATCTTCTGTCAGGGCTGAAGCGACGCTAAGAGCCCGCGGCTGGCGGTCTCGATCAGATCGAGCGTCTCATCGAAGCCGCCGGTGAAGTACGGGTCCGGGACATCGGACAGTCCGGCCTTCGGCGCGAAGTCGAGCATAAGTCGCACAGGAGTCTCGGAGCCTTGCGGTCGGAGCGCTTCAATGTCGGCCTTGTTGGCGCGATCCATGGCGACGATCAGGTCGAATTCGCTGAAGTCTTCAGGCTGGAACTGCCGGGCGCGGAGCGCGGTCAGGTCGTAGCCTCGCCCCTGCGCCGCGTCGATGGCAGGGCCGTAAGGGGGCTTGCCGATGTGCCAGTCTCCGGTACCGGCGCTGTCGATGCGAAGCTCAGGCGCCATGCGCCGCAGAACGGCCTCAGCGGTCGGCGACCGGCAGATGTTGCCCAGGCAGACGAAAAGAACACGCGTCACGTGAGCACGCCACGCTGGCGCATGGTCCGGGCATAGAGCCAGAGCAGGACCGCGACCACGACAATCATTGCCGAGAATCCGGCCGCAACCGGCCCCATAAGCTCGCTCATCGTCACGTCCGCCAGGATGAAATTGTGAACGAAGGTGGCAGCCATCGCGATGATCGAAATCCCGAAGGCGGCGCCCGCAAACCGCGACCTTGCGAGGAGGAGAGCCGATCCGGCGACGGAGGACCAGACGGCCATCGCCCATGAGGCCTGGACCCAGGTCGGAAAGGCCTGGAAATAGGCCAGCTGCGCCTCGGTGAACTGCGACATATAGGGTTCGTACTCGATCTGGGTCATCACGTGGTCGAGCGCGCCAAAACTGTTCCAAATCAGGGTGACACTTCCTATCAACCAAAGATGCCAGGGCGCGCGCATGGGGTACTCCTCTGCCGCGCCAACTCTAGCACGGCGCGGACAGACGGGAAATTCACATGAAGATCGTCATACTGACCGGTGCCGGCGTGTCAGCGGAAAGCGGGCTTGGCACCTTTCGCGACAAGAACGGACTCTGGACCCGCTATGACCTGAACGAGGTCGCCACGCCCGAGGGATTCGCCCGCGATCCGGCCAAGGTTCACGCGTTCTACAACGCTCGAAGGCGGAACGCCGTCGAGGCTGAGCCGAACGCGGCGCATGACGCGCTCGCCACGCTTCAGCGGGAGTTCCGGGGCGAGGTGGTGATCGTGACGCAGAACGTCGACGGCCTCCACGAGGCCGCGGGGGCGGACGCGCTCCACATGCACGGCGCGCTTTCAGGCGCACGCTGCGCGGCCTGCCACGCCACCTGGGGGGCGCCGCTGTTTATGTCCCCGACCGACCTCTGCCCGTCCTGCGGGGCGTCGTCAACGCGGCCCGACATCGTGTGGTTTGGCGAGATGCCGATGCATATGGAGGTGATTCAGTCTCACCTGAACGAAGCCGGGCTGTTCGCGGCCATCGGCACCAGCGGAGAGGTCTATCCGGCGGCGGGGTTCGTTATGGAGGCGCTGCGCGCGGGCGCCGATACGGTCGAGATCAATCTGGAGCCGTCGGGAAGCGCGGGGTTGTTTCACCGTCGATTGATCGGTCCGGCGTCCGAGGTCGTGCCGCGATGGGTGGACGAGCTGCTTTCGCCTTAGAGCGCAATGACGCCGCTCTGACACTCAGTGCGCAGCAGCGCTGGGTCTCAAGAGAACCGGTTCAGGGCAATGCCGTCACGCTGTACGGAAAAACAAAAGACCCCGCCGGAGCGAGGCCTCGAACCCTGTAAAGCAAACAGCTCAGGCGGCGGCTTGCGCCTTGGCGATCTCTTTCTTGATCTTGAGCGCGTTCGCCGAGAGGTCCGCGTCTTTCGCCTTCAAAAGGAACGCGTCCAGACCGCCCCGGTGGTCGACGGTGCGGAGCGCCGATGTGGAGACCTTCATGCGGAAGGTCCTGCCCAGCGTTTCCGACATCAGCGCAGTTTCCGTCAGGTTCGGAAGGAACCGACGCCTTGTCTTGTTGTTGGCGTGGCTGACATTGTTGCCCGTCATGGGGCCTTTTCCGGTCAGTTCGCAGCGGCGCGACATGGGTTCGTCCTCGATTTTGTCTCTTCGGGCGGGACGGCCGGCCGGCCTCCCTCAACACAAACGGGCAGCGCCGTCGGCCCTGCCCCAGAATCCGTTCGCGGGGTTTATGAGGTCGGGGATGGGACGTCAAGCCCTCTCCGGCCGCCTGGGATCAGTCCGGCTTGGCGCCTCCCGAAAGAACCGAAAGCACTTCCGCAGCCGCCGCCCCGGGCGCCCTATCGCCCGCCTCGACCGACTTGCCAAGCCGCTCCATCGCGGCGTCGGCCGCCGCGTCGGACTGCAAGCGGCGCAACAAGCCCTGACGGACCTCATCGGCGAACCAGCGGCGCGCCTGGGCGGACCGGCGGGCTTCCCAAAACCCCGATGTCCGCCGGTACTCGGCCAGCTCGCGCATCGCCGCCCAGCCCTCGTCGAGACCGTGTTCCTCAATCGCCGAGACAATCAGCGCCTTCGGAAACCCGGGCGCGTCGCCCTCGCGCTTTCTCAAAAGCCGGAGGGCCCCGGCGTAATCCGCGGCTGTGCGCATGGCGGTCTCTCGGAGTGGTCCGTCCGCCTTGTTCACAAGGATCAGATCGGCGATTTCCATGATCCCGCGCTTCACGCCCTGCAGCTCGTCGCCGCCCGCAGGCGCGATGAGCAGGACGAAAAGGTCGGACATCTCGGCGACGATGGTCTCCGACTGTCCGACGCCGACGGTTTCGATGAGAACCACATCGAAACCCGCGCCCTCGCAGAGCGCCACCGCGTCGCGGGTGCGTCGGGCGACCCCGCCGAGCTGGGTCTGACTGGGCGAAGGCCGGATGAAGGCGAGCGGCTCCCGGGCCAGACGCTCCATCCGCGTCTTGTCGCCCAGGATCGACCCGCCGGAGCGGGTGGACGAGGGATCGACGGCAAGCACCGCGACGCGCTTGCCCGCCGCCGTCAGCATGGTTCCGAAAGCCTCGATGAAGGTCGATTTACCAACGCCGGGCGTGCCCGAGAGACCGATCCGCAGGGCTTGCCTGCCGTCATTAAGAAGGCGCTCCAACAGCGCGTCGGCCTCAGCGCGGTGATCGGCGCGACCACTTTCCACCAGGGTGATCGCGCGCGACAGCGCCCGCCGGTCCCCGGCGGCCACGCGTTGGGCAAGGTCTTGGATATCGTCAGCCATCGGCGCCGGACATTGGCGCGGGTCGCGGTGCGTGTCCAGTGGCCCTTTTCCCGGCCGCGCGCGGCTGCGATAAGCCCGCCATGCATGAGCCGCTTCCGATAGACGCCGCCCTGCCCGACCTGATCGCGGCGCTCCAGGCCTCGGGGCAGGCGGTGCTGCAGGCGCCGCCCGGCGCAGGCAAGACCACGCGGGTGCCGCTGGCGATGTTGGACGCAGGGCTTGCAGAGGGGCGGATCGTAATGCTGGAGCCCCGGCGGCTGGCGACGCGCAATGCCGCGCTTCGCATGGCGGAGACCTTGGGCGAGCGGGTCGGGGAGACGGTCGGGTTCCGCATTCGCGGTGAGATCCGCGTCTCGGCGCGGACCCGGATCGAGGTCGTGACCGAGGGGATACTTACGCGCATGATCCAGAGCGACCCGTCACTTTCGGGTGTCGGTGCGCTGATTTTCGACGAGTTCCACGAGCGGTCATTGAACGCCGATCTGGGCCTGGCGCTGGCTTTGGAGGTGCGAGGGGCGCTCAGGGAGGACCTGATCCTTCTTGCCATGTCGGCGACGCTCGACGCCGGGCCAGTCGCGGAGCTCATGGGCGGCGCGCCGGTCATTACCTCCGAGGGTCAGATGTTTCCGGTGGAGACGCGCTGGCTGGACCGGCCCCGGAAGAAGGACCGGCGCTTCGAGGCCGCCCTCGCCGATCTAATCGCGCAGGCGGCTGGCGAGACCGAGGGCGGGATCCTGGCCTTCCTACCCGGCGAGCGGGAGATCCGAGGGGTGGCCTCCGCCCTGTCGCGGCGCTTGGCCGATGTGGACATTCTGCCGCTCTACGGCGGCCTTCCCTTTCGCGAGCAGAGGCGCGCGCTGGAGCCGGTCTCGGGCCGGAAACTGGTGCTGGCGACCGCGATCGCGGAAACCTCGCTGACCATTCCCGGCATTCGCGTAGTCGTCGACGGCGGATTGGCCCGCCGCGCGCGCTTCGATCCAGGTTCCGGCATGTCGCGGCTGATCACCGAAAAGGTGACGAAGGCCGAAGCGGATCAACGGCGCGGCCGGGCTGGACGAGTGGCGGAAGGCCAGTGCTATCGGCTTTGGACGAAGGGAGAGGAAGGCGCGCTTCACGCCTTCCCGCCTGCCGAGATCGAGGCGGCGGATCTGGCGCCTCTGGCCCTCGAACTTGCCGAGTGGGGCGCGGACGACCTTCCCTTCCTGACGCCGCCGCCCGAAGGCGCGCTCGGCGAGGCGCGCGGTTTGCTCCGCGCCCTGGATGCGATCAATGCGGACGGGCGGATCACGGCGCACGGCAAGCGGCTTGCGCGGATGCCCCTCCATCCTCGTCTGGCGCATATGCTTGAGACTGCGGGACCGGAAGCCGCGATGCTGGCGGCGCTCTTGTCGGAGCGCGATCCGATGCGCGGCTTCGGGGCCGACTTGGGCGCGCGGCTGAAGGCGCTGAAAGGGCCAAAGCGGGACGGCGCTCTCGACCATATTCGTGCGGAGGCGCGGCGTCTGCGGAAGAACGCCGGCTCCGGCAGCATCGCCGATCCGGGAGAGCAGGCGGCGCTCGCCTACCCCGACCGCATCGGGCTGCGCCGTCCGGGCAAAGCGCCTCGGTGGCTCCTGTCGGGTGGCAAGGGCGCGCGGATGGACGAGGCCGATCCGCTTGCCGGCGAGCGACTATTGGTGGTCACGGACACCGACGGGCATCCGCATGAGGCGCTGATCCGTCAGGCCGCGCCGATCGGCGAAAGCAGATTGCGGGCGTTGTTTGGAGATCAGATCACCGAGACCCGAGAGGCGGTTTGGTCCCGTCGGGAAGGGCGCGTTGAGGCAATGGTCCAGGACCGGCTCGGCGCCATCGCGCTGTCGTCGCGGCGCTGGACCAACGCACCGAAGGAGTTGGTCACGGCGGCCATGCGCGACGGAGTGCGTGAGCTCGGGTTGGTCTGGACGCCGGCGGCGGCGCGGTTTCGGGCGCGGGTGGAGCTCGGTCGCGCAGGCAATCTCGACATGCCGGTGATGGACGACGCCACCCTGCTGGCCTCGCTCGAGACGTGGCTCCTGCCATACCTCAATGGGGTGAGAACGGCAGGCAATTGGCGCGCTTTCGACATCCTGCCCGCGCTCCGCGCCATGCTCGACTGGCAGGCTCAGGAGACGTTGGACCGGGAGGTTCCGGGCGCCTTCGAGACGCCGCTCGGCCGAAAGGTCAGTATCGACTACTCCGGCGAGGCGCCGGAGATTTCGGTAAGGCTGCAAGAGATGTTCGGCGTCACCCGCCACCCGGTCGTGGCCGGGCGGCCCTTGCGCGTGACGCTACTTTCTCCTGCTTCACGGCCGGTTCAGACCACGATGGACCTGCCGGGATTCTGGGACACAAGCTATGCCGACGTGCGCAAAGACATGCGGGGGCGCTATCCCAAGCACCCCTGGCCCGAGAACCCGCGCGTCGCTGACCCGACGCTGAGAACGAAAAGGCGCTGAACGCAGGCTACCAGCGATCCAGCGCCGCCTCGTCCTCGTCCTTGGCGGCCACCCAGGCGTCACCATCTGCGCCGGTCTCTTTCTTCCAAAAGGGCGCGCGGCTCTTCAAGTAATCCATCAGGAACTCCGCCGCCGCAAAGGCATCGGCCCGGTGACGGGAGGCGGTTGCGACCATCATGATCTGATCGCCCGGCGCCAGGGAGCCGTAGCGGTGGATGATCATGGCACC
>JASJAU010000069.1 GCA_030066855.1 Paracoccaceae bacterium | reverse complement strand
ACGCATTTCAGGATGTCGATCCCGTCCATGTGGCTGTCCTTCAGCCAGATATCGAGGACCATAAGCGCCGGGGCCTCCTGGTTCATCTCGGCCATCGCCTCTTCCGAGTTCCCGGCCAACCGCGTGGTGAACCCCTCGTCCCTCAGAATATCGGAAATCAACTCGCGAATATCGCGCTCATCGTCAACAATCAGAATATCGCCCATAACTCCACCTCCATTATTCGGCGACCCTCAGGTCTCCGGTTTCTTTATCGCTTGCCGCCACCGGCAATCTGATTTCGGCCAGTGCGCCGATCTGGCCCGACCCGTCAAGCGGCTCGGCGTCCAGAAGCGACAGCGCACCGCCGTGCTCCTCAATGATCTTCTTCACAATCGGCAGCCCGAGCCCCGTACCTTTCTCGCGCGTCGTTACGTAAGGTTCGAACAGCCGCGACCGATCCTCAGGAAGACCGATGCCGTTGTCGGCGATCCGGATCACCGCCTCATCGTCCTGAAGCGCGAGCGAGACGTGCACGCGTCCTTCATACCCTACCGGGGAAGTTCCCTTTTCCCGCAGGCTTTCAATGGCTTCGCCCGCGTTCTTGATTAGGTTAGTCAACGCCTGCCCGATCATGGTTGAATCGAGATCCGCAGGCACGGGCCGCTCTGGCAGGTCGGAGGTCAGCCGCACGCACTCCACCGCGCCCTCCTGCAATGTCACCGCGTCGCGGACGAGCTGGCCAAGGTCCTGGAGCGTCCGCTCCGGTTCGGGCATACGGGCGAACTTCGAGAATTCGTCGACGATGCGGCGCAAATCGTTGGTTTGGCGAACGATGACGTCCGTCATCTGCTCGAGCTCTTCGGCGCTCTCGCCGACCATAGGCCGGAACTTGCGGTTAATCCGGCCCGCCGACAGCTGGATCGGCGTTAGCGGGTTCTTGATTTCATGTGCGATCCGCCGCGCCACATCGCCCCAGGCCGCCATGCGCTGCGCCGTGACCAGATCGGTCACGTCGTCGAAAGCGATCACATAGCCCTCGGCCTCGCCCCGCGAATTCCGCCGGGTGGCGATGCGCACCAGAAGCGTCTCGGCGACGCCTTTGCGCGAAAGGCGGATCTCCTGCTGATCGGTCTCTCGGCCTGAACCGCGATGCCGCCGGTAGAGGGGTCCGAACTCCGGGGCGATCATGTCGAGCGGATCCTGGATCTCAGCCGCCTGGTCCAGCCGCAGGCTCCGCCGGCCGGCATTGTTGATGAAGGTCACGCGCCCCTGAGCATCCACGCCGATCACGCCGGCCGTGACAGAGGAGAGAACCGAGTCGAACAGCCGGCGCCGGCGCTCCGTCTCCCGGTTGGTCGAGAGGAGCGCGTCGCGTTGCCCCTTAAGCTGCCGCGTCATCTGGTTGAACAAACGGCCAAGCATGGCGATCTCGTCCTCGCCACGCTCCTCCGGCACCTGGACGTCAAGATCCCCCGCGCCCACACGCTGCGCCGCGCCTGCCAGCCGCCCGACGGGGCGCGACAGCCGCTCGGCGAACCAGAGCCCCAGCCAGATGGCCGCGAGAATGAGGATCACCGCGAAGGCGAGATAAAGAAGCCCAAATTCGAACACCAGCCGCCCGCGCTCGCGCTCTAATTGGTTGTAGAGCTGCGCGGTCTCCTGCGCCTCGTCGAGGAGCCCGAGGATACGCCCGTCCACCTCGCGCGACACGTAGAGGAAACGATCCGGGTAGGCCGTGAGCCTCAGGAGCGCGCGGAACTCATTTGCGGCCAGGTCCTCAATAACCACGGTCTCGCCGTCACGTGCCCGAGCCATGTCTTCGTCAGACACCGGCTCGAAATCGAAAAGGTAAGAGCGCTCGCCGCGCGACCGAAGTTCGCCAGCGCCGTCGATCACGAAAGCCTCTCGCAAGCCGCGCTGCACCAGGGACTGGGCCTGGGTGAGGGTTTGTCGGACCTCGCCATCTGACAAGAACACCGATTGCCGGCGCTCCTGGTTCAGGATGTCGGCCACGGCCTCGGCATCGGCGGCAAGATCGCTTCTCTGATCCTCCTGATAGGCCGCCGCCGCCGAAGAGGACGCGCCGACCACGCTGCGCACGCGCTCGGAGAACCATCCCTCGAGCCCTATGTTGATCGTAAGCCCCGCGAACACCGCTACCGTGACGGTCGGGATAAGCGCGATAAGGGCGAAGACGCCCGTCAGCCGCAGGTGCAGGCGGGAGCCCGCCGATTTCGCCCGTCGCGCCGCGATCATCGACGCGACCCGGGCTGCGACAAGCGCCGCGACCACAAGCACGTAGACAAGGTCGGCCAGGAGAACGACTCGCAGTGTCATCGTCGTCGAGGTCCGGTCGAGCGGTCCCAAGACAAGGAAAGTGACGAGCGCCAAAACCGGGCCGAGCACCACAAGGGCGAGCGTCGCAGCATTCTGCATGCGACGCATCCGCCTGACACGGCTCAGCTTTTCCCAGGTTCTTGCCCGCGCGCGCCCCGCCACCCGAGCCCTCCGATATGATGTGCCGTCGGTCACGGCAACCGCCCTATCTAGTGACCGATTTATCCACAGTCGCGTTTCGGTCACTGTTATGTTGCGGTTTTACATCAATTTGCGCCGCCGTGTCACGCGGATATCGAGGTCGGTGATCTTCTTTCTGAGAGTATTCCGGTTGATACCAAGGAGATCGGCGCATTTCGCCTGATTTCCGCCAGTGGCGTCGAGCGCGATCTCAATCAGAGGGTACTCCATCTCGCGCAGAATGCGCTGATAGAGGCCCGGCGGGGGGAGTTGCCCGCCATGCAGATCGAAGTAGCGCTGGAGATGCTTTGCTATCGAAGCGGAGAGCTTTTCGCCGTCGCCGCCACCCGTGAGCGGCTCGATGGCGGGCTGGTTGCCGAGAACCTGCTCGGCCTCAGTTCGGTTCACGCTCTCCTCGCCGCCGGTGATCGCGAGCCGGCGGACGGTATTCTCCAACTGCCGCACGTTGCCCGGCCAGGAATACGCGCGAAAGAGGTTCGCGGCCTCCTCGGACAGGCGCCGGACCGGCAGCCCGTCGCGCTCGGCCCGCGCGAAGAAATGCTCGGCGAGGAGCGGAATGTCCTCGACCCGCTCCCTGAGCGACGGAACGCTCAACGTGACTCCGCCCAGCCGGTAGAACAGATCCTGACGCACACTTCCGGCGTCCATCTTCTTGGCCAGATCCGCCTGACTCGTCGCCATGATGCGCGGCGCGTTGTCGGTGAAACTGTCCAGCATCCGCACGATCCGCGCCTGCGCCTCTTCATTCAGATCGCCCACCTCCTCGAAGACCAGCGTGCCGTTCCGCACCTTGGAGATGAGCGTCGCCGGCCCCTCCATCTGCGCCATGTCGGAGGCGGTCGCGACCACGAAAGGCAAGGTCCGCCGGTCTGAGAGATCGTGGATGGCGCGGGCGATCAGCGATTTCCCGGTCCCGGATTCGCCGGTGATCAGAACTGGCAGGTCCGCATTCATCACTCGCGCGATCAGGCGGTAGAGCTCCTGCATCGCCGCCGTCCGGCCGACGAGCGGCAGGTCGTCGCCGGTCTCGTCTTCAGCCTCTTTCCGGGGCGCCGGCGTCCGTCGCTTGACGTCAAGCGCGCGCGAGGCGCGTTTCATCAGGTCGGGTAGATCGAAGGGCTTGGGAAGATAGTCATAGGCGTCGGCTTCGGTCGCCTGAATCGCCGTCATGATGGTGTTCTGTGCGGAGATCACGATCACTGGCAGTCCGGGCCGCCGCTCTGCGATCTTCGGCAGTTGGTCCAGCCCGTTGCCGTCCGGCATGATCACGTCCGAGATCACCAGATCGCCCTTGCCCTCCTCGACCCAACGCATCAGCGTCAGAAGCGAGGATGTGGCGTGCACCTTGCACCCCGCCCGCGTCAAAGCCTGCGTCAGAACCGTCCGGATCGTCCGGTCGTCGTCGGCCACCAGGATCGTGCCATCCATCTACTCTAGTCCTCTTGCGCCTGGCCCCTCATTCCGCCGCGCCCTTGGGCGCCACGGGAAGGGAAATTCGAAAAACCGTGCGGCCGGGAACGCTGTCGACGCTCACCCAGCCGCCATGGTCGGAAATGATCTTTGAGACGAGCGCCAGCCCAAGCCCCGTCCCGTTCTCACGACCCGAAACGAAAGGGTCGAAGACGTTCTGCGCGATCTCCGGCGGCAGGCCGGGGCCGTCGTCGGTGATCTCAACCTGCAACGGCAGGGCTGCAGTCCCGTCCTTGCGCCTGAGGCGCAGCGACATGTCGTAGAAGGTCCGGATCTTGATCGTCCCGGGCCCGTCACCCGCCGCTTCGGCGGCGTTCTTGAGGAGGTTCAGGAAAACCTGAAGCATCTGGTCGCCGTCCACATAGGTAGCCGGCAGCGAGGGATCGTACTCCTCGACCACTTGCATATGCGCGGCGAAGCCGACGAGCGCCGATTTGCGTGCCCGGTCGAGCAGATCGTGGATATTCACGGCCTTCCGGACCGGCAGGCTCAGGTTTCCGAACTGCTCGAACTGCTCCAAGAGCGTCACGATCCGCCGGGTTTCGCTGACGATCAGATCGGTCAGCTCCAGATCCTCTCCCGTCAGGTTCATCGACAAGAGCTGTGCGGCGCCTGTAATGCCCGCCAGCGGGTTCTTAATCTCATGGGCCAGCATCTCGGCCATACCGATGGCCGATTTCGCGGCCGATTTTACCGATTGAGAGCGGTCGAGCCGGTCGGCCAGACCGCGCGGCTCCATCAGAACCAGAACGAACCCCGGCATCTGGCTCATCGGCGCGATCTGAATGTTGCAATTGACCGGCGCGATGCTGCCGGAGCCCACGTCTACGTTGTTCATGAAGAGTGAGGTCTGCCCGCTCCGCACCCGCGAGAAGGCATCGTCCACCGGCCCGTCGATGGCGAGCGTGTCGAAAACCGGCTGGTTCCTGAGCGACCTCGCCGACATGTTGAGAAAGCTCTCGGCGGCAGGATTGACCTCTGAGAACATGTCGCCCGGATCGAGCAGGAAGGCCGGGACAGGCAGCGAGAGCCAGAGGTTCTCTTGAAACGTGTTCATGCCGCCTGCCTTTCGTTCAACGCGTCAGGCAAGGCGGCGAGAACCGCGTCGGGATCGGCGGTGAGCACATGTTTCCGCATCTCGGGCGGCGTGCCGGCATGGTCCATGTACCATCCGAGGTGCTTGCGGATGACCTTTGCGCCAAGCGCGTCGCCGTAGAAAGCGAGGCTCGCCTCGTAGTGGCCGGCCACCATGTTCACGAAGGCAGACCCTGTCGGGATGGCCGGGCGAGGCCCCCAGCCCAGACCGTGGGCGATCTCGGCGACGCGCCAGGGCGCGCCCTGAATGCCTCGCCCAACCATCACGCCTTGGGCGCCGGACTGGTCTAAGGCCGCCAGCGCCGCCGCGACCGAAACGATATCCCCATTGGCGATGACCGGGATCGACACCGCATCAACAACGGCGCGGATCGCGGCCCAATCGGCAAGCCCCTTGTAGAACTGGCAGCGCGTGCGGCCGTGGATTGTGATCATCCGCACGCCCGCCGCCTCGGCGGCCTGGGCGATGTCGGAGGCGTTCAGGCAGTCGTCATCCCAGCCGAGCCGCATCTTGAGCGTAACCGGAACCGACACCGCGCCGACCACAGCCTCGATCAGCGACAGCGCGTGATCCGGCGTCTTCATCAGCGCCGAGCCGGAGAGCCCCCCGGTCACTTTCTTGGCCGGGCAGCCCATGTTGATGTCGATGATCCGGGCGCCGTTGGCTTCAACCATCCGCGCCGCCTCGGCCATCCAATAGGCGTCGCGGCCGGCGATCTGCACCGATGTCGCGGCCTCGCCGAATCCCAGCTCAGCCCGCTCCCGCACGCCGGGTTTGGCCTGCACCATCTCCTGGCTCGCCACCATCTCGCTCACTACTAGACCCGCGCCGAACGAGCCCACCAGCTGCCGAAACGGCAGGTCGGTGATCCCGGCCATTGGGGCCAGCAAGACTGGCGGATCAATCGCTACGTCGCCAAGATGGATCGTCATGCCTAATCCTTGAGCACTTGACCATGAACTAGCGTCGCTCCTTGCAACCCTCAATGGAATCCCCGAAGTTTCGCTATTTGTTGCATCATATGCCTAATAATTAGGCATGTCTGCCCAAACCTTGGTGAGCATTGTCACACCCCGCGTCAGCGCATAGACCGGGGCGGAGGAGGCGGAGATGCAGGTTGCGGCGGTGATTGTTGCGGCGGGACGGGGAACCCGCGCGGGCGGCGGACTGCCCAAACAGTGGCGAGCGCTTGCCGGAAAAACCGTTGCCGAACGGACGCTTGAGGCCTTCGCCGCGCATCCGCGCATCGGGCGGATCGTGCTTGTGCTTCATCCCGATGACATCGAAAGCGATCTTTGGCCTGCGGGTCTTCCATCGGATGTGGTTTCTGGCGGCGCGACCCGCGCGGCTTCGGTCAAGGCCGGTCTGGCCGTTCTGGAAGGCGAAGCGGAGCTCGTTCTAATCCACGATATCGCTCGCCCGCTCGTCAGCGCGGATGTCATCGACCGGGTAATCGCCGGCCTGGCCACGCATGACGGCGCTGCGCCTGCCGTGCCGGTTACCGACGCTCTATGGAGGGGTGAAGCGGATGTCGTCACCGGGACCGTCGAGCGCGCCGGGCTCTACCGGGCGCAGACCCCGCAAGGCTTTGATCTGGCGAAGATCATCGCCGCGCACGACAACGCGAGTGAAGACGCTGCTGACGATGTGCAAGTCGCCCGGCAGGCCGGGATCGACGTAGCAATAGTGGCTGGCGACACCGCCAATCTGAAGATCACCACATCCGAGGATTTCAGCCGTGCCGAGCGCCTCCTCGCCGAACGGAACGGCGCGGACGCAGTTCGCGTCGGCAACGGCTTCGACGTGCACCGTTTCGGCCCTGGCTCCAACGTCACCCTCTGCGGCGTGGATATCCCCTTCGATCGCGGCCTTCAGGGCCATTCCGACGCCGATGTCGCGATGCACACGGTCACCGATGCGATCTATGGCGCGCTGGCCGAGGGCGACATCGGCCAGCACTTCCCCCCGTCGGATCCGCAATGGAAGGGTGCGGCCAGTCATATCTTCCTTGAGCACGCCGTCGCGTTGGCCGCCGAGCGGGGCTTTGCCATCGGCAATGTCGATTGCACAATCATCTGCGAAGTCCCAAAGATCGGCCCGCATGCTCCCGCCATGCGGGCGCGGATGGCCGAGATCATGGGTCTCCGCGCGGATCAGGTTGGCGTCAAGGCGACGACCTCGGAAAGGCTCGGTTTCACCGGACGCGGCGAGGGCATTGCCGCCTTGGCGACGGTCACGTTGGTGCGGACATGAGACGCCTGATCCTCAGCTTTTTCGGCGCGGGCTACCTCCGCCCCGCCCCCGGAACCTGGGGCTCTCTCGCCGCCCTGCCCGCTGCCTGGCTCCTGCATGTCCTTGGCGGCCCCGCCGCGCTGGTCCTCGCGACCGGCGTCCTCTATGCCGTCGGCCTCGCCGCGACCCGCGCGGAGGCTGAAGAGAGCGGCGATCACGACCCGAGCTGGATCGTCGTGGACGAAGTCGTGGGTCAGTGGATCGCGCTCCTGCCTGTCTCCGCAGGCGCGATGGCCATGGGCAGCGACGTCCTTCGCCTCTGGCCCGGAATACTTAGCGCCTTCGTATTCTTCAGGCTCTTCGACATCTGGAAGCCCTGGCTCGTAGGTCGCGCCGACGCGCGAGAAGACGCGGCGGGCGTGATGCTTGATGACGTCTGGGCAGGGCTTTTCGCGGCGCTGTCCGTGCTCACCGTTGCCGCGCTCGCGCATGGGCTGTTGATGGGATGACCGCCGCCCGCGTCCTCGATCTCGCCCGCGCCAGGGGCGTCATGATCGCAACCGCCGAAAGCTGCACCGGCGGCCTGATCGCCGGGGCGCTGACTGACATTCCCGGGTCCTCCGACGTGGTCGACCGGGGCTTCGTCACCTACTCGAACACGGCCAAGACCGAAATGCTCGGCGTCGATCCAGCATTGATCGAGGCGCATGGCGCGGTGTCCGAAGAGGTCGCCAAGGCCATGGCCGAAGGGGCGCTCGACCGCTCTGCCGCGCATCTCACAGTCGCCGTCACAGGCATCGCCGGTCCCGGCGGGAGCGAAACGAAGCCCGAGGGTCGCGTTTGCTTTGGCCTCGCCGCGCAAACGAGCGAGACGCGGACCGAGACGATCGACTTCGGCGTCATCGGACGCGCCAATGTCCGGCGCGAGACCGTCGCCCACGCGCTCGCGCTCCTCGAAAAAACGCTTCAGCCGTAGAGAGCCGCCGCCCGCCGCTCGAACGCCCGGACGATCCGCTGCATCGCGTCGTTGAAAAAGAACGTCGCGGTGGTCTGCAACAGCTTGTTCCGGAACTCGAAATCGACGTGGAAGCTGACGTCGCAGCCGCCATCCGCGTCCTGGAAGCTCCAGTTCGACACCATATGCTTGAACGGACCGTCCAGATATTCGGTGTCGATCTTCCGGGCCTTTGGCCAGAGCGTCACACGGCTCCCGAACCGCTCCCGGAACACTTTGAACGAGATCACCAGAACGGCGAGCATGACCGCCTTATCGCCGTCCTCCTTCACCGACCGGATCCGGGCCGCCGCCGTCCAGGGCAGGAACTCGGGGTAGCGCTCTACATCCGCCACCAGATCGTACATCTGCTGTGCTGTGTAGGGGAGCCTGCGGGTTTCGGAGTGGGTCGGCATCGCGCTCGGGACTGGTCTTGACTGCGCCCTTAAGTGTAGAGACGGCCACCACAGTCAAGAGGGTGAGGGGCCATGACGCAGCCCTATGTCATCGACAAGATGATTTCGGCGAAAACGATATCCGCAAGGATCGAAGAGCTCGCCACCGAAATCCGCGATGCTTTCGCAGGCACCGACAAGCTCATCGTTGTAGGCCTGCTCAGGGGGTCCTTCGTCTTCATCGCTGACCTCGTGCGCGAGTTGGATATGAACGTTGAGGTCGATTTTCTAGAGGCCTCGAGCTACGGCGACAGCATGGAATCGAGCCGCGAGGTGAGGATTCTCAAGGACCTCAGAGGCGAGATTCACGGCCGCGACGTGCTTTTGGTCGAAGACATCGTCGACACCGGCTTCACCCTCAGCCACGTCACCAACCTCTTGAAATCGCGCGAGCCCCGCCGGCTTGAGACGATCGCCCTGCTCGACAAGCCGTCCCGCCGCGAGACGGATGTCAAAGCGACCTGGACCGGATTCGAGATTCCTGACGAATTCGTCGTGGGTTACGGCATCGACTTCGCGCAGCGAAACCGGAACCTGCCCTATATCGGCAAGGTTCGGTTCGAGGGCGGCGAATAACTGCCGAGCCGGTGCGGTTCAATTGCCACATCGACCGCGCCAAGTCCTGAAAACTCTCCCGAACCGGGTGGCTGGCGCAGCGCGATAATCTATTCTTGTGTCTGGGTGGGCGCGAGAATCGGAGACTCTGGTGCGCGCCGCCGTTTTTCTCATCGCTTTCGCCGCCACGCCGCTCCCCGCAGCGGAACCGCCTCGCGGACCCGGTCCTGAGGCCGTGAGTTTTGGATTTGGTCTGGATATCGCGCAATCCGAGGCCAGCGATCGGGGCTACGCCGCGATCGGCCTGAGCTTTGAGTTCGGCGAAATCTCCTTCGGCCGTCCGCGCTCCGCTCTTGACGATCCCCGATTCTCTGCCCCGGGGCTTTCGGTGGCGAGCGAGCGGTCTCTCGTCTCGGCGGCGGCGGCGTCGAACGATCTCGGACCCGGCGTGCAGTTCCGGGGCGCGATCGAAGGGCTCTCGGTCACCTCCTCCTGGCATCGCCGGACCAGCGACGAGACGGATTTGGTCGCCGTCACTGGTCGCTACGACTACCAGGGATTGCCGCAAACCGACACCGTCGCATTCTATGGCGGCGCTGAGACGGACGGGACGGAGGATGTCTTCCGGCTTGGAACCTCGGTCACGCGCGGACGCGCCACCGCCGGGCTCGACGTTACGCGCGAGGGCGGCGCCGACGCGGCGCGCGTTTCACAGCTGTACATAGGTCTGGAAGTGGGCGAGCGGCTCCTTTTGGGGATCGCCGGGGCGCGGCGGACCCAAGCCTCAGGCGATGCGGATCCCGCCCAGTACGGCGTTGGCGCCGAATTCAACGCCGGGAATGGCAGAGTCCTCTCGGGCGGCGTCACCGATTTGACGGGCGACGACCCGACATTCGGCTTCAGCGTTGGATTCCAGTTCTGACCGTTTCGCAATTTTCGCACAGCCTATAGACAGCCGTGCGCAATTTCCTTTTTTCGCAACCGCCCTATCCTCTCCGCCGTCAGCCACACCAAAGGATGCTCCATGTCCATATCCCGCTCACTCCTTTTCACCGCCGCCTTCGCGCTCGCCGCCGGAACCGCTCTCGCTGGCGGCCATCAGGGCAACCCGGCGGTTAAAGCCCGTCAGTCGCATATGCAGCTCTATCAACACAATCTCGGCATCCTTGGCGGCATGGCTCGCGGCCGAGTCGAGTACAACGCCGACCTGGCGGTCGGGGCGGCGCAGAATCTCGCGACGCTCACTACGCTCAACCAGATGAGTTACTGGACCCCGGGAACTTCGACCGACGACCTCGGTGATGAGACCCGCGCTCTGCCCGCGATTTGGGAGGAAGGCGGTTTCGCCAAAGCCGTCGAGATCGGCACGGCCATGGCCGCTGCCGCGCAGAACCTCGCCGCGGTCGCAGGCGACGGTCAGGCGGCGATCGGTCCAGCGCTCGGCGCCGTCGGCCAGTCCTGCAACGCCTGCCACGAGGCTTTCCAGCAGCCCCGAAACTGACCGGGGCGCCCCCGTGCTGAAGCGCATCGGCCTCGGCGTCCTTCTTCTGGGCGCCTTGGCGCTTGGCGCCGGCTGGTGGATCACGGCACCCGCACGTGTCGACGCCAGCCGCTTCACCGGAGTGTCCGGCGACCCAGTGGCGGGCGAGACCGTCTATTGGGCGTCCGGCTGCGCCTCCTGTCACACAGAGAAAGGCGCCGATTCACGGCTTGTGCTTGCAGGCGGGGTCCGGTTGGAAAGCGACTTCGGCGCTTTCGTAGCGCCCAATATCTCGCCGCATCCGACCGAAGGTATTGGCGGCTGGACGCTGACCGATTTCGCCAACGCCATGTTGCTTGGCACGTCACCGGACGGTCGTCATTATTACCCCGCCTTTCCCTACGCCAGTTACGTGCGGATGACCGATAAGAATCTCGCCGATCTCTGGGCGTTCCTGCAAACCCTGCCCGCCTCCGATCGCGTTAGCGAACCGCATGATCTCGGGTTTCCTTACTCGATCCGCGCCGCCGTGGGCGGCTGGAAGCTTCTCTACGCCAATACCGACTGGGTCGCGGACGCGCCGACGCCCGTTTTGGAGCGTGGGCGCTACCTGGTTGAGGCGCTCGGTCACTGCGCCGAATGCCACACGCCCCGCGACCAATTCGGCGGCCTCGATCTGACCCGCTGGATGGCCGGCGCGCCGAACCCCTCCGGGCGGGGCCGCATCCCCGGAATTTCACCGGCGCAGCTCGACTGGCTGGAAGCGGACATCGCCTATTATCTCGAGACCGGCTTCACCCCGGACTTCGACAGCGCCGGCGGCAGCATGGCCTCGGTGGTCCGAAACCTGTCGAACCTGACGGCGGAGGACCGGAACGCGATCGCCGCCTATGTCGCGGCGCTGCCGCCGGCCGACTAATCACGCGCGAAGAACGACCCATCGCCAGGTGACGCCCGCCCGCCGATTGGAGTCTTGGAGTGACGGGCTGGCAAAAGCGGCGACCTCCGAGAAACCCGCAGTATCGGCCTGTCGAAGCGTCTCGGATTCGTCGATCTGATGCATGACACGTCCAGACCGGTTGGCGCCGAAGCGCAGCGACAGGAGCAGCACGCCGCCGGATCCCAAAAGGCCGCGCATCCTGGACAGCGCGATTGGCCGGTCGTCGGGAGTGATGTGCTGCCACACTGCGTGCGCGTAGATGACCGCGAATGAAGCGCTTCTTGGCAGGCCGCGCAGATCGGGTAACGCGGAATCAATCCATCTGACCGCGGGGCCGGTATGGGCCCTGCCCGCCTTCCGAAATCCGGCGACAGGCTCGACCGCAGTGACCGAGTGACCCCACCCGGCGAACCAAGCGGCATCTCGTCCCGGTCCGGCACCGATTTCAAGAAGCGGTGCAGGCGCGGCCGGCAGGAACGGAACCAATGGAGCAAGGATGCGGTCTGGGTCGAGACCCAAGAAACGCTCAACTAACTCCGGTGCATCGCGTACATAATCCGCCAAGTTGGCAGTCGATGACAACGCGATCAGCCCTGCCCGAGTTTTTTCAGGCGCGCCGCTCGCAGTCGCGCGAAGTCGTCGCCCGCGTGATAGCTCGACCGCGTAAGCGGCGTGGCCGAGACCATCAGGAACCCCTTGCCATAGGCCGCCTTCCCATATGCGGCGAACTCCTCCGGCGTAACGAAACGGTCGACCCGGTGGTGTTTGGGCGTCGGCTGCAGGTACTGGCCGATGGTCAGAAAATCGATATCGGCGGCCCGCATGTCGTCCATGACCTGCAGAACGGCCTGACGGTCCTCACCGAGGCCGACCATGATGCCCGACTTGGTGAACATCGCCGGATCAAGCTCCTTCACCCGCTGCAGCAGGCGTAGCGAGTGGAAATACCGCGCGCCCGGCCGCACCTCGGGATAAAGCCCTGGCACGGTCTCCAGGTTGTGATTGAAAACGTCGGGCCGCGCCTCGACCACCTTCTCGAGCACCGAAGGATCGCAGCGCAGGAAATCCGGCGTCAGAATCTCGATGGTTGTATCGGGCGACCGGCGGCGGATCGCGCGGATGGTCATCGCGAAATGCTCGGCGCCGCCGTCCTCGACATCGTCGCGGTCGACGGAAGTGATGACGACGTGGTTCAATCCCAGCTTCGACACCGCGTCGGCGACGCGGCCAGGCTCGAAGGCGTCCAGAGGCTCGGGCGGCTTGCCGGTGGCGATGTTACAGAAAGTGCAAGCGCGGGTGCAGACCTCGCCCATGATCATCATGGTGGCGTGGCCCTGGCTCCAGCACTCGCCGACATTCGGGCACCCGGCCTCCTCACAGACTGTTACGAGCTTATGCTCGCGCATGATGTCGCGGGTTTGCTTGTAGACCTCGCTGACCGGCGCTTTGACGCGGATCCAGTCGGGCTTTTTCGGCTGGGTGTTGTCCGGTCGATGCGCCTTCTCCGGGTGGCGCAGGCTGGGGACTTTGAGGTCTTTCGGGCTCATGTCGGCCTCGCGAAACGGTTTAGCGTTCAACTAAAGGCTTTCCGTCGCGAAGTCCAATGGGCGCGGCGCCGCGCATGACGGCCATGCGCGGCGCGCAACCCAAACGAGACAGCATTATCAGGCGGACTTATCCGCCTCTCCTCCCTCTGCCTCGTCCTCCACAATTTCGACCTTCACCTTGCTTACCAATGCGGCGAGCGTGCCAACCACAGCCAGGACCGGGGCCGCGATAACGACCGCGCCCCCCGCGATCGCGCCATAGGTGAGCGGGATTTCCAACGCGATGTCGCCGTCCGGCTCAATCAGGCGAATGCGCTTCACTTTGCTGTCGGCGGCTAGCTGTTTAACGCGGGCGATCAAATCCTCCCCCGCGACTTCGATCTCTTTCGTCCAGCGATGCCCGGTGCCCGGACCGGTCTTTTCGCCCGTGTCTTCAGAAGCTTTTGTCGATTCTTCGGTCATGCGATGCGCTCCCCTGGAATAATGAGTCATCATCGCCGGAAGGCGGCGCGGGCGCTTTGATGTACGTTAAGGTGTTCTCAAATTCTATCCGATCAAGGAGGCGCCGCGGGACAGACCCTCGTAGTGCTGCCTGAGCCGTGTCAGCGCGATCCGCAACACGATCTTGCCTGATCGCGCAGACCATCCGAGGCGACGCTCGACCGCTTCCAGACCTTCCAGAAAGCAGCAGCACCGGAGCGCGATGTCACCCAACCCGGGTCCAAGGTCGGCGAGCGCGGCGGTGACGCGCACCCGCGCCGAATCCGATCCGCCGCCGGACCGCTCGCTCCCCGGATCGAAGGCGCCCCGCCCGCCGCCGGTTAGAAACCGTTCCCAGTTCTGCGCCACCCGCGGCCCCATCTGCGCCAGCTCGAAATCCTCTCGCAGCCGCTCCCCCGCCGCGATCAGCTCCGAGGTCAGGAAGGGCCGGCCTTCCTTGTCTTTGCGTCGCGCCAGCATCAGAAGCGGGCTTTCGGCCGCGTTGTAGCGTACCCGTTTCTTACGGGCCGGGGTCGCGCCGGTCTCGGTTCTCTCTTCCATCTCACGGTGCTGGTCGCCGAATTCTGCGGTCTCGGAAAGCCCCGCGCGCCGGGCCTCCTCAAGCGCCATGAGTCGCTTTAGCGCCGACCGTCCATTGGCGTTGATCCGATAGCGGGTGATCCGCCCTTCATTCGCGACGGATATCCAGTCTCTGAGCGCGAGCGCCTCTGCGAGCGCTCGTTCCACGACTGCAGTGCGCAGGGTCTCCCCTCCATCGCTTTCGCGGACCACAACGGCCCTGTCCATGTCACGCGCGATAGCAAGGCAAGCGCCCGGCTCATTCAGACGGCGCAGCACGCGCGGGGCCTCTACATCAAGCTGGCTGTCATCCGGAAGATCAGCGCTTAGCGCGGTCGCGGTCGTCATGGGGCCAATCCCTTTCTGCTGTTCATTTCCGGGCGCCGCGCGGGAGAGCCGCTCGAGCGCCATGTCAATCAGAAGATCGTCCCGCCGCGTCTCGCATTTGCGCACCTGACGCAGAACCGTTGAAGCATGGCATCCCGCCTGGCGCGCGATCGACCGAATCGACCGCCCCTCTTCGGTATGCGCGAGGTAGTGGCGCATGTCGTCGGGCAGCCATTCCGGCATCCGACACGCGCACGTGATGTCGGGAGAAGAGCGCATTTCAGACCTCCTTCCGCCGCGTCGGATCGTGGGCAGCATTTACACTCTATTAAACTACTTAAAGTTGTATTTCTTACAAATGCGTTAACGCGGCGGTTGATGTCGACAATACGCAGAAATATGTAAATGAACGAAAATTCGAGCGTTCGATACTTCGCGCATCTCAGCAACACACGTTTAAATTGAATAATCTCTCCGAAACCCGAAGGAGGATTCATGCCTGACATCCACGCGAAGATAGCCCGCCTTAGCCGTCCCGGCCTTCTCATTCGCGCCGCGCGCCACGGTCTGGTCGATTACGACCGCGACCGGACGCTCCGCCGACTTCTCGGCCGCTCGCCCCATCAGATGGGCAAGGCGTTGGAAACTCTCGTCCAGGTCGAAGAAAGCCACGAGGATCGGCGCCGGCAGGGCGACGCCGGATACTCCTTCGCGCGGCATATCGAAGTGCTGGTCGCGCTGATGGCAGAGGCCCGACTGACGCGGTCTAGATCAGCTGAACGCGTCGGGCTCTGACGCCTTCCGTTCGGCCACATAAGCGTTCAACGCCTCGATGACGGCAGGATCGATCGGCGGCTGCTGGTAGTCCCCCAGGAGCTTCTCGACACGGTTCGCCGCCAGCGCGACGGTGTCGCGGGCGCCCTCCTCGCTCCAGGTCTCGAACGGCTTGTAGTCGAGCAAATCCGACCGCCAAAACGCCTCCTTGAAATTTGCCTGGGTATGCTCGCATCCGAGGTAATGGCCGCCCGGCCCGACCTCGCGGATCGCGTCCATGGCTTGCCCATTTTCAGACGCGTCGATGCCCCGCGCCAAATGGTGCAGCGCGCCCAGCTGATCCACGTCCATGACAAACTTCTCGAAACTCGAGACGAGCCCGCCTTCCAGCCAGCCCGCCGCGTGCAGCATGAAGTTCACGCCGGAAAGAAGCCCCATGTTCAGGCTGTTCGCTGTCTCATAGGCCGCCTGCGCGTCCGGCAGTTTGGAGCCGCAGAAGGCGCCCGCCGAACGGTAGGGCAGATGCAGCCGCCGCGCCAGCTGCCCCATCCCGTAGGTCACATGCGCCGCCTCTGGCGTGCCGAAGGTCGGGGCGCCCGAGTTCATATCGATCGACGTGACGAAGGTGCCCGCGATCACCGGAGCGCCTGGACGGATTAACTGCGAATAGGCGACGCCCGCCAGGACCTCGGCCAGGACCTGAGTCAGCGTGCCGGCGACGCTCACCGGGGCCATGGCGCCGCCGACGATGAAGGGCGAGATGATCGAGGCCTGATTGGCACGGGCGTAGACTTCCATCGCGCCGATCATCACAGAATCAAAGGTCAGCGGCGAGTTGATGTTGATGAGCGAGGTCATGACGGTGTTCTCCGCCACGAAATCTTTCCCGAACAGGATCTCGGACATCCGGACCGAGTCTTCGGCGCGGACCGGCTCCGTCACCGACCCCATGAAGGGCTTGTCCGAAAGTGTCATATGCGCCAGCAGCATGTCCAGATGGCGCTTGTTCACCGCCACGTCCGTCGGCTCGCAGACCGTGCCGCCCGAGTGGTGCAGCCATTTGGACATGTAGCCGAGCTTCACGAACTTGCGGAAATCCTCGATCGTCGCGTAGCGCCGTCCCCCCTCGGCATCGCGAACGAAGGGCGGTCCGTAGACCGGCGCGAGGACGAGGTTCTTGCCGCCAACTTCTACTGATCTTTCGGGATTGCGGGCGTGCTGGATGTAGGATGAAGGCGCGGTGGCGCAAAGCTTGCGGGCGAGCCCCTTGGGCAGTCGCACCCGCTCGCCGTCCACATCCGCGCCTGCATCCTTCCAGAGCGCCAGCGCGGCGGGGTTCTCGACGAAGTTGACGCCGATCTCCTCCAACACTGTCTCAGCGTTGGCCTCGATGATCTCCAGCGCCTCCGCGTTCAGGATCTCGAGATTGGGCACGTTCCGCTCGATGACCTTCGCGGCCTCGATCCGCACCGACGTTCGCTCGGCCCGGCGCGCGGCGCCGCCGCCGCCTCTCGCCCTCCGCCGACCCTGAACTTCAGCCATGACACGTCCTCCAAAGCTCTCGGTCACCGTCATAGGGCTATGCGCGGCCCGCCCGCCCTCGGATTGCGGCACGTGGCGACCGAAAGCGACACTGACGCGGTTGACGCCGTTCTTCCCCGATGAGAGCGGCTTGCCCTTCCCGGCATCGCCGCCTAAACGCGGGGCATGTCTCACGCGCACGACCGCCTTCTCATCATCGACTTCGGCAGCCAGGTCACGCAGCTGATCGCGCGGCGGCTGAGAGAGCTGAACGTCTACTGCGAGATCCATCCTTTTCAGACGGTCACCGACGAGTTCCTTGAGCAGTTCGCACCCAAGGCCGTGGTCCTTTCGGGCGGCCCGGCCAGTGTGATCGACGACGGCTCTCCGCGCCCGCCGGAGCGCGTCTTCGATCTGGGCGTCCCCATTCTCGGCATTTGCTACGGCCAGCAGGTGATGATGCAAATGCTCGGCGGTCGGGTCGAGCGCGGCGAAGGCACGGCTGAGTTCGGACGCGCCTATGTCGCGCCGTCCAAGGATCTTGACCTGCTCGACGGTTGGTTCGCAGAGGACCGCGAGCAGGTCTGGATGAGCCACGGAGATCATGTCGCCGAGATCGCGCCGGGTTTCGAGGTCTTCGCGACCTCGTCTGGCGCTCCTTATGCGATCACCGCCGACCCGGACCGCCATTTCTACGCGGTTCAGTTCCACCCCGAGGTGCATCATACGCCCAAGGGCGCGAAGCTCTATGAGAACTTCGTGCGCCTCGCCGGGTTCACTGGCGACTGGACCATGGCTTACTATCGCGAAGACGCGATCGAGCGCATCCGCGATCAGGTGGGGGACGCCAAGGTCATCTGCGCGCTTTCCGGCGGAGTCGACAGCTCGGTCGCGGCGGCCCTCATTCATGAGGCGGTAGGAGATCAGCTCACTTGCGTCTTCGTCGATCACGGCCTCCTGCGGCTGAACGAAGCCGAAGAAGTCGTGGGCATGTTCCGCGATCACATGAACCTGCAGGTCATCCACGCAGAGGAGCAGGATCGCTTTCTAGGAGAGCTGGACGGCGTTTCGGACCCTGAGACCAAACGCAAGATCATCGGCCGGCTCTTCATTGACGTTTTCCAGAAACACGCGGACGAAATCGAAGGCGCTCGGTTCCTCGCCCAGGGCACTCTCTATCCCGATGTGATCGAGTCCGTCAGCTTCTCCGGCGGCCCCTCGGTCACGATCAAATCGCACCACAATGTTGGCGGCCTGCCGGAGAAAATGGGTCTGAAACTCGTGGAGCCTCTTCGCGAGCTCTTTAAGGACGAGGTTCGCGCGCTTGGCCGCGAGCTGGGCCTGCCCGACAAGTTCATCGGCCGCCACCCCTTTCCCGGCCCCGGCCTCGCCATCCGCTGCCCGGGCGAGATCACGCGCGACAAGCTCGATATCCTGCGCAAGGCCGACGCGGTCTATATCGATCAGATCCGCAAACACGGGCTCTACGACGAGATCTGGCAGGCCTTTGTCGCGATCCTTCCCGTTCGTACGGTCGGCGTCATGGGTGATGGCCGGACCTACGATTATGCATGCGCGCTTCGCGCCGTAACCTCTGTCGACGGTATGACCGCGGATTACTATCCGTTCACTCACGAATTCCTCGGCGAGACCGCAACCCGCATTATCAACGAGGTCAAGGGCATCAACCGCGTCACCTACGACATCACTTCGAAACCGCCCGGAACAATCGAGTGGGAGTGACCCGGCTGTCGCCGTGAGCGAAACAGATCCTGACGAAAAATGGCGTTGCTCGGTCACTGAACACCAAGAAATACGCTGACCAGCGTCAAATACTTTGGCGAGATCGGACTTTTCTGTAGACTGTTTCCGATAAGCGCGAAAACGCGCTCGGTATGTTGTTTGCTGAAGGGAACATTGGAATGGGACTGATCCGCTGGATTTTCGCCATTGCGGTGCTGGCCGTCTGGACCTCGCTGATTGGCACATCGCTCTACGTCGCCATGTACGAACCAAAAGACGCATTGCCTGAAGGCGCCGCCATCGTCGTCGTTTCGGGCGCGCAGGGCGAAACGGGCGGCATGGGTCCGGAGACGGTCGCTCGCGTCGAACGCGCGATCGCCCTCTACGAAGATGGAAAGGCGCCTAAGATCGTGCTCTCGGGGGGCACGGCCACGTCGAACGCGCCGGTGGCGGAGGCGATGCGCGATCTGGCGCTTGAGGCGGGCGTGCCCGAAGACGCGCTGATCCTCGAAGGCGGCTCGCATTCGACGCTTCAGAACGCGATTTTCACCGCCGACATCGCAGAGATCGAAAAGGCGGCGCCGATCCTTCTGGTCTCGCACCGCTACCACCTGCCTCGCGCCAACGCCTCGTTCCGCTGGGCGGGCTTCACCGATGTGACCAATGTCGCCGCCGATCCGGCGGGCGGGTTCCAGGTGACGATGCCGCTTCTTTGGGAAAGCGTGAA
>JASJAU010000068.1 GCA_030066855.1 Paracoccaceae bacterium | reverse complement strand
CTGCCCTCCGAAGGCAGAGGCCAGAGGTTCGAATCCTCTCGGGTGCGCCAAGCCAATCACTAAATTATTGATTTAAAGTAATAAAATCGGATCTGGTCGTCGTTGCGGCCATTCATTTCCGCATACTGGTCTTGAGGAAAAAAGGGGTGGGTCAAACCCTGCGACCTTTCGCCAATGGTCCGGCGCCGTTGCCCTCACTTGCCGCCTCCCAATGATATGAGCTTTTGAACCGACGAACGGGAAACGGTTCGGCGAATCCCAACCTTGACCATGCCATGAGCCTTGGCGAGTGAAGTCACCCAGCCGACCAAGCAAAGAAGCGAGCTTCCGCGCCGTCACGATCTGAGACGAACTTCCGCCATACACCTACCTGGGATAGCTCGATCGGGCCTTGTGACTGCCCCTCGCGCCATGAACAGGATTGCCTGATGTTGCGACTAGATTGTCTCTCAGGCACTTGCGGCACGATGCGGAAGCGGCCCCAGAGAATCTCACTTGACTGGTTTGGAACGTTCCATATAAGGATTTAGAACGTTCCAAAAATGGAGAGAGTCCTTTGAACTGGGGATTGATCGGCGCCAGTACCATTGCATCCCAGCATATGATTGGGGCGATACGGGCGCAGGCTGGCAACGAAGTAACGGCCGTGCTCAGCTCCGATGACGTCCGCGGCAAGGACTACGCGGACCGGCACGGGATCGCGCAGGCCTTTACCGACCTAGACGCGATCTTGAGCGCGCCCGCAATCGATGCGGTCTACATCTCCACGACAAACGAAAAGCACCACCCGCAAGCCATGGCGGCGATCGCGGCCGGGAAACATGTCATGTGTGAGAAGCCGCTCGCGATGTCGGTCTCGGATGCCCGCGAGATGGTGTCCGCCGCAGACGAGGCCGGGCTTGTTTTTGCGACCAATCACCATTTGCGCAATGCCGGCGCGCATCTGAAAATCCGCGAGCTCACCGACCAGGGTCGAGTTGGAGAGATTCAGGCAGTGCGCGTGGGGCATGCCGTCCACCTTCCACCTCACCTCCAGGGCTGGCGTATCGACAATCCGGCCGCCGGGGGCGGGGTCATTCCCGACATCGTCGTGCATGATGCCGATACGGTGCGCTTCCAATTGCAGGAGGACCCGGAATCGGTCGTCGCGATTGAAAGAAGCGAAAGCCTCGGACAGGGCGTGGAAGACAGCGTGATGTCCGTCTGGGAGATGCCATCGGGCGTACTTGTTGAGACGCACGAAAGTTTTACGATCCGTCATGCCGGAACATCTTTCGAGGTCCATGGAACAGAAGGCTCGATAATCGCGACCGGCGTGATGACGCAGCAGCCTGTCGGGAGGATCATCCTGCGGAGGGATGGCGAAGACGAGGGGATCCCTTTCAGCGACCACAATCTTTACGTTCGGTCGATGGGTCTTTTCATGGATGCCGTCGCGGGCAACGGGGCGCCTTCGGCGACAGGGACGGACGGTGTGAAATCGCTTGCCGTGGCGATGGCTGTCAAGGAAGCGGCGACGACCGGACGACGTGTCGCCGTCGACTACGGTGAGAGCTGATATGAGCAAGATCGTCTCCGCCAGCGACGCGGTTTCCAGAATCCAGGATGGCGCGGTTGTAACCGTCTCCTCATCGTCGGGGCTCGGCTGCCCGGACAGGGTCCTCAAAGCGCTTGGCGCGCGCTTTGACAAGGAAGGGCATCCCAGGAATCTGACGACGCTTCACCCGATTGCCGCAGGCGACATGTACGGCATCAAAGGCATCGATCATATCGCCAAGGACGGATTGCTGAGCCGGGTTCTCGCGGGCTCATATCCCAGCGGGCCGTCTTCGATGGAAATGCCGGAGATCTGGAAGATGATCGTCGAAGATCGTCTGGCCGCCTACAATGTGCCGTCCGGTATTATGTTCGACATGCACCGCGACGTCGCGGCCAGGCGGCCGGGCGTTCTGACGCAGGTGGGTCTCGAGACCTTTGTCGACCCGATCCGGGAAGGGTGCGCGATGAACGCGCGTGGCGCGGCGGAACCGATCGTGCATCGGCACGAGATGCACGGTGAGACCTGGCTTCACTTCCCGAACATCGTGCCCGACGTGGCGATCATCCGCGGGACGACAGCGGACGAAAACGGCAACCTGTCCTTCGAGCACGAAGGCGCGTACCTCGGCGCACTCGACCAGGCGATCGCAGTTCGCAACTACGGCGGGCTTGTCATCGCGCAGGTCAAGAGGGTCACGGCCGCCGGATCGATGCGGCCTCATGATGTGCATATTCCAAGTCACCTCGTGGACCTGATCGTCGTCGATCCGGACCAAAGACAAACGACGGAGACCGTTTACGATCCGGCGATCTCGGGCGAGATCATGCGGCCGTGGAGCAGTTTCTCGCACGCCAGTCCCGGCATCGAGAAGGTCATCGCCCGCCGGTCGGCCATGGAGCTGAAGGCCGGCGACAGCGCTAATCTCGGTTTCGGCATCTCGGCGAACGTGCCTCGCATCCTTTTGGAGGAGGGATACCCTCAATCTGTCACCTGGGCGATCGAACAGGGCGCTGTCGGGGGCGTGCCCCTGACGGGTTTCGAGTTCGGCTGCGCGTCGAACGCGGACGCCATTCTGCCGTCGCCAGCTCAATTCACCTACTTTCAGGGTGGCGGCTTCGACGTCTCATTCCTTTCGTTTCTCGAAGTTGACCGGGACGGCAACGTGAACGTCTCGAAGCTCGGCAAGAAACCTTACCTGACGGCGGGATGCGGCGGGTTTGTGGACATCACTGCAAACGCGCGGAGGATCGTCTTTTCCGGCTACTTCGAAGCCGGCGCGAAGCTCGAAATGTCGCCTGACGGAATCCGCGTCGCCCAGAAGGGAAAATTCACCAAGATGGTGGACGAGGTCGAGCACGTCACGTTTGCAGGCCGGCGCGCGAGAGCGCGAGGCCAGAAAGCGATTTACGTTACCGAGAGATGCGTCATGCGCCTCGAAGACGACGGCCTCCTCGCGACGGAAATCATGCCGGGCATCGACCCCCAAGCGGACATTGTCGAGGCCTCGGAAGGGCGTGTGCAAGTATCGGGCAACGCATCGCGCATGCCGGTCTCGCTGCTTGCCGACGGGCCGATGGGATTGGTCCTTTGAGCGCTGTCCACCTCGATATTGACGGTCCCGTCGCGGAGATCCGCCTGGACAACCCGTCAAAGCTGAACGCGCTTACGGTCGCGATGATCGACGCCATCGAGGCGCATTGCGCCGCGGTCGAAGCCGCGCGGGAGGTTCGCGCCGTTTTGCTGACGTCTGAAGGGGAGCGCGCGTTCTGCGTTGGCGCCGATATTCGGGAATGGTCTGCGCTTGATCCTCGGGCATTCGCCCGCGACTGGGTCCGCCGGGGTCACCGAGTATTCGATCGACTGGCGCGCCTGCCAGTGCCCCTTATCGGTGTCTTGAATGGACATGCCTTTGGCGGTGGCCTGGAACTGGCAGCGACGTGCGACCTTCGCTTCTCTGCGCCGGGAGCTGCTTACGCGCTGCCGGAAACCGGCGTCGGCATAGTGCCGGGCTGGTCGGGAACACAGCGGCTGGCGGGGCAATTGCCCCCGGCAATTCTGAAGGAGATGGCGCTGACGGGAGCGCGGATCTCGGCGGACCGTGCCTATCAGATCGGCTTTCTGAACGGAGTCGGCGACGATCCACGGGCGATGGCGCGTGAAACCGCGGCCAAAATCACGGCGAGCGGCCCCCAGGCGGCAGAGACCGCAAAATGGATGATCTCGGCCGCCCTTGGCGAGGATCAAGCAGCCAGTATCGAAGCGATCGCCGGGGCCGCGATGGCGCCGACAGACGAAAAAGCGGAGGGCGTTACCGCCTTCTTTGAGAAGAGACCCCCCCAGTTTGAAGGCGGCGCAAAGTGACGACACATGACATCACGCTCGTATCGGGTCATGGCGGCATGCCGGCCCCGGAAGGCGTACTGACGCTGAAACACCTGATTGATGGCGCATGGGTCAGCTCAACCTCCGGCGAGACCTTCGAACGGTCGTCTCCTGCCACCGGCCAGTTGGTGTCTCAAGCGGCCAAGGGCACCGCCCAGGATGTCGAGGCGGCTGTCCGGGCGGCGAGAGCGGCATTCGACGATGGGCGCTGGTCGGAAACGCCCGGGAGCGCCCGCGCGAAGGCGCTTTCAAGGATGGCCGAACTGATCGACGCGAATTGCGAACGCCTCGCGCTTTACGAGACGATGGAAAGCGGCAAGCCGATCTCTCAAGCCGAGGCAGAGATCCAGGGCGCTGCGGATATCTGGAGGTACGCCGCGACACTCGCATGGAACATACGGGGCGACAGCCAAAACGCGCTTGGCCCGGACATGCTTGGCATGGTCCTCAAGGAGCCGATCGGCGTGGTGTCGATCATCACGCCCTGGAACTTCCCGTTCCTGATCGCCTCCCAAAAGCTCCCCTTCGCTTTGGCGGCAGGCTGCACGGCGGTGGTCAAGCCCTCGGAACTGACCTCGGCCACGACCGTGATGATGGGCGAATTGCTGATCGAAGCCGGCATTCCGCCCGGTGTCGTCAACATCGTGCTTGGCTATGGCGACCCGGTCGGTGGGTTGATGACGACCCATCCCGACGTGGACATGGTGTCCTTCACCGGCTCGACGGCTGTCGGCAAAGCCATTGTGGCCGCCACATCGAAGACTCTGAAGAAGGTGTCGCTCGAGCTCGGTGGAAAGAATCCGCAGGTCATTTTCCCCGACGCGGACCTCGATCAGGCGGCGGACGCGATCGTCTTTGGCGTCTATTTCAATGCCGGCGAGTGCTGCAATTCAGGCTCCCGCATCATCGTCCACGAAGATGTCGCCGACGCCTTGAACGAAAAGGTGGTGGCGCTGTCTCGAAAAGTCCCCTTCGGCGACCCGCTCAACAGGACGACCAAGGTGGGAGCGATTATTTCGACGGATCACCAGTCGAAGATCGACAACTACGTGAAGGGCGCAGCCGAAGACGGCGCGGAAGTGCTGCTTGGCGGCGCCCCGGTTTCTGTCGAGGGGCTGGCGGGGCAATTCTATCAGCCCACGGTGGTCGCCGGTGTCACAGCCAACATGGCCATCGCCACAGAGGAGGTCTTCGGCCCGGTTCTTTCGGTCCTGACATTCAGTACCTTTGATGAGGCGGTCGCGCTGGCGAACGGCGCGGCCTATGGGCTTTCCGCGGGTGTCTGGAGCGAAAACGTTCACACCTGTCTGGCGTTCGCTCGGAAGGCTCAGGCCGGCACGGTGTGGACCAACACATGGATGGACGGCTTTCCCGAGCTGCCCTTCGGCGGCGTAAAGGAAAGCGGGCTCGGCCGGGAGCTTGGGCCCAACGGAATCGATGAATTTTTGGAAGTGAAAACTGTCCAGATGCGCATTGGCAAGACACGCCAGACGTGGGTCTGACCAGAAGCATGCGGGAAGAACCTACAGAGACGGCTACGCAAAACGGGAGGAAACCGGTGCGCAAGACGATGAAGATCACGACCTCCGCTCTCACAGCGCTGTCGCTGACAGGCAGACGGTCACCTTTGGCGTTCGCCCCGAAGCCTTGACCGACGTGGAAGGTGCGGACCAGCGGTCGACCCATGTCGAACACGTCGCCAATACAGTCACGGTGACCGAACCGGCCGGTTCAGATACCCTTGTCGCGACGACGACCGGAGGTGCCGAGTGCGTTGGCCGCACGCGTTCAGACGCCGACATCGCCGCTGAGCGCGCGACCGTCTTCGCGATCAACTTGGACAAGGTCGCGGCGTTTGATCGGAAGACCGAGGCTGGCATCGTCTGATGGACACTGACGTTCTGATAATTGGATCCGGGATGGGCGGCGCGACTTGTGCGGCCGCGCTGGCATCGTCCGGCGCCCGGATTACGATTCTCGAGCGAGGAGAACGGATCGAGGCCACTCCCAATACAAGGGATGCTTTCTCAATTTTCCAACTTGGATCGTTCCGAAATGACGAAACATGGGACGATCCGAGCGGCACTGCCTTCAATCCAGGGAACTACTACTTCGTAGGGGGTAACTCGAAGCTCTATGGCGCCGTGTTGTTCCGGTACAGGGCCGAGGACTTCAATGAGCTGGAGCATCTGGGAGGAACATCTCCCGCATGGCCGATTTCCTACGACGAGTTTGAGCCTTGGTATCAAGAGGCGGAAGCGCTCTACGAAGTCCGTGGAGCGCTTGGTGACGACCCAAGCGAGCCCGAGCACTCCGGGGCCTATCCGTTCACGCCGGTTCCGCACGAACCAGATATCGCGGACGCGGCGAAGCGGCTGCAGAAGGTCGGCCTTTCGCCGTGCCACTTGCCTCTTGGCGTTGATATCGATGCCTGGCTAGAGGGCGGTCAAACCGGCTGGGACGCGCATCCAAATACCGGGAACGGCAAGAAAGATGCCGAGAGCGTGGGCATTGCCAAGGCGCTGCAGCACGCCAATGTCCATCTTGAAACCGGCTGTCACGTAACCCGCCTCAACGCCTTCCAAACCGGCGAAATAGAAAGCGTGGACTACGAACAGGATGGAAGAACGCGCCGGATCTCCGCTCGGACAGTCATTCTCTCCGCGGGAGCGGTGAACAGCGCGGTCCTCCTGCTGCGTTCCGCCAATGAAAACCAACCGGCGGGTCTCGCCAATTCATCTGATCAGGTGGGCCGGAACTTCATGAACCACAACACCCACGCGGTGATATCGTTGCATCCTTTCCGGCTCAATCGAAGCACCTATCAGAAGACGCTCCATTTCAACGATTTCTACCTCAGCGGCGGACCGAACGGAGTTCCGCTCGGGAATATTCAGCTCTTGGGGAAGATCACCGCGCCTATCCTGGGAAGTCAGGTGAAACTACCCGAGGCGGCCTTGCGCTGGATCGCCGCGCGCTCCGTCGACTGGTACGTCATGAGCGAAGACCTCCCTGACCCGGAAAGTCGGGTGACCGTTCGCGGCGACCGGATCATCCTTGACTGGCGCCAATCCAATTGGAAAGCGCACACGCTTCTGGTGGACAAGTTCAAGAGGCTTCTGCGCAGAGCTGGGTGGCCCATTGTGTTGGCTCGCGCCTTCGACCGCACCGTCCCTTCCCACCAGTGCGGTACTGCACGGTTTGGGACGGATCCGAAGTCCAGCGTGCTCGACACATGGTGCCGGTCGCACGATCATCCAAACCTCTTTGTCGTCGACGCGAGCTTCCTGCCAAATTCGGCAGCCGTGAATCCGGCCCTGACAATCGCGGCTCAGGCGCTGCGCGTTTCCGACCACATTCGCCAAAAGGATCTCGTTGCATGAGCAAAGTCGCTCTCATCACTGGTGGTCAAAGGGGGATCGGTCTCGGAATTGCCAAGGCCCTGAAGGAAGAGGGTTTTCACCTTGCGCTCGCCTCTTCCAGCGCCCCCGGCAGCGAGGCTGCCGCGTCCGCGCTGCATGAGCTGGGCGAGGGCGCGCGGTATTATCAGCACGACTTGCGAAACGTTGGCGCCGTGGGATCACTGCTCGATCGCATCGAGGATGAGCTTGGTTCAGTGACCAGTCTGATTTCCAATGCGGGCGTCCCGGCCAAAGTGCGGGGTGACATTTTGGAGATCGAACCCGAGAACTACGATTTTGTTCTCGACATCAATCTAAAGGGCGCTTTCTTCCTCGCCCAGGAGACCGCTCGCAGAATGATTGGGAGCGCGGACACCGAGTACAAATCGATCGTCTTCGTAACCTCGGTAAGCGCCGACATGGTTTCAATCGAACGCGCGGAGTACTGCATCTCCAAGGCTGGCGCAGCGATGATGGCGCAGCTCTTTTCGGCCCGGCTCGCGAAGGACGGAATCGGTGTTTTCGAGCTCCGCCCCGGCATCATCGCAACTGATATGACGGCCGGCGTGAAAGAGAAGTACACCGCCCGGATCGAAGGCGGCCTCGTTCCAGCGGCGCGCTGGGGCGCGCCTTCCGACATCGGCGACGCGGTCGTTCCACTTGTCAACGGCCAGATGGCCTTTGCCAGCGGCGCGGTCATTCCCGCCGACGGCGGCCTGAGCATTCATCGGCTTTGAGAGGACGAAATGGCCGAGGGTTACGACTATATCATCGTAGGAGGCGGATCCGCCGGATGCGTGCTTGCGGCCCGTTTGTCCGAAGGCGGCGGCGCGCGGGTCTTGCTTCTGGAGGCGGGCGGCGGCGATTGGCACCCGTTCTACCGGTTGCCGGCAGGTTTCGCGAAGATGACCAAGGGGATCGGGTCGTGGGGATGGGAGACCGTTCCGCAGCGCCATATGAAGGATCGGGTCTTCAATTACACGCAGGCCAAGGTGATTGGCGGCGGCTCAGCGATCAACGCGCAGATATACACGCGCGGGAACGCGCAGGACTATGACGACTGGCGGCAGATGGGGTGCGAGGGGTGGTCTTACGAAGACGTGCTGCCTTATTTCCGAAAAGCCGAGCACAACGACACCTACGAGAACAGGTACCACGGCAAGGGCGGTCCGCTTGGCGTTTCTCAGCCTGCGGCCCCGCTCCCGATCTGCGAGGCCTATTTCGAAGCCGCCGCGGCAATTGGCATACCGCGCAACGAAGACATCAACGGCGAGAAGCAGGACGGCGCGGCGTATTACCAGCTGACCCAGCGGAACGCCCGGAGGTCATCTGCGGCGATGGCGTACCTTGCTCCGGTTCGCTACCGGAAGAACCTGACCCGCAGGCTCAACGCCCCGGTGAAACACCTCATCGTTGAAAACGGCCGCGCGGTCGGAGTCAATTTGTTGAGCGGCGAGCGGTTGATGGCGGAAACGGAAGTCATTCTTTCGGGAGGCGCCATTGGCACGCCGCGACTTCTCCAGCTTTCAGGGATCGGCCCCGCAGACCACCTTGGCGATGTGGGAATTGGCGTGGTCTTCGATCAGCCCAATGTCGGCGAAAACCTGCAGGACCATCTTGATCTATACTGCATCTGCGAAGTCAGCGGCCCGCATACCTACGACCGCTATGCAAAGCTCCACATGTCAGCCCTCGCCGGCATCCAATACCTTCTGAACCGCACCGGACCAGTGGCTTCGAGCCTCTTTGAAACCGGCGGCTTCTGGTACGCCGATCCGGACGCTCGCTCACCGGATATCCAGTTCCATCTGGGCCTCGGAACGGGCATCGAAAAGGGCGTCGAGGCGATGCCGGACGGCGGCGTCACACTGAACTCCTGCTATCTCAGACCGCGCTCGCGCGGGACGGTTCGCCTGCAGAGCTCCGATCCGGCCAAAGCGCCGCTAATCGACCCGAACTACCTGCAGGACAGCCGGGATCGCGAGATGTCCATTCGCGGCCTGAAGCTCACCCAGGAGATCCTGTCGCAAGCGCCGCTAAAGCCGTTCATTCGTGCCGAGAGACTTCCCGGTCCGAACGTCAAGACAGACGAGGACTACTTCGACTTCATTTGCGAGCATTCCAAAACCTCGCATCACTGCGCGGGCACCTGCCGTATGGGATCGGACCCCGAAGCGGTCGTGGACCCCCGATTGCGCTTCAATGGAATCGAGGGGCTCCGCATCGTCGACAACTCGATCATGCCGACGGTCATCTCCTCAAACACCAACGCCGCCGCGATCATGATCGGAGAGAAAGCCTCCGACATGATCAAAGAAGATCATGGAACCTGAGCAATGCGCCTGCCGACCTACGCCGGGACAATCGAAGACTACCAACTCTCGGTCACACCGCTGAAGCCGCGCGCTCCGGCGCGCGCCTTCAACCGGGTTGCCTTCGCCGCCGCGCACGTCGTGTCCGACCCGATTGCCGAGCGCGACCCCTGGATTGGCCGCCCGTCGATTGACTGGGAGAACACTCTGAGGTTTCGCCATTACCTTTGGGATCAGGGCCTCGGCCTTGCAGAGGCGATGGACACCGCTCAGCGCGGCATGGGTGTCGACTGGCTGACTGCGAAGGAGCTGATCGAGCGCACCATGGCTGAGGCGAAAGCCCATCCGCTGAAACCGCGCGTCGCCTGCGGCGCCGGAACCGAACAGCGTGCAATCGAAGACCTCAGAACTGAAGACGCGCTCGTCGCCGCCTATTCTGAGCAGATGGAGGCTATCGAGGCCGCGGGCGGTCAGGTCATCATCATGGCCAGCAGGGCGATGGCGGCGAACGGAAGCGGGCCGGACTTCTATCACCGGGTCTACGGACGTCTCATCGACCAGGCCGCAGAACCCGTGATCCTGCACTGGCTGGGCCCGATGTTCGACCCGGCCCTCGACGGATACTGGGGCCATCAGGATCTGGACGCCGCCGCGGACTCGGTTCTCGCGCTGATTGAAGCTCACTCAGAGAAGATCGACGGGATCAAGATCAGCCTGCTCGAGCAATCGCGGGAGGAGGCGCTCCGTACCCGGCTTCCCGAGGGCGTGCTGCTCTATACCGGGGACGATTTCAACTACGCCGCCCTGATCGAAGGCGACGGGAAGCACCATTCTCATGCTCTTCTCGGCATCTTTGCGGCGATTGCGCCTGCCGCCGCGCAGGCGCTCGAAGCCTTGGCGGACGGCGACACCGCACGGTTTCATGCGCTGCTCGGGCCGACAATTCCGCTGAGCCGCGAGATCTTCAAGGCGCCGACCCAGTTCTACAAAGCGGGCATCGCCTTTCTGGCGTGGCTCAATGGCGCGCAGAGCCACTTCATCATGCCGGCGGGTTTTCAGTCTTCGCGCGAGATTGCACACTTCGCGGAAGTCTTCCGCCTCGCCGACACCGCCGGTCTGCTGGCGGATACCGAACTCGCGCAGAAAAAGATGACCATTCTCTTACAGCTTCACGGTATCGAGTGATGGCAACCGCCAAGCGACCCACGATCAAGGACGTCGCCGCGCATGCGGGCGTCTCGAAATCGACGGTGTCGCTGGTGCTTCAGAACTCGGAACTCGTGAAACGAGAGACGCGCGAGGCGGTCTGCGCGTCGATGAAAGAGCTGCACTACGTTCGCAATCGCGCGGCCGCCACACTGCGCGGATCGGGGACCGGCTTGGTGGGTCTCGTGATCAACGATCTGATGAACCCCTTCTTCACAGAGTTCGCCGCCTCCTTGCAGATGGAGTTCCACCAACGCGGCTTCGCCACGGTCATCGCCAATTGCGATGAAGACCCGGAGATTCAGGAGCAGACGGTCCGGTCTATGCTAGAGCATGACGTCAGCGCATTGGTTATCTCGCCTGCTTATGGCGATACAGCGGACGCGTTCGAGGCAATCCACGCGTCCGGAATTCCCGCGCTTCAGGTGTTGCGCCGGGTCGAAACTGGCGGCCGCCGGATCCCGTTCTTCACGCACGACTACACGCAGGGAAGCCGGTTGGCGGTTGAGCATCTATTGGGGCAAGGGATTGACAAGATCGCCTTTGTGGGCGGGATCGAGGAACGCGACATCACCAGCGATCGGATGAGTGTTTATCTTCGGGAGATGCGCGAGCGCGGTCTGCCAATAACGTTTCTTCCCGGACGTCCAACCCGCCGTTTCGGGCGGGAAGTCGCCGCGGCTCTCCTTGGGGACCATCCCGAAATTGAAGCTGCCATCTGCTTCAACGACCTTGTGGCGCTAGGGCTGCAAGCTGGTCTTGCCGAGCGCGGCCGCATGCCGGGCCGAGACTTCTTTCTGGTTGGCTTCGACGACATTGAAGAGGCAAGCCTTGCCTACCCGCCTCTCACGACTGTCCGTTGCGACGTGGCGCGGTTCGGGAAGCTCAGCGCCGGGTTGCTTCTTGAGCAGATCGAAGAGAACACCGCGCCGCCCGCCGAACAACGGCTGGCGGTCGAACTGGTCGTAAGAGGGTCGAGCCGAAGATGAGCGTTACCGATCCCAGGGCGTTCTTGCGCAGTCTGTTTGACGAAGCGGTGCGGGTCGCCGACCCGATGCGTGTTGTGCCGGCGGTCTTGCCCGATCGGCCAGAGGGGCGCTTCGTCGTTTTGGGCGCAGGCAAAGCCTCCGCGCGCATGGCTGAGGCCGTCGAGGCTACTTGGGGGCCATGCGAGGGCCTTGTCATCACACGGTACGGTTATGGCCGACCGACGAAAGGCATCGACATCGTCGAGGCGGCGCATCCCGTTCCGGACCAGGCCGGCGCGGACGCCACGACCCGAATGCTCGACATCGCGCGCGGCCTCGGCGAAGGCGATCTTGCCCTCATTCTGATTTCGGGCGGCGGCTCGGCTCTACTCACGGCTCCTGCAGGAGAGATTTCGCTTTCAGAGAAGCAAGCCGTGAACGCGGCGCTGCTGAAATCCGGCGCTCCAATTGACCAGATGAACGTGGTCCGCAAGCATCTAAGCCGGGTCAAGGGCGGTCAGCTGGCCGCGGCGGCGCATCCGGCGACCGTTCTTTGTCTGATGATCTCGGACGTGCCGGGGGACAATCCGGCCGACATCGCCTCGGGGCCCACCGTTGCGGAGGCCACCACCCCGGCAGACGCGCGCGGCATTCTCGCTGATTTCAGGATTGATGTTCCGGAGAGTGCATCGAGCGTTCTTTCTCAGGTCACCGGGGTCATCCCGCCAGGCGATCCAGCGCTTGCAACGACGACGAACCGGATAATTGCCGCTCCATCGCAGTCGCTCCAGGCCGCCGCGGAGATTGCCCGAGCAAGCGGGATCGAAGTGCGCTTGCTAGGCGATGCTCTGGAAGGCGAAGCGCAGACTCTTGCCCGCTCTCAGGCGGAGTCGGCGCTTGATCTGCAGCGCGGAATGACGTCTTCAAGCGCACCGATTTTGCTCCTCTCCGGAGGCGAGTGCACGGTCTCCGGACACGGATCTGGAGTGGGCGGTCCGAATGCCGAGTTCGCCCTATCGCTTGCGCGCTCGCTGAATGAGGCTCCTGGAATATTTGGACTGGCCTGTGACACAGACGGCGTCGACGGCGCTGCCGAGGTCGCAGGGGCTTTCATTGACCCCTCAACGCTGAAGCGCGCCTCTGAACGCGGCTTGGACCCCGGGGAGGCGCTGGTCTCGCACGACAGCCACAGCTTTTTTGCCGCTCTCGGCGACCAGATCGTCACAGGCCCGACGCTGACCAACGTGAATGATTTCCGGGCAATTCTGATCCATCCTCTCTGAAAGGCTGAAACATGCTCGCGCATTGTGTTTTTCTGAACTTCTCCGACGCGTACGACGCCGAGGCGCGAATGGCCGTCCTTCGCGGCCTTGGTGAACTTGTCGACCAGATCGACGGCATGGTCGGTTTCCATTACGGCCCCAATCTGGACTTCGAGAACAAGACGCCAGACCACAAGGACGGCTTCATCGTGATGTTCCGCGATCGGGAAGCTCATCTGAAATACGAGCAGCACCCCAGGCATGTCGAGCTCGGCGGCCAGCTCGTCGACATGTGCGTCGGAGGCGCGGACGGCATCCTCGTTTATGACATTTCATGCGAGTGAAGAGGGTTCCCGCAACGGATCGCGCCATGGATTACGCCGGTCCGGTCGGGAGACAACAGAGGGCATCGAAAGCCTTCACTTCCGGCTTTTTTGCACAGTTCCTTGCCGAGCTCGGCGGTGTTCCGCATGACTCCAAGCCCAAGAGCTTATCGAGGGCAAGATGCGAGCGTTCGCATTGTCCGCAAAGCAGATGTTCCTTCGTCCAGAAACTCGCAAGCCCGGGGCTTCTCGCCAAACGTCTCCTAAGTGCCCGAAGCGGACGTTCTTGACTTGGCCTGCTGTAGGTTAATGTGTCAGCCATGACTGACCTTTCGACCCAATTCTTGGATGAGCTGAGCCTCGACGAAGCTGCCCGACCCAAGGCGCCGCCGCCCAAGCTCTTTTGCCGATCATGCGTCCGGGGGGATCGATCACGTTCTTCTCAGGCGTGCTCAGCCGCCGCCCCGGGCGCAACGCTGCAGGGTTGGCGGCTGTCAATGCAGCCGTAGAAGGATTGACCCGCGCGCTTGCGCTCGAGTTGGGACCGGACATTCGCGTCAATTGCCTTTCTCCCGGAATGGTGGACACCGAAGCCTACGCCGCCATGCCGGAACAGCGGCGGGCCGCGATGCTGGCCGAGACGGGCGCCAGCTTGCCGGTGCGCCGAACGGGGACGCCGGAGGAGATCGCGGATGGCGTGCTCGCATTGGCGTCGAATGGGTATATCACCGGCCATGTGCTCGACATCGACGGCGGGCATATGGTCCGATCCGGGGGGTGATCCTGCGGACCGCCTAGCGCGCCAAGGCCGAAGTGATGTCCGCCGCGACATGATCAATCAGGGCGCGAACGCGCGCTGGCATGAATCGGCGTTCTCGAAAGCAGATGTGCACATCGGTCTGGACAGACACCAGGTCCGGACAAACCGGCTCGAGGCTGCCATCGCCAAGGTCCTTGGCAATCAGATATTCAGGTAGCAAGGCGATCCCATGACCTTCCTTGGCGAGGTCCCAAACGGCCTCGATCGAGTCCGATTGGACGACGGAGTTTGGACTAACCGCGTGGGTGACCTGCCCGTCAGCTGGAACAGGCCAGGACAGAACGTGTCCCGTGCCGGGGATGCGAAAACCAATCGCGGATGCAGTATCTAGAGTGTCTCGATCAGGCGGCCCTTCAAGCGTAGCCAGAAAGGCTGGTGCCGCGACAAGGCCGGATTGGAACGCGCCCAAGCGTCTCACGACGAGGTCGTTTTCCGTCAGCGGGCCCAGCCTGATCGTGAAGTCGATGCCTTCGTCGATCATGTCGTCCAACCGGTCTTGAAATAGCGTTTCGATAAGAACGCCCGGGTGTTCGGCACGGAAACGCCCAATCGCCGGGAGAACGAAATGCCGGCCAAAGGCATGGCTTACGGACAGACGTACCTGCCCAGAGAGGTTGGCGCCCTGATCTCTGCCAGGCTCAAGCGCGACATCTATCTCCGCCAAGGCCCGGCGCGCGGCTGCGATCAACTGGTCGCCTGCATCGGTGGTGACGACCTTGCGGGTGTTCCGGCGAAAAAGACGATTGCCGGTTCGCTCTTCAAGCTGCCCGATGATCCGACTAATCGTAGCCCTTGGCAGGTTCAGACGCCGGCCGGCGGCTGCAAAACTGCCGCTGTCAGCTATTGCGACCGCCACCCGCAGCGTTCGGATCTGTATCAAATCGATTGTCATTTATTTCGAGTCAGTCTGTCCAAAATTTGATCCGTTTTCCGAGACTAACTTTACCCCCATAGTCTGTCCATGGCAGCGCCCATGAGCGGGCGGAGGAAAGGAAATCGAAGATGAAATACGCTGTATTGGGCACGGGCATGGTCGGGCACACTCTTGCCACCAAGCTCGTGTCGCTGGGGCACGAGGTGCGCATGGGCGCACGCGAAGCGGACAATGTGAAGGCAACCGAATGGGCGTCGTCGCAAGGTAGCCAAGATGGCCACGGAACATTCGCCGACGTGGCGCGCTGGGCGGACCGCGTCATCTTCGCCGTAAGCGGCGCGCAAATCGAAACCGTGGCCGCCGCTGTCGGCGAAGCCGCCGTTGCCGGTAAGACCGTTATCGACGTGACCAACCCGCTCGACTTCAGCAACGGCATGCCGCCTGATCTGGTGCCGCATCTGTCGAATACAAACTCCGCAGGTGAGGCTCTTCAAGCCGCACTTCCGTCGGCCAAAGTCGTTAAGACGCTAAACACCATGAACCACGAGATTATGGTGAACCCGGCTGTTGTGCCTGGCTCCCATGACGTCTTCTTGAGCGGCGACTACGAAGATGCCAAGGGAGACGCGCGCGACCTCCTGGCTGAGTTCGGCTGGAGTGAGCCGATTGACCTCGGTCCTCTCGCCGCCGCGCGTGGCACCGAAGGCATGATGCCCTTCTGGCTCCGGATGTGGGGAGCGCATGGATCAGCGAACTTCAACTACCGCATTGTGAGGGCGTAAAGGTGCGGATCGCTGTCATCACGGGCGCGGCCAAGGGCATTGGGTTCGAGACCGCGCGGCAACTTTCGGACCGGGACGTGCGCGTTATCCTTACTGGACGGAATGCTGAAGCGCTTGAAGCCGCGACGGCGACGCTCAAGAACTCCGATTGGCAGGTACTGGATGTCGGCGACGATGCGTCTGTCGCCAGGTTCTTCGACTGGTTGAAGACCACGCATAGCCGGCTGGATGTGCTGGTCAACAACGCTGCCCGCGTCTACGGCGGGCGCGGCTCGTCCGTTTTGGGAACAGATCCAGAAACGCTGCACGAGGCGATTTCGAACAACGCCATTGGGGCTTTCAGAATGATGCAAAAGGCTTTGCCAATGATGCGGCAGGGAGACTACGGGCGAATTGTTAACGTATCTTCGGGTATGGGGGCCCTTTCGGACATGGGCTCCGGCGCAGTTCCATACAGGGTGTCAAAAACCGCGCTGAATGCGCTGACGCTCCTCGCCGCGCAGGAAGCCGCCGCGAACGTGAAGGTGAATGCAGTCTGTCCCGGCTGGGTGCGCACTGACATGGGAGGGCAAAGCGCGACACGAGATGTTCCGACCGGCGCTCGTGGCATCGTGTGGGCGGCTACCCTGCCCGACGACGGACCGACCGGAGGCTTCTTCCGCGATGGCAAGGCTATTGAATGGTGACCATTTCAGCAGCGTGCCACCGGCGTCTCTCACCATGACATCGCAGCCGCACGTCAGCAGGTTCGAGGCTGGCAATTGAAACCTGCTCTTGGCCAATTTCAAATCGCCCTCAAACGTCGCGAATGGCAGTTCCAAAGAAGACCGAGCCTGAGCCGGGCAGGGGACCTGCCTGGCGTTCGAGCATGACCAAGTCCCCTCCCTTTCGCTACTTTACGACCAGCCCAGAGATCACCCGCCTGGCGGCGATTTCGTACGTCCAGTTTCCGCCGACGTTTCGGAACAGTGGAGACCGTTTGTATGAGCGCGGCATCGATATCTGCCATGAGACGGTCCGCAAGCTGTGGATCCGCTTCGGCCGGATGCTCGCCTCAGCGATCAGAAGGAAGCGCGTTCAGCAGTTCCGATCACTGACCACCTGCCTTGCTGTATTTGATGGATCAGACCAGCAGCGCTTCCGCGTCCAAGGGACGAAGTGGTTCAGGTCTTTCGCACGACGTTGTCATCACGACTCTCTCGCCAAGTTCGGCGGATCTGAGCGCGCCGGTCATGACTTCGACTGCGTGAATGGCGAGTTCCAGACTGCACCTGTGCGATCTGTTTTCCCGGATACCTGCCGCCATATCTGCGAGACCGGCGACGCGGTAGTTGGCGCGTGGGATGGGGCTCTCCAGCTCATCGTTGTTCCGCGCGAACGGATGATCCCAGGGCTCAACAACCTCGACGTCGCCTTCCGCGTTGGCGAGCGTCAGCTCGCCACTGAAAAAGTTCGGGTCGGGGAGACTGATGGTCCCTTCGGTTCCGTAAAGCTCCATGACGGGATGTCCGTGCGCCTTGACGTCCCAACTTGTTCCAAGAGTGATCATCGCGCCGGAGGAAAATGTGAGAATGGCATGGATCGTCGTCGGCGTTTCGACCACGATGCTTTCTCCAAATCTGGGTTGCGAGAGAATCTCACGGGTTGCACGCGCCGACATCGCGGATGCGTAGATGCTTTCCACAGCGCCAAGCAATTGAATCAAGTTGGTCACGTAGTACGGTCCAATATCAAGCATCGGACCGGCGCCCGGTTTGAAGAAGAAATCCGGGTTGGGGTGCCAGTGCTCCATGCCACGGCTCATCACATGGGCCGTCCCAGAGACGATCTTTCCGACCGCGCCGTCATCGATAAGACTCCGTGCCTGCTGGTTCGCCCCGCCCAGGAATGTGTCGGGCGCAGAGCCGATGCGCAGGCCGGACGCTTTGGACATCTGCCGCAGCGTCTCGCCCTCTTCGAGGCTCAGAACGATTGGCTTCTCGGTATAGGCGTGCTTGCCCGCATCCAGAATTCTTCTGGTCAAATCGAAGTGCGCCGATGGAATGGTCAGATTGACGACTACGTCGATATCGTCGGACCCAAGTAACTGGTCGACTTCGCGAGCTTCGATACTGAACTCCTCCGCTCGCGCATCCGCGGCATCCATATTGATGTCCGCGATCGCGCGCATCTGAATGCCCGAAAAAAGAGGAGCGAGCCGGAGATACGCGGCAGAGATGTTGCCGGCACCGATGATCCCAACACCAAGATTGTCCATGTCGGTATTCCTCAGAGAGTTTTCGCCGCAGCCAGCGAGCGTTCGGCGAAGCGGCGGTCGTTAGACGGATTGTCATGTTCAAGCACGAAGTATTCGGCGCTGGTGTTTTTCAGGGCCGCCATGATCGCTTTCCAGTCCATAGTGCCGTGGCCAACATCGGCCCAGCCGTCTTCATCCACGCATTTCCCTTCCGGTGCGATGTCTTTGACATGCGCAGCCAGCAGCCGCTCCGCGTACTTCGATATCCACTTGAGCGGATCCTGACCCGAGACCTCGACCCACGCGACATCAAGCTCGAGCAGAAGATCGTCCGAAGCGGACAGAATTAGGTCAAGAGGCCGATCTTCGCCGCCCAAATCATTGAATTCAAAGTCATGATTGTGCCAGCCAAACTTCAAACCAGCGTCCTGCAGCGGCTTGCCGGCCTCTGCAATCTCTCGACCAAAGGCGCTCCATCCTGAAGCGTCACGATCTTGGTCTGTCGTGTGCGGGACGAAGACGGCGGCCATTCCCAACGACCGAGCAATCTCGATGGCCCGAGCTGGTTCGTCCTGAACGAGACCGAGGCTCATGTGAGCCGTCGGCATCGAGAGACCCGTTTCGGAAAGTCCGGCTTTCAAACCTTGCACAGCCTCCGCTGTCTCAAACAGTCCGCCGAACCCCTCGACCTGCGTGTATCCCAAATCAGCCAGCATTCGCAGAGTGCTGCTCATGGGCGGGAAATTCCGGGAGCTGTAGAGTTGATAGGAGAACGCGGTCATCTTCTTGGGTTCCTCAATACGTCGCGGCATGAAGGTCGCGGATGGTGAAATGTGGTTTAGCCTCGGGGTCCTCTTGCGTGAACGCAATCTCCTCCGGATATTCCGGGAGCACGAGGATTCCATTTCGCGCAAAGCGGCCCGGGACGTTTGCCTCGACGGCTGCGAAGAAGGAGGGCGCCTCGGAACTGAGCGTCAGGCGGTTGCCCTGAACCCCGACGTTCAGATTGGCCGGTAGGAGATCGTAGCTTTTGTAAGGGCGCGGCGCGAAGTGATCGGCGGTCCAGCCTCCACCATTCGTTTTCCAGCGAAAGAAAAGCA
>JASJAU010000015.1 GCA_030066855.1 Paracoccaceae bacterium | reverse complement strand
GGCGGCGGCATTGACCGGGCGCGGGTGCGCCGGATCGCAGAGGAGAAAGGCTTGATCTCAGCCGACGCAAACCTCACCGATTCTGAAATTGACCAACTTCTCTTTATGCCCGGTTTCAGGCAAGTGTGAAAGCGCCCGCCGGGCGCCAAGAGCACCTCGCCCTGCCTAAGCGCGTCACCATCCCGCGCCAGCCGGACCCTTGGGCGCGCGATTGAATCGAGCCTTCGCGAGAAGCTCTCTAGAAAGTGCGCCGGCATGTGCTGCGCGACGATTGTCGGCGGGCCGTCCTCCGGATAGTCCGAAAAGACTGTCAGCAAGGCGTCCACGCCACCGGTCGAGCTGCCCATCAAGACGACCCGCCCGTTCCAATCGTGCCGGGAAATGCGTTCGGGTATCGCATTCTCTGAAAAAGGACACTTCTGCGCGTCCCCGGACTTGCGCGAAAGGCGCGCGCCGGCGGCCACAACCAGAGTCTCCGCGAAATCGGGAAGCCGCGGGTCCTGCACCTTGAGCCGCTTGAGATCAATGCAGTCCACCGCGCCCAAAGACAGCGCCTTGACCGCCTCGTCGCTCTGTTCGGCCGTCCGTGTGGAGACCATGACGACCGGCATGGGGCGCAGGCGCATAAGCTTTTCGAGAAACACGAGCCCGTTCATGCGCGGCATCTCCACGTCGAGCGTCAGGACGTCGGGATTGAGCGCCTTGATCAGCTCACGCGCCTCAAAGGGGTCCGACGCCTCGCCGATAACTTCGATGCGCGGGTCGTGCGCGAGCAGGGCGCGGATCATACTTCGGATCGTCCGCGTGTCATCGACGATCAGGACGCGGATCTTCCGGCGGTTAGATGAGTGCTCAGGGATCAAGACGCGGCCCAGACAGAGAAAACGGCGGCCCGGGATTAGCCGGAACGCCGTTTCGCTAACGCGGCGAGTTGAAGAATTGGTTTATTCGGCCAGAGGCGACGTCATCAGATAGACGCCCTCGCAATAGATCGCCTCGGGCTGACCCAGGTGGAACATCGTGTAGCTTAAGCCCGTTTCCGCTTCGCGCTCGATCCCAGGCTTTCCGTCAAGCTCGGAGGCCTCGACCCAGCGGTTGCGCCCGATGCGCACCTTCTGGCGCGGCGAGACGAGGATGTCCGAGACGGGGCCCTCCGCCGTTACTGCGCCCGCCTGGATGCGGAACGGATTGGCGTCCTGTTTTTCCGACAGGAACCGCTCATCCAGGAACACGCGCTTCAGCCAGACGATTGGCTTGTGATCGCCCGTGATGGTCAGAATCTTGTCGCCTTCGCGCAGCGCGACCGCATGCACGTCGCCGAAGTTCGTCCGCACCTTGGTCATCGGGGCGAGCCCCGGCAGAGGCCAGAGCGCCGGCCTTGGGGGCGCTTTCGGTTTCTCGTCATCCTGCTGGCGCGGACGGCGGTCGATTCCGATGACGGCGGCGCCGGGGGTTTCCTGCGCGTTCGCCGCCAGGTCCCGATTGTCGCTTTGGGCTTCTTTCATGCGCAGGCCGCGACGGCCCATACCAAACACACTCATTACATCACCATTTACTGTCCCGGCTTCGCCAGGCGACACTCTTCAAAGCGGGACGTGCCGAACGCCACCTCCGACAGCACGTCCCCTACCCGAACACCGGTCCTTCGACCGGTAGCACTCGTTACGCGGGCGGGGCAATGAGGTGGAAGGCGCCGTCCGCTTACAGGTACCTTTATGCATCAGCGCTTCGGCGAAAGTTTGACCGGTATTTTCGGAAAGCGGCAGGATTTGGGAAGACCGGGTGCCGGGCCACCACATATTGCGGCCCAATTGGGATGTCGCCGAAACAATTCGATCTTTCTGATGTACTGGAAGGCAGGAAAACAAAGACGCGGTCGGCAATCGCGTTTCCAATGCGGGGACAATTCCTAAAGATTTAGGCAAATGGTCTGGGGATAAGCCGCAGCGCGGCGCGTTCGCTTGATCTGGAAACAATCTGTTCCCACGCGATTTGTCCGGAAAGCCGATCGAGCACAGATCCCTGCGTCGTGATCGCGTCACCAATCACTCCGATTTCGAGCAATTGTCCGCGCTAGAGCGCGCCGAGTCCCTGCCAGATCAGCCGGAGCGCCATCGCGCCCAGTACGCCCGCAAGCACGATGCGGAAGAACCGGTCCGGAACCGACAAGAGAACGCGCTTCCCCGTCCATGTCCCCAGGAAGCCCGCGCCGATGAGAGCGGCCATGAGACCGAGCCAGGGCGCAAAGGCGACGCCCAAGAAAACGAACATGAGGGTTTTCAACCCATGCTGCGCGGTCATGAGCAAGGCCGTCGTGGCGACAAAGGGGACCTTGTCAGGAACTGTTGAACGGACATAGGCGGCCACGAACGGCCCCGTGCCGCCGACTAACATCGTCAGAAAACTCGACGCCGCGCCTGCAAGCCACGAGAAGCGCAGCACCGCGCCTGGCGGTCGGAAGAACAGAGTCCAGAGAATGAACGCGCCGACAACCAGCTGGATCGCCCCGGCGCTCAATTCGACCACGACGGCGCCACCCGCAGCCACCCCAGCGAGCGCTCCAATGGTGAACCCGAAACTGAGGGACCAGTCGGCATGGCGGCTGAGCAGGGCGAAGCGGCCGGCGTTCGATCCAAGCTGGACGGCGCCATGGACCGGAATGATGAGGGGCGCGGGCAGAACTGACGCCAACACCGCAAGCATCAACGTGCCTCCGCCGATCCCGAACGAGGCGGTCATGAACGAAGCGAAGAAGCTGACCAGGGCCAGACCCGCCGCCGCGCTTTCCGAGATCTCTCCAAACATCGGGCCGGTTCCATCCCTCCAGGCGCGATCCCGCGCGTCGCCGCCTGCCGGTGTTAGCAAGGAGATCCGCCGCCTGCTACAAAACCTTCACATGCGATCGATATGGTCGTGGAGGTGCCGGTTCATGAGTTCCTAGATTGGGTTTTCATGAAGCTCGACCGGGTTGGCGGGTGGCCTGCCGCCCGGTCTATTCCCAAGTGCCCTACTTTTGTCTTCACGCCTTTCCCCTGTATTGTGACCTTTCCTGCCGTTAACGTATTCGGGCCGAAACGTCCGAGAACGGCATAGGTCGGGGCCGCAGCGAATACCCAGGGAGAGCGTCGGTGAAGAAGGCGAGCTATCTCAAAACGCAGGCCGCGCGTCTAAGGGCCGGCGAGATCAACCGCCGCCGCTTCATCATGTCGGCTATGGCGACCGGCGTCACGATGCCGACGGCCATGTCGCTCGCGACCCGTGCCGAAGCCCTGACGCCCAAAAAGGGCGGCCTGTTCCGCTATGGCACAGGCTTGGGGTCCAAAACCGACCTGCTGGATCCGGCGAGATCCGAAAATCACATGACCTCCGCGATCAATCAGACGCGAGGCAACACGCTCACCGAGATCGAGAACACAGGCGCTTTGATCGGCGCGCTGGCGGAAAGCTTCGAGGCCTCCGACGCCGGCAGGACCTGGGTCTTCGATCTCCGCCCCGGCGTCACCTTCCACAACGAAAAAGCCCTGACCGCCGAAGATGTTATCGCCACGATGCGCTTCCACGGGCGCAAGGGGTCCCGATCGGCCGCCAGAGGTCTGCTCGCGCAAATCGCCCGGATGAGAAAGGACGGCGACCGCCGTGTCATCTTCGAGCTTCACGCCGCGAACTCCGATTTCCCTTACATCGTCTCGGACGATCACCTGATCATCCTGCCCTCTGAAGACGGGGAGGTCGATCCGTTGGGCACTACAGGTACTGGCGCCTACATTCTGAATTGCTTCGAGCCGGGCGTGCGCGCCGGATTCTACCGCAACCCGAACTACTGGCGCTCCGACCGGGCGCATTTCGACGCGGTCGAAATGATCTCGATCCCGGACACAACTGCGCGGCAGAATGCGGTCATGAACGGCGATGTCGATTTCATCGACAACGTCGACCCCAAGACCGTAGCTCTCCTGGAACGCGCCCCGACACTGGACATCCTCCAGACCACCGGCACGCAGCACTACACTTTCCCGATGCGCCTGGACGTCGCGCCCTTCGACAATCACGACCTGCGCGTGGCGCTGAAGCACGCGATCAAGCGGCAGGAGCTTGTCGACAAGGTTCTGCTGGGCCACGGCGCGGCGGGCAACGATGTGCCGGTGAATGACTCGATGCCGTTCTTCAACACAGACCTCCCGGCGCTCGAGTTCGATCCCGAAACGGCGGCGGAGCATTACAAGAAGTCCGGCCACGCCGGTCCTATCCTGCTTTCCGCTTCGGACGCGGCCTTTCCTGGCGCCGCGGACGCCGCCAGGCTCCTCGCCGATTCGGCCGCAGAGGCGGGGATCGAAATCGAGGTCGCGGCTGCGGATGTCGGAGGCAAGCCAGGCTGGTGTGCCGGCTGCTGGGGCGGCCGGCCGACGCAGGACTGGATGTATTTGGCAGGCTGGACCCGCGACGCCGCCTGGGACGACACCGGCTTCACTCGCACCAAAGCCTCCGAGCGGTTCCATGACGTGGTCGCTAAGGCGCGGTCGGATACCGATCCGGCCAGCCGCAAGGACCTCTACTGGGAGGCCCAACGGCTCCTCCAGAACGACAGCGGCGCGATTGTGGCCATGTGGGCCGACCACATCCACGCGCATTCCAGAACGCTCGCGCATGATGACGCCGTAGCCGCCAACTGGCCCGCCGACGGCGCCCGGATCGCGGAACGCTGGTGGTTCGCCTGAAGGGCGGACCGCTTCGACCCAGCATTTTCAAATCAGAGGCACAAACGCCACCGACTGCGCCTCGCGGAATGCCACCGGGATCAGGTGTCCGCCCTGGAAACCGAGCCAGAATTACGCGGAACGGTCCGAAGGAAAACCTGGCTAGCCGTCCAGAAGCGCCGCGCTCACCGGCGCCAGGGCCACGCTCGCCGCGCGGTTGCCGAGCGTCCATTCGACCACCGCCCCGATCGTCCGGCGCGAGGTGCGGCCTACAAGGATCACCGCTTCGTCCTGCCGCGCCCGGAACGCTGCGCGGTCAAGCGCGCGTTGGATCTGCTCGCCCGACTGTCCGTCGCCGTCCATGTCACGGAAAATCAGCCCGGTTGCTACGCCCGCGCGCTCAGCCCGCTGGTGCGCTGTGTTCAGCCCGCGGGGGAAGGTGATCAGCCCATGCCCCGACGCCGCCACCACGTCCACGACCTGAGCGACCGCAGCGCGGTCCGACTGAAAGCTGTCGCCCGAATTGTCCATCACGGCGACCGCTTCCGGCACGGTCTCGAAATTCACACGGAGTGCTTGTTCGACGTCCTGCGGCGTCGCGCCCATCGGCAGCGACGGGATCATCACCACCTCCCGCCCGGCGCGCCTGTACTGGGACGCGAGCTCATTCGCGCCGGGTTGACCGGCGTTCACGGCAAAGGACACGCCCTCTGGAAGCGCCGCGAGCTCGTCGCTGGAGAGCCGCTCCGACCCCTCATGGATCAGAACGATCGACACGAGTGGATTGCCTTCCGGGTTCTCAAAGCCCTGACGCCAGGCCTGCAAGGCGGGTCCGCCCTCGACCGCGGGCGGGGGCGCGGGCGCAGCTTGCTCCGGCGCCTCGGGCGCTTCCGCGGCGGCCTCTTCGTCCTCTCCAATCCGCCGGATCGCCGGCAGCCCGGTTTGCTCGGTTGCGGGCGGCGTGCCGATCCGGGGCAGCCGGTCGGTCTCGATCTCCGGCGCGAGGTTTCCCATCTCTTCGACCGGCGTGAAGAAGGCGCTGTCGCCGCCGTCTACGGTCACGATGCCGCTGCCGGAAGGCGCTTCCATCGGCTGCGCCGGCGCCACGGGCGCGACGGGTTGAACGGGCGCGGCGGCGCTTTCGGTCGCCTGCGGGAGAACGCGGGGCTCCTCGGCTGTCTGGACTGGTTCCGGCGCCGGGGTCTCCGGTGTCGGCTCTTCGGCGGGCGCGGGCGTTGCGGCAACCTCCTCCTCAACAGGTTCCGGCTCCGGCGCGGCTTCCGGCGCCTCAACGGCTGTTTCCGGCGCGGCAGCTGGGACTTCCGGCACCGCCAATGCGCCGGCCGGCGCTTCGGGCGCCAAGCTCGTCACGCCCGGCCCCGTCACGTCGACCGAGACCCCATCGGACACCTCAGGCACCTCGCCAAGCGCGCTCGGACCTTCCACCGACGGCGTCGGAACTTCGAGCGACGAGGTGTCAAAGGCCGGGGGCGCCTCGACAACGTCTTCTGGCGGTGTAACGCCTGAGACGACTTCAGCCTTGGGCGGCGTTTCGGCTTGGGGAACGACCGGCTCGGTCTCCGGCCGCGCCTGATCGAACTCCGTTCCGGCGGGAACCTCAACCGGCGTGGCGTCGGGTTGGGGGAAACTCAATTGGCGGCGGTCCACGGTCATCCCGGCGATCACCAGGAGCGCGAGGCCCAATAGGCCGCCCCAAAAAATGCCTGCGAGAAAGCCGCGTCCCAACGGACTCTCCTTTGCTCTGCCCCATCTGCCTCACGGCGCCTTGACGATTGGCGGCGCCTCTGACCAAGTATACCTGCGCTTTCGCGCCCTGACACCCCATATCTGCACATTCGCAGGCGAGACGCGCAAGATGCTGCTTTTGATCGACAACTACGACAGCTTCACCTTCAATCTTGTTCACTTTCTGGGCGAGTTGGGGGCCGAGACCGCCGTCTACCGGAATGACGCGATCGACGTGCAGGCGGCCATGGCGCTGAGGCCGGAGGGGATCATCCTCTCGCCCGGCCCGTGCGATCCCGACCGCGCGGGCATTTGCCTGGCGCTTACAGAGGCCGCGGCGGAGACCGGTACGCCGCTTCTTGGCGTCTGCCTCGGCCATCAAACCATTGGACAGGCCTTCGGCGGCCAGGTCGTTCGGGCGGGAGAAATCGTCCATGGCAAACTCGGCGAAATGCGGCACGACGGAAAGAGCGTATTCAAGGGCGTTCCCTCGCCGCTCGCCGCCACCCGCTATCATTCGCTGATCGTGGACCGCCACACGCTGCCGGACGCGCTCGAAGTGACCGCCTGGCTAGAGGACGGCACGATCATGGGACTGGCTCATAGAACCGCGCCGATTCACGGCGTGCAGTTCCACCCCGAATCCATCCGTTCAGAACACGGCCACGCGATGCTCAAGAACTTCCTCGACCTCTTGCCGGTGCCCGCATGAGCGACGGTCTGAAAACCCTGATCGCCGCCGCGGTTGACCGGCCTCTCACGCGTGATGAGGCGGAAACCGCTTTCAGCCTTCTGTTCGAGGGCGAGGCAACGCCCAGTCAGATCGGCGGCCTTCTGATGACGCTCAGGACACGGGGCGAGACGGTGGAGGAGTTCGCCGCCGCGGCCGCCGTCATGCGCGCCAAATGCCGGAAGGTGCGAGCGCCGGAGGGCGCGATCGACATCGTCGGTACGGGAGGAGACGGCAAGGGAACGCTCAATATCTCGACCGCGACCGCTTTCGTCGTCGCCGGGGCCGGCGTTCCTGTAGCAAAACACGGCAACCGCAATCTGTCGTCCAAATCCGGCGCCGCCGACGCGATGGGACAGCTTGGCATTGACGTGATGGTCGGCCCGGAAGTCGTTGAAAAGGCGCTGGAAGAGGTAGGCATTGGGTTCATGATGGCGCCGATGCATCACCCGGCGATGGCGCATGTCATGCCGACACGGACCGAACTCGGCACTCGCACGATCTTCAACATTCTCGGACCGCTCACGAACCCGGCGGGCGTGAAGCGCCAGCTGACCGGCGCCTTTTCGACCGAGATGCTGATGCCGATGGCCGAGACGCTTCTCACGCTCGGATCGGAGGCGGCCTGGCTGGTTCACGGCTCGGATGGAACCGACGAGATCACCATCACCGGCGTGACCGATGTGGTCGAGTTGAAGAACGGCCAGATCACCTGCCGTGAGGTTCATCCCGAAGAGGCCCACCTGCCCGTCCATTCCTTCGACGCCATTCTCGGCGGCACGCCGGAGGAGAACGGCCGCGCCTTCCGCGCCCTCTTGGAGGGCGAGACCTCCGCCTACCGCGATGCGGTCCTTCTGAACGCTGCAGCGGCGCTGACCATCGCGGGCGCGGCAGACACGCTGGTCGAGGGTGTCGATCTCGCCGCCCGCTCGATCGACAGCGGCGCGGCCAAAGGAAAGGTGGAGGGGCTGGCGCGGGTCACGCAGGGCGGATGAGAATCGTTTGCAGCCGCTTGATGAATGCCCCATGACCTGACTCGCCTCGGCGCCTGGCGCGAATTGCCGTTCTTCGATGTGCAATGGCCCGGGATCGAGGCTCGTCTGGCGACGGATCTGAAAGGATCGCTCCCGCCGGACCCGCTCCGCTTCGCCGCGCTGGAGCGGGCGCAGCCCGACGCCGTGCGCGTGATCCTTCTGGGCCAGGACCCCTACCCGACACCCGGTCACGCCAACGGCCTCGCCTTTTCGGTGACAAAGGACACTGCCCTGCCCAAGTCGCTCCTCAACATTTTTCGCGAGCTTGAGGACGATCTGGGACAGACGCCGCAAAATGGCGACCTCTCTCACTGGGCGGATCAAGGCGTTTTGCTGCTCAATACCGCGCTCTCGGTCTCACCGGGTGATGCCGGCGGCCATTCGAGCCTCGGCTGGCGCGTTCTGGTGGATCAGGTGCTTCGCCGCCTCGCCGACCGCCCCCGCGCCTGCCTCCTTTGGGGGCGCCACGCCCAAGCGTACCGTGAAGTGCTGACGAATCCCGGAAATCTGATCCTGTCATCGGCGCACCCTTCACCGCTTTCGGCCTATCGAGGCTTTTTTGGCTCGCGCCCGTTCTCAAAGGTGAACGCCTGGCTCGAGGCGCAAGGCGACCTGCCTGTCGCCTGGGCATGACAGGCGCGGCGACGGACGTGCTTTTCACCGCCCTCTGAAGCCGCTATTCCTCCGGCCCATGACCAACGTGCTCGACCGCATCAAAGCCTACAAGCTCGAGGAGATCGCGGCCGCCAAGGCCGCGCGGCCGCTCGCCTCGGTCGAGGACGCCGCCCGGCAGGCGCCGGCCGTCCGAGGCTTCGCCGCCAGCCTCGCCGGGGCGTCCGAGACCGGCTACGGATTGATCGCCGAGATCAAGAAGGCGAGCCCATCCAAAGGCCTGATCCGCGAGGATTTCGATCCGCCTGCCCTCGCCCGCGCCTATGAGGCGGGAGGCGCAACGTGCCTCTCGGTCCTGACCGATACGCCCTCTTTCCAAGGCGCGCCGGGGTACCTCTCGGACGCCCGCGCCGCGACGGCGCTGCCGTGTCTTCGCAAGGACTTCCTCTACGACCCCTATCAGGTCGCCGAGGCCCGCGCCTGGGGCGCCGATTGCGTTCTCATCATTATGGCCAGCGTTTCCGACGCGCAGGCGAAAGAGCTTGAGGACGTCGCGCTAAGCGACTGGAACATGGATGTCCTGATCGAGGTCCACGATGAGGCGGAACTCGACCGCGCGCTCGACCTCCGCTCGCCTCTGATCGGAGTGAACAACCGGAATCTCAAGACCTTCGAGACCAACATCGGTACAACCGAGCGCCTCGCGCCTCGTATTCCAGCCGAGCGGGCGCTCGTGGCGGAGAGCGGCCTGTTCCATCCGTCCGACCTCGCCCGCCTCGCCTCCTGCGGCGCCCGGCGTTTTCTGATCGGCGAGAGCCTCATGCGGCAACCGGACGTTTCCGCCGCGACACGCGCGATCCTCGCCGATCCGGTCCCCGCGAAAGGCGCGGCCTGATGTCCGGCCTCACCCATTTCGACGCGCAGGGGCAGGCGCATATGGTTGACGTCTCCGACAAGGAGCGCACAGACCGCATCGCCGTCGCCGAAGGCTGGGTGCGGATGGCGCCCGAGACGCTCGCGCTGATCACGGAGGGCGGCGCCAAGAAGGGTGACGTGCTTTCCGTCGCCCGTCTGGCCGGCATCATGGGCGCGAAGAAAACGGCCGATCTCATCCCGCTTTGTCACCCGCTTCCGATCACCAAGGTCGCGCTGGAGCTCACCGCCGACCCCGACCGGCCCGGCGTTCGCGTCGTGGCCACTGTCAAGACCGCCGGCCAGACCGGCGTGGAGATGGAAGCGCTGACCGCTGTCTCGATCGCCTGCCTGACGATCTACGATATGGTCAAGGCCGTCGAGAAAGGCATGACCATCGAGGATGTGCGCCTGATCCTGAAAGATGGCGGGAAATCAGGGCGCTACGAGGCGGCACCGTGATCTCTGTCGACGAGGCGCTCGGCCATGTCTTTGACCTGATCGCGCCGCTCGGACATGAAACCGTCCCGCTTCGGGAAGCGGCCGGGCGGGTGCTCGCCGCCGACATCGTGGCAACGCGCAACCAGCCTCCGTTCGCCGCCTCAGTGATGGATGGCTACGCCGTGCGCGACGAAGACGTCCGTCTTGAAACGAACCTAAGGGTGATCGGCGAAGCTGCCGCGGGACGCGGATTCACGGGCGCTGTGTCGACCGGAGAGGCGGTGCGGATCTTCACCGGCGCGCCGATGCCGCAAGGCGCCAACCGGGTCGTCATCCAGGAAGACGTCGAACGGGATGGCGACAACATTCGTCTGGCAGAGAAGATCGACGATCAAGCCTACATTCGCCCCGTCGGTATGGATTTCAAATCGGGAGACCGGATCGGCGCCGGCGTCCGGCTGACCTCGGCGGAAATCGCGCTTGCGGCGTCGATGAACGCCCCGATGGTCACTGTCGCCCGCCGGCCAGCCGTCGCGCTGATCGCGACGGGCGACGAGCTGGTCATGCCCGGAGAAACGCCAAACGACGACCAGATCATCGCGTCGAACGGTTTTGGACTGTCCGCGCTTCTCGAAGCCGAGGGCGCGGATTGCCGCATGCTCCCCATCGCCCGCGACACCGAACCGGCGCTGAAAGCGGCCTTCGAGCTGGCGGCGAGCGCAGACCTCGTCGTGACAATCGGGGGCGCATCGGTTGGGGATCATGACCTGGTCGGCAAGGTGGCTGGACACCTTGGCATGGACCGTTCGTTCTACAAAGTCCGCATGCGTCCCGGGAAGCCGTTGATGGCGGGGCACATCAGCGGTACGCCGATGATCGGGCTGCCCGGAAATCCCGTATCCTCAATGGTCTGCGGGCACGTCTTTCTGCGCCCGGCGATCCGCGCGATGCTTGGCCTCGGCAAATTCCCCCTGCCGCGCGGAACAGCACCGCTCGCCGCGGCCATCCCCCGCAACGGCCCGCGGGAGCACTACATGCGAGCGCTCCGGGACGGGACTGCGGTCAGAGCATTTGACCGACAGGACAGCTCGCTCCTCTCCGTACTCGCCGCCGCCCATTGCCTCATTGTTCGGGCGCCAGAAGACCCTGCTCGAGCGGCGGCTGAGATGGTTGAGGTCATTGACCTCTGACCCAAGCCGTTGACACAAAACGGGAACACGGGTAGAACATCCGCGAACACATGCGCGAATGCGCAGGGCCGAGCAGAGGAGGTTTGCAGAAATGCTGACCCGCAAGCAACTGGATTTGCTGGAATTCATTCATAAACGGATGCAAAAGGACGGCGTTCCGCCTTCGTTCGACGAAATGAAGGAGGCGCTGGATCTGCGCTCTAAGTCGGGCATCCACCGCCTGATCACCGCGCTTGAGGAGCGGGGTTTCATCCGCCGCCTCGCCCATCGCGCGCGGGCCATCGAGATCGTGAAGCTGCCCGAGACGCTCAGCGCGGGCGAGACCTTCGTGCCCCGCGTGATCGAGGGCGACAAGGCCGCGCCCCCGGCCAAGGCCTTGCCGGTCGAGGCGGAGGCGATGGAACTGCCCGTCATGGGCCGGATCGCCGCCGGCGTCCCGATCGACGCCATCAGCCAGGTCGAGGCCCATGTCGCGGTCCCCGGCCAGATGCTGTCCGGCCGCGGCCATCACTACGCGCTCGAGGTCAAAGGGGATTCGATGATCGACATCGGGATCAACGACGGAGATATCGTCGTGGTCCGCGAGACGACCACGGCGGACAATGGCGACATTGTGGTCGCTCTGGTCGAAGATCAGGAGGCGACGCTCAAGCGCTTCCGACAGTCCGGCAACACTATCGCGCTCGAGGCCGCGAACCCGGCCTATGAGACGCGGCTTTTCCGCGATGATCAGGTCAAGGTGCAGGGCCGCCTCGTAGGGCTCATCCGAAGCTACTGAGACCAGAGACGCGCGCGCGCCGGGTCGCGGGCAGGCACCACCCGCAACCCGTCTTCATCGACGTAGAGCGCCAGCGCGCCGGTCTCCGCCAGCCGTTTCGCATCAAACACCAGGCAATCGCGCGTCTCGGCAAGAGGCACATTGACGACGATCAGGTCGGCTTCGCGGCAGGCGCGGCGCGCGGCTTCGGACGCGCTCTTGCCGGTGGCGTGGAGCACCTTGACGCCAGACACCTCCAACGCCCGAACCGAGCCCCGGGGCGCCTTCGGCAAACGCCCCGCCGCGACCGCCTGCTCCACCGGGTCGCCGTCGTTTTCCAGCCAGCTTGACGCCGAAAATCCGTCGCCCCTCGCCTTGGAGAGCGCCCGGCCCTCCTCGGTCAAAACGCCCACCAGTCCGCCAGTTTCCGAAACCAGCGCGTCCGGTCGCGCCGCGAGCGTCCAGCTGGCGAACGCCACCGCCATAATCGGCACCCCAACCACCCGCAATCGGTCCTTCGGGATGGCGACGAAGGCGCCCCCCAGCGCGAAGAACGGCAGCACGAACCATTGCGGCGTCACCACGTAGGACAAGGCGCCGTCCCACCCGCCGATCCATCGCGCGACGGCGAGAATCCAGAGGATCGCGGGCTCCATCACCTTCAGGCCGATCCACTCCAGCCCGACCGGCGAAAGCAGCGCGGCCAGAACCGCGCCCGGGATCACCAAGAGCTCCATCAGCGGCACAGACAGAATGTTGGCTAGGAGCCCATAGTGCGGCACCTGGTTGAAATGCGCCGCGGCGATCGGCGCCGTTGCTATCCCGGCGACGAAAGACGACAGCGCGACCCCGCCGACAAGCCGCAGCGCCCAGGGCCAGCCGCTTTGCGACCAATCCCGGTCCCGCATCCAGCCGTAGACCGCGACCAACGCGGTCGTCGCGGCAAAAGACATCTGAAATCCGGGCCCGATCAGCGTTTCTGGGCGGAGCGTCAGGACGATCAGCGCGGCGACGGCAACCGCTCGCAAGGTGACGGCAACCGCTCGCAAGGTGACGGCCCGGCGGTCGAAGAGGACCGCCGCCAGCATGACCGCGACCATGATGAACGCCCTCTCGGTCGCGACGTTGTTGCCGGACAGCGCAAGATAGCCCGCGCCTGCGAGCAGCGCGGCGACCGCAGCGTGTTTCTTGATCGGATGGGCGAGCGCGATCCGGGGCGCGAGCGCAAGTCCGTAGCGCAGCGCGGCGAAGACGAAGCCGGTCAGAAGGCCCATATGGAGCCCCGAGATCGCGAGGAGATGCGCCAGATTTGTCGCCCGGAGGTTCTCCAACGTCTCCCGGTCCAGCGCTGAACGGTCCCCGGTGGTGATGGCGGCGGCGAAGGCGCCCGCCTCGCCTGGGAGCGCGGCGCGCACCGCCTCCGAGATTCGCATCCGCGGCGAAAAACGACAAGCGCCGCGCCGCCTTCCGGCGGCTCCAACTCCGGGACAGGAGTTCGCGAATAACCGACCGCGCCGAGCCTTTGAAACCAGGCCTGCCGCTGGAAGTCGTAGCCCCCCGGCTCCACCGGTCCTGAGGGCGGCGAGAGATGGCCGGTCAACACCACCGTTGCTCCGGGGCGCGGCAAGGGGACCAATCGGGGCCCATGGATCGAGACCCGGACGCGGGCGGGAGTTCGCTCGACGCGCGTGTCGTACAGGACGACCCGGTCCAGCGTCAGGCGCGGCGCGTCGGATTGCGATCGGTCCATGGCGACGACCCGGCCTTCGATCGGGCCGTAGTAGCGGTAGCCGAGCTTCACCGCCGCGACATCATGCGCCCTCCATCCGGCGATGAGAAAGCCCAAAACGGGGACCAGAATGAGCAGGACGACCGGCCGCCAGACCGGACCGACTGCGATGGCAGCGAAGCACGCCAATCCCGTGAGGCCAGCGCCCGAGGCCCAGACGAACCGCCCGGGCTCGCCCGGCCAGGCGAAGTAGCAACCGATGCCGGCCGCGAAGAGCACGGCGGACCAGGGGAACAGAAAGCCGCGCTCACGGTCCAGGAACCCCATCGGAGAAGGAAAAAGCCGCACCCTTGTCACCTCCGGGCGCGTTGTCTACACCCCTGCCACCTCTAGCCAATCATGCTTTCCAAGACGTTAACGCCCGAGACCGCCGCCATGACAGATCACCCCGTCGTCACCCGTTTCGCGCCCTCGCCCACCGGCTATCTGCACATCGGCGGGGCGCGGACGGCACTCTTCAACTGGCTCTACGCCCGCGCCAAAGGCGGCAAGTTCCTTCTCAGGATCGAAGACACCGACCGCGCGAGGTCAACGCCGGAAGCGACTGAGGCGATATACCGGGGCATGAGATGGCTCGGCCTCGATTGGGACGGCGAAGCGATCAGCCAGTTCGAGCGCCGCGAGCGCCACGCCGAGGTCGCCCGCGAGATGCTGGCAAGCGGCCGCGCCTACAAATGCTTCTCGACGCCCGAGGAAATCGACGCCTTCCGGGAGAAAGCCCGCGCCGAGGGCCGATCAACCCTCTTCCGCTCGCCCTGGCGCGACACGCCAAACGCCGAACACCCGGACGCGCCCTACGCCATCCGCGTCAAGGCGCCGAGAGACGGCGAGACCGTCATCCGCGACGCGGTCCAAGGCGACGTCACGATCCGCAACGATCAGCTCGACGATATGATCGTACTACGGTCCGACGGGACGCCAGTCTACATGCTGGCCGTCGTCGTCGACGACCATGATATGGGCGTCACCCACGTTATCCGGGGCGACGACCACCTCAACAACGCGGCCCGACAAATGCTGGTCTATAATGCCATGGGCTGGGACGCGCCGGTTTGGGCGCACATTCCCCTCATCCATGGCGAAGACGGCAAGAAGCTCTCGAAACGCCACGGCGCGCTCGGTGTAGGGGAATGGCAGGCCGAAGGCTATCCGGCGGCGGGCATGCGAAACTACCTGGCGCGCCTCGGCTGGGGTCATGGCGATGATGAATTCTTCACCGACGAACAGGCGATCGAATGGTTCGATCTGGACGGCATCAAAAAGGCACCGGCCCGTTTCGACACCAAGAAGCTCGCGAACCTCTCGGGCCAGCATATCGCCGCTGCAGACGATGCTGCACTCGTAGCAGAAATCCGGGCCTTCCTGGCCGCCTCGGGCCAATCCGACCTCTCCGAGGCCGAGGCGGAGGCGTTGCAGACTGCGATGTATTGCCTCAAGGACCGCGCCCGTACATTCCCGGAACTCATTGAAAAAGCGCATTTTGTGCTTGCTCAACGCCTGATCGAGCCGGACGAGCGGTCCGCCAAGATGCTTGATACGGTATCCCGTGGTATACTGTCAGAATTGACGCCGCACCTGCAAAATGCTAGCTGGGATCGCGACACGCTGGAGGGGGTTGTTACGACCGTCGCCGAGGCGCACGGGCTTAAGCTGGGCAAGCTCGCAGGCCCCCTTCGCGCCGCTCTTGCAGGCCGGTCGGTCTCTCCCAGTGTCTTCGACATGATGCTCGTTCTTGGGCGCGAGGAGTCGCTTCTTCGCATTGAGGACGCTGCAGCATAGAGGATCGGGCAGAGGGAACCTTTCGATCCGCACATGACCGCGCGGCTTGCGTGGGTTAGAATAGGCGCCGCCACCGGTTGGCCGAAAGACAGGGATGACGATGCGCGATATGAACAAGACTGCAAAACTCAGCTTTGACGACAAAGAACTCGAGCTTCCGATGATGTCGCCGACGGTCGGCCCTGACGTCATCGACATCCGCAAGCTCTACGCGCAAGGCGATGTCTTCACTTACGATCCCGGGTTCACGTCTACCGCCTCCTGCGATTCAACCATCACATTCATCGATGGCGACAAGGGCGAGCTCCTGCACCGCGGCTATCCGATCGACCAGCTTGCCGAAAAATCGCACTTCCTCGAGGTCTGCTATCTCTTGCTCTACGGCGAGCTTCCATCTGCCGAACAGATTGAAGATTTCGAATCCCGCGTGACAAATCACACGATGCTCCACGAGCAAATGACTTTCTTTTTCAGAGGGTTCCGACGCGACGCGCATCCGATGGCGATCATGACCGGTGTCGTCGGCGCAATGTCGGCGTTCTACCACGACTCGACCGATATCAGCGATCCCTGGCAGCGCGAGGTCGCCTCGATCCGGCTGATCGCCAAGATGCCTACGATCGCCGCCTGGGCCTACAAGTTCTCGATCGGGCAGCCCTTCATCTATCCCCGGAATGAGCTCGACTACGCCTCGAACTTCTTGCGCATGTGCTTCGCAGTGCCCGCAGAAGACTACCAAGTGAATCCGATCCTCTCCCGCGCGATGGACCGGATATTCACGCTGCATGCGGACCACGAGCAGAACGCCTCAACCTCGACTGTCCGCCTCGCCTCCTCGTCCGGCGCGAACCCCTTCGCCTGCATCGCCGCCGGCATCGCCTGTCTTTGGGGGCCGGCGCATGGCGGCGCGAACCAGGCCTGCCTCGAGATGCTGCGTGAGATCGGAACCGTCGACCGCATCCCCGAGTTCATCGAGCGGGCCAAGGACAAAAACGATCCCTTCCGCCTGATGGGATTCGGCCACCGCGTCTACAAAAACTTCGATCCGCGCGCCCGCGTCATGAAGCAGTCGGCGGACGAGGTGCTCGATCTTCTGGGAATCGAGAACAATCCGACCCTTCAGGTCGCCAAGGAGCTTGAGAGGATCGCCCTGGAAGATCCCTATTTCAAAGACAAAAAGCTCTATCCGAACGTCGACTTCTATTCTGGCATCATCCTGGACGCGATGGGCTTCCCTACCTCGATGTTCACGCCGATCTTCGCGCTCGCGCGCACCGTCGGCTGGATCAGCCAGTGGAAAGAGATGATCGCTGATCCGCAGATGAAGATCGGCCGTCCCCGCCAGCTTTATGTCGGCGAGCCTTCGCGCAACTACGTCGATGTCGAGGATCGTTGACGGTCCTCAATACGGAAAGACTGGTCCTGCGCGCCGCCCGTGACACCGAGCGGCACGCGCTCTTCCGGCTCTACTCGAACGCGCAAGCGATGCTGTACTGGGACAGCCCGCCGCACGTCTCACCCGAAGACACGCGATACGTCCACGACAAGCTGCGAGCGCCGGGGGACAGGCGCTATTTCGTCTGGGACCTCGATGGCGAGATCATCGGTGCTGGCGGCATTCACCAAAACGAAGAACTGGGCTTCATCCTGCACCCCGATCACTGGGGCAATGGCTACGCCCGCGAAGGCGCCGAGGCCGCTATCGCGCACTTCTGGGAAACCTCCGACGCGACCCGGATTACGGCCGAAGCCGACCCGTGCAATCTGGCCTCGGTCGGCTTGCTTACGCGGCTCGGATTTCAGGTGACCGGGTATCAACACGATGCGGTTTGTGTCGCAGGACATTGGTCCGACAGCGTCTTCTTCGCGCTGACGCGTCCCGATGTTAAGGATTAGCGGCCTTCATAGCGCGCCGGCCGCTTCTCCATGAAGGCCAGCACGCCCTCCCGAAAGTCCCGCGTCTGACCGCACTGCCCTTGCAGCCGCGCCTCCATCAAAAGCTGCTGCTCCAGCGAGTTGCCGTAACTCTCGCGGATCGCCTCCTTGATGTGGCGGTAGGCAACTGACGGTCCGTTCGCGAGCTTCGTGGCCCGGGCACGCCAGTGCTCCGCGAAGGCGTCGTCCGGCACGGCCTCCCAGATCATGCCCCATTCGGCAGCTTCGCGGGCGGTTATGGGCTCAGCGAAGAGCGAGGCGCCCATCGCGCGCGCGAAACCGACTTGTTTCGGCAAGAAATAGGTCCCTCCCGCGTCGGGGATCAGCCCGATCCGCGCGAAGGCCTGGAGAAAGACGGCGCTTTCAGACGCGATCACCACATCGGCGGCCAGCGCCAGGTTCGCGCCAGCGCCCGCCGCCGGACCGTTGACTGCGGCGATGGTGGGAATGGGGCTGTCGAAGATCGCTCTGAGAAGGGGGATGTACTCATCCCGCAAAGTGCGCTCCAGATCGATATTGGCGACATTGGCGCGATCGCCGAGGTCCTGGCCCGAGCAAAAAGCCCGCCCCTCGCCGGTCAGCACGATGGCCCGCGCCTTTCCCCCGCCCGCGTCCTTAACGGCATGCAAGAGCTCCGCCCGCATCTGCGTGTTCAGCGCGTTCATGACATCGGGGCGGTTCATGCTGATCACAGCGTACCCGCCTTCTTGCGTGACTTTGATGGCCGAGTATTCCATCCGTCGTCCTTTTTCTTTCCTTCCCGTCACATAAGTGAACGAAACGGTTTAGAAAAGCGGAACCGCGCGTCAATCGTCGAGAATCTGCCGAAGACGCTCGGCTTCCTCCCTGTTCAAGGCCTCGGGCGCATGAACGACCCTGCGTTTGCGCAGATAGGCGGCGCCAATCCCCGCCGCTGCCAGGAGCGACGCCGGACCCGCAATCCAAAGGATCAGGTTCGCGCCATCGGTTCGGGGCCTCAACAGGACATATTCGCCATAGCGCGCCACGACAAAGTCGATCACCTCGCTATCGCTGTCGCCCGCGACCAGCCGCTCGCGCACCAGCAGACGCAGGTCCCGCGCAAGATCAGCGTTGGATTCGTCGATGCTCTCATTCCGGCAAACCAGGCAGCGCAGGCCCTTTGAGAGCTCCCTCGCCCGCTCCTCCAATGCCGGATCGTCAAGAACTTCATCCGGTTGAACGGCGAAGGCCGGCGCCGCCAGGAGCAGCCAGATCAGCACCGCCCTGATCATTCCGCCGGCACTCCCGTCGAAGGCGCCTTCCGCGCGCCCGCCGCGACCCGGAACCGGCGGTCGGTTAGCGACAGAACGCCGCCCAAGGCCATGATGATCGCGCCCGCCCAGATCCAATTGGCGAAGGGCTTGATATAGGTCCTTACCGCCCAGCCGCCGTCTTGCTGCGGATCGCCGATGACGAGATAGACGTCGCGGAAGACGCCGTTGTCGATCGCCGCCTCGGTTGTTGGCATGCCCGCCACCGGGTAGACCCGCTTCTCCGGGAAGAGCCGCGCGACCTCCTCGCCGCCGCGCGCGACCGACATCTCGGCCATGGTCGAGATGTAGTTCGGCCCTTCGACCCGCCGCACGCCCTCGAGCGTCACGTCATAGACGCCGACCTGGAATGTCTCGCCCGGGTTGGCGACCCGGATGTCCTCAAGCTGCCAGGCCGTCAGCGCGGCGATGCCGAAAAAGGTGACCCCGAGACCCGCATGCGCGACCACCCGGCCCCAATCGGCGCGCGGGAGCCGCGTCGCGCGTCCCGCCTTGTCGGCCAGCCCGCCGCGCCCCGTTCTCTGCCAAAAATCAACGGCGGCCCCGAAGACCAGCCAGGCGCCGAGAGCCGCGCCCACAGGCGCCACCAGCGACCTGCCGCTGCCAAAGACCCAGGCCGCCGCCCCAACCGCGAACGCGGCGGCCAGCGCCCACCAGAGAGGCCGCATGACCTTGCCGATCGCGCCCCGCTTCCAGGGCAGTATCGACCCGATCGGCAGGATCACCGCCAGGGCCATCATAAAGGGCGTGAACGCCGCATCAAAAAACGGCGGTCCGACCGACAGCTTCCGCGCCCAGATCATCTCGGCGATCAGCGGCCAGATCGTACCAAGGAAAACGACGAAAGTCGCGACGGCCAAGAGCACATTGTTCGCGACCAGCGCCGATTCCCGGCTGACCACTCCGAAGACGCCCTTCGCCTGCATGCCGCCCGACCGCGCCGCATAAAGCGTCAGCGCGCCGCCCATGAAGATCGCCGTGATCCCCAGAAGGTAGACACCGCGTTCGGGGTCATTCGCGAATGCGTGCACGCTGGTCAGCACCCCCGACCGCACGATGAACGCGCCAATAAGCGAGAAGCCGAAAGCGAGAATTGCCAGCAGGATCGTCCAGCTCTTCAGCGCCTCGCGTTTCTCGACCACGATCGCAGAATGTAAGAGCGCCGCTGCGATCAGCCAGGGCATGAAGCTGGCGTTCTCGACCGGATCCCAGAACCAGAACCCGCCCCAGCCAAGCTCATAGTAGGCCCACCAGCTTCCCAGCGCGATCCCGACCGTCAGGTTCAGCCAGGCCAGAAGCGTCCAGGGCCGCACCCATCTTCCCCAGGCGGCATCAACCCGTCCCTCGATCAGCGCCGCCACCGCGAAGGAGAAGCTCATCGAAAGCCCGACGTAGCCGATGTAGAGGAACGGCGGATGAAACGCCAAGCCGGGGTCCTGCAGAAGCGGGTTCAGATCCTGCCCGTTCATCGGCGGGTTCACGAGCCGCAAAAACGGGTTCGATGTGAAGATCAGGAAGGCGAGGAAGGCCACGCCGACGCTCGCCTGCACCGCCAGAACCCGCGCCCGGAAACGTTCGGGCAGATTACCGCCGAACCAAGCCGCCAAAGCGCCGAAAAACGCCAGGATCAGGCACCAGAGGAGCATCGATCCTTCGTGGTTTCCCCAAACCCCCGTCACCTTGTAAATCATCGGCTTCGCGGTGTGGGAGTTGGACGTGACCAGCCGCACCGAGAAATCCGAGGCGACAAAAGCCCAGATCAGTGCTGCGAATGAGAAGAGCAGCAAGACGAACTGCATTGTCGCGGCAGGCTCCGCCACCGCCATCCAGCTGCGCCAGCCCTTTGACGCGCCCCACATCGGGACGACCATCTGAACCAGCGCGACGGCGAAGGCGAGGATCAGCGTGAAATGCCCAAGCTCAACGATCATATGCCGGAGATTAGGCTTTCTGACGCCGGTCGAAAAGGCGCCGGGACGCTTGGTCGCGGAGCGTTGGCGTCAGATCAGGAGCCTGACCAGCGCCGACAAAGCGAGCGACGCGAACACCGGTACCCCAAGAAACAGCGGTGGCGCAGAAACGGACTTCGCGATGACCGCGAAATGCAGCACCGCGCCGGCGAAATATAGCGCGAGGAACAGGAACAGAACTTCGCTTTCCACCATGAAACCGGGCCGGCTCAAGAGGTTGAAAACCCACCACCAGCCCATCACGCTCGCGGCGCCGGCCCAGCTGAACGACATGCCGAGTGCTAGCGGCGTCGCCCGCCGCGCCCAAAGCCACAGGAAGGTGAGCGAGATCATGGCCGCCATCAGCGAGAACGCGCCGTAGCCGATCTGGTAGACGGTCGCGTATCCGAACCGGGCGTGTCCCGCGACCAGCGTCACCGCGAGAAGAGCAAAGAGCGCCATTGCCTGTTTCATTTCCTCATCACCTCCCGCAAAGCCGAATCCAGCCTGTCCGCGGCCGCGTCATTCTCCCGGATCGCGGCCTTGAGCCGCGGCCCGATCATCAGGTCTCGAACCCACGCCGAAATACGTCCCCACATCGCACTATCCCCTCGGCATCCGCTCGCGGATGACCGTCGCGATCTCAGTCAGTACCAGGGCGTTTTTGTCCAGAACCGCGCGCGTGGCATGATCCTTTTGCAGGTCCCGCCAGAGTAGAAAAAAGACCAAGAGAACCCAGGGGCCATGATCCGCCGCGAGTCGAGCGAACATGTCACCGCTCACGGGCTCGCCTCCAATCCTCGAGCGCCGCGTTGGCCTCCCCCTCGCCTGCCTCCGGATCAGAACCGTTCAGGCCGTCCAGGGCCTCGATGCGCCGCGCGACTTCACTTGTCCGTGTTAGGGTATACGCCATTGAGCGCTGAAATTCCTGCGATTTCATCTGATAGCGCGCCCCGAAGTAAAAGCTCACGATCACACCCATCAGCCACCACAAAGGCTCGGGGATCAGCGTCACGCCTTGCATCCGCGCCGCGAACCAGACCGGCTCCGCCATCGCCGCCGAAAACAACCCGATCGTGCCAAGGGCCAACATGGGGCGGGGTAACCGGTTCAATCCGTCGATGAAGCGATCGAACCAGCCCCGGCGCGGCGCCGTGAACTCCGCCGCGAACTGTCCGAGCGCCGCCTGAGCCCGAACGGCGTCCCGGATGGCGGAGGCCTCGGCGTTCGGGCGGAAGACCTCTACAGTCTCGCGGAGCGCGTTCGGACCGCCGCCGAAGAGAACACCCAGCAAGGATCCAATCATCCCCATGCCCGCACCCGCTCGCGATGCTGCGCCTCGGTCAGATGGTACTTCGGCGAGATGAACGCCTCGGCCCGCGTGATCCAGCCGCCCTTGCCGCCGTCCCGCCGCCGCGCGTACTTGCGACTGGTGGGGCGCTGATCCGCCAGACGGTAGAAATACGACCGCCGCTCGATGCCATAGGCGTCAGCGATATGATGCGGCGCGGCCTCAGCGGCGCGCCGGACCGCGCTGACCGTGACCGGCCCGATGATCCCGTCCTCCGCCGCCGGAAAACCCATGCGGGTCACGAGCCGCTGCAAAAGGCGTACGGCCTCACGCCCTGCATTCACCTGCATGTCGAAAACGGTCGCATGCAAGAGCGCCGGAAGCCGGCCGAGTCCCGGCCCCTCGAAGTACTCTCGCACGAAGATCTCGCGAGCCTTCCGGCGGGACAGCCGCTGGACGTCGCCCCGCGTCACCTGCCCGTCACCGTCCAGATCGACACCGAGACGGCGGAGCGTATGGATCGTCACGCCCCACTTCGTCGCGCCGCCGGGATCGTCCGGATCGTCGACGAAACCGCCCTCCCCCGTGATGATCTCATCCGCAATCTCTTCCACCGACGGCATGCCCGCCTCCCGCGCCTCTCAAACGCAGCAAACGGTCCGGGAAAATGGTTAAGAGCTCGGAAACTAGCCGTTCGGTTCCTGGTATACGCCCTGCTCTTTGAGCGCGTCGATGACCTCTGCCGGCATATAGGTTTCGTCATGTCTTGCAAGGATTTCAGAAGCTTGGAAGACGCCTTCTACGTATCTTCCTGTCCCGATCATCCCTTCGCCCTCGCCGAACAGATCCGGCAGAACACCTGTGTAGGAAACAGGAATCGATGCTCCGCCATCGGTCACGCTGAAGGTGATCGTCGCGCCCTCGCCGCGCACGAGCGTCCCATCCTCGACCAACCCGCCGATCCGGAAGACCTCATCCGGGTCGATCTCCATCTCCGCCACTTCAGAGGGCGAGCGGAAGAACTGAAGCGCGTCCGGCGCGGCGATGTAGAACGCCGCGAAAGAGGCGATCATGGCGCCCGCCGCAAGCAGAATGACCTGCACGCGCCGCCGCTTTTTGAGCCCCTTCATCGAGTCATCTCCAGATTTCCTTCCTCTTGGCCAAGATAGTCTGGGCAGCGCGAGGGTTGAAACCCCTCGCCCGCCGAGGCGCGCAAAGCGCGGCGCAATGCCTCAGGGATAGACCGGCGCGGCCATCAAACCCGCCGTCTCCGTCTCACCCAGCATGAGGTTCGCATTCTGAATCGCCTGACCTGACGAGCCCTTGGTCAAATTGTCCAGCGCCGCCACAACCGTCGCCCGGCCGGAAAGCCGATCTCCCACCACTCCGATGTGGCAGAAGTTCGAAGCGCGCACATCCTTCATTTGCGGTGTCTCGCCAAACGGAAGGACTTCGACAAACACCTCGTTCGCATAGGCGTCGGCAAGCGTTTCATAGACGCGTTCCGGATCGCCCTTGAGATAGCATGTCAGCAGAATGCCTCGCGTCGCCGGGATCAGATGCGGTGTAAACTGAACGCGGACGTCCCGCCCGGCGGCCTTCGAGAGCTCCTGATCGAACTCGCCGATATGCCGGTGCGCGCCGCCCATCGAATACCCCTTAACGTTTTCGGAGAGCTCCGAGAACAGGAGGTGCTCCTTCAATGACCGTCCGGCGCCCGACGCGGCTGCCTTGAGGTCCATAACGATGTCGCCAAGGTTGATGACCCCTTCTTCGACCAGCGGGCGCAGCGCATATTGTCCAGTGGCCGCGTTGCAGCCCGTGCCCGCCACAAGACGCGCGCCCCGTATCTCTTCCCGGTAGAACTCGGTCAGACCGTAGACCGCTTCCTTCTGCAAGGCGGTGGCGCTGTGCGGCTTGCCGTACCATTTTTCGTATTCAGCCGGGTCGCCCAGCCGGAAATCGGCGGAGAGGTCCACAACCTTCAAATCCTCCGAAAGCTCCGAAATCACCGCCTGGCTGGTCGCATGAGGCAAGGCGCAGAACACCAGATCGACGTCTTTGAGATCGATATCCTCGATCCGTGCGAGATCGGGCAGGTCCATGTGCCGCAGATGCGGATAGACCGACGCCATCGGTTGCCCGGCCTTGCGATCGCCCGACAGCGCCGCAATCCGGAAGGACGGATGGGTCGCGATCAGGCGGATGAGTTCGGCGCCGGTGTATCCGCTGGCGCCCAGAATGGCGATATTGTGGGGCATTAGCCCGCTCCTTGTCGGTTTTCTTGGATGTAAAACGAGAATCGGATTGCCGCAATCAGGCGGCGTGGAAATCGACCCGTCGTCGGAGGAACCGCGTCGCCGCGTCGCTGACCCGCTGCGGATCGCCCGTCGTCAGAAACATCGCGACCTCGCCGGGACCCCGCATCACGGGGTGGCGGTCCAGATAATCCGCCAGGCTGTCGGCCACCAGGGCGGGCTGCGAAAATACCTTTACGCCGTCGCCCAGCGCGTCCCGGAAGATGTCCTCGACGATGGGGTAATGGGTGCAGCCCAGCACGGCCGCGTCCGGGTCAGGCATCTTTCGCTTCAGCGCATCGACATGGCTACGGACCAGCGCCTCGGCCAGGATCATGTCGCCTTCTTCGATCGCGTCAACCACGCCGCCGCAGGCCTGCGCTTCCACATCGACCCCGATGGCCCGAAAAGCGAGCTCCCGGCTGAAAGCGCGGCTCCGCACCGTCGCGGGGGTCGCGAACAAGGCGACATGCTTCGCCGCCACCTCGCGGGGTGGAGAGTTGTCGCCCCAATGCCGCTCGGTCAGGGCCTCAATCAGCGGCACGAAGACGCCGAGGACGCGCTTGTCCTCTGGCACCCAGACCTCCTGCATCCGGCGCAGCGCCGCAGCGCTCGCGGTATTGCAGGCGAGGATCACCAGATCGCAACCCGCATCAAAGAGCCGCTGGCACCCCTTGGTCGTCAGTTCATAGATGTCGTCGGCATCCCGCACGCCGTAGGGCGTATGCGCGTTGTCTCCATAATAGACGACGGGGAGATTCGGCAGGCGCTCGGCGACCGACCGGAAAACCGTCAGCCCGCCCAAGCCGCTGTCAAAGATCCCGACCGCCATTCCGACCCGTCCGCCTGTGTTTCTCCTCGAACTCGAACCCGTATTCGGGCCGCCCAAGGGGTTTCGGCGACAGGGCATAGGTCCGGGCGCGAAGAAAGTCCATCATCGCTTTCGGGTCGCTGCCGAATTCGGCCAATTCGGCGGCCTCGATCGGGTCGCCAATGACGACTCGCACCGGCTCGTCCGTCCGTCGCCCGAATTCGTTGATCAATAACGCCACGCGAAGGGTCGGGTGCAAATGCGAGGCGATCTGGAACCGGCGTGAGTTCGCGCCGTCAAAGAAAACCGGCACCACGCGCGCTCCCGACCGCGCGATCATCTTGGCCGTAAAAGTCCGCCAGCCCGGGTCCATCGGTCTCGACAGCGGTTTGGCGCCGGTTGAAACCGTGCCGCCCGGAAACACGCCGATGGCGCCGCCTTCGGCAAGATAGCGCAGACACTCTTTCCTTGTTCGGACGTTCAGCGCCGTCGCCTCCCGCGTCTCGTCGAACGAGACCGGCAGGATAACCTGATCCAGATCCTCGGCCCGACGAAAGACGCGATTGGCCAGAATCTTGAACGCGCCGTTCCGCACATGATTGAGGATGTGACCCATCATCAGGCCGTCCAGAATGCCGTAAGGATGATTGGCGACCATCACGAGAGGACCCTCCTCCGGAATGTCCGACAGGGCGCCCCCCAGAACCTCAAGGCTCAGCCCGTAACGCGCCACCATCACGGCCCAGAAATCCGCGCCCTTCGCGACCTCGTGCTGGTATCCGCTCGCGCGCTTGATCAGCCGCAGCCGCCCGGTGGTGTTCTCAATGGCTCGGATGACAGCCCGCCCGGGTTTCGTTGATGCGGAATGGGCGTAAGTGATATCGTGCGCGACTTGACGGCTCATGAAAGGCTCCGGCTGGAGTGATCGGTCTTATAAGGCGGTATGCCCGGATAGCGTGCCGAAATGAAACTATCCTGACAGTCGGACGGCAGATGTTGCGCCGCCGCGCCAGGTGCTCACTCCCCCGCCATCGCCTCAGGCGCCGAAGCAACCGCGCCACCCGCGCCACCCGCGCGAAACGCCGCGAGAAGCTCTTCGCGCCGCTTTGCCGCCGCTGCCGCGTTCGCCTCTTTCACCGGGCCGAACCCCCTGATCTGCAGTGGCAGCTCCGCGAGTTCGACGGCCGCGTCCAGGTTTCGCCCGGGGTCCGCCAGAACCTCGGCCATGTCGCCCTCGTACCGCGCGATCAGCGCCCTCTCCATCTTGCGCTCTACTGTGTAGCCAAACGGATCGAAGGGCGTGCCGCGCAGCGCCTTGCCCCGCGCCATCAACGGCCAGAGCTGCTCGAACCGCCCGCTGAAGCGCATCTTCTTGGGGCGCCCGTCCGGTCCTTTGCGAGACAGCAAGGGTGGCGCGAGGTGGAAGTTCAGCGTCAGATCGCCCTCGAAGGCCTCCTCAGCCTTAACCCGAGTCTCGCTCAGAAGCCGCGCGACCTCGTACTCGTCCTTGTAGGCCAGCGCCTTATGATAGCCTTTCGCGACGGCCTCCTTCAGCCGAGGCTCCGTCACCCGATCCACCAGCGCCCGATACCGACCGGCGAGCCGCACCGATTGGTACGCCGTAAGGTGCGCCTCGCGAAACGCGATTTTCTCCTCGAGCGACTTGGGCTTCTGGACCACCTCGGCTGACACGATCCGCTTCGCTTCTTCCGGGTGCAGGATCGCCCAGCGACCGATCTCGAAGGACCGCTTGTTCCGCTCCGGCATCGCGCCGTTCAGCTCGATCGCCCGCAAGATCGACTCACGCTGGAGCGGAATCAGCCCCGCCTGCCAGGCGGCGCCGAGCATCAGCGTGTTCGCAAAGATCGAGTCTCCCAGAACCCGCTGCGCCAGTTCCGTGCTGTCGAGCAGATGCCGACGATCCTCAAGCCGCGCCCGGAGCGCGACCGAGAGCTGCTCGGTCGGCAGCCTAAATTCAGTGTTCCGCGTGAAATCGCCGGTCATGATCTCGTGCGCGTTCACCACGGCGCCGGTCCGGCCCCTCGACAAGAGGCCAATCGTCTTCGCCCCCGCACTGACCACAATGTCATTGCCGATCAGCGCGTCCGCTTCCCCGATAGCGACCCGGATCGCGCTGATGTCCTCCCGCGTCTCCGCCAGGCGAAGATGGATGTGAACCGCGCCGCCTTTCTGGGCGAGTCCGGCCATCTCCATCATGCTCGCCGCCTTGCCCTCGAGATGCGCCGCCATGGCCAGTCCAGCGCCGATCGTGACGGCGCCGGTGCCGCCAACACCGGTGATGACCACGTTATGCGTGCCATCGATCTTAGGAAGCTCCGGCTCCGGCATGTCCGGCAGTTTCAGGGGGAGCGCCTCGCCCTTGCGAACGTCACCGCCTTCCACGGTCACGAAGGACGGGCAGAAGCCCTTGATGCAGGAAAAATCCTTGTTGCACGAGGATTGGTCAATCGCGCGCTTCCGTCCCAGCTCGGTCTCGACCGGGACGATTGACACGCAGTTCGACTGCACCCCGCAATCGCCGCAGCCCTCGCAGATATCCGTGTTGATGAAGACCCGGCGGTCCGGATCCGGGAATGTGCCCCGCTTGCGACGGCGCCGTTTCTCTGCCGCGCAGGTCTGTATGTAGATGATCGCGCTGACGCCTTCGATCTCCCGGAAACGGGCCATGACATTTGGAAGCGCATCCCGCTTGTGCCACTCAACATCCGGCGGAAATGCAAGCCTGCGTGGCTCCTCCTTCGGGTCGAAGACCACCGCGATATGTTCGACGCCCATCGCCGAGAGCTCCCGCGCGATCCGCTCGGGCGGCAGGTCGCCGTCGTTGGACTGCCCGCCGGTCATCGCGACGGCGTCGTTGTAGAGGATCTTGTACGTGATGTTGGCGCCGGAAGTCAGTGCGGCCCGGATCGCCAGCATCCCGGAATGGTTGTAGGTCCCGTCGCCCAGGTTCTGGAAGACGTGCTTCGCGGTGGTGAAAGGCGCCTCTCCGATCCAGTTCGCGCCCTCGGCGCCCATGTGGGTGTAGCTCGAGGTCTCCCGGTCCATCCACATCGCCATGATGTGGCAGCCAATCCCGGCATAGGCGCGGCTTCCCTCCGGCACCTTGGTCGAGGTGTTGTGCGGGCAGCCGGAGCAGAAATAGGGCACCCGCGTCGCGATCTCTGGCGCGTTGTCCGCTTTGCGGGCCTCCTCGATATTTGTGAGACCGGCGCGGATCGCTTCGGTGTCCCGCCCCTCCTCGATCAGGATCCCACCGATCTTCTCGGCGATCATGATTGGATCGAGCGCGTAGCGTGTGGGAAATAGCTCGTCCTCGCGCATGCCCCCAGCGCCGCCCTTGTACCAGCCGTAGACACGGCGGCCCCGCCGGTCGTCGAAGATCGCCTCCTTGATCTGGATTTCGATCAACTTCCGCTTCTCTTCGACCACAACGATCAGGTCGAGCCCTTCGGCCCATTCGTTGAACGACACCATGTCCATCGGAAAGGTCTGTCCGATCTTGTAGGTCGTGATCCCCAGACGCTCGGCCTCGCCCGCGTCGATCCCGAGGAGGTTCAGCGCATGTACCAAATCGAGCCAGTTCTTGCCCGCTGCGACGAACCCGATCTTGGCTCCAGGTCGTCCCCAACCCCGATTGTCGATCCGGTTCGCCCGCGCGAAGGCCTCTGCCGCGAAGCGCTTGTGGTCGATGATCCGCGCTTCCTGCGGGATCCAGTGATCGCCCAGACGAATGTTCAAGCCGCCTTCCGGCATCTCGAAGTCCGGCGTAATGAACTCCATCCTGTCGGGCCGCCCGTCGACGACTGAGGTGACCTCGACTGTGTCCTTCATCAGTTTCAGCCCGCACCATAGCCCCGAGAACCGGGACATTGCGAAGCCGTAGAGCCCGTAGTCCAGGATTTCCTGAACCCCGGCGGGGGAAAGCACCGGGATATAAGCGTCGATCATCGCCCAGTCGGATTGGTGGCAGGTCGTAGAGGATTCGCCAGTATGGTCGTCCCCCAATGCCATCAGCACGCCGCCGTGCTTCGATGTGCCCGCCAGATTTCCGTGCCGGATCGCGTCACCCGATCGGTCAACGCCCGGGCCTTTGCCGTACCAGAGTGCGAAAACGCCGTCGTGTTTGCCCTCGCCGCGCAATTCGGCCTGCTGTGTGCCCCATATGGCCGTTGCGGCGAGATCCTCGTTCAAGCCCGGCTGAAACAGAACGTTCGACGCCTTCAGGTCCCGCTCGGCCGCCATCATTTGCGTGTCGACCGCGCCAAGCGGCGACCCGCGATAACCCGAAACGTAACCTGCCGTATCCAGCCCCGCCGCCTTGTCCCGCGCCCGCTGCATCAGCATCAGACGCACCAGCGCCTGGGTTCCGTTCATCAGAACGGTGTCCTTCCGCAGATCGAATTTGTCGTGCAGGCTGACGTCCCGTCGGCTCATGCGGTCCTCCCGAGAAATCGACGCGTTCACTATAGGTCACATATTCTGACCTACAAAATGAAATATGCGTCATTTGCTCGTTTGCAATACAGCCTAGGCAGCGGGTAAGGCTTGAAAAAGCGTTATCGCAAACAAGGACCGATTGCTTCGCCATGGATTGGGACAAGCTCAGGATATTTCACGCCGTTGCGGATGCAGGCAGCCTGACCCATGCCGGCGACGTGCTGCATCTCAGTCAATCCGCCGTCTCCCGCCAGATTCGGGCGCTGGAGGAGAGCTTGAACACCACCCTCTTCCACCGCCACGCACGGGGGCTGATTCTCACTGAACAGGGCGAACTTCTCTTCGACGCGACCTCTGCCATGGTCCGCCGTCTTGAGACCGCCGAGGCGCGCATCCGCGACAGCGAGGAGGAGGTCTTCGGAGAGCTCCGGGTAACCACGACAACCGGCTTCGGCTCGCTCTGGCTCGCTCCGAGGCTACCCAAACTCTACGAAAAATACCCGGATCTGAAGATCGACCTGATGCTGGAGGAGCGGGTGCTCGACCTGCCGATGCGGGAGGCGGACGTCGCCATCCGCATGAAAGAGCCCAGCCAGGCCGACCTGATCCGCCGCCGGCTGATGACCGTGCACATGCGTCTCTATGCGACGCCCGAGTACCTTGAAGACAAGGGCGCGCCGGAGACGCTGGAGGACCTGCGTCATCACCGGCTGATCTGCCAGAACATCACCGCGACTCAGGTCAGCGCCGGCGCCAATCTGACCAAAGAGTTGCTGACCTACGAGATCCCCTCGACTCTGACCGTCAACAACTACTTCGGCGTGCTTCAGGCTGTCCGCTCAAACCTCGGGATCGGCATTCTGCCCGATTATGTGACCGAGGACTTTCCGAACATCATTCGCGTGCTTCCTGAAGTGGAATCAGGCGAGATCCCAGTTTTCCTCGCCTACCCCGAGGAGCTTCGGCAATCCCGGCGCATCGCGGCCTTCCGGGACTTCGTGACCGAAGAGATCATCGCCCACAGGAAGCGCATGAAAGCCGAGGCAAGGAAGAGCGAGTGAGCCGCAAGCCATGCGCTCATTGCATGGCCGGTTTGCTCAGAATCCAGTCAGTTCGCCTTGATTGAAGGCAAATGCGGTCCTATCTCCGGGATTGAACGCGATGAGGTTTTCATCGCATTCTACCTCCCTGTTGGACTGGCCCGGCTTCCCGCCGGGCCTTTTTTCATTCAGCGGCCAGTATGCTCCGGCAATAGCAGGACGCTTTAATGGGAACCGTCGCCCGCGCCGCCGCCTGATCGAGCTGAAGCTTGATATGCGGCGCCTCCACCCGCTCTCCCCGTCTAACGAGGCACTCATGCAGGCCATGCAGGCTCCAAACGTTGCGGGGGTGCTGGCAAGCGCGTGCGAGCGTGTCGTCGAGTCCCAGATCGGCCCGATAGACCGCCTCCGCCTCCTCGAACTGTCCAGCCTCCATCAAAAGGGCGCCAAGCGCGTGGCGGGTCGGCTGCATCCATCCCCAAGGCTCGTCGTAGATTAAGTCGTCGTCCAGCTCGACCGACCGCCGAAGATGCGCGAGCCCCTCCTCAACCTGCCCGGATTTGAAGGCGATCTCGCCGTCCATCATCGACTCGCCGACCATCAGGATGTCCTCGGCGGTGTTGTTGAAGACCATCCGGCTCTCGGGAACGGCCTCGCGCGCCACGACGGCGACTTCTCGTTCTGCCGCAGCCTCTTCCGACCGGCCAAGGTTCGCGAATGCGATGGCCCGGGCCTGACGCATCGCGGCGGTGGTGTAGGCGTAGAGCTCGGAGTCGCCCGGCAACGGCTCGTCGACGATCTCCTGCCATTTGCCGAAACGGACCAGTACGTGCACGCGTTTGCCGTAGAAGGACTCGAACAGGTCCGGGAAATAGCGGATCACAGGCTCCGGCAGCATCTCGATCAGCCGGTCCGACGCCGCGAGCGCCCGCTCCGGCTGGCCGAGGAACATGGCGCCGTAGGCTTCGAAATGCACGTTGTGGATGCGGTAGACGGTGTAAAAGTTCTCGCCGCCCGCCACGGCCTCATACTTCTCATCGACCTCGGCCGCGCGATGATTGCGCCAGACCACGTCGTGATACTCCCCGCAAAGGACATCGATGTGGGTCGCCATGTGAACCAGATGCCCGCTGTCCGGCACCAGGTGCACAAGCCGGTCGCCATGCCGGAGCGCCGCTTCCGGCGTCGGCGACATCTCCATCAGGTGGATATAGAGATGCAAGAGCCCCGGATGATCCCAGGCGCCTGGCAAATCATCGAACGCCGCCTCGATCGCCGCCTGCGCCTCCGCCGTCGACGCGCCCTCGGCGGGCTGGCCGGTCTTGAGATCCCAAAGCATCCAGGGCGTCCGGTTCATCAGAGCTTCGACGAAGATCGTCACGACCTCCAGGTCGTCTTGGTGCGCCTGATAGACCTTTCGCATCGAATCCGAGAAGGCGTCATTCCACGGTCCATAGTCTTCGATCTCCGGGTCCTGCGGAAAACGCTCCGCAATCGCATCGATCATCGCGGCCTCCATAGGAGCGAGGCCATCGCGCAGGGCCAGCGCGTCCGTGATCGCTTGATGCGCCCGTTCAAGCGTCGCTTGCCGCTCGCCCGGCTCGAAAAACTCCCACGGCTTGTTGTAGTTGGGGCCGATCGCATAGGCGACGCCCCAGTGGGCCATGCCGCAGGCGGGATCGTGGCCGATCGCCTCTTCGAACGCCTCCGCCGCCGCCTCGTGATTGTAGCCGTAAAGCCAGATCAGCCCGCGATCGAAGGCCTTTTGCGCGGCCTCGGAGCTTGTGGTGATCTTGCGATTGTAGGTTCCCAGGTCGAATGCAGTCATGCCATGTCCCTTTTGCGCAGGACGTTAGCACATCTTGGCGCGGGCGGAGCGATAGAGGCATTTCCCCGACTTTGAACACATGTTAGGCGCGACAGAATGTGGGCGGTCTTCCTCCAAACCCTGCCATTCTTCGGGATCATCGGGCTCGGCTACCTGGCCGGGCGGTCGCGCTTTTTCACTGAGGAAGCAACAGCCTATCTCACGAAATTCGTCTTCTATTTCGCGCTCTCCGCGATGCTCTTCCGTTTCTCCGCAACGCTGGAGCTTGGCGAGGTGCTCGATTGGACTTTCGTCGCCGCCTATTTCACAGCCACGCTCAGCGTCTACCTGTTCGTCACCGCCGTCGCACTGCTAAGGGGCCGGCCGGTTGCCGAGGCCGCTTTCGAGGCGCAGTGCGGCGCGATCGGCAATGTGGGCTTTCTCGGCATCCCGATGCTCGCCCTCCTACTGGGGCCGGAAGCGGTCGGCCCTGTCATCATCGTGCTCGCCGTCGATCTGATCTTCTTCGGAAGCCTCATCGTCATCCTCGTGACCGGATCAAGAGACGGTCGCCTGACATTCGGCGCGGTCAGGAACGCGGGCCTCGGTCTGATCAAGAATCCGATGGTAGTCTCGATCTCGCTCGGCCTCATCTGGTCGACATACGCGCTGCCCGTCCCCGGTCCGGCCGAGGAGTTCCTGAGCTTGCTCGGTGCCGCCGCGACCCCCTGCGCATTATTCGCCATCGGCGCGAGCCTCGCTTCCAAGACCGCCGAGCGCCCGACCATCGCGATCTGGCTCTCAACCTCCAAACTGGTTCTCCATCCCGCCGCCGTCGCGATCGCAGCGCTTCTCGTCTTTCCCGTGGACCGGTTCGACGCGGGCGTGATGATCGCCGCCGCCGCTCTTCCGGTGGCGGGCAACGTCTACATCCTCGCCCAGCATTACGGCGTTGCGCCAAGCCGCGTTTCGTCGTCAATACTGATATCCACGGCGCTTTCCGTCTTCACTGTCGCCGCCGTCATCGCCTGGATCGAAAAGCTCTGAAGGAACCGCCCATGGAAACCGTCTCGGAAAACCGCTGCTTTGGCGGCGCACAGGGCGTCCATACCCATGCGTCTATTGCGACCGGGACGGACATGACCTTCGGCCTTTTTCTGCCCGAGGAGGCCGCCGACGGCCCCGTGCCGCTTCTCTGGTATCTCTCCGGCCTGACATGCACCCATGAGAACGCGATGGTGAAAGCGGGCGCTCAGGCGCATGCCGCCGAACATGGGCTCGCGATCGTCTTCCCGGACACCTCGCCGCGCGGCAAGGGCGTCGCCGATGACGAAGCCTACGACCTGGGTCAGGGCGCGGGGTTCTACGTCGACGCGACCGAAGCGCCCTGGGCCCCGCATTTCAGGATGGAGAGCTACGTTCTTTCGGACCTTACGGAGCTCCTTTTTGACGGCTTTCCGCTCGATCCCGGTCGCCAGGGCATCACCGGCCATTCGATGGGCGGCCACGGCGCCTTGACGCTGGCCGCCAAATCGCCGGGCCGCTTCCGCTCCGTCTCGGCTTTCGCGCCGATCTGCAATCCGACGAACTCGGATTGGGGGCGGAAGCAGTTCGAAGCCTACCTAGGCTCGATCGAGGCCGGCGATGCGCATGACGCAACCAATCTGGTCAAAGCCGGCGCGCTGGACGCGCCGATCCTCATCGACACAGGCACAGACGATCAGTTCGGCGACTACCTGAAGACCGAGGAGCTTGCCGAAGCGCTCGCCACCCGCCGGACGGAAGCGACCTTGCGGCTGCAAAAAGGTTACGACCACAGCTACTTCTTCGTCTCGACCTTCATTGCCGATCACGTCGACTTCCACGCGGAAGCGCTCTGGCGATGATCCTAGTCGATGCCGACGCCTGCCCGGTGAAAGCCGAGGTCGAAGCGGTCGCCACCCGACGCGGCATCCCGGTGAAAATGGTCTCTAACGGCGGCATCCGCCCCTCGCCCAACCCTTTGATCGAAAGCGTCTTTGTCGCCGAAGGTCCCGATGAGGCGGACAAATGGATCGCCGAGAATGCCGCTCCCGGCGATGTCGTCGTCACCAACGACATCCCCTTGGCCGCCCGCGCAGTGGAGGCGGGTGCGCGCGTGCTCAAGCCGAATGGTGAGGCGCTGACGGCCGCGAATGTCGGCAACGCGCTCGCCACCCGCGACCTGATGGCCGACCTCCGCGCCGCAGACCCCTTCCGGCAAGGCGGCGGGAAGGCGTTCTCTAGGGCCGACCGCTCGCGCTTTCGCGACGCGCTCGACCGTGCGCTAACCGCCGCCGCCCGCGAACCGAAACCATGACCGAGGCCTCGGCCGGCCGCGCCACCGCCCTCGGCGCGATCTGGGCGACGGCCGCGACGGTCTGCTTTTCAGCCAACGACGTGATCGTGAAGTTCCTCTCGGGCGGATACCCGCTCTACCAGCTCATTTTCATCCGATCGACCGTCGGGCTGGTATTCATCCTCGCCATTTTGGTGCCGCTTACCGGCTCGCACGCCATGCTGAAGACAAAGCGCCTGCCGCTTCACATCGCGCGCGGCCTCCGCGTCGTCTTCGCCAACTTCTGCTTCTTTCTTGGCCTCGCCGCGCTGCCGTTGGCCGAAGCCGTTGCGATCTTCTTCATCAGCCCCCTGCTTATCTCGGTCGCCTCCATCGTCTTTCTTGGTGAAACCGTCGGCCCGCGCCGCTGGGTCGCCATCGCCGTCGGCCTCATCGGCGTGCTCGTCGTCCTGCGCCCCGGCACCGACGCCTTCCAGACCGCCGCGCTACTGCCGCTGGCTGCCGCCTGCGGCTACGCGGCGCTTCACATACTGACCCGCAAGATCGGCGGGACCGAAAACGCCACGGCAATGGCGTTCTACATTCAATGCACCTTTCTCGCCGTCTCGGGGACGGCGGGCCTGGCGCTCGGCAACGGCCAGTTCGAGACGTTCGACCACCCCTCCATGGAGTTTCTGTTCCGCGCCTGGATCTGGCCACCTGCGACGGATTTCCTGCTCATGGCGGCGCTTGGCGTCACCAGCTCGATCGGCGGTTTCACCATCAGCGAGGCCTATCGACGCTCTGAGGCCGCGCTTGTCGCTCCTTTCGAATATGTCGCCATGCCCATGGCAGTGTTCTGGGGCCTAACCGTGTTCGGAGAATGGCCCGACGCCGTCGCCTGGGCCGGCATCGCGCTGATCATGCTCTCCGGTGTTTTTCTGGTCTGGCGCGAGGCCGTCGCAAGCCGCAAACTCCGCCAAGATCCCAACCGGCCCATGTGAGGACCAGCTAATGATCGAAACCGTCGTCTGGGACATCGGCATGGTGCTCGTGCAATGGCGCCCCGAAGCGCATTTCGACAGCATGATTGGAGAGGAGCGCAGAAAGGCACTCTTCGCGGAAGCCGATCTTCACCGGATGAACATCGAGATCGACAGAGGTCTGCATTCCCGTGACGCGGCCTACGCCCATGCGGAGAAATACCCCCATTGGGGCGACGAGATCCGGCGTTGGCACGATGACTGGATCAAAATGTGCAGCCCGGACATCCCCGCCTCCGCGCATCTTCTTCGCGCCCTGAAACGCCGGGGCGTTCGCGTGGTGTCGCTGACCAACTTCGGGTGGAACACTATGGAGATCGCCAAGGCCGCCTACCCTGTTCTGAACGAGTTCGATCAGGAGTTCATTTCCGGCGAGCTCAAGGTGATCAAGCCTTACCCCGAAATCTACGAGCTCCTTGAGAACGGCACCGGCACGCCACCGGACCGGCTTCTCTACACGGACGACAGCGCGCCGAACATCAACGCCGCCAAAGCGCGAGGCTGGCGGACTCACCTGTTCGAGGGGCCAAACGGATGGGGCGAGCGGCTTGTGGCGGAGGGGCTGCTGACGCGGGAAGACCTGCCCGCATGAACATCGCTGCCCAAGCGGCGTCTTTAAGCCGCCTGAGGCAGGTCCGGACGCCTCTCGCGGATCGGCAGATGAACGATCGCGCTGAACAGGCCGACGCCTACACCGATCCACCAGACCAGCGTGTAGTCCCCCGTCAGATCGTACATCCGCCCGCCCAGCCAGACGCCGATGAATGATCCGAGCTGGTGACTGAAGAACACAAACCCATAGAGCGTCGCCATGTGGCGCAAGCCGAACAGGTGCGCGACAAGTCCGCTGGTCAAAGGCACCGTCGCCAGCCAAAGCGCGCCCATGCTGACAGAGAACAGCAGAACTGTCCCCGGTGTGATCGGCGTCAGGAAGAAGGCCGCGGCGATGATTGTACGGCCAAAGTATATGCCCGCCAGGATGTTCTTCTTCTGGTATTTCTTCCCGGCCCACCCTGCAGCCAACGTGCCCGCGATATTGGCCAGCCCGATCAGCGAGATCGAAATCGCGCCGAGCGCCGAGGTCGTCGTGATGCCCATCGAATGCAGGAAGCTCCCCGCCTCGATCGGCCCGCACATCTCGGTCACGAGGGCGGGGAAGTGCGCGGTGACAAAGGCGATCTGATAGCCGCAGGCGAAAAAACCCATGAAGACTAGGAGGTAGGAGGGATCGCGGAACGCCCGCCGCACGACTGGCCCCAGGCTCTCCTCCAGCTCGGACTTTGGCGCGACCGGCGCCCGCATGAAGGGTAGCGAGAAAAGCGAGCCGATAACAATCGTGGCGAAGACCACAAAAACCGTCTGCCAGGGCATAACGCCAAGCAGCCACTCCGCCGCCGGCGGGCCGACGATCTGCCCGACCGAGCCGGCGGCGGCGGTGATCGCCATCGCCATCGACCGGTTCTCGTCCGAGGCTGCCCGCCCGACCACCGCAAGGATCACGCCAAAACCCGTTCCCGCGATCCCGAAGCCCACAAGCACCTCAAGGCTCTGCATCGCGAACGGCGATGTCACGAAGGCCGTGCCGACGAGGCCGATGGCGTAAAGGATTGCGCCCAGAACGATTGCCTTCCGGTCCCCGATCCGATCGGCAAGCGCACCGAAGATCGGCTGCCCGATCCCCCAGGCGAGGTTCTGAACCGCGATCGCGAGCGAAAACTCCGCCCGCGCCCAGCCGAATTCATCCGCGATGGGAATCTGGAACACGCCGAACGTCGCCCGGACCCCGAAGCTGATTATCAGGATGAAACAGCCGACCAGAAGCACTGGCGTGATGAGGGGAGCGCTGCGTTCCATGCGCCCAGATGCCGTTACCCTGTGCGAGGCGTCAATCGAGAACTGGTGATGCTTCGCATCAGAAAACCTGAACCGGGGTCAGGACGCCAGCATACTCAGCCCCTGGGTGACGTCCGAGCGCACCGCCAGCCGCAGCCCCGGCTCGTCCCCCGCCCGAAGCGCGGCCAGGATCAACCGATGGTTCTTCGGCACCTCGGTCCGCCGCAAACGCCCGTAGAGCTTCCGCATGGTCGGGCCGAGCTGGAGCCAGACCGTTTCCGCCATCGCCAGCATCGCCGGCGCCTGGGCGCGCAGGTAGAGCGTGCGGTGGAACTCCAGGTTCGCGCGGATGTAGGCGACCGCGTCCTCTTTTGCGATCGCCTCGGCGATCGTCCCGTTTATCGTCTGCAGCCTGTCGATCAGCGCCAGATGAGCGCGGGGCAGCGCCCGGCTCGCCAGTTCGGTCTCGATGAGGGCGCGGAGCGCGGCAAGCTCTTCGATCCTCTCGTTCGACAGTTCCGGCGTTGATACGCGTCCCGATGGCGACAGCGTCAGCGCGCCCTCGGCAACCAGCCGGCGCACTGCCTCCCGCGCCGGAGTCATTGATACCTCGAATTCCTTGCCGATACCTCGGAGCGTCATCGCAACACCGGGATCGACCTCGCCATGCATGATTCGCGTCCTCAATGTGCGGTAAACCCGATCATGGGCGGCTGCGGGCGGGTCGTTCGAGCGGCTCAGCATGGGCAGGATGTGATCACGGAAAACGTCCGCAGGTCAATCGAAGCGGTAGCGATGCAGAGCATGCCCCTCGCTCCGAAGCCACTTTCGCGGCGCCTGATATTCAGGACAAATCTCCGCCACGCGCGCCCAGAAGGCGGCGCTGTGGTTCATCTCAATCAGATGCGCCACTTCATGCGCCACGACATAGTCGAGTATCTCTGGCGGCGCGAAGATCAGCCGCCAGGACAGCATAAGGTTCCCCTCGGCCGAGCACGATCCCCAGCGCGACCGAGTGTCCCGAAGCGTCAGCCGGCCGTAGCTCACGCCCAAAGTGGCAGCATGTTTGTCCGCAGCTTCGGCAATGCGGTCCCGCGCCAGTTCGATCAGCCAGACCCGCAGAGCCAGACCGGTCGCCCGCGACGGCGCTTCAAGGACGCCATCGCTTCGACGCGCGCCCCTCGCCCGGCTCGCCGTGACGCGCAGAATCTCACCCTCAACAGGCAGCAAGACGCCGTCTCCGACGATCACCGGCTCGAGCCCTTCAGCCTGCGCCCGCGTGATCCAATCGGCTTGTTTGTCAAGAAACTCGCGCCCCTCGCGATCGCTGGCCCAACGGGGCAGCGTCAGCGTCACGCGCCCGTCCAGACGCGACACGCGCAGCGACATCCGCCGCGCCCGGGCGCTCCGCCGGGTCGTCACATCAATCGGGGGGTTGCCCGGAACGGTGATCCGCCCCATATCCCTGCCTCTGCCAGCATTGCCTCTCGTCTGACGATAGCCCCTTGGCCAAGCGCCGCAAGCCTTCCTGAAAGGCTTTGACAGGGTTCGGGAGATGTGGCAGGTGGCGCGGCAATTCACGAGACCCGAGCACAAAAGGAAGCCCATGCCCAAGGAAGAATGGGGAACAAAGCGCGTTTGCCCGACCACGGGCCGCCGGTTCTATGACCTGAACGCCAATCCGATCGTCAGCCCTTATACGGGCGAGGTCGTGAACCTCGAAACCGGCAAGGCCAGCCGGGTGATGGTCGCCGACAAGGCCGATGCGCAAAGCAAGCCGGACGAGAACGTGGTCGACGACGAGGACGTGATCCTGGAAGAGGACGACGACAGCGATGTCGATCTCGGCGATGACGTCCTCGAAGAGGACGACAACGACGACGTCTCGCTCGACGAAATTGCCGACGTCGCCGCCGAAGACGACGAATGATCGCTCCGGGCGGCCGGGATTTTTTCCTTGCAGCGCGCCCGCGCAGCCATTAACTCACCCCCGCGGGCCAAGGCCCGCGCTCGGATGGGGCCATAGCTCAGTTGGGAGAGCGCTTGCATGGCATGCAAGAGGTCAGGGGTTCGACTCCCCTTGGCTCCACCAATCCAACCGACTTGAACCACTGGTTTTTGGGTATTTCATGCCCATCTAGGCTGTTCTTTCCCTGTTCGAACAGCCAAGCATTCCCAAGCACGCCTTCATCAGCATCGAGAAGGATCTATTGATCGAAGAGCATCTGACTCATTCTGGCGGATGTTTCCTATGGGCCCAATGCGGACGTTCGATCTGACCCCAGTGTGAAAGGCATTAGCTTCATAACGCTGTTGACAGTCCGGCTGTTCTTTGAGCCGTATAACCCCCTCCGTGGAGGCGGCAGAAACATGCGAACGGGCGCGTTGGTTCTGGTCTTTGGTTTGAGCAGCCTGCTGTCAGCGACGACCGCTTCGGCAGACATCTCGGAAGCGGAGTGCGCAAACGATGGATCACAGGTTCAACCCGCGGTCACTCATTCCGATTTGGTCGAATTGATCGGATGGATCGCTCTGCACACTGATTACGACCTCAGATCGGCCTACAGCGATCCGCCCGCGATAGAGTTCTGCGAAATAGGAGATCTTATCGAATACGAAGCAGAAGAGCTGCTAGTGGATGAGATCCTTTCTGCGGCGTATGACCCTTCGAGACGGCGAGTGTATCTTGTGCGGCCTTGGACCAAAGAAAAGCCCGAGGACCTCTCGGTTCTACTCCACGAACTCATTCATGCCGTGCAACTCGACAACCGTGACTGGCCATGCCCCGGCGCGCCCGAATGGGAGGCTTACTCGCTCCAGGCCCTTTGGCTCCAAGAACATGGGATCATGCCGAACTTCGACTGGCGCGCGATTTTCAGGCTCTCTCAGTGCCCTGCCGGAGCAGCTGACTGACCGCTCCGAGCCCAAAACGGACGCTCAGAATGCCTGTCGCGAACACGGGCTTCGTTTGGGAAGCGGGCAAATCTCTAGCGCTTCAATATCGCGGCCCGACAGCAAGGGCTCAAAGGAAAAAGCGACCCATGG